>CAWIGY010000082.1:0-46329 GCA_963835565.1 uncultured delta proteobacterium
GCTCGCAAGCCGCGGTAATCCCAGTTGGTCGAAGTAGGCGTTCGGCAGCGCGATGTGAAGGGCTTTATGAGCCGATACGCTCCACCAGCGTTTCGCATGAGCTGCGGCGGATAGCGCTACGCGCTCGGGTACTCCCCGTGCGCATAGTTCGCGATACACCGTACTCCCACGTCTCCACTGTTTGAGCTGGATGGCTCTCAGTCGATGGCGAATCCACGTGTCGAGGCCACGGAAAATACCGGGCGTATTGGCTAGGTGAAAGTAGTTCTTCCACCCAACGAGATACGCACGCAGTTCCTTGGCCACGCTCGTCATGCTTCGCCCTCGATTGCGCCCGGTGATTTCCCGGACTCGGTCCTTCATCGTTTGCAGGGCCTTGGGTGCCACGCGCCGTTTGACCGCTCCTGCCTGGTTATAGAAGCTATACCCCAGGAACTTGCGCTCTTCCGGACGTGCCGCCGCGCTCTTGGATTCATTGACTTGGAGTCGGAGTTTGGCGAAGAGGCCCCGTAACGTTTGCATGGCATCTTGCGCCGCCCGCTTGGACTTTGCGTACGCGTTCATATCGTCGGCATATCGACAAAAGACCAAGCCTCTTTTCTCCAGTTCCTTATCAACTTCGTCCAGAAGCACATTCGCAAGTAACGGCGAAAGCGGCGAGCCTTGCGGGACGCCCTCTTGCCGTTCCATCACTACCCCGTTGGCCATGATGCCAGCGTCGAGGTATCTACGAATGAGTCCCAGCAGACACTTGTCGCCTATTCTTCTCGCCAACCTTCCCATCAAGACGTCGTGATTGACTCGGTCGAAAAATCGAGCGAGGTCAACGTCTGCCACCCATCGGTACCCTTGCTGGATGTATCTCTGCGCCGCGCACACGGCATCGTGCGCTCGACGTCCAGGTCGGAAACCGTAGCTGTGTTCGGAAAACGTTGGGTCGAATAACGGTTGAAGTACCTGCAAGATGGCCTGCTGTACGAGACGATCGAGAACACAAGGAATACCGAGTTCCCTGTGCCCTCCCCCGACTTTCGGTATCTGCTGCCGTTTCACTGGCTTGGGCTTGTAGGTACCCGCGAGTAGTTGTGCTCGCAGTTCCTCTTGGTGTTCTGCCAGATACTTTGGCAACTCGTGCACTGCCATCCCATCAATTCCGGGACTGCCCTTGTTCCGCTTCACGCGTTTGACTGCCTGTTGCAGATTGCGATGCTCGACCACCTCTTGCATGAGGTCGTCGTTTCCTGAGCGCTCGTTTCCGTTGACCGCCGTCAACACTTCACCGCTTCGCGGATATCTCGCGGCTTCACCGCTACTTGCCCACGGGAGCTCCAGTTGCCTGGTCTTCTGGTGCCTGGTGTCTTCGAGATTCACGGCTGACTCGCTCTCCTTTTCGTTCGGCCCTTCACAACGCTAAAGACTTCCGGGATTACGGGGTACGCCCTGCCCAGCTTCCACGTTGCTAATACGGCCTCGGCTGACTTCTCGCTCCGCCTCACCAGCGTCGCCCTTTCAGGCATAAGGCGAGATCTCCCCAGGTAAGGGTCGTGACCTTCGCTGCACAATCGCCGGATTTACACCGCTCGCCTTTGGTCGCGAGAGCTTCGCGGTCATACGTCCGCTTGCCCTGGCTTGCAGCGCCTCATATCCGGTTTCTGTTCGTCGACTCACAGCTTCTGCTCCTCGCTTCTTTCAGTGCCGACCTCGCGGTCGGTATTATTTCACCTTGCGACTTACTCGGGGTCCCTGCGACCAGGTTCCCCGGAGGACTTGCACCTCCTGGCCACGCCCATGCTGGGCACACATAACGTAACGCGCCGCCCCTTCAGGCCGCGCCCCCTTCAGGCTAGCCCTTCCTAGCCCTTCAGGCTTTTGACTTCCGGCTAAACCTAACCCTATTTTCGCTGAACCTGTTCCTAGCCCTACAAATTCAAACATCGTGAATCTGGTCCAGGGCCGGGGCTAACACGAGCCAAAGGATGAGGAAAAATCCAGAAGGCGGAAGGGACTAGGGGCGCGGACTACCGCTGCAATTTTGCGACCTTCTCCAATTTTGCAACGTCAGCGAGATCCTGCGGTCGCCCCGCTGCGCGCTTGGCTTCGATGAGGTTGGCGATAGACAAGAACGCCACGGGCTCCCCATCGTAGTCTGCCAACACACGATTCGCCCAGCACTGTTCCCAAACCAGACCCGACGGCTGCGTAAGTACATCGATTCGATTCGGCACGCGGCCCAGCATCAAGACTCTCGACTCACTCACCAGCGATGCTGCTTGCAGCTCGTGCTTGAATCCGAAAGCCGTCAGGGCATCGAGAAACGCCTGCAGATTCGCCAACGATGGTGCGACCCAGACATCGATGTCTTTGGTTGCGCGGGGCGTTGCGTGGAAGTTGAAGGCGACGCCGCCAATTATCAGGTAGTCAACCTTTCTCGTGTTCAACGAGGCAAAGAACTCTTTGAAGTCCTGGTTCATGATCAGGGAAGCACTCCTCGCGCATGGCCTCGCCGATTCGGAGGCGTTCACTACCGGTTAGCGCCATCCATTCCTGCAAATCCGCCGTTTCGGCTTCGCCAAAGGAAGCGAAAGTTCGGATTGAGCGCTCCACGACTGCAAGTCTAACGCGGGTTCAAACCTATGTCCACTTCCTGTTGGCTCAAGCAGCTATTCTGCTCGCCACACACACATAGCGCGCTAAACGGCCCCAATCGGCTAAGTGCCGTGCAGACATAAGAAATGGCAAGTGTCAACGTGCAAGGCGAGTTCGATGCTGCCGGATGTTGCTTCCGGCTGAACCTAACTCTTTTTTCGCTGATCCCGAACCTAGCCCTAGAAATTCAAACATCGTGAATCTGGTCCAGGGCCAGCACGAACCAGAAGGGCGAGAAAAAATCCAGAAGGCGCAAGAGGCTAGGGCCGTCCTGCGGTGAGCGAATGCCTAGCTCTTCCCAGACAACACAGCACCTCGACCTGCTCGTACTCTTTGATACAAGCTTCGCTGAGCGTGCACGTATTGCCCAACCGTGCGCACTCGATTATCTTCTTCGGTTGACAAGGGGCCTTCATCCAGTGCCGCGAGCGCCTCTTTCAATTCAGACGCGTTGCGCGGCCCCGTCATGCACACGTTGAATTGTGGATTGCTCAGAACGAAGCGATAGCAGTCTCGCCCACGCAAAGGAGCCTGACCACTGGGCATTCGCTGCGAATCGAGCAATTGCCCCCAGCGTGTCGCCGTGTATGCCACGGTGCCTGGTCGGCCCTCAAGGTGGGAAAACGGTCGAGAGACAATCAAGCGTACTGTTCAACTGGCATTACTGGGACTGCTTGAAGTAGTCAATCACGGTGCCGTTCTAAGCGTTCCCAAACAACCCTGCTCTGAACAGGACTTTCACTTGCAGGTTGCGTGAGATCGACAATGGCACGGTATCATTGCCGTCATATCCCTTTAACCAGCGACCGTTCGTTTCCAGCTACCCGTTGTGCGGTCGCGCGACGTCGGCATCGCAGGGTCTTAACCTCGCGAAATTCCACGCTCGACTGTTGACAGAGTGCTGTCCCAAAATGATGCCTACAAAACCAGGCGACCGCGACCCGTAAACATAAGGCAACAAAATCTCTGAGCCCCTGTGCCCCAATAGTATACTTGCTTTTAGGACTTGTTCCAACCAAATGGAGTAGAGACATCTGAATTGACTCAAGCGGAATGCGTGGCGCGTCAACGCGAAATCGAAGCGCGCTTCGCCGTCACGAAGGGCGACCCGTCGGCGAAGGATGAACGCGCGGTGCTTCGGCTCGAACTTGACGCAAGTGTCGAACGACTGCGCGAATTGAAGGAAGCCCAGAAGACCGAAAACGCCCGCCGCAATTTTGCTGGCAGTCGATGCAATGGCCAGGTTGGCAGAGCGAGAGGCCAACGCGGCAGCAAAGCGGGCGCCAAGGGCGAGCTAGCCGAGCCGGCACCGGTACCGCCACCACCGCCAAAGTCCGAGTCGCCAAAGGCCACACCCAAAGAAACAGGCATACCCCGTGCGCCGCGAGGTGGTGCACCGCGTCGCCCAAAGCGCCAGCCCGAAGTGATTCGCCTGCGTTCGCATGCGCACGAAATCAGCGACGAGTTTGCCCAATTACAGCGAAAGAATTGGCGATGAGCCCCGCGCTCCATTACGGTCCCCGAATCCTGTGTCCCGGGAGATACTACTTGGCCAAGGGGGCTTCGCAAGTGGCTTGTTTTATGGGGTGTTTTGCATGAGTAGACATTTCGCTTAAGGTACCATTGCTAAGCCCGAGGGCTCGGCACATACTTGAAATATGGCAGTTGCTGAGCAGATCGACCCCGTGACCCTCTCGTTGATGAACGCCCCGGTTGACGATGAACCCGAGACGGAAGCAGAGCTACACGCCGTTGAAGAAACGCGCAACGAACGACGTTCGGGCAAGCCGCTCATGACGCTCGATGAGTTTGACCAATTGGTTGACGCTCGTATTACTGCCGGCGAATGATTTACAGCGTCCAATTTCGGAGAGGCGTCGAACGTGAGGTCCGTGGCATTCCAGTGAATGAGCTCGAACGAATCAGAGTAGCCATTCACCGGTACGTTGAAACAGGTTACGGCGACGTGAAGGCACTCAAGGGCCAGCCTGGCCAGTACAGGCTGCGCGTAAGTGATTGGCGGGTTCGGTTTGCAATTGATTATTCTGCCGGAGAACTCGTGGTGCAACACATTGCCCACCGGCGCGAAGTCTATCGAGGTTAGTCGGCCATTGCCTGGCTTCCAGGAAAGTTTGAGCACTTCAAAAGCCACACCCAAAGAAACGGGCATATCCCGTGCGCCGCGAGGTGGTGCGCCGCGGCGCCCAAAGCACCAGCCAGAAGTGATTCGCCTGCGTTCGCATGCGCACGACATCAGCAACGAGTTTGCCCAATTACATCGAAAGAATTGGCGATGAGCCCTGCGCTCCAATTACGTTCCCCGAATCCTGTGTCCCAGGAGTCTACTCGGACAATAGTTGATGCTTGCAAAGCGCTAGGGGTCGGCGCATATTTGAAGCATGCCGCTTGCTGAGCAGCTCGACCCTGTGGCCCTCTCGCTGATGAATGCGCCCGTTGACGACGAGCCGCTGACTGCTGAAGACTTGGCCGCTATCGAAGCCACGCGCATCGAGAGGCGCTCGGGTAAGGCCCTCATGTCGCTGGACGAATTCGAAAGCTTGGTTGACGCTCGCATTGCTGCCGGCGAATGATCTACAGCGTTAGATTTCAAGAGGGCATCGAACGCGAGACGCGCCGCATTGCTGCACGCGAGCTCAAGCAAATCACGGCAGCCATTCGTCGCTATGCCGAAACCGGTTATGGCGACGTCAAGGCACTTAAGGGCAAACCTGGCCAGCACCGCCTGCGCGTGGGCGATTACCGAGTACTGTTCGCACTTGATTCCTCCTCGGCCGAGCTCGTGGTGCAACGTATTGCCCACCGGCGCGAAGTCTACCGGGATTAGACGTCTAGTAATTTAGCAACCCGCGCGCCTCGGGGCGGTTTCAAGAAAGCACTCCGTTTCCAACAGTGCCCATCGTTCGACCGATGCGAATGCGCATGACGAGCACCACAAGTGACCTGTCGGTGCATGCTTCAAGCAGCTGACTCGTTCTTACGGATAGCGAAGTCACCAGATTGTCATCCGCCACAGTATCGCCAGCTGTCCGATGGATGACTCGCCGAATTTCGTGTTTGTGGTCGGGTCTGCCGTTCGCCTTCAGTGGACCCCTATAGTGGAGAACTAGTTCCATAATTGTGTGTACCTGCCGCCGTTACGCGCTCGCGACGGATCTCACGCTCGAACTCCGCAGAGACCGCGACCATGCCCGCCGTCGCACGCCCCGTCAACGTCGTGAGATCAAACCCCTCTGTGAGCGATACGAAGTCGAACGGCTAACCCGTCAGTAAGTGATAAGCTTCTGTTACTTGCGAGAAGCGCTGGCGCACGAGTTCTTGTTGGCGCAGAGGCGCTACCAGGTGTCGATCGGGGTGAAGTTTTGCCGCCATGCGACGGAAGGCTCGCTTGACGTCAGTGGTGTCCGCGTGAGGTTCAAGACCCAACAAAAGCAAAGCGCGTCGTCGCATTGGATCGCTGGGATTCATCACGATTTTCGGAGAATCGGAAGCATGCGAGGAACTGTCTTCGGCAGGTTTACGATCGCGAGTTCTCGGCCTTCCGTGCAGAAACTCTTTGACCGTGAGCGGCTCGTTCGGCACAATGCCTTGGAGTTGAGGTCGGATGACGCGATAGGTCACCCGAGCATTTCTCAATTGGTAGAGCGCCGACAAGCGGCCGATCAACTGTTCACGTATTGTTTCGCGTATCAGATCCGACGATACCCATTGAAGTTCTATAAGACATTTTCCGGTGCTCTTGCCGAGTGCACATTCCTGGTACGAGAGGAGCTCGATTTGCTGCAGGTGCGAAATGTACCCTTTAGCGACCAACATTTCGCCCAAACGCGGAGCGCCGAGGGTAGATTCAACAAAGTGAAGTAACCCCGCATCGAAACGCAACCGATGCACACGACCAGCGACGGGCCCCGCATCTTCCGTGAGTTCAAGAGTTCCGCTAGCACGGGCGCGGTGCAGCGTACCGAGCAGGTCGCCGAGCGTGGTCGCCGCGAGACGGCCAGATAGGTTCATGCCGACTCGGTATCAGGGTCTCGAGGAATCGGGCAACTTAGCCGTATATATTGGCTCGATGATCAATACGATTGGTTAGATTTTTGGGGTTGTCGCGATTACGATGCGCTCGGCGGCGCGTAGAAGTTGACTAGACGTATGGGCTCTTCGGTCAAAGAAGCTTCCACTTTTTCCCTGATTCCGAAGTAGTCGCCTCCAATTTGGAAGGGCGACGGCGGGTCGATCTCGATTTTGACGGCCTTTACCAGGTAATCGAATAAAATATCCGAAGCCTGGTAATCGCCGCGCCAAATGGCCTTGAAATTCCGCAAAAATGGGCCGGCAGAAATCGTTGAAAGTCTCAGTTGCATGCGGTCCGCTCGCTCGTTAGCGTAGGGAAATGCGCGAAATCCGAAGCCCCAGAAGGGAATGGAGGAAAGGGCAACGATTCTGGCCGGACCTTCGTAGAGCGTGTCACCCGGGGCAAAGGGTCCACCGACTCGACTCCCCTTGGCACCTATTCGATACGCGGCATCAGCCGTGTTGATCACTCGTACATGCGGCATGGGGAAGAATATCGAGCTAGGGATAGTTCGTGTGACCGCCGCCAAACCGTAGGAGAAGGCACCTGGCGCCACGCCACGCAGGGGTGTTCTCAAAAGAAAGCGCTTGGTCTTGTCGTAGTCGGCGAGGAGTTGCGCGTCGGCGCCAAATCCGCAAAAGGGTGCTATCCGACCTTCCACTTCCACCAGGTGCATCGGTCGGCTCCCGGCATCGGCCTGAAGTCTCTCAATATCGGCTGATAGTCCGCGCACTCCACTTGATGTGGCCCCGACGACCCACGCTAACGCGTTGCCCGTGCCCAATTTGAGCAGTCCAAAGCGAGGGACTGGGACGCATTGGCTGCGCGCTTCCTTGATTACAGCGGTTACAACTGCCGTAAACGTGCCGTCACCTCCCCCAGTCAAAACCGTACTGTAGCCCCGCCCCAATACAGTCTTCGCGATTTCCCGAAGGTCCGACAATCGCTGAGAAACGAAGAGATCTCCTCCCGCCAATATCCGATCAAGCGTTGAGATAACTTCGTCGGTTACACTCCTGGCATTGCCGTTAACGACGACCGCAATCCGGGGCGCCCCTGGCGCTACGGACTCGGGCCGCGAGCGCGGTGGTTCGGAATAATGCTCGGATTGCATGCAACCAGTCCTGCCGGCCTAATCGTGCCTCCGGCTCTGTCCTTTACAAGGGAATAGGCTGCCCCGTCAGACTATTTCTTTACGGACCCTGAAGAAATTTGGCGTCTGGCCGTCGCCAATGCCAGTCACGTCTTGACCCTCTTTGGGTCCCGACTCCCCCAGGATACGAATTTGGCCTTCGCGAGTCTTCAATTGTATTATTGACGCCAAGTCAAACCTGCGGGGCGGGCTTCTTGGGTCTGCGCTTGTGACCTCCCAATGGCAAAATCGACGATGATTGCTGGCAAAATGGTGCGTTCAGTGCCAACGGCTCGGGGCGCAGCGACCTCAATGCGAAAAGAATCTAGTCCTGGCGTACGTGGTGCAAAGCCTCGCGCTGCGGTACCGACGGTTAGTTCCGCTCGTGGAGCAACAGTCCCGGATACGAAACGGGGTGGCCCAAGAGGGTCTGCCCCGTGGGCGGCAAGGCACGCGGCTAAACATGCCGCGGAAGCGGCGGCACGCAACGCCACTCCGCCACCGCCCGGAAGTGCTCGCGCAACATTACGCACACCGCATGATGCTGACGAGTTGAAAGCTCGATTGACCGAATTGTCTCAAGCCATTGCCCGCGTGCGCGTGCTAAGGAGGACACTTTCCAAAGACTTTTGGGAAGCCACGAACATTTTAGCTCAGCTGCTCGAACAGAAGCTCTTTGAGGCCAAGGGTTATGCAACCTTCGAGGCCTTTGCGGAACGCGAACTCGAGTTCGGCAAGGCGACTGCTTTGCGTTTGGTTCGAATTCCACGAGTCTTTCAAGAGGCTGCCGCCCGAGAAATTGGTCTAGCGAGCCTTTTGACAGCGCTCGAGAGCATTGAAGGCGAAAAAGAGAGCCAGACGCGCATCGCAGTCGCCCAA
The DNA here is from genome assembly GCA_963835565.1 of uncultured delta proteobacterium. GTDB lineage: Bacteria > Myxococcota_A > Polyangia > Polyangiales > Polyangiaceae > FEN-1139. The sequence goes on from CAWIGY010000082.1 coordinate 8,748, forward strand.
CCGGCTAAGCCTCTCAAGCCGCCGGTCGCTGCGCGCGGGTGATTGGCACGCGGTGTTCCGATTGTCGGCGTGGCAGCCTTGCTTGAGCCGAGCTATACGCGGGCTTTGCCGATGCGTTACATTGACGAGTGCACCCTTGACATAGAGGCCGGCGACGGTGGCAATGGGGCCATTGCGTTCCGACGCGAAAAATTCGTGCCGTTGGGCGGGCCCGCCGGGGGAGACGGCGGCTGTGGCGGTGACGTCATCTTTATCGCGGACGCGGGTCTAAATACGCTTTACGACCTGTATCACACGAAAAAGGTGGTGGCCGAAGCGGGCGCTCCCGGAGAAGGCAAAGATCGATTTGGTCGTGGCGGCACGGATACACGAGTCCGAGTTCCCTTAGGAACACTCGTGTACGACCGGGAGAGCGGCGCGATCGTGGGTGAACTCACCCAATCCGAGCAGGAATTGGTCATCGCCCACGGCGGGCGTGGCGGACGCGGCAATATTCACTTTGCGACCCCTGTCGATAAAGCACCGCACAAAGCGGAACTCGGCAAACCGGGGGAAAGGCGCAAGTTACGTCTCGAACTCAAATCGATGGCGGATGTAGGGCTGCTCGGCTTTCCCAATGTCGGCAAATCAACGCTGATTAGCAGCGTCAGTCGAGCCAAGCCAAAAATTGCCGATTACCCATTTACAACACTGGAACCTCATTTGGGTGTTGTAACCGTGGGAGATTCCCGTGGAGGCCTGGGACGCCATTTCGTTATCGCAGATATCCCCGGGCTCATTCCGGGAGCCAGCGACGGCCATGGCCTCGGAATTCGATTCCTACGTCATATCGAGCGAACACGCGTTCTGTTACACCTGGTCACCTTGACCGATGATCCAGATCGCGATCCGCTTCAAGATTATCAGTCGCTGCGCCAAGAACTCGGCAATTACAACAGCGACCTTTCGTACCGCGCTGAAATCGTCGCCCTCTCGAAGGCTGACTTGCCTGAGGTCTCTGAGGCATATCCCGACCTAAGAGCGCGATTCGCGGAATTTAACATTGATTTGCATCTAGTCAGCTCAGCGACGCACGAAGGGCTGAATGAATTGATGAATTGTTTGGCACACGAGGTATTCGAGTAAGTTCAAGCTCATGTCGTAGATTGGTTGCTGGCCATCGGCCTTCAGCCAAACCGATTCAACTACTGTAATCGATGTGGCAAATCCTTCAGCTCAAGGCTGTGCACCGTTCGCGTCAAAATCACCTAATTCGTCATAATACTCGTCGTGTTCTAGGTTGTCGAAACGCGTGTACTCCTTAGTGAATCGAGTTTTCACAACGCCGGTCGGACCATTTCTTTGTTTGGATACAATGATTTCAGCGATGCCTGGTTCGTCACTGCTCATATTGTAGTAATCATCGCGGTAGATAAACATAATTGCATCTGCGTCTTGTTCGATGGCTCCCGATTCGCGAAGATCACTCAGCTGCGGCCGCTTATCCTTAATATTGCGCGTCTCTACCGATCGATTGAGCTGACTCAAAGCTATAACAGGTACCTGCAATTCCTTGGCCAGGTGTTTGAGTCCGCGGGAAAGTTCACTGATTTCCTGTTCACGACTACCTAATTCACGTCGCCCCTGCATGAGTTGGAGGTAATCAATGGCCACCAAGCCAAGCTTCTGGGCCGCGGCCTGGCCTTCCTTCGCGCCACGGCTGATTTCCGCCTGAAGTCTGCGAACCTTCGCCCGAAGATCAAAAAGGCCTAGTCCCGGCGTGTCGTCTAGCCAAATGGGCATTGCACTCAGTCTGGCAGCGGCTTCCGTCAAGCGACTCCAGTCATCCCGACGAATCGTGCCTTTGCGAATGTCGCTCATGCTTACGCGCGCTTCGCAAGCGAGCAGGCGCGCCGCCAATTGTTCTTTTGGCATCTCAAGGCTGAAGAATGCCACGGCGTATCCTGGTTCGTCCGCCGCTGACTCGGCATACAGATCGTCGCCCTGTTCCCTTGAACTTGTTACCGCATGCGCCACATTCAGGGCAATATTGAGAACGAAGGACGTCTTACCCATCCCTGGGCGACCGGCGACGATGTAAAGATCTCCCGAGTGCAGACCCGCACACATTTGGTCGAGCCGAGAAAATCCGGTTGCTATTCCCGTGATCCCCCCCCCTCGCTTGGTCGCTTCAGTCAAGATATGAAACGCTTCGCGAACGGCGTCACGCAAAGCTACAACGGTACTGGCCTCGGGAATGCGGGCAATTTCAAACAAGCGCTGCTCGGCTCGGTCGATAAATGGCTGGGTCTCGCCGCAATCACCGTAGCCTTCCGCTGCAACGTGTTGGCATACTGCGATCACCTGTCTTAGACGCCATTTCTCGCGAATTAACCGGGCGTGTGCTTCGATGTTCGCGACGGATGGGGTAGCATCGGTTAGTTGGGCGAGATATGGCGTACCCCCAACTTGCTGGAGCCGATTCTTATCACGCAAGTAGCTTGATACTGTTACGACATCGACAGCCCTTTGCGTACGCTCTAGTTCGAATATGACTTCGAATATTCTACGATTGGCATCCGAGTAGAAATGCTCGGGCTTCAATATCTCAGCCACCTCATCGAAGGAGGTCGGCTCCAGCAAGATAGCGCTTAAGACCGCTGCTTCAGCATCGAGATCATGTGGTGGAACGCGGCCCGCCGCCACGCGGGTTTCAATATCTTCCGGGCCTCGTGCCCCGCGTTCGCGATCCGGATTGGATGTCATCCCCGCAATCCATTAGCGTATTTGCGGGCGCAGCGATACGCTGCCACCTAAATTTGGAATTATTGAATTTTCATTCGCAATGGAATGAACCGCGAATGCGATTTTTCCTCGCTGCCGCGAATTCTAGGCGGCCGTTCTTGCGCGAGCGGCTCTAAACCTTCTTGACTATCTCGACGCGTAGCTTCGCGGTCACTTCCGGATGCAATTTGATTAGTACTTCAGCAAGACCCAGCGTTTTCAGGGGTTCAGGCAACACCAGCCGCTTGCGATCAATCGTGACGCCGGCTGTTGCGAAGGCCAATTCGATGTCGCGCGCCGTGACAGAGCCGTACATCTTACCTTCGTCCCCGACCGCTCGCTCGATCTTGACAGCCACGGCCTCGATCTTTTGCTGCTGCTCTTTGGCTTCTGCCAGAGATTTGTGAGCGTGAGCCAGAGCCGACTTTTTTAGTTCGTCTACTCGAAGCAGGTTGGCCGCCGTCGCAAGCACTGCTAGGCCACGCGGAATGAGGTAATTGCGCGCATGGCCAGGCCGCACGCGAACTATGTCCCCTCCAGCGCCTAAACTATCGACGTCCTTCTGCAGGACAACTTTGATTGGCGTCGCCATCGTCAGCTCCCTTACTCGTTAGAAGTGAACGGCATTAATGCAATGTTGCGCGCGCGCTTGATGGCGTTCGTCAGCTCCCGCTGATGTTTCGCACATACGCCAGAGATACGGCGCGGAACAATCTTTCCGCGTTCCGTTACGAAGTACCTTAAAGCCTGCGGATCTTTGTAGTCGATGGTCACGACTTCATCGCCGCAAAATGGGCAACCGCGGCGGCGTGCCCTGCGAAATGCACCAGCAGTTTCGCGATCCATGTCGCGATCCATTCGGTCTCTATCCTCTTTCATGGCTCGCCGTCCTTGGTATTGTTCAGGTCGGGAATGTCGTCATCGCTTAAGTTCTCAACATCGTCATCGACATATGCGTCAGCATTGCGCGCATGCTTTTGCGGTTCAATGAAGCCGAGTGCTCGCTCAAGCGCTTTGTCGTCTTCCACATCTTCGGGCAAGTCGAGTTCCTCGAATTGCACTGCGTTCGGATCAATCTGAACGTCTGTTAGATCGATTTCCGGGTTGATCATCACGGTTTGAAATTTGATGATGTCGTCCAACATGCGAAGGTTTCGCTCAAGTTCCGAGACTAGTCCGGAACCTCCAATGTACTTGAAGTACACGTAAACGGCCCTTTTGCAGCGGCGCACCGAATACGACAATTGTCGGCGGCCCCAAGTCTCCACCAGCGTCAGCTTGCCACCTTCGCGCTTGACGACGTCGTCAATGCGGGAAGCAATTTTGCCGGCGGACTCTTTTGTCACATCCGGGCGCATCAAATAAATTGTCTCATACTCGCGCTGCCGCACGGGTTTTGCGGCATGTGATACTGCCATTGGACTTCTCCTCTTGAGCTAAGTGGCCCCGGCATACTCGTTCTGTCCGGAGCAAGGAGCTAGGCTTGATTTCTTCTTTTTTCGATTGGATACGTTCATCGCAGAACTAAGCCCGCTATCGATGACCTGGTCTAACACCCGCGAGCAGGTTTCAATCAGTTCTTCGACCCGGGCCAGCTCCGCAAGGGGAAACCCTTCTAGCACGAAATCTGCGCCAGACCCGCTAAAGTCAGGAGGCGGGCGGCCAATTCCAAATCGAAGTCGCGCGAAAACGTCAGTCCCCAGCTGCTCGATGATTGAGCCAACACCTTGATGTCCCGCGTCTCCCCCACCGAGCTTGAGTCGAAAGTCACCGAACGGCAAGTCGAGCTCATCGTGAACGACCAGCAATTCGGAGGTCTCGAGTTTGAAGAAATTCAAGGCCGCCGTCACGGCAAAGCCCGATAAATTCATGAACGTCATCGGCTTTAGCGCAATGACGCGCTCGCCATTGGCCCAATTGACCGACGTATATTGGCCTTCGAACTTTTCGCGCCAAGTCTGAGATCCGTGACGATTGACCCACCGGTCTACGATGCGAAAACCGACGTTGTGGCGAGTGGCTTCGTATCGTGACCCGGGGTTGCCGAGCCCAGCAATTAGAATCACTTACCTTTTGAGGGTTTCGCAGGCCTTTCCCCGCCGCGGGAGCTTTGCCTGCAGCCTTGCGTCGGAGCGGGAGCTGCTGGCGCAGCGGCGGCAGCGGCGCCACTGCCGTCCCTGCCGCGACAGCTGCGGCAGCACCGGGGGTGCGCGAGCTTCTTCTTCGCCTTGCGCCTTTTCGCTTACCACGGCCAGGACGGTCTGATTGGGAGCCAAGCGAAGGCTCACACCTTCAGGCAGCGGCAAATCTTTTGCCCCTACGTGACCGTCTAACTCCAGTTCAGTCACGTCGTACGGAGATCTTCACTGGGATCTTGTCCGGCAAACAACGGACCGGCAATTTCCGAAAGACCACATGCAAATTGCCGCCTGCAATGACGCCTTTGCATTTCCCGAAGGTTTCGAAGGGTACTTCAACATCAACGGGTGCGCTCAAGGATATCTTGAGAAAGTCAGCGTGCAGCAGCTGGCGAGTTACCGGATGGTATTGATAGTCGCACAGCAGTGCGGGAAAGTTTTCGCCATTATCTACGTCGATTTCAACCACCGTATTGCGTCCGCGTTCGGAGGCGAGCACGTCGAGGAGACGCTTCGGCGACACAACCAATGGCTGGGCCGGTGTCTTTCGACCGTAGGCGACAGCAGGAATTTGTTCGGCACTTCGTAAGCGGCGCGCCGCGCTTTTGCCAGCTTCGGTACGGCGAGTTGCGGCTACTTTCATGAGGTCCATGGTGACGGTTTTCTCCTGCATGGCCGACGGGTGTCGCCAGCCGGGTCAGACGAACAAGGAACTAACGGATTCGCCATTATGGATGCGGCGAATCGCCTCACCTAACAGTCTTCCGGTCGACAAGAACTTAATTTTGGCGCAGCGACTGACAGCTGGGCTCGGGGGAATGGTATTGGTGACGACAACTTCCGTGAGAACGCTCGCCTCAATTCGCTCGACAGCGGGGCCGCTTAGAACCCCGTGGGACGCACAGGCCACCACTTGCCGAGCCCCATTGTCCATCACGGCCTTGGCGGCATTGCAAAGCGTACCCGCCGTGTCGATCATGTCGTCAATGATGACGCAATTTTTGTCGCGCACGTCTCCAATGAGGTGCATCACTTCGCTGACATTGGCTTTTTCGCGGCGCTTGTCGATAATCGCCAAGCCTGCACCCATGCGCTTGCTAAAATCGCGGGTTCGCTCAACGCCACCGGCATCCGGCGACACGAAAACCACGGAGCTATCGTAGTTCACGACGCAAGTAATCTTCCAAAAACACCGGCATCGCGTAGAGGTGATCGAAGGGAATGTTGAAATATCCCTGAATTTGCCCCGCGTGCAGATCGATGCTGAGCACGCGCGTCACGCCGGCAGCCACCAGCAGATCAGCCACCAATTTCGAGGTAATCGGCGTGCGCGGGGACACCTTGCGGTCCTGACGCCCATAGCCGTAATAAGGGATCACGGCAGCGATGCTCTCAGCCGAAGCGCGTCTGAGCGCATCGCACATGATCAGCAGCTCCATGATATGGTCGTTGACCGGCGAGCACGTGGGTTGCACGACAAAACAATCAAATCCACGCACGCTGTCGTGAAACTCGCAGAAAGTCTCGCCGTCGCTGAAACGGCGGATCGTTGTCTTGCCGAGGCTCATCCCGAGAAAACGGGCAATCTCCTCGGCCAATTCCGGGTTGGCATTCCCCGTAAACAGCCTGACGTTCTTCACCTGAGTCACTCCGCGAGCGCCCGCGCCAAAAGCCCGCAAACGGTTGGGATCTACGGCAGCCCGGCTAAAGCGGCCCAACGGTTAGCAGCGCGGGCAGGCGGTGTCAACGTACCTGACATTAAGGTACAGATTCCCTGAACACAGGTATAGGTGGGTTAACAGGAATTGCGTTCGGCCGACTTCCCAACTCAAGCCACCGACCACGGCCGCTTTGTTTTGTCTTTCCGGCACTTGGACTCACCGCGCTCGATTCGGCGCTGTCCGGGAATGAGTTCGAGGAATGATTCGGTCTTAGGCATTCAACCCGTGTTCACTTCAACAGCCATGCTCTTATAATCCGTCTGCCCGAGTTTTCGGTCGGCTGCGAGCTTGAGATACTTTACCTCGGCGATTCGCGCCTCGAGCAAATCCGTTGCCCAGCAATCGATGGCGACGGGATCGGTACTGACGGCCAGCGCATTCACCGAACGGACATCGTCAAGATTGCCGCCGCGCGGACCATTGCGCATCAAGATGCGTGTCGCATCCACCAGGGTGAGCGTGGGATGCATCAAAGCCGCCAACGCGGCAATGCTGTCGTCAAGCTCGGCGTGGAAAAGCTTTCTGCGCTTGTCCGTAATGCCAATCCAGTTCTTCATACCCGCTGTGACGCGGGCACCCCCGTGGTGCTTTGCGATGGGCACATTGATAATTTTAGTGGCGGTCGCAAAGGGGGCCAGCACGGGCCAATTTCCAAGCTTGCCGGGAATCTTGACGTCAACGTACGTGGACTCGCTGGGCAGAACAACTTTTGCACCGGCGTCGCGAGCCGCTTTGAGTATACCGCTTCGTTCGAAGCATCGCTCGGGGTCGTCAACCGGGCATTCCGCCACAATAACTTCACGTGCACCGGCGTCGCGGCACGCTCGCACCAGTTCAGCAACCACCTCCGGAGTTGTGGTAGCTCCTTGAAATGGGACGCGTTCCCAAGCCGCATTCGGTTTAATCAACACTTCGTCATCGTGCGCAATGAACTGACCAAGGCCACCCATCTTTTCTAGTGCGGCACGCACATTACGCGCGGGATCCTTGCCTCGAGCAACTACCAATTTCGGGGTAGTTGAGGGAATCTTTACGCGATGGTCTCGCATCGGTGCTGCCGTAGCTATCAACGACTGCAGCAAGCGTGCTTGATAGGTTTCGTATAAGACGCCGGCGGCAGCTAGGCCCGCGACGCTGCCGCCTAGCTGTAGCAAGCGTTAACGACCTATGACTGAAAGCTTCTGTTGGGGCGGATGATAGTCGTGAGTCATTGGTGCGAACTCGTCGCGATCAATCGGACGCATGCCGAAGAGTAGCACGGGTGCGATATGTGCCATAACCGAAAAGCCACAAGAGTGGCCGCGAGATTACGTATTTAGCCGCAAAAGTCGTCGGACTTGAGCCAATTCCCAGTTGGTATCCCGGTTGCACGAGCGTCGCAGGTCATGCGCCTTGTGGTCACATTCGGTTGGGCCCTCGGAGGTCTAAGTTTACTCGGCTGCGGAAAGTCGGCCGTCGGCGATGCCTTGATTGAGGCGGCAGGCTACGGGCACTGGTTAGCCGTCGGGCAACCGCCGCCTCCTGTAAACTCGCAGCAAACCCAGACGCATGCGGTGCTGCCACTTACGGTCACCGTAGTCGCGCTCTGCGCGGACTGACCGGTTCCGGTAACGGTACCCATGCTGCCTGAGCCGGTGTCACCCGTTGTTCCGTGCCAAGGCGTGGAACCGAGTTGAAATCCCGTAAGTGCAACAGCCGTAAGGTCCACAGTGCCCGGAGCAACACATACCCCTTGCTGCGCAGCGCTACTGGCAGCATCTCCGGCAACCGAGACCGAGCACCAGCTCAGATAATTCTTCACGGTCAGCGACACCGAGGTAGTGCCGGTACAGCCGTTAGATGTTCCTGAGCTACCACCGGTGCTCATCATGCCACCGGTGGACTTACTTCCACCAGTACTCATCATACCGCCGGTAGCCACCATGCCACCCGTGGCCTTGCTACCACCGGTGCCCATCATGCCACCCGCTGACAACATGCCGCCAGTAGCCTTGCTACCGCCGCTTGCCGCCATGCCTCCGGTTGGCATCATACCACCTATTGACATAACTCCGCCTGTGGATGCAAGACCGCCCGCTGAGTTCATTCCGCCGGTAGACTTGGCTCCGCCGGTCATTGCTGCGGCTCCTCCCGAATTCGCCTGAGCAGTCGTGCCCCCGTTGGACGATGAATGGCCGCCCGTGGCTCCGCCCCCGCTGGTTGCTTGTTCGCCTCCTACGCTCGACGAGCCGCTCGTGCCAGTTGGGCTGGAATTGCTTCCACTGCAATCGAGCATTGCGAAGCAAGCCGCCGCAAATATTAGTGACCTTGTTGCAGAACTGGGGCACGGATCAATGTGAAAACGACTATGCATGACGCGACCTCCTCGTATTCCCTTGTTCACAATTTCAATAAGCAATTCGAATGGCCATGAGATGAATTTCAACTGCCGCAGTATTGATTCACCCTGTACTTAATCAGCGGGCGAGATCCCTCAGCGTGCGACAGGTTAACCGTGTAGGGGTCGCGCGTGAAACGGCAAGGGTAGGGCCGGCGACAAGACAATTTATTCGGTTTTTCTGGGCACAAACTCACGGAATATTCTTGGTCCGTGGGTGCTAGCCAACAAGTTGGCGGCCCCAATCCAACACGGTTAATAATCGCTGCGATGGTCCAACATCGCGTCCAACATCGCGACTGCCAACACCCGGAGATACTCGATAGGTTCCGCCGAGCGCTTCAAAAGCTGGAGATCGTTGCCGCTAGGCGGATCGGCATTTCAGCGCCTCACCAAACGGAAGGACCTGAACGGCATCAGCTTGCTTTTCGAGATACGCGAGCAGAACTTCGTGAGCATCGGCCGCAATTGAATTGCTGTCACCGCCGACCCCGTGAAACCCGAAGACAACCCAGCCCTTTTGGGACTTAGCACGATCGACAACCCGCTCGAGATCTAAACCGCTTCCCGACACGAACGTGCCTGGAACGTCATAAGCATCCGCGAGCCTCGTCACGACATCTGCGACAACGCCGCGCGCGCCTGCAAAACGCTCTTTGACAAGCCCTACGTAGCTTTCCTGTGCGAGGCCAACCCATTGCACACCGCAGGGGTACGCAAAGCTGAATGGCGCCTGCTGACCCAAGTCCTTGAGTTCAGCAATGTTGGCATCTAGCTCCTTTGCCATACGATCCAAGTTGTAGTCCTCACTGGCTTTTCCAGGCTGAACCCATGACATTGACCGGGGGCAAGGGTGGTTGAACGTGTGAGCTCCAAGTTCATGCCCATCCGCCTTCAACGCTGCCCAGCGCGCCTTATCGTTCAATACATCCATTACGAAGAACGTCGCGCGCAGGTGATGAGTCCTGAGTGCCGGAGCTACAATCGAGAGCTGTGTCGGAAGCGAATCATCATAGGTCAGAGAGATTGTCGGCTTGGTTGGGTCGCATGCAATTGCCGATGCAATCCCCTCAACGCTACCGCCTTTAGCCGTCACCGTTGAACTACCGCTCGAGCCACCCATAGAGCCATCAGCCCGGTCTGCCGCAGTCTTGCCTGGTGTGAGGCATGATGTTATTCCAAATGAAATAGCCAGAACGAAACCAAGGGTACCCGCTAGGTCCAGTTTACTTGCCTTCATTTTGCGTTCACAAACTGCTCCAGCGGAGCCAGGGTCTCAAGCGGGGCCGAGTGGGAAAACACCAGCCATTTCACCTGGTCTGCCACAGGTCGTAGTTGTTGAAAAAGTCGGGTTAGCGAAGCGCGATTCTGGGCCCGATCGTTGCTAAACAGCCATTTGGCCGCCATCAATTTGCCGTCCTTGCTCGAGTCCGCGCTATCGCCCAGGTACAAAACGCCGTTCGCAAAATAGGCCGCGCTGCCGTCCGTGTGCCCAGGAACCGAATACGCGGTCACGGATAGCTCACCCACTTTGAATGTTTCGCCGTCAGATAGCGGTCGCGTAATGCGCACACCGGTATCTTTGCTCCCCATGATTCGGCTGAGCGGAGAGCGTCCCCGAGCTTGGCCGGCGAGCAATGCAGTTTCAGCCGCTATTCCATAGACATCCGCGCCCGAAAACGCCGCACAACCGCCGGTGTGATCGCGATGTCCGTGAGTCAACAATATGGCTTTCACGGCACTTGTACTCGCATTACGACGTGTCAACTCTGCCAAAATCGGGGTAGCCTGCTGGTTGTTTCCGCAATCGACGAGCACGAACGTCCCATCACCCGAGGGTAGCAGAGCGACAGACACAATCCCGTCCTTGATAATACGAGCTCCTTCGGGGAGCTCCTTGCCATCCACAATTGCCGCCGAGCCCGCAAACGCAAGGAGGATAGCCACCACCGGAACCGCAACTACGACAAGCACCAAAAGCCCAATGATTTTGAGAGTCCTTTTCATGATTCGTCCCTTTGTGATTCAGAAATATACTGCCAAAACCTATCGGGACTCCTCTCGGCCGGTGACGCTATGTTTGCTATTTCTATTTGAAATGCCGGCACGCCGTGCGTTTAGTTTTCATTGGTGTCCCGCTCGTCGGTTCCGAAGTTTTGATTGTGTTTGTGTTCCGGGTCCCGACCCGGAACACGGCACCGGGAAAAGTTGACTCGAGATGAATGAGTTCTGGACTCCATGCTTGTACCACAGGGGATTCCTGATTTATCAACGTGTTCGCAAGATTTGGGCGTTTTGCGCTCCTTCGCCAGAGAGCCTGGTCCGGGCTAAGCTTTGACCATGTATCTAGTCGGTATCGGTGATCTTCGTGGCACCATTGACGACGCAATCCGCCCGCTCGCCGATGACCTCGGCACTACACCCTACGAGCTGCGCCTTCTGCTAAATGCGGGATTGCCGGCCGTGGTATTGGCCACCGTCAACCAGTCGCTCGCTCAGGCAGCTGTCGCCACAATTGCGCGACAGGGTCACGCGCCCATCGCCTGCGCTCGCCACGACGTCGTGCCGAGCGCGCGCATGACTTCACTGCGCGATTTTCAACTGACGAAAAATGGCCTGTCGGCTCATTCGGGCTCGGGCGACCCACTATCCTTCAACGATATCGCTGTCATGCTCCGCGCTACCCATCGAACTACAAGCGAGACCACGGAAGAGGTTAGGGAGCGCAATCTCCGTCCGGTTATGGCCATCGCAACCGGGGGTCTGGTCATGTCAAAGACCACCACTCGAACGGTCACATCAAGGACCGCTCACAATGAGCAGGTACTCTATATTTTCCGTCGCAGTTCAGCGCCGCCTTGGCTCCTCAGAGAACGCTCGGCACATTATAGCGGGCTCGGCGAGGCTCTGCGCCCGACGAGCCTTGAGAATTTTGCAACCACGATCGGAAAGCTGCGCGAATGCGCTCACGACGCGGCCTACGATGAGCGACTCAAGAGCAGCCGCCCGCTGCGCGGCATCGCGGACGCTATCGAGGCGACCGATATATACGCACATTTGCTCGCGACATATCTCGCAAAACGTTTATAAGCGGCTACGTAACGACTGGTCGGAAGCCAATTGCAACCTAGGAATCGACCGCCACGTCGGGGCCAGCTCGGTAGGATCTTCAAATCACTACAACCGATTGGCGTTGCAATCTTGAGCGGCAAATGCGGCGCGTGATGCGACTGGGATTTCAGTGGCACTCGATAGGGGGTTGTCGGTGAATTCCCCGAATCTGTGACGTGGGCATGGGTTGGCAATCTTTAAGCGTCGGGAAAATCCACACTGAGCGACCAGCCCATGATACGTTGGCTGTGTATTGCTCGGTCCAGTAGCACCCGCCGATACTTAGAACGCCTGAAACTGCCGCATGTTTTTAGTCAATGCCAGCCACGCTATTTCACAAAATCACTGAGAGCTTCGCAGGAACTCTATTCGTGGGCCACAGCGAAGGGGACCTACTGTTTCTCGAACAGGTGGCGCTGCGGTCAACAACCCCTCCGCAACTTATCGACTCGATGGTTCAAGCCCTGGCGGACATGCGACAATTATCTGGCAATACGGTGGCGGCACCCAGCCATGTAGTTCGTTTCATGGGTCAAATTGGCATCGTCACGCCCTACTTTGAGGCGATTCCGCTACGTCTGCTCCAGGTCGCGGCCCATGAAAAGCAAGCGGCGTTCCCAATCCCTGTTGCAACGAAGATCGCACTCGATGTGTTCGACGGTCTTTGCCAATACCATGCCCTCGACGCCAAGTTATGTGGAGGCATCTGTCCCGATCACCTGTTCGTTGGAACCGATGGTGATGCGCGAGTCGGCAATGTGGCCGTAGCTGCCATGACACCCAAAGAGTCTCCCTGGAGGGGAAGAGTGGAACGACTAGCCTACCTGGCACCCGAGCAGGTCACAGCTTCTCGAGGCTATGATGCGAGAACCGATGTGTATGCACTTGGCGTCGTTGTTTGGGAAATGGTCGCCAACCAGCCAAGAATGGCAGGGTCGCCCGCGCAGATTCTCGAGTCGCTTCGCAATGCAAAGGGGCCACCGGTCCTGTCGCCTCTGGATGAATCCAGAATTTCCAAGGGCTTCCTTGACGCGTTGAGCCGTGCTTTGCATCCCGATCCCGCGGAGCGCCACCCATCCGTGGGGGCTTTTGCTCGGAAGCTGCTGGAAGCCGAGGAGGAACCCGCGGAAGCCTCTGACGTTGCTGCATTTGTAGAACAAGTCGCCCAGCAATCGCTTCAGTCCCTGCGTACCGCGGTTGCTTTGCAGCAGATTCAGACAATAAAGCAGAACCGCTCGTCAAAGTCAGGGTCGTTGCCGAGGTTGGAAAACATAACGCAGGCCAGCGCTGCAAAGACTCCTGCCGGTCCGCGTAGTCCAAAAGTGGAAGGCATTTTGCCAAACACTGACCATACAGCGGTCTTCAAGGTCACGGCCGAGCTGTTACAAAAGGCTCGACGCGGCCCCAATCCAAGCGAACCACGACAGCGCGTTGCGCCCCTTGTGACGCCGGACGAGTCTGCGGCCAACGAACGAACAGTAACTTTCGATGTGCCAGAGGATTTGCTCGAGGAAGCGCGACGCCTCTTTGAAGCCACGGAGCAAGCCGCACCACTGTCTGACTTCGATCTTGGGTCACCCCCCAGCAGCCACGATACCAGAAAGCAACGCACATCAGTTTCTGAAATGCCCTCGGATTCGAGAGGGCCGATTGAGGAGCGCACAGTTGATCAGCAGCATTCAGAAGCGCTGTTGAGGAAATTGCGAAGCGACGTACCGGCGCGAGAAAGCCAGGTGACGACGTCGATTCCGCGCTACGACGACGACGTCACCACCATATGGCGTCCCCAACGGCCCAGTGAACTTCTGGAATCGCCGAAAACCAGCCCATTATATCCGTCACGCACCGCGCGCAAGAAGCCGGTTTATTGGCTACTCGGAATATTGATTTGCGGCGTAGTCGGGGCGCTTGTATTGATCATGTGGCGAGTCGCTAGGCGATAATTCAGCCCGAATCGTGTGGGGAGGCAGAAGGCCCCCTATCGCTTCACGGCGTCGGCGTCCGCAATTGTTTTACCGCAAGTGTGACATCTTTGCCGCTAACGACAGCCCCCAGGACCTTAAGCTGTTTCATGGCGATACCTGTTGCTTGCCCCTCATTGCCAGCAGCTACGATAACATCCCTATGGGCGGCTAGTTGAACGACAATCTCCTCGACAGTCAGCGATCTGGGCAACAAATCGGCAAGTGTGCGGTTCTCGAGCTCAAAATCGGCTCTGCGCGCGGCGTCTTCCGAAAGCGCGAGGGATTCCTCATTGGACTTAATGAGTTTGCGCAAAATAACCTGGGCTTCCTCATCGCTCTCGGACTTGCCCGCGCGAGCCGCATGGGTAGTAATCTCGCCGACCGCTACTCGAAGGATTTCTTTTTCGATGATCCGACCCTCTTTCATCGCCTTGAACATGCGCGATTTGATCTCATCGAGTAACATCGGTGCTTTTGCTGGCTTTTGCATGAGAGTAATCATTACCCCAAGCGCAAATCTTGCAACTCGCAAAGTTTATTTCGAAGCGCGGCTATCGGCCAGCCGTGTTTCCGTGCCGCCGCAACCAAAAACAGCCCATCATTCCAGAATTCACCGGATATGTTCTTTCGTTTCTTGGCAACATTTCCGCGGGACAGTTGAGCGGGGCCGGCGGTGCGCTGTTGCATTGCATAATCTACTGTGTGCTATCGTGGTTCTATGAAGCTACTGCACCGTACCGACTTATACGGCTGGTCGCGTTTTGACGAAGCGAGAAACATCGATTTTAATTCAGTGTTGTGGGTACGGGCGGAAGGCAATGTTGTCGTGGACCCACTGCCGATGAGTGACTATGAGCGCGCACGTCTGATTCAATTTGGCGGAGCCTCGCACATCGTCATTACCAACTCGGATCACAAGCGCGACGCCGAAACGCTTCGGGAAATGACAGGGGCCAGACTCTACGGTCCCAAAGCAGAAAAGTCCGACTTTCCAATTAGCTGTGACGGCTGGCTCGGAGAGGACGACG
The DNA here is from genome assembly GCA_963835565.1 of uncultured delta proteobacterium. GTDB lineage: Bacteria > Myxococcota_A > Polyangia > Polyangiales > Polyangiaceae > FEN-1139. The sequence continues at coordinate 23,850 of CAWIGY010000082.1, forward strand.
AGGTGGTGCCCGGCCTGGTAACTATGGTGATGGAGGGCTCAAAAACGCCAGGCGAACTCGCCCTGCTGCTCGAGCAAACAACGCTCATAACGGGCGATCTGGTGCGAGCTCATGGGGCGGGAGCACTAGAGCTGCTGCCCGAAGCCAAGCTTTCTGATCCAAGACTGGCCCTGGCTTCACTGCGACGTTTGGCCAATCAATTAGCGGTGCAGGCCGTGCTCCCGGGAGATGGCTGGCCCGTATTCCGCGACGGCCACCAATTGTTGTCGGAGCTGCATCGGCGGCTGAGCGAGGGAATCCACAGTCATACCCAACCGGGCTAGGCGACGCCCCCGGGGCCCTGGCGCCAACTCCGCGCAGACACGGGCAGATTGTTTCTCCTGAGAGGTGCAGCGCATGCTGAGGAATGCCGAGTTGGTCGCCGCTGGGGCGCCGCTCAAACAAAAATACCAGCACCGGCGGCTGTGTGTTGACTTTGAGTGGCCGGCTGTGGTTTTCCATCCTTTGGTGTCTAAGGAGGACCTAACTATGCGTGCCTCGAATGCTCGCGGATTCGCGCCCCGGTTGGTTGCTTGGGGCTGGCCCCTTGCCGGTGTAATCTTTACTACGTTGCTGCTTATTTCGGCCTCAGCACTGCCGAAACAGAAATCGGCTCAGCCCGCCGCCGTGAATAAGGGCGAGGACCGGGTTGAAACCCGTCTGCGGGAGGCTGATCGAGCCTATGCAGAAGACAACTTTGCACGAGCGCTCGAACTGTACAGGCAGGTAGACACTATCGACCCGATGCCAAAGACTCGGCTCAAAATCGCAGACTGTCTCCGCGAGCTGGGGCAGCTTTCAGAGGCCTATGCTGTCTTGGAGGGTCTTCTAAAGGACGCCGGGACAACGCTTGATCCTAAGGATAAGGAGCGCGCCGAGCAGGCGCTAGCCAAACTTCGTTCGACCACATCAGTACTTGTCGTGCAGGTGAGTGAACAAGATGCCCGGGTGGTCCTTGACGGTGTCGAAATGGGGCGCGGCCCCCTGAATCAATCGCTACGCAGAAAGCCTGGCCATGTGTCCTTATCCGTAACCAAGTCCGGTTTCGAACCTTGGTCGAAGGAGATAGACCTGACAGCTGCCGAGGAACAAAGCCTCAAAGCTGAACTAGTACCCGAAAAGGTGTCTGGCACGCTGGTTGTTCACACCACTGGCAAGAATGCGGCCGATCTGATTCTCGATGGAAAAGACGTCGGACCGCTGCCATGGACAGGAGACGTACCCCCGGGGGCACATGAAGTCACCGCGAAGGGCGCCTACGGCATTAGTGCTACGCGCAAAATCGCCGTTTCAGCCAAGGGTCGGACGGAATTGGAGCTCACCATTGTCGAGAACCCAGCCAAGCTCCGTGTGACCTCTGCCGATGCCAGAGCGATCATTCGAATTGATGGGACTCCTTATGGCAGTGGCAAATTCGATGGCGACATCGTACCAGGAAAGCACGCCGTGAGCGTCGAGCAACCAGGATTCGTGCCGAGCGTCTATAATCTTGCTTTGGAGCCCGGCGAACAAAAGATTCTCGAGAACGTGGTGCTTGAACGCTCCGCCACTTCTCAACCTGTAGGTGGGGCTCAGCGCAAGAAAGGCCTCTACAGTATCGTCTCGTTGGACGGCCTCATCGGTAAGTCCACGAATTCGATTGCTGCCTCTTGCCCCGCAACCGGGTTGGGTGGAAGCTGTAGCTCATGGCCCAATTTTGGCAGTGAGGTCGATCTGCATGTAGGCTACTCATTTGGAATATTCGGTGTCGAGGGGTTCATGTTAGGAGGGACTAACTTGACCGTCACGCGAATGCAATTCCCTCGCGATGTGAGCCAGAGTGAGTCTGCTTGGTACGGGATCGCTCCACAAGGAACGCTATTTGGTCTTCGAACCCATCTTTGGAGGCGGTGCCGCGGGACGTGTATCAACACAAGGCAAGTCGTATCGTCTCAGCACCGCGCTGGGCCTAGGCCTTGCCTATCGCACCACAGAGTTGCAACGCAAAGTGGATACTACGGGAAGCTCCACTTCAGGGTCCGTATTGCGAAAGGACAGCAATTCTTACTTTACCAGTGGCGATGGTCGCGTCATCCCGATGTTTGTCTGGGATTCGGATCTGCAATTGGGAGACACGCCCGGGACCCGAGTGTTTCTCGGAATACATTCTCAAGTTGAATTCGGCTCAGAGCCGCAAGTTACTCCCTAAACAGCAACTTGGGCTTCGATGCAACCAGTGGTAATGCCCTGCCGCTAGGCTCCGGACCCGTTGAGATTAGGCGCAGCCCAGCCTTCTTTATCGGTCCAAGATTCGGAGTCGTTATTGGACACTGAGGGCACTACTGTGCCACACATGTGCCACACAGGTCTTGTCGGTCAACCCGAAACCGCGTTTTGCTTTGCACTCGTTACTTCGCCGGTATGGCCGAAAGGCCCGGTGAGACCGCAAACAGGGCTTTTACAATGAATCCCACTTCTTGACGAGTCAGGTCTCAGAGTCAATCATGGCAGTGCCTCCGCGACGGACTATCCTCCACGTCGTGCCTCAGCGAGTTGTCGTTGTCGAAGATGAGCCCGCCATCGCCGAATCCGTGGCCTATTCGCTGGAACGGGACGGATACTCCGTGGTTACCGCCGGTACAGTGCGCGAAGCGCGTAGAATGGTTGACACGGCAGATCTTGTAGTACTGGATTTGATACTGCCGGACGGCGACGGTATCAATATACTGCGTCAATTACGCCAGTCTGGCAGTCAAGCTGCGGTAATCGTTCTATCGAGCCGCGATGCCGAGGCGGATCGAATTTTAGCACTTGAAATCGGTGCCGACGATTATGTGACGAAACCTTTTTCACCGCGCGAAGTCGTCGCAAGGGTGCACGCGGTGTTGCGACGCACCTCACCTGGCGCAGCATCGGACATGATTGCCGCGGCGGCACTGCCGCTTCGCGTCGATCGGGAGACACGGCGCGCCTTCGTTTACAAGCAGGGCCTCGATCTTACCCGAGTGGAATTCGATCTCTTGGCGACGCTGGCGGACGTTCCTGGTCGTGTACATACGCGCGCGCAATTGATTGATCGCGTTTGGGGAGATGGCTTTGCCCTATCGGATCGAACGGTCGATTCTCACGTAAAGCTGCTTCGACGAAAGATTGGCGAGGCGGGCGGTAATGCAGACTGGATCGAGACCGTACGCGGCGTTGGGTACCGAGTGGTAGAGGAGGGGGCAGCGCCAGACTCACCTACTACGTCGATTTGAAGAATTTGGTCGAAACTAAAGGGCTTCCGACAGTTCTGTGGCAAAGTTACGAACCGACTGAGTACGTTAGGCAAGTGAGTCAACCTTAAGGCGAAAAAGTTATGGCGTTGGAGACAAGTATTCAGAACAGTGTCTCTTCGCAGATTAAAATGCGAATTGAAGCAAGGTTTGGGTTCGCGTGACTCGCTTGCTGGTCGTTGGCACCGCCTCAATCGGTTTAATGCTCTTTGTCGCGTTTGTAGTGGCACGTTGGCTGCGCACCCGCACACACGGCATGAGCGTTAGAATGCAGGTCTTCTTTGCCCTGGCGCTCATAGTCGGCGCTTTCTCCGCGGGTCTAGGCGTATTGGTAGTCAACCGTGTGGAAGCTCGGGGTGTGCGCTTGGCCACGCAGGCTGCGGAAGATGAAGTTACGGCGCTCACCGGTATTTTGGCCGCGGACATCGCTCGATCCTCCGGAGATCTTACGCCGGTAGCGATGCGTCTTGAGCAAGAATTGAGAAGAGGGGCTGATTTGAAGTTCGACTTGTTGGACACACAAGGTAAACGTGTGTTCCCGCCAAAGGACATGTCAATCACCCCAGATCCGGCTGTGGTCACGGTGCAGGCGCCGCTTACCGTCGCGGGAAAGGTCGTTGGCGTAGTGCGCGTCGTGAAACCGACCGTAGTAGTCGAGCGCATGTTGGCTGATTTTGCCCCCACCGTGCTTGTCATCAGTCTGGTGCTGGGCGCAGCGGCGGCTTTAGCTGCAGCGCTGATCGGTCGGGCCATAGCCCACCCAATAGAAAGGCTTACAACATTTGCCGAGCAAGTGAGCACCGGCGAACGAAGCCCAGCCGTGCCAGCTACGTCGGGAGGTCGCGAGGTAGATCGCCTGGCACGCGCCCTTGATTCGATGCGACGACAATTGGAAGGTCGCCCGTTTGTGGAAACCTTCGCGGCGGATCTATCACACGAATTGAAGAATCCGGTGGCGGCTGTGCGCGCCAGCGCAGAAGTGCTGGAAGAGGGCGCAATTGACGAACCCGCGCGAGCGCGTCGCTTTGTCCACCGAATCCGTGAAGCTGCCGGAAAGAATCGAACATTTGCTGCACGACTTGGTGAGTCTTGCGCATATTGAAGCTCGCGGCGCAGAGTCGTTGGATAGAGTGGATTTTTCGGAATTAGTTTGCCAGCAGAAGGCCGCGCTCGGGGAGTTATCGGCGCGTGTGCTATGTGACATCACGGAAGGGTTACGCGTGCACGGTGATGCGGCTTGGCTCGGGCGCGCGGTCAACAATCTAATTGATAATGCGCTTTGCCATTCGCCCGTTGATTCGCGTGTGTCAGTCACAGTAACACGCGATGCAACGAGCGTGAGCCTGAGCGTGCGAAACGAAGGCGAAGTGATCGATCGCGTGCGCGAACAGCTATTTCGACGGTTTGTGACTACGCGCACAAAAACTGGCGGAAGTGGTCTCGGCCTTGCAATTGTGCGTGCTGTTGCCGAGGCCCACGGCGGCCGCGTAGAATTGCTTGACGCCGGACCGCCGCAAGTTCAATTTCGATTATCGCTTCCTTCGGCCTGAAGTAACTGCACAGGGCTCGCGCGAAAATCATCGCGATTCCAATCGTGATTAGAATCAGAATTGCAGGAAGAACTGGGCAATCTGCGCACCGGCCCAAGTGGGTATCGTATGACCTTCACCCACCACTGGGCACCATTCTACTGGATAGTTGCCTGCAGTACAGACGTTGTACAGCGTGCAAGTGGTGTTTGCGTCCAAGACCACAGACTGCGTATTCGTCGTGCTGCAACCATTGTCCGCAATAAATTGATCGCGTGCAGTCTGGTCGCCCGCTATCGGCACCGTAGTATCAGACTCGCCATGCGTAATGAAAGCCGCTATCGGGTGATTCACACAGGAAACCTGTCCATATCCCGTGTATAAGGACCCCGACATTACTCCGAGCGCGCGGAACACGTCGGGCATCTGGCAGCCGAGCGCGTCGGACATCATTCCGCCGTAACTCATGCCCGTTGAAAAAATGCGATTCTCATCGACGCAGTAGTTGCTCTCAAGCCAACTAATCATGGCTTTGTGAAGTCTACGTCCTGATCATTCGTTTTAGTCGTGTTAGCCCAGCCGTAGTCGGTACCGGAGTCGTTCATGCCTGTATCAAGCCCTTGAGCTGTGATGTAGATGGCGTTGGGGAAACCCGATCTCACGCCGTAAAAATCCAGCGTAATAGGTAGTGGGCAACAAACTTTGCGCGGTACCACCCAGACCGTGCCAGGCGAAAACGAGCGGATAGGCCGTGTTGGCATTATAGTTTGTCGGAAGAACCACATAGTACTGTCGAACGGTCCCCCCGACATTGAGCGTGCAGGAGCCTATGCCAGGTCCCCCGCCTGCTGTGGCGGAACTGCATGCCTGGGGTAGGTTCGTATTGCCGCAACCGGGGCTGTTTGACGCACCGCCGGCGCTCGTGCTGCCACCGGTGGCAGTCGTGCCGCCTGCCGCGATTGAGCCGCCCGTGCTCGACGCACCGCCGGTCGGCTTCGAGCCACCCGTGCTCGACGTGCCGGCGGCGGCCTTTGAACCGCCGGTCGCGACTGTTCCACCAGTTGCCGTGGCACCGCCGGTTGCAACCAAACCACCTGTTGCTGATACTGCGCCACCAGTTGCAACCAAACCACCCGTAGCTGACACTGCGCCGCCCGTTGCTATCGAACCACCCGTTGCTGACACCGCGCCGCCAGTTGCTATCGAACCACCTGCGGATGCACCGCCCGTGCTTTTTGCGCCGCCGTTCGCCGGCGCGCCAGCACTGGACGCCGTTCCGCCCGTTGCTGACGAACCACCAACAGCTGGCGAACCTCCGTTAGCCGACATCCCTCCCGCGGATGTCGCGCCGCCGACAGGGCCCGCAGTGCTCTCGGAGCCGCTGCAGGCAGGAATCAATGCGGCAAAGCCAAAACAAACGAGCGAAGTAAATGCGCTACTACTCTTCATGATACTGCCCCTTCTCCCTAGTGGCCGATCACGTGGACTATCGATATCACCCGGAGTTTACCGTGCCAATCTAGTCTTGTCACCCGTTGACGGTCAGAAGTAGAAACGATTCCAATCCTGGTTCAAGGTTATGCAGGCGGCGAATTTACTCCTTGCGATCGATTGCAAGAACGTACCGGAAGATTTCCCGATGCCGTGTTCCGGGTCGGGCCCCGGAACACCAACACAATCAAAACGTCGGAACGGACGAGCGGGTCACCTACGAAACCAAACGCACGGCGTGCCGGCATTTCAAATGGAAATAGCAAACATGGCGTCACCGGTTGGGAGGATTCCCGTTAGTCAACCTTAAGGCGAAAAACTCGTCGATCTTGAGTCAAGTTTTCCCGATGCCGTGTTCCGGGTCGGGCCCCGGAACACCAACACAATCAATACGTCGGAACGGACGAGCGGGTCACCTACGAAACCAAACGCACGGCGTGCCGGCATTTCAAATGGAAAATAGCAAACATGGCGTCACCGGTTGGGAGGATTCCCGTTAGGGTTGAGTATGTCGTTTGAGAATCGTACCAGTCTCCATGATTCAAGCGCCGCCGTTCTGAAATCACCGATCGCAGTGCAAGACTGGTTCTCGGCGAGCAATGCGTTTCTCCGGGAATTTACGGGACTTTCGCCGATTTGTTGTTGTTCTATTTCTCACGGTACCGTTGGGCTGATCGCTTATAGAAGCGCACCAGTCTCCGCTCCTTCGGGGGATGTTTTGTCGCGTGGCGCGCAGGGCCCGACCCTGCGCGCGGTTCTTTGTTGAGTATATTTCGGAACTTCTGAGTTTTTCGTCGGCAACGAGACAACATCGCTTGAATGAAATTACAGTGATCGTTTCAACGTTTTGAACTTGTGGGTCAACGTGTTCCTTGCCAATTGACGACCGCTGTCCCTCGCCGGTCCGGCAAAACCGCGCGAGTTGCTCGTCGGTAGTTCCGGCGACCTTTGGGTCGAACTGGATTCTTGAGGAATTCCTGACCGGCGCGCCGAAAGAATGGGCGGGCGGACGCCCTCGGTGTGTCCGTGCCGTAATTCCAGAAAATCAGGCAAATCGGGCCCTGGCATGTTCGTTCGAGCCGATTGAGCACTTCACGTGCCGATCGCCTCGCAAAGGATCCCCCCATTCACGCCAGTGAATTTCCTTCGCCGCAGCCTGCCTGGTCGATCTCGGGAAATCTCCTTGAAAGCTCCATCAATCAGCGTCCTGGTAAGGGTGACATTGTCCGAAACTGTGGAAATTCTTAGATGTCCTGCTCCAAAGTCGCGATCTGGTATCGCGCAGGAATTACCGTGAAAGCCAGTTTATTACCCTTGCCCCGTCATATTGCGATCATCATGGATGGCAATGGTCGTTGGGCAAAAGCTCGCGACCTGCAACGAATCGACGGCCATGCTGAGGGTGCCAAGTCTGTGCGCCACGCCGTTGAAACTGCGTCCCGTATTGGAATTGAGTATCTGACGCTTTACGCTTTCAGCGCCAACAATTGGGCGCGACCTTGCGTCGAAGTCGAAGCGCTGATGTCGCTAATGGTGGATTTTGCCCGAAGCGAATGCGCGGAACTGCGGCAAAACGGAATTCGTGTAAAGGTCATTGGGCAAACCGAGCGCCTGCCAAAATACACAAAGGATGCGGTCAATGAGCTGGTTTCCGCCACGACCGACGGTCAGCGCATGACGCTGACGTTGGCGCTGTCCTACGGCGCACGCCAGGACGTGCTTGGCGCGATGAGTACGCTAGCCAGACAGGTAAAGGAGGGTTCGCTCGATCCATCAGCAATCGACGAGCAACAATTGCGAGCGGCCATGACGACCCATTACTTGCCCGATGTCGATCTGTTGATTCGTACCGGGGGAGAATCGCGTATTAGTGATTTCTTGCTCTTGGAAGCAGCCTACGCGGAATTGCTGTTCTTGCCCATTATGTGGCCGGAATTCAAACCAGAGACGCTTTATCAAGCGATCGATCACTACCGTGGAATTGAGCGTCGCTATGGCATGACTTCCGAGCAACTGCAATCGAATGAAACTCACACGGCACTTTCGTTGATACGCACAGCTTGAGGTTCTCGAACCCCGCGGCATCATTGGCCACTCGTCCGCCCGTGATTGGGGCTTGGGATGTTGGCATGGGACCCGGATCCTATTGAAGTTTTCCGCGACCGGGTGCCCTATAGCTAGAGAATGCGGGATTTATCCGCCACGACTAACGAAGGCACGCGATTACGGGATGCTTCGAATCCTGGTGGGGGCCGGCGCGAAGGACCCCTCGATTTTGCAACGCTCTACGATGCTTGGTTTGAGCATGTTTCACGCTGGCTCCTTGCACTCGGAGCCCCAACTGCCGATACGGAGGATCTCGCGCAGGAAGTGTTCATGGTCGTGCGCCGACGTCTTTGCGATTTCGATGGCCGAAACGTGGCCGGCTGGCTGTATCGGATTGCTAGCCGGCAGGTATGGCAGCATCGCCGGCGGCGCTGGGTTCAGAGGGTGTTTTCATCAGCGCAGCGAGTGAACATCAATGAAGTGCCCGATGGCCGAGCCGGCGCTGTTGCGGCACTTGAGACCCAAGAGAAAAGGCAATTGCTCGAGCGAATTGTTGCGAAAATGAGTGAAAAGCGTCGAGTAGTATTCATGCTCTTCGAAGTCGAAGGCTATTCCGGCGAGGAAATTGCGGATACCCTCGACGTCCCCATTAACACTGTCTGGACGCGACTTCACCACGCGCGCAAGGATTTTTTCGCATTGCTGGCGCAGCAGGGACGTATGCGAAGAGGAGAGGTCTAATGCAACCGCTCAAGGTTCGTACTTGTTCGACGTCTCCAATAGAGGCGGACGCGATTGCGCTGTTACGTTCAATCGAACGGTATCAACCGCCCGCTGGGCAAAAGCAGCGCGTGCGCGTCCGCCTGTTTGAGCGTTCAACGCCACGTCGTGTTCTCGTGCCTTGGCCGGCTTTTGTGATTTGTTTGTTACTCATTGCGGCTGGGGCGAGCGCGGCACTTACAGGTCGTTGGATTCGACGTGCCCAGCATCTATTGCCGACCAATGGCGTTCATCCGAATCCTGCAGAACAGCCTAAGGGCGCCTTAGCCTTGACAGGTGAGGGTAAGCTGGCGGTGACTGTGCCGGGGAAGTCCTTGTCGGATTCGGATAGCGTACAGCAATCATCAGTCACGCGCGGAGCCACTGCGCCGATTGCGTTGAGTCCTTCGAACCATCTTGATTCGCCAACGCACCTCGAGGCGCCGACGCGCACTACTCAGCCTTCGGAGAAGGTCCTGGTGTTTGATGCGATGCGTGCACTACGGCGCGAAGGACACCCCGAACGCGCTGCCAAGCTCTTAGATGAGTATTTGCGTCGTTATCCCGAGGGTTCCTTGGCGGAGGAGGCACTCGCTCTCTCGATTGAAACGTCCACCGCTCTCGGAGATCCTGAAAGCACGAAATCTAGCCGATCAATATCTGGCACGTTATCCGACAGGGAGGTTCCGTCCCGCTGCTGAGCGCGCGCGGGCTCGGTTCGCGCGTTAAGTACTTCGTTGTCTAGCCGTAGCGGCACTCGGGATTTGACCCGACATATTAGCGGCGAATCTCAAGTCATCCGGCGTGGCGCGCTTGCGTTTTGAACGTGACTGTTCACAGTGGCAAAGACAAGTCGATGCCTCGGTTTGGAAGAGGGGAGGTGATAGCCGTGGCCTCGGAACAACGATCAACTCGGATAATATCTTCCTCCGTTGCATTTATAAGTCACCCCCGCAGCCGTGCAAGTAGTTCCAAGGCCAGTGCAGATGCCACATAGAGCACACAACCCGCTCGCTGCCCCTGCAGCGCCAGTAGTAGTGTCACATACGATAGCTGATGCTCCACCGGTGGCCGCGCGCCACCACCTTTGCCGCCTGCATTGGCAGCTCCGCCACCGCTGGTCCCATTTTGGCCGCCCGTTGCTACTGTGCCACCTGCAGTGTAAGCCACCGTGTTGGTGGTTTCGCTAGCGCTGCATCCAAGCGTCAATCCAAGACTCAAGCTACTGATGACCAAGACTAATCTTCGCCGGGCCGGCGTACTCATTGGAACCTCCTCGCCTAGGGGGGAGTGATTCTACCGCTGCCACTAAAAGGTACCAGTGTTATTGTCGGAACCCGGGCCTAATACGGGGTGCTCGAAGGAGCCAATTGCATTTTTCAACGCAGCGGAACCACTGAGACTCACTTGCCCCTACAATGTGTGGCCTCGGCAGGGCCTCACACCGGAGAGACTGAGTTTGGCAACTATCTGTTGATTTCCCGCTGTCCGCCCCATACGAGGGCAAGATTACTAAAGCCGACAGGTTTACACTAGGTCATCCGTGCCCGCCAATCTGGTCTCATCAACTGTTCGGCCCATTGGGGTCGAAGAGAACCCCGCTCGAGGTCGAATTTCAAAAGTTGCTAGCACTTCTGTTTTCCGCGAAAATCGTGGTGCTACTGAACGGGTGTCAGAGATTTGGATTCGAGGGAAACGCTTCCCATGATTGTTAGCTGCCCATCTTGCGATAGCAAATATCAAGTCGCAGACGAAAAGGTCGCCGGTAATGTATTGCGAACCCGATGCAAAGCATGCGGTTCTCAAATACTTGTCGATGGCACCATACCACCGGGACCCAAGAGTGATGAAGACGAGGACGATGTAACGCGAATCATGCGTCCGGAAGATCGTCCCGATCTGGGGAAGTCACAGCCACCCGCAAGCGCAAGCCGGTGGACAGTGCACCTCGGTGACTCCGACACGCGCCCGATGACCGTCGACGAAATCGTTCAGGCTTTTGTCAACGGCGCATTGGGTGACGACGTGTCGGTTTGGAAAAGTGGCATGTCCAACTGGGCAAGCATTGCCGATGTTCCCGAACTAATGGCGGCGATTGAGAAAACGGGGCACCACACAAAAAAGGGTGCTGCGGGCATGGCTCGGAATTCGAAACCGCCACCGCCAACTCGAACCTCCAAACCTCCACCCCCTTCGCGTGCAGCCGCGGCGGACAATGCGACCAAATCGTCCGCGGTAAAGGCAAGTCCAGTCGTTGCCATATCAAAGAAGGTCGAAAAGACTCAGGATGCACTCGACCCAGCAGCGTCAACGACTGATTTCTATTCTAAGTTGTTGTCCAAGGTCGGAGCATCGAAATCCAAGTCGAACTCCTCCCGCGGCAAGTGCCGAACCAATGCAGCCCAATCGCCCGCGAGCCACGATGCCACCACCCAGGAACACAACCTCTGTGGCGGCCTCACGTAACTCCCCGGCACGCATTTCGAACATCAAGAAAGAGCCGGCAGTTCAGGACGTGCCGAGCAACTTGGATCCTGAAGCGGCTCCCGGTGATTTCTACGCAAAAATCCTGGCTAAGGTGCGTCCCCAAAAACCCGAGACGGTGCCGCCAGCGAAAGCGGAATTGAAATCGTCGAGCACGGGGCGCAATACTCTCCCACCGCCAAACTGGGGTGCAGTTAGCAATCAGTCGGAGAATTACGCCCAAGCCCATCCGCCATCGCGTGTCCCTGCGTCCACGCAATCGGTCACAGCATCCCCGATTCGAGTTTTGGGATCGTCACCCGCACAATCGTTCGGTTCGGCAGCGAGCAGCACCAGCGCAGCGGGCGAAGTTGATATCCCAGTGAATGTCGAGGCGGATTTCGCGGATAATTCAATCGAACAACCAGGGGGACCAGGCGCGTCTCAAGCCGCCGCTCCGGCGGCGTTCAGGAGGGCTTCGCCGGCACCGCCTAAACGCCCCGACCCCGTAATTCCGGTAGATATTCAATTGCCACCGATGGACGGCAACGCGGAAACTCGCTTGCCGAGTGGTCTAAGTGTCGTTATCTCCCCTAGCACACCGCCACCGGCATCGGAGTCGAAAGCCGAAACGAAATCTGAAACCAAGCCCGAGGCAACCAGCAAGCCATCGACCGAAATCGTCACTGACAATACGAGTCCGGGTCTTCGGGCGTATCGAAAGGGTGGACAACCGCGATTTGCCGGAGCGGCTATTGCGATTATCACGGTAGGTTTGCTTGGAGTGGGTGGCGGAGTCGCGGCCACCGTGTATGCACTCAAATCATCAACCAAAAATGCAAATCCAACCGCGCCTTCTGCATCCGTCGCCGCCAATCAACCCAACAATTCACTGCCGCAGGCTTCTGCAACACCACCGCCGCAGCGGCACCCACGCCAAGTGGGGGATTTGTCGATGCCGATGAGTTCGCACGCACGGGACCCGGCGCGGCCAATGCCCAGGCGATGAGAGGACTTGGCGGCAAACGGGGTCCGCGTGCGGGCTCAGGCAGATGCACCGCCCAGCGCGGACAACTCGCCGGATGTTCCTGCGGCCGAAAGCAAGACTCAAGCAGTTGCGGCGGGAGCAACCGATTCAAACCTTCCGACTTGGCTAGAAAACAACGTCGCCGACTCTAAGAACAAGAATGCCAACGCCGCAAAGACTACTGCGGCAAAAGAACCTCCTGCGCCAAAAGAACCTGCCAAACCCGCCGGTCGACCCTTTAATCGGGATGCGGCGCAGGCTGTCTTGGGGATCGCCGCGTCTCAGGCTCCGTCCTGCAAGCGGCCCGGTGGACCGACAGGGACCGGAAAGGCTTTGGTAACCTTCGACACGGACGGTCAAGTAGTGATCGCCAATATCGTGGGCGACGATATCGCCGGTACTCCCGTAGCCCGTTGCGTGGCTGGTATTTTCCAGCGAATCAAAGTCGCACCTTTCTCGGGCGACCGGGCCACGGTATCGAAGGCATTTACGATTCCTCCTTGATGCCGTATCGCTTGTGGTGACTCACCGATCTCCGTGCCAATCCGGAATATCTGGTCGTGTTGGCGCGCAGGGACCCGACCCTGCGCGCTGCCTGTCACTTATTGAGACAGAGACTTCGTTCGGAACTTAGTGGGTAGCCAGTCACAAGCCGCGCTCGAGGACTTCGCGGCTAGACTTCTCGTGTCAGAACATCAATACGTAGCCCAGCGACGGCTCGAGCACGATGCCCGACGAGGGCATCATCTCCATGACATTGACATTGAGTTGTATGTTGTGGTGTTTGGCCAGGTTGTAGAGACCACCAAAACCAATCGTCACAAATGACCTGCCCAATTTGCGCCAAGCATCCAATGGTCTGGCAATTGTGGGCTTGTTCTGGTCGCATTATCCGCATAGGCTGTCAGCTTCACCTTGGCGTCCACTTCGGCCACGCCAGTACCCAGCGCAACATAGGGATGTAGCCCGAGTACATTCAGAGGCGTAAACCAGTAGGCTGCACGCAATTCAACATGTACTGGTAGGAAACTCTTGTTTTGACTAGCCAGACCTTGATCGTAGTGAAGGGTGGCCGGCCCACCGCCGAACGCCAGTCCCAGCCGCCCGCCTGCCGTAATGCTTGGCGTCAATGCGTAGTCAACAGAGGCCAATACACGGATTGTGGCAGGAATTAAGGTGGTCTTGACATTGCCACCCCAATTGGGGTCTGCCATTGGAATGTTATTGGTCAGGGAAGGATCGTTTGAATTGTTATAGGTGGTTTTACCAGCGTTGTAACAGCTGTATGTACCATTGGCGGCGTTATCTCCGCCGCACACGTTCTTAGCTGCCGATGACACCCAAGCATCCAGGGCGAAGTTGATGCCCACCATCCAGCGATCGAAATTTTCTTTGGATGCGAAGTCCTCGCGCATTACGCAGAGACCTGACTTACATTGATTGGTATCGCAATCCGCGTTTGACTCGCAACTGGGAGTCTTTCTACAAATACCGGATTCACAAAAGTGGCCTTCCTGGCAATGTGTCTCGGTCGTACAAGCTTCACCGGCGGCGGCACCGGTGGTCTCGGCTGCGGCAAGCTCCGTGCAACGCTTCGGAGGTGCCGCTTGACCCGGCAACATAGGAGCGGGCTGATCAGTCTTGTCGACTATCGTGTACTGTACGGGAGATAGCGCGTTGCCGAAGGTTTCGACCATCTCCTTGTTCTCGTCCTGTGCAATGACGTAGACATTTAGAGTCCCTTTTTTTGTAAGGGCTTCGCATGGAATTTCCGAGCTCAATGTTTCCCTAGCGGTATCAAACTTCATCAAGACGGCCGTGTAGTCATCGGCGCCGATTGGCTTATAATACAATTCACCCCTGGCAACGCCTTCCATCCGTTCGCAATGGATTGGAATGGGTCGAGCGGTTTGGATCTCGTAAGAAGTAGCGGGACTGCAGCGCAGCTCGCCAACGGGAGCCACGCGACGCGGTGCTTTCTTCTCTTTCGGTTGCTCCGCTTCTTCCTCGGCAGCCGCGGGCTTGGCAGGTTTTGCCTCGGGCTTGGCAGGCTTTTCCTCGACCTTGGCGGGGGCTTCGTCCTCCTTCTGTTTGCCCATGACTTTATTGAATTCAGCAAGAACGGCGGGCGTAACCAACGTGGCGTCGAGTGTTACGTTCGGGTCAGCCGCTTGCGCATTCTCGAAAGCATGGCGCGCACCGGCTAGATCTTGCTTTCCGTTACCACGTATGACTCCCAAGTAGATGTAGACTTTAGCTATGACCTCACCGCTGCAGGATTTGGTGCCGCAGGCTTTGATAGCTTCGACCAAGACGCTTTCTGCCTTGTCGAATTGTGCCGCAATGTAATGAACGTTTACGGCCTCATCAATCTTCTTTAGTGTGGCAGCGTCTTTGTTGGGTGCAGCAATCGCCAACGAAGCAATTGAAACTGCCAGTAGCGTAAAGGTGATGCGAAGTATTTGTTTGGGCGTCACGGCCGATCCTCCAACAAACCGGTAAAGGAGATCCTCGTTCAATGCTGAAAAACAACGGCAACCGCCAACGATGATTCAGCTCCGCAGAACAATTCCGACGGCAAGGAAACCCAATCGTCGAGGGGGCCGTCAAGAAGTAGTTGCGACTTGCAACGAGTACACGGAAATTGCGACCTATTTTTGGGCTTTGGGCTGAAGCATCCTCTCAATTCTTGGCACAAATTCTTCTGAATGCCGGCGAATCCCGTTACAATGGGCTTTAGATCACCAAGTCTTGAACGTTGCAGCGAGAGGATGACTCGAGCTTGGGGTCCAAACTACCCCCAGTTGTCTGAAAAGAAGCGTTATCAACGGGCCGGACGCGGCTCGCCGGGAGCCGACTGAACTCTGAGCGACTGGGTGCGATAAGAGCGGATGATGTGTGCGGACCGAGGGAGGGCGCGTCGTTGCACGTGCCGTCACGCCCTCAAATATCAGAATGCGGCCGCCTGGACGTGTGCCCCGACCGAACGACAACCGAGGAAGAGCTAAAACGTGACGGTGCTTATGTTGAGCGACTTGACTTTGTCCTTCCAAGTATAGCCGGCAACCAAGCCATGCAGACATTTTTCCATGTTCTTGTTGGCAGGTTGGGTCGTGATATCGATGCCCACGGCTCGGCCGTCCCACACAGCAAACTTGATGGTGAAATGTTGCGCGGGTGAGAGCTTGCAGGGCTTGTAAAAGTCCGTCTCCATGAGCGGCCTGTCGAGATCCTCCTGATCGATATTTACCCGCGCTAACCCTTGGGGGATGGCATTGATGGCGTCATTGACGCTCATGCCTTCCTTGAACGAGGGCTCGGCTGTTGAGCCCCCGCTGTCTTTATTGGCCTTCTTCTTGTCCGCTGACTTCTCGGAAGATGAACCCGAGTCGTACCAATCCGGATCATCGTGACTCTTCTTGGCGCTACCGCCTTCGGCAGATTCATCTTCGTCATTCGCCGAGCGAGCCGAAGGCGTACTTTCGGCGCACGAGAGCGTGACCAACAACAACCCAAAACCAAAAACCTTGTGCAGGCCCCGCATCATCATGAGGCTAAGATACGCCCACGGCAAAGACTCGTCAAAGCGCAATTTATTCGTAGTGAAGAGCGTCTATTGGATCCAGCTGGGAAGCCTTGCGCGCCGGGAATAGCCCAAAAACGATGCCTACAAGCCCACTGAACCCAACGCTCAGCGTGATGACATCGATTTGGATCTGAATCGGCCATTGGAATCTACTGGCAAGCCAAGTAGCAATGCCCACTCCCATTACGACGCCAATAATGCCGCCGACAACGGACAGCACTAAAGCCTCGATGAGAAATTGGAGCAGAATGCTTCTGGGTTTGGCCCCAATGGCCATTCGGACTCCAATTTCGCGAGTTCGCTCGGTCACACTAACGAGCATGATATTCATTATTCCGATGCCACCTACCAGCAGCGAGACTGCGGCTACACTGGCAAGAAGCGTCGTAATCGTATCGGTACCCTGCTGTTGGGCACCGGCAACCTCGTTTAGGTTACGAATTGAGAAGTCGTCTTCCTGACCGTCGGCAAGCTTATGGCGGTCGCGTAGCAGGCGAGTGATATCGGCTAGCGCCCGCGTAGTCTGCTCCGTGCTTACAGCCTGAATAAAAACCGTGCCAGATAAGTACTTGCTCAGGCCGCCCTGAATTCGACGCGCGAAGGTCGTGTAAGGGATGAAGGCTGCATCGTCATAATCTTGGCCTGTTGACGATTGACCTTTGGCCGCCGCGACGCCTACCACGGTAAACGGCATGATGCCGATGCGGATAGTTTGACCCACGGGATCCACCCGCTGACCAAATAGTCGATCAACAACCGTCTTGCCGAGTACGACCACTTTCGCCCCTGCAACCACATCGCCTTGAGTAAATCCGGCCCCATTTTCAATTGGCCAATTGCGGATCTGAAAATACTCCGGGGACGTCCCCGTAACGCTGGTGGTCCAATTATTTTCGTCGCTGATAAGCGATTGACTGGAACGCAAGGTTGGGGAAGCCGCTTTCACACTCGGGAGCTCTGCACGAATAGCCGTTAGATCATCCCAAGTAAGGGTCGGTAATGATCCAAAGCCACCGTGAGAGCCCCCCGCGGTCGTTGAACCCGGCAGCAAAATCAGGAGATTGGTGCCCATCGCGGCAAAGGCCGCCTGAACTTGAGCACGCGCGCCGGCTCCTATAGCCATCATTGCAATCACGGCCGCTACACCAATAATGATGCCCAACGTTGTCAAGAAAGACCGCAGCGTATTGCGCATCAAGGCACGTAATGCGATCTTCAGCGTTACAAATGGATTCATGAGGTCCCTTCTGTCGCTTTGGCTGCTACAAGTTCGTCGAGCGCCAAACGGGCGCTTCGCGGCGGATTGGCGCTCATCTGAGAGTATCAGACCATCCCGAACTACCACGACCCTTGAAGCAAATTCGGAAATATCGGGTTCGTGGGTGACGAGAGCCACCGTAATTCCTGCTTGTTGCAGCTCCTGAAAAAGCGCTAACACCTCGACACTGGTCGTGGAATCGAGATTTCCCGTGGGCTCGTCCGCAAGTATGACCTTCGGTTCCCCCACCAATGCCCTTGCAATAGCCACGCGCTGCTGCTGGCCCCCCGACAGTTGATTGGGAGTGTGGTCTAAGCGACCCGCCAAACCAACCCGATCGAGCGCTTGAGCGGCGCGACGGTGTCGTTCTCTGCCTGAAATACCGCGGTAAATGAGCGGCAATTCTACATTTTCAAGAGCACTGGTTCGCGATAATAAATTGAAGTTCTGAAAGACGAAGCCTAGGACGTGGTTTCGCATGTCGGCCAGGTCATTGCGACTCAACCCCGACACTTCGCGCCCTATCAATCGGTAAGCCCCCGCCGTCGGGCGATCCAGGCAGCCGATGATATTCATGAGAGTAGACTTGCCTGAGCCCGATGCACCCATGATGGCGACGAATTCGCCCTCGTCGATTGACAGTGATACTCCTCGAAGCGCAGTGCACGTCGACATCGCCCGCATGGTATGTCTTCACAACATCCGTAATCTCTATGATCGGCATGCAGGCTCTCAGAACATACGGCCCATGCGTGGAGGGCCGGAATTGCCGCCCGATGACGCTGCTGTCAAAGGGCTGGAGCTGCCGGCGATTGTTGCGTCGGTAATGGCCAAGTCACTTTCCTGCAAATTGCCACCGGTGACTTCCGTGACGGTTCCATCGCTCAAACCAAGCTGGATTGTCGCCGTTACAGGCTTGTTACCCTTCAGTATCCACACGGTTCGATTCTGCGAAGCTGCCGAGTCACCGCCTCCGGCGCGGCCGCTACCGCTACGCTACCGCCCGGGCGTTGACCGGGTTGCCCGGAACGTCCAGACCCGCGTTCGCTGCTCGACGCTGGCGCGACCGTGCCAAACGGCCCCGGCTTGCCCGGCGTACTCGTTAGCTCCGTGGGCGGTCGGAATCGAACGGCCGCGTTGGAAATGGCCAACACGTCATCCCGCTCCGCATAGGTAATATTGACGGTTGCCGTCATGCCCGGTCTAAGTTTGAGATTGGGATTCTCCGCATCTATCACGGCGTTGTACGTAACGACATTCTGCACGATCTGCGCCGCGTTGCGAATCTGCCCCACTTTGCCTTTGAATCGCTGCCCGGGGAAGGCATCCACGGTGAATGACGTGGGCATACCCGTTTCGAGGCGACCGACGTCTCCTTCCGATACATTGGTGTAAACTTGCATCGTGCGCAGGTCCTCGGCAATGGTGAAGAGTATGGGCGCTGCCAGAGACGACGCCACAGTCTGCCCCACATCAACGGCTCTTGATATCACGGTACCATCAATCGGTGAATAAATGCGTGTGTATGAAAGATTGACGTTGGCTTGATTGAGCGACGCGGTTGCTTGCATCACCTCGGCTTTGGTGGAATCAATAGCGGCACGCGCTACAGCAACCGTGGTTTCGGCAGTTTGAAGATCGGCCGCGGTGGCCAAGGACTGTTCGGCAAGCGCCTTCGTGCGTTGCAACACGAGTTCGGCATCGCGCAGCTGAGCCTGAGACTTGGCCACGTCGGCCTTGGCGGAAGCGAAATTGGCCTGGGCCTGTTTTAGTGCGGCCAAGAAGAGCAATGGGTCCAGCTCCGCAATGAGCTCCCCTTTCTTCACGGTCGAATTGAAGTCAGCCATTATCTTCATGATGCGGCCGCTGACTTGCGCACCGACTTGAACCGTCACCTTAGCCTGCAAGGTTCCACTAGCGGTTACCCGTCCGACGACGCGCCTGCGTCGTACGGCTTCGGTCGTATAATCGACCTTAATAACCTTGCGCGCCTTTTGCCAACGCCAGATGCCAAAGCCTAGCCCGGCCAAGACAAGAATCGTCAACAGCCATCCAATTGTCTTTTTCATGTCTAACGGGACTCCTGCCAGCCGGTACCGCCCACCTTACCATTGTGTCCGGATACGTCGGTGCCCCGTACCTTGGAATTTAGCTGTTTTCCCGCAAATCCGTTCCAATGTTTTGATTGTGTTTGTTGTCTGGACACCGGTCCCCACAACGGCATTGCAAAAACATGACTCAAGATTGATGAGTACTGCGTCATAGGCGGGCTATTCCGTACACCGCGCCATGGTAAGTAAGGCTGACAGTCGCGCGCCAACCACGCCAAATTCTTGGACCGCCAGTTGAACTTGTGCCTGCTGAAGAGCCACGGCAGCCGCCACTAGCTCAAAACTCGTGACACCTTGACCCAGGCGATAAGAAATTCGCGTCAATTCGTCGTTGCGTGCCGCCAAAACAGCGGCGTTTCTGGCTACCGCGACGGATTGCTCGGCCACTTCTACGGAGCGACGTGCTTGTTCAACTTCTATCGTAACGGACCGTCGCGTCGCTTCGAGGGAATATCCGGCTTCGTCACGCACCGCTCTTGCCGTGCGCAGCGTGCCATAGCGAGCCCCGCCGTCCCAGATCGGAACCGTCAGGACCGCTAGAATGTTCCAAGTGGTTCTGGGCGCAGCCCCCGGGTTAAGCGTTGACGAAGACACGGTGCTTTGTGCCTTGAGAGTTGGAAGAAAGGAGAGTTCAGCGCTATGAATTCCACGTTCTGCCACGGCCAATTGCTGGCGGGCCTGGGCCAGCTCCGGGCGGTCATTGCTGTTGTTCAAGCGACGACAGGCTTGCCCCACACTGTCGAGTACGCCATCAAGGTTCAAGCCACTGGCAACTCCCACTTGTTGGGCTTCGCCCAGCGCCAATCCCAAGTGCTTCCCGCGCCTGGCGCAATGATTCATCCCCCGTGACAATTGTCGCACGAGCGGTCGCCACATTCTGGTCAGCATGCACGACGTCCAAGCCGGTGGCCGTGCCCAAGACTTCTTCAGTTTAGTAAGATTCAAGAGTTCGAGAGCCGAGCGCAGGGCAATTCGATTGATCTCGGCGACACGTTCGGCGGTGACCACGGCCACCATTGAAGTGGCTAGGCTCAGTGTCATCGTTCGTTTTGCGCTCTCGACACTGAGCCTTTGAACGACTTCCGCGGCGTGAGCCGTTCTGAGGTCATACCAGGCTTTCGCGTCAATCAAATCTTGGACCAAGGTGACGCTTCCACTAATGTAGTCTGTTGGTGGCGAATAGGTGGTAAGGGTGGTTGGCACATTGGTGGTGGGATTGACGCTCGTAATCGTGGTGATTTTATTCGTGATGAACTGGTGAGTGGCCGTTGCGTTCCCGTTGATGGACGGTAGCAGTGTCGCTAATGCAATTCTCGACTGGGCCTCAGCCTTTACAACTTCCGCGTAGGCGGTCGCCAAGGATGTGGACCGCGCACGGAGCTCAATGGCTGCCTCGTTCCAGTTGGCAAGTTCACGCTGGGGGCGCGGCGGCGGCACCAGCATCGGGTCGTCAACTGCGGGCTCTTTGGGAACGGCTGGAACAGTTGGCAGCGGCGAACCAACGCTTGCGGGCGAGCCTTCCGGTAGTGAGGCACTCTGGGCCAACGGCACCGCGGTCTGAGCGTGTGTCGCGCGTGGGTAACAACACAAAAGCAACACGGCCAACCACCGGACCGGAGAAAACTCTCGCACTTGGACTGTTCTAACGCTTACCGCCGTTGCGAGAACGTTCGGCACCGAAGTGTAATGTCGCTTCATGGCTCAACCAGCCTAGCATTGAGGTACATCCGCGGTTGGCGGCTGTTTTCTCGGCCGTGCGACTGTACAGGCAGGACCGACCTGTTTTGACGCCTGCACCCCTGCTGTCCCTACGAGCCAGACTGTGAATCGCTAGGAATTGGCTTGCCGCCGGGTCTCCAAGCTTCGGCGTACCATCGGTGGGCCGAAAATTGCGACGAGGGCTCGCGCCAAAAGTGCGACCGAGATAGATTCGCAGCCGCGTGCAAGACAACTCGCCCATCAAACCATTGCCAACGCAGTCATTGCAGACCTTAGCCCGTTTCAACGTACACCGCCGTAGGTCAGAGCGGTACAAACTTCGGGCTTATGTGGATACCATCAAGCGTAAAGCATATTCCTTCGCACAACGGGTGGCTGACTACTTCACGCATGAGGACCCGGTATTTGCGTCCGCATTGCTGCCGGCACTGGTGTTGGTCTCAGTCCTGTTCGTGCGTAGCCCTTTGAGCAACTACATCTTCGATGAGCAAGAAGCCCTTTTGGCCAATCCGTATGTCAACGGCAAGGGGCTGCGCTGGTGGCAGGCGTTTCAGCGGGATTTTGGGGCTTGCCGTCCGATCACAGCATCGGCAGTTACCGACCGTTACCCAACGTAGTGTGGCGAGCCCTGTGGCCTCTCGGGCAGTCGCCTTGGGTTCTTCATTGGGTCAACCTGCTGGTACATGCTGTGGTTGCGGCACTGCTCGCTTCGCTGACGTTATCCGTCACCAGACTTAGGCGTCAGGCCTGGCTCACCGGAGCCGCTTACCTGTGCCTTGCTGTGCTTACCGAAGCGGTCACCGGCGTAGTGGGTCTGGCTGACATGCTGGCAGTGATGTTCGTATTAATTGCCTTGCATGCTTTGCGAAAATCAATTTGGTTGATAGCACCTGCGGTTTTCGTCTCCGTGTTACTCGGATTGTTCTCCAAGGAGAGTGCCATTGTGGCAGTCGGGCTAGTTCCGCTTGCGGCACTAATCATTTCAAAAACGCTCGTTACGCCGAAACCCCTCGCGTTTACTCGCGCAATTATATCCGGTTTGGCCGCAGCGCTTGCCCTGGTTCTCTATACAGAAGCCCGTAAGCGCTGGTTTCCCTTCGAGTCTGGCGTTGATAGTGAAATGATGCGGGATGTTCACGCCCCCAAACTGGTGCGTGTGTTTCACTCTTTTTTGCACTGGTTCCATCAGCCGCGACTA
>CAWIGY010000083.1:0-214318 GCA_963835565.1 uncultured delta proteobacterium
CCGCAATTGCGCGATACCATTCAC
This sequence comes from uncultured delta proteobacterium, assembly GCA_963835565.1. GTDB lineage: Bacteria > Myxococcota_A > Polyangia > Polyangiales > Polyangiaceae > FEN-1139. Next base: position 25 of record CAWIGY010000083.1, read on the forward strand.
GACGCGTAAGGCGTCTTGTACAAGGTCAGCCACCTGCGAGTTCATCGGCGAACCAGCGGAGCCCTGCACCCGTGCCAATGTCAGGAGATCTTCGGCCAATCCAATTAGACCTTCCACGTCTTCGAGTACCAACGCTAATACTTGTTCGTAGTCCCCGACCGATCGTTGACGTCGAAGCGCCAATTGCAACTCCCCGCGAAGTGCTGCCAGTGGCGAGCGCAATTCATGAGCGGCGTAAGAGGCAAATACCTTATGTGCCGAAACGAGTTCAGCCAACTTTGCGACCATATGGTCCAAGTCTGCCGCGAGAGATTGCAATTCCGTGCTACCAAAACTACCTTGGCCCAATCTCGCTCCAAGGTCACCCTCGGCGACTTGCCGGGCCACAATTGCGATACGTTGAACGTCACTCGCAACGCGCCTGCCAACCCATGAAGCAATGCCAACGGTGCTGAGCATTGCCACAGCCATTAAGCTGGCAAATAGACGCAGCAGGTATGCCATGTCATCCTCTACTCCTGCTCGCGACACCGCCACGAACAGGCGTCGCGCTCGACCGGATGCCAATGGAATTACAATCGCGCGCAGGTGCCGGCCCAAATAGGTGTAGTTGAAAGTGGTGCCTTCTGGCGCCAATGGCCAATTGATGTCAAATGCGTCAAACGAGGGCGGTTTTGGCAGGCTATCCTTGGTCCAAATAATCGGGTTGCCTTCAGCGTCGTAGGCCACCGCGTAACTCTGCAAGTCCTTGAGCGGATCGGGCATCGGGACATTGCCAGTATTGAGCGTAGCAACGGCCGCAGGGTCCTGCCAAATGAGGGCGGATACGACGCCGGCTTCCGTGTGCAAGGCGGAGTCCAGATCGCGAGTCTCTTCGCGCGATACGAGCAGGTAAGCTACCCCGAAACTTCCTGCCAACGTGGCCAACGTTAGCGACGACAGGGTCAGGGTAAGCCGCCGAGACAGCTGCATTGTGCTGATTCTCAGGAAACAATCGGAGGATCTGCAGATCCCATTCGATAGCCCACACCGCGAACGGTCTCGATAAGCGACGCGTAGTCGCCGAGCTTCTCACGCAACTTCTTGATGTGTGCGTCCACCACGTTGGAACCGGGGTCATAGGTCGTTTCCCAAACTTTGCGCAATAGCTCAGAGCGCGGTACGACCCGACCGGATTCGCGCGCCAAGTAGGTTAACAATGCGAATTCACGGGGTGTAAGCTCCACAACTTGGCCATCAAGTGTCGCGTGACGTTCCAGTCGATCTAAAACTAACGGCCCCACACGAACTACGCCGTCAGTGCCAGCACCTCGACGTCCAAGCGCGCGAACACGCGCTAGCAATTCGCCGAGGTCGAAGGGTTTCGGCAAGTAGTCGTCGGCACCGGCATCCAATCCCAGAATTCGCTCGGACACTTCGGCTCGCGCGGTGAGCATCAAGATTGGGATGCCAGAACCACGGTCGCGAAGTGTCCGACAAACAGCGATCCCATCTGTCCCAGGCAACATCCAATCTAGTATAACTAGGTCGTACTCAATGTTCGATGACCGCTCAATAGCTTCGGTGCCGTCTTCGACGATATCGACGATATAGCCTTCCTCCTGAAGCGCACGCTGTAAGAAGCGCGCCAATTTCCTGTTGTCTTCGACGACTAGTACCTTCATGGCGGTCGCTATTATGCCACTGTTCTTGTGATCCACAATGAAGGGTTTTTCATGTATTGTAGGTTGGGAAGTTTTGTTCATGAGCCCGGCAAATTCCTCGTTTTGGGGCATTTCAGAAGAAAGGCGTCTGCCGGTAAGGAAACCGCTAACCTAGCGCAAAGGGCCCCCCCATCATGTCCAAGAGCTGGGTCTCACTAATGATTTCAGCGCCCAATTTCTTTGCCATGTCGAGTTTTGACTGACCGACTTTTTCCCCGACAACTAGGAAATGTGTGCCTTTTTTCACTTTCTCATGCACAATCCCGCCCGCGTTTACAATTGAAGAATGAACATCCTCTCGCGGCCGCTTCAGTATGCCTGAGACGCAAAAACTTTTGCCGGTAAGGGAGCCCGACTTTTGAGACTGAATTGGCGATTGGGCGCGGGACACCCCATGCCAAGCTAACTTGCGCAACAAATTGCGCTTGGATTCATCGCCTAAGAAAGCACTAACCGCTTCAATCATCTTAGGACCGAAGCCGTCAAGTGATGCGAGCATTCGCCCGGCGTCTACGGCTGTCCAAGTGAGAAAGTTGTCCAAAGAGACGGCAACTTCGGCTAACTGATGTGAAGCCACTTGTCCAATGAGCTCAATCCCAATGCCCGTAATGAGTCGCTCAAGTGGTCGCTCCTTTGAAGCGGCTATAGCTCGTAACAGATTATCAGCGCTCTTATGCCCCATCCTGTCCAGAGACCTGACCGTATCTGCGCTCAATTGGTACAAGTCCGCAACGTCTGTGACGAGGCAGCGATCGACCAACTGATCTACTACAGATTCGCCGAGGTGATCGATATCCATCGCAAACCGGCGGGAGAAATGCAAAATGGACTGTTTTACTACAGCTGCGCAACGAAGATTCGGGCATCGAAGAGCAACTTCATCGCCTCGTCGCCAGACGGGTGAGCCGCAACTCGGACAGCGGTCGGGCATCTGAAAGGGCGTTGCGTTCGGTGAACGAAAGGCATGTTCCACTGCAACAACCTGAGGAATAATCTCGCCAGCCTTTTCGATGCTCACCAAGTCACCGAGGCGAACGTCGAGCAGATCGATATTCTGTTGATTATGCAGTGATGCCCGCGAAACAAGGGTTCCCGCCAGCTGTACGGGTTCCAGGATGGCTACAGGCGTTAGTACTCCAGTTCGCCCGACTTGAATTGAAACTTCAAGGAGCTTCGTTTGCGCGCGCTCAGCGGCAAATTTGTACGCAATAGCCCAGCGCGGGAACTTGGCCGTTTTGCCGAGCCGAACTTGTTGAGCGAAGGAATCGACTTTAATAACTGCGCCATCGATGTCAAAGGGCAATTGTGTACGTAACCGCTCAAGCCTGGCCAAATACTCCATAATTTCATCAACATCGCTACATACTTTGTGCTTTTGATGCGTAGGCAGCCCGAGCGCCGCCAATTGATCAAGCACGACTGCGTGCGAAGGGGCCATAGCGTTGCCCTCGAGACATTGCCAAATGAATGGACGCAGCGGGCGTGCCGCTACCTCTCTTGGGTCGAGCATGCGAAGGCTGCCGCTAGCCGCATTGCGCGGATTGGCAAAGGGCTGCTCGCCCTCGAGCGTGCGTCGTTGATTGACTCGCTCAAGATCCCGACGATAAATGACAACCTCGGCCCTCAGCGTCAGCGGACCCTGATGGTCGATTAGAAGCGGTAAACTGCGAATAGTTCGAAGATTCTCGGTAATCTCTTCCCCAACCGTGCCATCGCCGCGTGTCGAGCCCTGTACGAAGTGTCCATCGCGGTAAACGAGTTCTACGCTCGCCCCGTCGAGTTTCGGCTCTACACAAAACCTGAGTTCGTCAGAGTCTGCGAGATTGTCTTTGACGCGCCGCATGAAATCGCACAACTCTGCTTCGCTATACGTGTTGTCAAGAGAAGTCATCGGGGCAACGTGGGTTACTCTCACCAGGTCCGAGCGCGGCTTAGCTCCCACGCGCCGCGTCGGTGAATCATCCGTTACGAGCTCCGGATGGGCCCCCTCGAGTTCGACGAGCGATCGGTAGAGTCGGTCATACTCAAAGTCGGTAATTACCGGGTCGTCGAGAACGTAATACCGGTGGTCGTGATACTGAATCTGACGTACGAGCTCGGAATGCCTAGCGACTTCGGTTACTTGACACATAGTGTCCCTGCCCTCAATCATGCCGGAATCGGCCGGAATCGCGAATCGTTGTGCGTGTCCACGTGCCGATATCGGCCCGGCGCCCAAGCTGGGCAGCGATTTTAGTTTCGGCTAACGTAGGGCCACTTGACGGCTTTTTCGCGTGATACTCGACGGCTCCGTTGGCTGAGCACTTATCAACGCCTCCCAGCACACTCTGGACAGTCTGCCAACTTTACCCAAGGATCGTGAAAGACTCCACCAAAATCTCGACGCCAGCGTACAAGAGTGAAAACGCGTGGACAGATCTCGGCCTCACTTTGCCGATCTTTCTCGGCTATCATTGGTGTGTCGTCTTCTTGCCGGTTCGAAACGCGGCTGATTGGGTCACCCATCAGATGGCGGAGCTCGCCTCCAATGACTTGAGGGTGTATGCAGCTGTCACGCTGGCGATCGGAATGGCGCTGGTAACATCGCTGGTTGTCCTTGGACGCGGACATTCACTCCGATTAACGCGCTTCCTAGGAATTGCCATCGAGGCTATCATCTACGCTGTCGCTATGCGCCTGGTGGCAAGCAGCGTCGTTGGCCGATTAAAGTTGGACAACTTACCGACACAAGCTGTCGCGTCAGTGCAGAACAGTCCGTTTGCCGGCATCGTGTTGTCCATGGGAGCCGGGTTTTACGAGGAATTGGCGTTTCGTGTGTGCTTATTTGCTGTTCTCGGGCGCTTAGTTTGGTTGGCCTGCTTCGCCACACCTTTGCCCTTCGTCCGGTTTTTGTTTTGGCTCGGGTGGGCAGTATTTTCGTCAGCGGTATTCAGCGCTTGGCACCACGTAGGGTCCTTCGGCGAGCCGTTTACGCTGCAAGCATTTGTATTTCGCTGGGTTTCCGGGTTGGCGTTTACGGTAATTTTTGCCCTGCGTGGTTTTGCACCCGCCGTGTGGACGCATGCGCTGTATGACATTTGGGTCCTGGTCCTGTAGTGTAGCTACACTTGTCTCAAGAGCTGTCGAAAATTGAGGAGTGACCTGGCTGGACTTGTGGGGAAAGGCAGATCGGTTGATCGGTCAGCGTATGCTTGAAGTTTTGCGCCGTCCTGGTCAATTCATGGAAATTTTTCTTCGTCGTCAGTGTCTTTAGTGCGTGACTTCGAAGCAGCCTGTGCGGACCCGTGAACCTGAGCGACGCCAAGGGATATTCGTTTTTCAGATCCCGGAGGATCAGCTGGCCGAGAACCATACGGCGCGGGTTCTGTGGCAGCTTGTCGAAACCCTGGATTTATCTGGGTTCATTGAAGATGCAAAGTCGGTGCAAGGACATTGCGGGCGCGATCGACTCAGCGTCAAGATGCTGCTGACCCTTTGGCTGTACGCCATATCGCGAGGGATTAGCAGTGCTCGTGAGATCGAACGACTCAGCAAATCGGATGACGCTTTCCGATGGATCGTGGGTGATCAGACCGTCAGCCACGCAACTCTTTCAGGTTTTCGAGTAGGTTATCGAGCCGCTTTGGAGCAACTGATGACGGATATTCTTGGGGCATTGCTGCAGCAAGGATTGGTCGAGTTGGACTTCGTGGCCCAAGATGGGACTCGCGTCCGGGCCAGTGCCTCTGCTCCTTCTTTCCGAAGCGAAACAGCCTTGCAACAGTGTCTCGAACAAGCGGCGCTGCATGTCAAAGCGGTCATGGCAGAGGCAGACGACCCAGAGGCAACGAACGCTGAAAAGACCGCTCGTCTGGCGGCTGCACACGACTACCAGCAACGAGTCCAACGCGCTATCGAGGTCGTCCATGAGCTCAAAGCCAATGACAAGAAAAAACCCCGCGCATCCACCACTGACAGTGATGCTCGCATCATGAAGATGGGAGATGGCGGATTTCGTCCGGCATACAACATTCAACTCGCTACGGCAGGTTTTCCGATGGGTGGACCACGCACCATCGTGGGACTACGTGTCACTAACGAAGGTACAGACATGGGCTCATTGACGCCGATGGTACAGGAGGTTGAGCAGCGCACGGGCCAGACCCCTCACACCATCTTGGCTGATGCCGGACACGCACATCACGAGTGCATTTGCAATCTCATGGACCACAACATATTGCCACTGGTATCAGTGCCTGAAACGTCCAAGAATCCGGGACTCAACGCCAATTTCGAGCCAAAGGTCGATGCATGGCGAGAGGTCATGCAGACCGAACAAGCACAAGATCTATATCGACACCGCGCTGGGCTTTGTGAATTGCCGAACGCTCACTTCAAGAGTCGCTTTGGTCTGGAACGATTCCTGGTGCGGGGACTCAACAAGGTCACTTGCGTGGTCCTGATTACCTCGATTGCTTCGAACCTCTTGGCGCATGGGCACAAGCTGCTCGCCATGATCGGCTGATCGGGCGAATCGCGATTCATCTGCGCCGACACGTCTGCCATATCAAGAAAGTATTGCTCTGACGTCAAAGAACGACAAGAGCAGCATCCATTTGTTGCGGTCTAACCGTCGCGCCCGCCATGGCATGACACCGGCGTGGCTTCCGTCGATAGGTGATGTCTCGCCAATGCCAGTCAGCAAATTCAATTTTCGACAGACCTTCACGCCTGATTATTCGGCTTTGAAGCCGCGACGGGTTGGCATTTTTTGTGGGTCGTGACGGCACGCGCTACCATGAGGTGCGGCTGTGCAACCATCCCTTCGCGCTGCGATGCGCCCGGGCGCAATTGGGCTGCTTTTATTCGGAGCGGTCGCAACGGTCGTTGTCGTAACGTTCGCTGTAAAGCGTCACCAAAGCCCCAGTCGCTGTGGCAGCGATTGGGTAAGCATCGGTCCACGCTGTTGTGCCGCGGGGCAATCCTTAAGCAAAGGACATTGTGTAGACGTAGCTAAGTCTTGCCCTGCGGGTTTTCATCCACCAAAAAGCGATGCTCAAGGTTGCGTAGTTGACGCCAAACGGGTTCGAGTCGGACCGATGATATTGAGTATTGGCCCGAGCGACTGGCAGTCGGAACAAGTGAAGCCGATTGCTGCAAGCGTGGCAGCTTTCTATGCAGATACGTCAGAAGTCAACCATGAACAATGGCAGTCCTGCGTAGCCGCGAAGCGATGTCGGTCCCTGCAATTCAGTGAATTGGGCCAGCCCGTAGCCGGAGTCACTGTCGAAGATGCCCAATCATATTGTGCTGCCGTAGGAGGACGGCTACCGAAGCTTAATGAACGGCTGGCCATGGCCGCAGGCCCACAATCGCGACGATTTCCCTGGGGTCAGACGGGACTTGTGTGCAGGCGCGCTACCTTTGGCATCATTGCCGGACCCTGTGCGGAGAACGGCACCCAGCCCGATATTGCGGGGAGTCACCCGGATGGGCAATCGCCCGAGGGTGTTTTCGACTTGTCGGGCAATGTCGCCGAGTTGGCATTGGATGCCGAGGGAAAGGCTTGGGCCTGCGGAGGCAGTTTTCGTTCGCAAACGGCACTTGAGCTCAAGAGCTGGGCCTGCCTCCTTTGGGAGGGACCTTCGGATGACGTTGGGTTTCGCTGCGTATATGACGTGTCAGAATGAGATGGCCGATGAGCCACGATCACGGAAAGAAGTTCTGCACGGCCGTAACTTTGCCGGTGGTTGGGTCCGTGTAGTATCCACAGGCAACCTGCGTGTAATTGCCTGTCATATTGATGTAGTGACCGTACGTGCTGTAACAAGAGCCAGTACATGGATTCGTTGGCGGCGGCCCTTCCTGAAACATCTGCAATATGCATTGACTGACAACTTGCGTCGTTGAATCCCACGCGGGACATTCGTTTTGCGCGTTGCCGCTCGGGGTGCATATATTTGCAATGAAGCCAGCGTGAGCTCCGTTAGTGACGTCGTACTGTGCTTCCTGATTGAGGCAATTTTCTGCCGCAGTATTGCGCGTCAAGGGGCCTAGACAAACGCAAGCACGAAATTGATTCACGCGCGTTACGCAGTCCGCATAATAGTCGCCCGTGCTGGGCGCAGTTGGCGTGCAAGAATAGTTCGGGACGCAAGTGCCACCGGTTCCCGCGGTGCCACCCGCCGCGGTCGCACCACCCGCCGTCGATGTGCCACCAGTCGCCTTCGAACCGCCCGTAGCTCTGGTGCCCCCTGTAGTCCTCGTGCCTCCGGTAGTGCTTGCTCCGCCGTTGCTCGATGAACCTCCAATTGCTTTCGACCCTCCCGTAGCTGTTACACCACCGGTTGCATTCATCCCACCGGTTGCATTCATCCCACCGGTCGCATTTATCCCGCCGGTCGCATTTATCCCGCCGGTTGCATTCATCCCGCCGGTTGCATTCATCCCGCCCGCGGCAACACCGCCGCCGATCGCTTGGATCCCTCCGGTATTGGTTGTTCCCCCGGTCGCCACGGCCCCACCTGTGTTGGCGCCACCTCCTGCATTCACCACACCGCCCGTCGAGGCCGCACCACCCGAAGCTGTTGCCCCACCTGTTGCAATATTACCGCCAACGCTTATAGCGCCGCCGAACGGAGCGTTGCCGCCAATGTTAGGAGCCCCACTTGATCCACCGATGGTCGAGTTGTCAGAGCCGCTACAGGCCCAGGCACAAGCGCTGGCCAGGCCGGCGACAGCCCAAAACGTGCGGCGTGACTTCATCATCGTTTCTCCTTGAGTAAAACAGTTGATACTGTGATCCCTAGCCCCGAAAACGGCTCACGGCTGTCGATAGTCGATCGGACCTCTCAAGCAGCCCTGTTGAATAAATGCAATCACTTGGTCACGTCCGCAGTTTAACGTTCGTATTAGATACAATTCGCATTTGTTGGCCATAGGCCGAGCACCGATTCCATTGCTCTGGATTCTGGCGGAAACACAATATTCCTATCAGACTGACACAAGTTAGAGCCCTTCGGTTTTCGGAGATAATCTCTAGTATTCGCTCTTCGCGCCACCGCGAGTGAGAACATGGTGAATCGTACTCACCACGGGGGGACAACCGGGAACGAAGGGGCCAAGCTTGCGATGCTCGATTGTGCAATTGCCGAGACAAAGGGTACCCGGTTCCAGCCTTACGTGGCCCTTACCAATGGCAATGGCGACCGGTCGTTGCTCGCCAAAGTAATCGAAGATATTTTCTCCGTAACGCTTGAGGAACATGAGCAACGTCGATTGACAAGCGCTACATGAATTCTCATCGAGCACTCGAACACCCGGAAAATCCAAGGATAGCTCGCGAGGCGGCTCAGCAAATGGATCGACATGCAAGCCCCAATCTGAGGGCGATATTCGTATGGCTTCGAGTTTAATCTCGCCGAGTTGGCGTTCAGCACCCAGGCGAAGATGGGGAATCATTGCTGCATCGCGCCCCATCAGATGACAGCTAACACTGTCGGCGGCGAACGCATCGGTACTGACCACCACCGCACCGAGCGCCTTGATTGAGCCGGCGCTCGGTCCCAAACCCTCAAGACCGATGATTCCGTCTATAATCGCTAGGTGCGGTCTCAACACGGTCGCCATGTCGGCAATGGCGACATCCAGGGGGTGATCAAGACAGCCCTCAATGGGCCCTAGCATGTGAAGCTCAGTTTTGCTGCGTCGCCACAGGCAGCCCTTCATATTCTTGACGGCAAGCGTGACCCCCGTGTGCATATGTGTCTTCATGACGGGAATCGAGACAATCAAGTCCTGCTCCAGCACGTCGGCGCAAACTTTGATTTGATCGAGAACGCGCGTGGCCTCTAGCCGAACGATAGCCGGCGGCCGCCGATCAAAATCAAGAAGTCTAGCACCCCGCGCTCGGACAACTGCCGCAATGCCGCAGATTTCAAGGGCCTCGAGAGAACGTACACCCGCAATCGGACTGTCACCCACTGATACTTGGGCACCGGCGTCCTTGAACGCGTCGATGGTAGCAGCTAGAACGTCGGGATGCGTGTCAATGCCCGATGCGCGCGCAGCCATGCGGCCCGCATTCGGCTTGAGCAATACCTTTGCTCCGTATACCCGAGTCAAATGCAAAGAGGCCAGCGTGCGCCGAGTCACCTCATACGCATTGCTGCCGAAGCCGACATCAACCACCGGGTACTCAGCAGTGTCGAGCAGAGACGACGGCGTAAATGAGTGCATCATAGTTGCGCGCCGCTCTTAGTTTAGCCTAGTTTTTGGCGAATATTGTGTTCTGCTTAGAAGTTGCGAGCGATTTGTCGGATGTCACGCTAGTTACTAGCGGCTGCAATGTCGCAGTTCTGATTCGGAACGCAGAGCCCGCTTTGGGTGTCACATCGACCGCTGTAGCAGACCGCGTTGCTCGTGCAGGCCGCACCATTTGCGCGATACTTCGTGCATGTGCCGCTAACACAAACATGATCGGCGGCACAGAGCTTGTTGGAATAGGTTTGAATGGCGCCCGTCACGCAAGGACTGCCATCTGTCGGCAATAGACTGCAGGAACCGGGCGTATTGGGTCCCGTAGCCGTACAGTACTGGTCCTGCGGGCATGGATCAGGATAGGCAAATGTGCAGCTGTTGGCGGAAGCAACGGTTGCTACGCAAGTGCCATTCAGCGCGATGGAAGCGAATTGACATGAGGCTCCGGACACGCAAAGAGAGCCAGTCAATAGCCAGCAAGATGACCCAATTGCTTGTGAAGCAATAGCGTTGACAGCCATGCATTTACCGGTCGCCGTCGAGCTCGCGCCCCAACAAATCACGGCATCGTTTGATTCTGGCGAGCAATCGCCCGGAAGGTCGTACCCGCACGACTGTCCAAGCGTGGGCTTCGCGGTGCATGTTCCGGTTGTGCCGGTTGTTACGAAGCAAGCCAGCCCTGATTGACAATCTTTTGCGCTTCGACAGAGCGCACCCTCCGCCTCCCGCGGCGAGCAAACACCGGGACAAGTACCGTCGTACTTGCAGTAAAGGTCACCCTGACATTCCTCGTCGATAGCGCAGGCACCGCCTGCGATTACCTTGCCACTCAGGGCTGCTTCGCAAGCGGGGATATACGGATTGTCAGCAAAAGAGCAGCCAGAAGCGGCAACGGCACTCTGACAATCCGCAACTGCCGAAGGATTATACGTGACTGTGCCTGCAGCGACGGCCGATTGAATGCCTGGCATCGATGCATTGGTAATTTCAGCTGAAATAAGATTCGAACAGTCATTGGCGCCCAAAATCAGGGATGCCGCGATGGCACTACAACTGGTCAGAGCTGTGCACATGCCCGCAGCATAAAGCTGCGGAATTTGCGTCAATGCGGGTCCAGTGGCCGCGCCTCCCGCGCTACCACCTACGCCCGAATCGCCGCCCGCGGCACTACCCCCCGGGCTCGAACTGGTGCCACCCGAATTGCCGCTCGCGTTGCCGCTAAAGCTGCTTCCACCACAGCCGACTGCCATCGCAAATCCGAACGTTGACAAGGTTGCAATCAAAGCCACGTAGCGCATCTTACGGACCTCCGAGTCTCTTTGCGTGCTCTAAGGCACTGGTAGCGTTTCGGCTCAGGTTCTCGACCTGATAATATGGCACGAGCCAACAAAGTCCGGCTAGCTAAGTGCCCTCCTTGGAAGAATTGGGCGCACGGTAAGTGCAAGTGCGTGCACAGCAGACCCATCGGGAACCCCACGGGCAAAACAGGTGCTTGCCCGGCAGCGACTTGTCGGCGATGCTCGGCGAGTGATGACTGAAAATCGAGGGATCCGCTGGTTTTGTACCAGGCATCGCGCTCACCATGCCCGCCGTGTCGCCGTCGTCTTGTTGCTTACCGGCCGGCTCGTCGTTGGCGCCGTCGAGGAATCTCAACCTACCCCGACTGCCGCCGTTGAGAGCAGCAGCAATGTGGCACATGTCGTAAGGCGTGCCAAGAGTGCCGCGCACTCCAACAAGTCCAAAATAAAAGACGCGGGTAGCTCCGACGTTGCGCTGGACGCGTCGCTGGTCTCAGTCGATGCCGCTCTGGGCCCGCAGCGCGACGAATCCAAGTCCGAACTTCGTGGACAAGATGCGTCGATTGCGCGCGAGGCCGCACCCACAACCTCCGCTCCTTTGGCCTCAGCTCCAACTCAAGCCTTGGCGTCGTCAACATCCACCGCGACGCCGCACGCCCGTATTGAGGTCCGCGTTCGCGAAACGGTCATTCTCACTTTGCAGCTGAGCGACGGTGGATTATCCGCGGCTGAGCGCGCAAGGCGCGCCAATCGCGCGATTGAACAGGCCCTTGGTACCACGTCCGCAAAGTCTGTTCGCGTGGAGCAACGCGGTGACAGGTGTATTCTGTTTATTGGCGCTCAACCGGTAGTCGAGCTCACCTCCGAGGATGCGATTGTTGCCGGCGAGGGCTCGTTGGACCTTTATGCCGCCTCGGTAGCGGCACGTATCACCGACATTTTGCGCGCCGAAGAGCAGCGGAGCCAGCTTGGAAAGACTGTCGGAGACGTGGTTATCGTCATCGTATTGGGACTCATAGCACTCTTTTCCCTGAAGATGATCCGTGATTGGAGTAGTCGCGCACGCGGTTGGGTGGAGCGCAATCCACATCGCATCCCGGCAATTCGATTCAAGTCGATTGAAGTCGTGCGGCCACCCGTGCTCCGTAACGCGACGCTCGTATCTCTGGCAGTACTCAAATGGATTGGACAGATAGGCGCGGTCTACTTGTGGCTGATCGCGTCGCTGTCGTTTTTTGATTCCACTCGGGGTTACACGGAAAAGCTGACCGGGCTCGTACTGTCGCCGCTTTCCACGTTGACCGGTCGAATCGCGGCCCTTTTACCGCTGACCGTGATAGTAGCGCTGGGCACCGTGGTGCTCTTGATCTTGCTACGGTTCATCAGCCTATTTTTTGCGGCAGTTGAGCGAGGCGAAACCAAGGTCGAGCACTTGAGCCCGACGCTAGCCGCACCGACTAGCTTGGTTGTCAGAGTCGGGCTGGTAGTAGTGAGCTTATTGGTAGTAGCTCCCGTCTTGACCGGCAATGCTGACGGTACATTCTCAAGGCTCGGTCAACTGGCTATGGCGGCCATTGCACTGGCACTGGTTCCGCTGATAACCACAATTTTCCTCGGCATGCGCGTCCTTTACACCAGTCGGTTATCGGTGGGTCAGTGGGTAAGCATCGGGACCATTACCGGCAGAATCTTGGAGCTGACACTTTTTGAAACTAGAATTTGGATATCTGGGGGAGTGACGGCACGCGTACCGCATTTGGTCTTGCTTTGGCAGCCACTTCGCACTTCGTCCGGCACCACCAATACCGTCCGCTTGTCGATCGCTACGCCCAATCAACTACCCGACATTATCGACGAGCTTACGACAGCGGCAACTCGCTTCGGGTCGGATGCTGTCATCAATGTTGAATCACTTGCCCCCAATCGAGTTGACCTCCTGGTACAAGTGACAATGCCCGAATCAGCAAATAAAAATGCTCTGCTATTCGAGCTCTTGCGCGTGCTGGCCGATCGGAACGTTCCAATTGCGGAAGGTCGCAAATCGGAGGGGGGGTCGTGAGTGTTATCGCCTAAGGCGCTGGGTCACCGTAAATGATCCCCCGGCCGTTGTTGCCAATGTAAACCCGGCCGTAGATGTTCTCATCACCAGCGACGTTAACCACAGTGGCGAATTGGTGTTCATCGTCATTGACGCGCGTCCAACTCACTCCCTGATCGTCAGAACGGAAAAACCCGGTTTCGCTATTGGCACCTCCATCGTCAACGTTGTTGAGCGTGCCGTTCAAGTAGATGGCGGGATAATTCTCGCCTGCGGCCGCCTTACCAAAACCGACGTAATAGGCGAATGGCCCTTGCGCTACCTGAACGAAATTCGCTCCAGATTCCGTCGAATGATAAAGGGTATAGTACGGGTTCGTTTTTGTTGCGGTGGTTGCCAACCAGACATCTCCCTCAATTCCAAATGGAACACGAAGCGAGCCGCTGCCCGTGAAGGCGATGCCGGTATTTTGCGCGACCGCAAATGACTTTCCAGCGTCCGTACTAACATACACGGTACCGCTGGGGCTGCCCGACGTGAAACCGTAAAACTTATTGGGATTACTTCGATCGGCGGCGATTGACGAGTTGGTTGGAAGCCCCGTAGCCGTTGTCCAAGTGGTTCCAAAATCAGAAGAAGCCGCAATTACCGAGGTATATGTCGTGGTCGATGCGTCCGGCGCGCGTGGCAAGGAGCAACGTACCGACCAAAGAATAGTCGTGCCATCCGCTGATACTGCCAGCTTTCCTCCAGTGCAGGCGGCGCCGCCACCCACCGGAACGTTTGCAAAGGGGGTCCACGTCTGGCCGTTATCGTTCGAGTAAGCCCCCGATGCGCTGCCTGCGCGTGCGACAAAGTTTGGATTTTTCGCCGCAAAATCCAAACTACTGCAATTGCTGTATACGGGATTACGGTACATTCCAAGCGGCGAAGGCTAATCGAGAATCCTCGTTGCGGCATGCCGCCGATATCGCCAACACAGCTTAAATGGCTGCCGTTGACCGACGGCACCATATCGGTAACCGCGGTTTGCTCGAGATTGCGGTCCTCAAACGTCCAGATGATATCGCCAGCCGCCGCCGCGTCGGCATTCTGACTGTTCCAAACTCCTTGCCCCGTAACATACATCACGTGATTAGAATCAAACGGATCGATTTCGATATCGCCCATCCATCCCTGCGAACTCAGGTTGGCACAGCCGGTTTTTCCAAAGAAGAGCCATTCGGCGCCATTGGGATTGTGCTGCGCGGAATTACCGATTGCCGTCCAATTGCTTCCTCCATTGGAGCTGCGGTATTTCGTCGGGCGCCCACCAGTCGAGTGTGACACGATTACGGTCCCCGGATTATTTGCGTCCAGCGTTATGCCCCCAAACCCATGGGTTCCCGAAATGCCCGATGGCGTAATGTCACTCGCATTGGTCCGCTTGGGTGTACATATCTTCCAAATGCCGCCGGCCGTAATACTGTTGGGTCCACAGGCATTATCGTACACCAAGTAAAGGACTCCCAGAAGCGTCCAATACGCCGTGATGTGGCATTTGCGCCGTCGGTCCGCCGTGAATCGAGTTGCCAAGTTGCACCCGTGTCATTCGAAACGTAAAGGTTGCTCCCCGCGGTAACATCCGCGACGCCCACGTAAATTGTTACTGAAGACCCATTGCCCGGCGCGCCGCTCTTGCGGGTCAAATACTACAAAGGATAGACCGAGCTGAGTGCCACTCGAGCTACTTGCCTCCAATCACGGGAAAACTCGTCACTTGCGACCAGGTACTGGCCGAATCTGCGTCGACGCCATAGGCCGAGGCCACGCGATCCAAAGTAAAGGGTGTCGGTTGATTCGGATCGATTGCCAGACGTTCACCCATCGAGCGACCGTCCGCGTTGCCGCCCATTGGAAGGGTAAGCATTTCCCGCCGATAAATAGCTAATAGGATTGGGCGTGAAGTTGGCGCCCCG
Organism: uncultured delta proteobacterium; assembly: GCA_963835565.1. Taxonomy (GTDB): domain Bacteria; phylum Myxococcota_A; class Polyangia; order Polyangiales; family Polyangiaceae; genus FEN-1139. The sequence continues at coordinate 15,260 of CAWIGY010000083.1, forward strand.
GTCAGTCGAGCGCAGGATGACCGCATCGGTATTACCATGTAGGTACCTGCCGCCATGTACACGTATTGGCATCACTGGATCAGCGACAATACTCTCAATTCCGGTCCAATTTGAGTGACTCTGACTCACCCAGTCGGTGAGCGCCACCCAACCATTCATGGCGGTGTCCCAGCGATAGGCGCCGCCCATATCCGTTCGAGCGTAGACTAGATCTTCGTCGACATGGCTGAATATAATGCCGTCCACGAATCCACCACCGCGAATCGTGACGCTCTTCCACTGGTAAGGCCCCGTGCTCGTGGTGCCGGCCATACCATCGTTCGCGGTGTCAGGCTTGTCCGCGCAACTCCCGCAGCGCTGCTCGTGTAACCACCCGTTGTAGTCGCCGGGCTGCCGCCTCCACCCATCGACGCGGATTGTCCGCCAGCAGAACTTTTGTTGGAACTGCCAGTGTCAACGCAAGCCCAGGGAAGGATCCCGCCCGACGTGACGACTAACAAGAGAAGTAGCGCAGGCGAACGTGCACACCAAATCATTCAACAGCTCCTCGCGACCGAGTAATCGAAAACCAAAGCGTCCCGTAGGTCTAGAACGATTTGCGGCGCGCGCCTCTGGAATTGTTCCCAGTCGCAGCCTTTCCAGATGGGACATCGCGATTGGGCACCCAGAGTGGAATATCCATCAATTTTTGCAAAGTACTGGCAAAATTTGGATCGTATTTGGGGTCTTTACGGCACGCGGAGCATGCTTAGTCGTCCCTATGAAATGCATTCCCGTAACACGCGACCCGAGAGCGCAAAATCGGCGGAGGCGAAGAATTAACAATTTGTAATGTGAGTCAGTGCCATGACTGAGGCATCCCCGCTGTACCGACGAGACGCTGTGTTCCCAAACCCGTTCTGACGTTACAACTCGACAATTGGCGGCGTTGGGGAAAACCTCGCGAAGGGAATTATGGCGCGGTCGTTCGAGTATCGCGAAGGAATGATTTGCGGACATCAGTGGCGACTATGGATGGTGTCGTTAGTAATCGCGGTTCGTTACCAATCTGCAAGCCACAATTCAGCATACATTCCATCGCCCGGCGAGGCTTCGCGTGACGACGACGGATTGATTATAAACACAGTATGCGGCTGCTTTGCACGCATGTAAACGGATTCCTCCGCTGTCATATGGACGGATTGACCCGCCGTGTTGACAATTACGCGCTGTTTTGTCGGCACGAACGCCTTGGCGTATGGGAAAGCTTGATTCTTAGGATTCGGGGGATCTCCCCTGCCAAGCGTGCGAACAAGCTTCTCGGCATGCGACTTCAGCTCGTCGGGAAAGTAGTCGAATCCAACTTTGATCGGCAGATCCCCTGGACCAACTTGGCTGGTCGGCACTACCTTGGCCCACAAGATAAGCTCGCGCTCCGTTTCGACTCCCTTTTCGACGATGAAGGCATGACCAATCCATCGCCCTTCCCCCGACGGGGTATGTGCCGTGTAACGCTGTGCCGCCGAAAACTCTTTGATAAGGCGACAAGCTTGCTTGGGACCCGTCTTTGCACAATTGAGGTCCCTGTTTAAACCAGCAACGTCCATGTCTGGTGGGGCTGGAGGCGCGACCGGTGCGATGGAGGGCATTGGCACAACCTCCGCGGACGCGACGCTTGCCGTGGGATTCTTCTTGCTGGACTCCGTCTTGTCGCAACCCGGAACGACAATCAGCAGGGCTGAAATCAATATCGCGATCGGTATTCGCGACGGGCCAACGCGCCGCCTCGCCATTTGAGCCAAGGGCATCATGGGGGCATTATTCATGCGCACTCGCGCATGTCAACGCGAGCAACTCAACTAGATCGCGCTCAGTTGCCGTACGGCGTGCTAGTTTTACGACCTGTTGTCTCCCCTGCGAGTCAAACTATGAACATTCCACCGGGGGAACCGCCCCTTTCTTTTTTGGCGTACACAATGCCGATTGATCCAGATGCCGTTACTGGCGAGGATATATTAGACCGCTTCCTCGAGTACGTTCGACTGACCGGTTTGGAACTCTACCCTGCCCAAGAAGAGGCCGTACTGGATCTGTGCACGGGCAAAAATGTGATCTTGAGCACGCCAACAGGGTCCGGTAAGTCGCTCGTCGCAACAGCGCTGCACTTTGCGAGTCTGGCCAGGCATGCGCGCTCTTTTTACACGGCTCCCATCAAGGCGCTCGTGAACGAGAAGTTCTTCGCGCTCTGTCGAGATTTCGGTAAAGCCAACGTTGGCATGATCACCGGTGATGCGAATGTCAATGCGGATGCGCCTATCCTCTGTTGCACCGCGGAAATCTTGGCGAATATGGCACTGCGTTTTGGCAGAGATCTCGACGTCGATTCCGTTGTATGCGACGAGTTTCACTATTATGCCGATCGGGACCGTGGGACTGCCTGGCAAATTCCCCTACTGACGCTGCCCCATGCAACGTTTTTGCTCATGTCCGCCACGTTGGGTGACGCGACGTTCTTCCAGGACAGACTCACCAAGCTAACAGGCAAACCCACCAGCATCGTTCAGTCTAGAGATCGTCCTGTGCCTCTCGACTATGAATATCGTCTGACGGCGCTCCATGAAACTCTTCTCGAATTGATGCAGCAAGGGAGAAGACCCGTCTATATCGTAAATTTCACTCAACGCGCCTGCGCGGAAGAAGCGCAAAATTTGATGAGCACCGACTACTGCGACAAAGCTGAAAAACAGGCCATCAATCTAGCTTTACGCGGCGTACGCTTTGACAGCCCATATGGCAAGGATATGCAACGATACTTGCGCCACGGAATTGGGCTGCACCATGCTGGACTGTTGCCCAAGTATCGATTGCTTGTTGAAAAACTGGCACAGAAGGGCCTACTCAAGATTATCGTTGGTACGGACACACTGGGAGTCGGAGTTAACATTCCGATTCGTACGGTTCTATTTACCAAGCTCTGCAAATATGATGGCGAGAAAACCACGCTCCTGAAGGCAAGAGATTTTCATCAGATTGCCGGGCGAGCGGGGCGACGGGGGTTTGACGACCGAGGCAGCGTGGTCGTACAGGCGCCCGAGCACGTAATCGAGAACTTGAAATTGGAAGCCAAAGCTGAAAAGGAGCCCAACAAGCGCAAGAAGATTGTCAAGAAGAAACCGCCTTTGCGCGGTTACGTCGCTTGGGATCAGAAAGTCTTCGAACGCATTGTTGCCTCACCCCCGGAGCCGCTTGCATCAAAATTTCAAGTGAGTCATGGGTTGCTCGTTCAAATGCTCAATCGAGGACCTGGCGGATGCCGCGCAATTGCGTAGGCTGATTTACGATTGTCACGAGCCCGATTTCAAGAAGCGCCAACTGGCCGAGCGAGCGCGTGAACTGTTCAAGAGTCTGCTAGAAGCCGGAATTGTAACGATTGGTCCGGATAGGGGCGTGTCAATTGATACAGACTTGCAAGAGGATTTTTCACTGAATCATGCACTATCGCTCTTTTTGGTCGAGGTCATTGAAGCGCTCGATATTGAAAGTCCCTTGTATGCTATTGATCTCTTGTCGGCCGTGGAATCCATTCTCGAGGATCCTCTGCCGATCTTGATAAAGCAGCTGGATCGGATCAAAACCAAGAAACTGGCGGAACTCAAGGCGACGGGTGTGGAATATGAACAGCGCATGGAGGAACTGGAAAAGCTAGAATACCCTAAGCCCAACTCAGAGTTTATCTATGCCGCATTCAATGCTTTCTCCGAGCACCATCCTTGGCTCCAGCAGGAGAATATTCGCCCTAAATCGATCGCTCGGGAAATGTTTGAATCCTTTCAGTCGTTTCGAGAGTATGTGTCGGACTACGGCCTCGAGCGCAGCGAGGGCCTCTTGCTGCGTTACCTCAGCGATGTCTACAAAACTCTTTGTCAGACGGTTCCGGATCAGGCAAAAACAGCGGAGGTTCACGATATTGTCACGTTTCTCGAAGCCATCGTAAAGTCAACTGACTGTAGCCTAATATCGGAATGGGAGTCGCTGCAGCACGGCAAGGCTGAGCTCGAGCCAACGATCGGCGATTCGGCGCTCACCCTTGCGGATCAATTGGACGTTACCCAAAATGAGAAGGCATTCATGGTGCTGGTTCGTAACGCAATATTTGCCGTGTTGCGAGCGTTGTCTCGACGAGACTGGTTGACAGCACAGACCGAAATGCTCGGTTCAATAGAAGCTGACCTGGCACAAATGATGTCTACATTTTTGGAAGAAAATGGTGAGCTCGCGGTCGATCCGCGAGCGCGTAGTTCCCAATACCTGCACGTCGTTTCCAAGAGCGACCAGGATTTTTCGGGTCGAACAAACCCTCTGCGATTCCGATGAGCCCACCGAATGGGTATTGCGGGTAAGCGTAAATCTCGAAGCCTCACGCTGTGCAGGACACCCCGTTATGTCGCTTTTGCACTTGGGTCCGTTGAGCGCCTTTCCATAGCTGTAAGCGCTCGTGCGACCACAACCAAACCGATGGCTAAACCGGTTTGAAACGGCTCTTAGTCGCAAAGGCTTGATTAATGTTCTGATCGCGACTTTACTGGTTCTATGAAGACGGTCGGACCAATTACCGGATTGCTTGGAATCGCTTTGTTGACAGGCTGTTCTGAACCGCCTCCGCCAGTGGTCGTCCCGCGACCCGAACCGCAAGAAGCACCGGATGTGCCCACGTACTGTACATCGTCGGCTAAACCATGCGTGCCGCCACAGGACTTCGTCGATCAGCTGTGCAAAGATCGGTACGCTTCCGTGGCTCCGTATTTGTTTCAGAAGCACACGCCCTTTTTGCGCCTCCACGCGAAGAGTCGTAACATTGAACTTAGAAATGGGCACGGTGGGCCAACGGGAACCCAGCCGATTGCCTTCGCCGAGGAACTCTTGTTGATGCGCGTTACTACACTAGAGGCTGACAATCCCAAAAAGCCTGCCGAGGAAATCTACGATGTGCTTAGGTGGGATAGTACCTGCGAGACTTTGTCTAAACGTGAAGTAGTAACCTATCTTCCCGGCCTTCCACAAGCAGCCGCGGTTGAATTCAACGAGCTTGATACCACGATGCGAGCGGCACTCCTACGCGACGCGAAATTGGAAAAGCTCCACGCTTCGCGCGATGCGACGTGCCAACAGGGCGCGACATCAGACAGCTGCGTTCAAGCTACCAAAGCTTTGTCGGAGGCTATTGTTGCGGCCATTCGCCAAGGTCTGCGGTTGCCGATGCCTCGCCAACGCCCCGGGGCAGCCGCCGCCGACCGGGCCCCGAAGGTTCCGAGTGCGGTGCCCTAGGCTCCCAACCTTGCCCGCGGTCGCGAAGCCCCCCACTGTCCAGGTGCCGCCCCAAAACACCCCAAAATGCACGGCCGAGTAACCGCTCGAGGGTCCGAAACGGGTCAAGAGCAGCTGCAACCAAGAGGCGAGGTTTTCTCTGTGCTGCCCTAACTCGAGTTTTGCGGCTACCATGTTGTCCCGATTTGCGCGGTGCGGCGTCCGGGCGAAATCGTTCTTTTTGCCATGGCTGAAGACAGCACACCCATTCCGCCAAGACTTGCGGACTTCGAGGTTCTCCGGAGGCTCGGTGTGGGCGGTATGGCGGAAGTGTTTCTGGCCAAGAAGCGCGGCGCCGAAGGTACATTCAAGCTGCTTGTTGTAAAGCGAATACTGCCGCAGTTTGGATCGTCTCGGCGCTTTCGAACGATGTTTGCTGAAGAAGCACAGCTGGCAACCCGCCTGAATCATCCGAATATCGTTCAGGTGTACGAGTTTCAAGATTACGGCGACGAGGGACAGTTGCTCAGCATGGAGTACGTCGAAGGCCCGGATCTTCGGCGCGTAATGCGAGCCGCGCGGGCGAAACACAAACGAGTTCCAGCCTACGTTGCGGCCTACGTCGTAGGAGAAGTAGCCAAGGGCCTACACTACGCCCATGAGCGGAAGGACGAACGTGGCAATCCGATGGCGATAGTGCATCGCGATGTGTCGCCACAGAATATCCTTTTGAGCTTTGACGGTGGCGTCAAAATTGCCGATTTTGGCATTGCCTCGGCAAACCTATTTCGTGAAGAACCCGGGGTGCTGAAAGGCAAGACTGGTTACATGTCCCCAGAACAAGCGCGTGGTGAACGCGTGGATCGTCGGACAGACATTTATTCTCTGGGTGTGGTCTTTCACGAATTATTGACTGGTAGGCATCTTCACGGAGCGGCCGAAGGCCAAGAACTCTTGGAAGCGGTGCGTTCGGGCCAAGTGGAGCCCCCAAGTCTTTATGCCCGTGACGTACCACCGGATTTGGATGCAATTGTGATGCGCGCACTGGCGCGAAATCCGGATGACCGTTACACAACCGCGCGAGATATTGCTGCGGCAATCACGCGATCGCTCTTTCAAGCGCAGCAACCCGTCGATTCACACACCCTCGAAAATTTGTTAGATGCTCTGGTCAAACGGGAACACACGGCACCGGGAGCACCCGCTTCCGGCGACGGTGTGGGCGCAGAGGAAGATGCGGGACGTGAGCTTCTGGCGCCACACAATGCGCCAACAACGCACGGCGGCTCTTCAACTAGCGCGCCCCAATCGGATGCCGAAAGTCCCTCGCTTCGCCCGAGGCGCACACGGCGCGGCCAAGAAGTAAGACACGTAGTCATTGTCTCTCTGCAGCTGCACGGTGTCGAACAGCTTGCGGAAGCCAGTGGCCCGAGCGGAGCGGGGCGGTTTATCGAACAACTTCGCAACACGCTTAATGAGATTGCCTACAAACGAGGCGCACGTTTGACGTGGCACCGCGAGCGCGCGCTCCTGGGCGAGCACCTCGTTCCATCCGGTGGTGCTACCGCACTCGTTGGCCTGATGGCGAACCCCGCGCGCGCACCGGCGGATGCAGCCTGGCTGGCCGTGGATATTCATGAGGCAATCCAAGGCGCCTGTGACGACATGCCCGTCGAATTGCAGGCAAGCATTGGAATTGTGCGAGGAATCGCCACCGGTCGCCGTGATCGCGCTGGCCACCTCGTGGGGCATGTCATCCAAGAGCCCGCGTTGGAGTTGGCACGTATGCTGGGACAGAAATCCCCAGCGGGCGGCACGTGGGTCGCAGGAGGCCTTTATCGTTTGGTTCGTCGCGATTTTGTGTGGGCAGATGCTCCCACGATCGCGCTCGATAGTTCACGCAACCGGAGCATGCCTGACAACATGCGAATTTATGCGTTGGTTCGCTCCCTTACGCGAGACGAGAAGGCGCTCGAAGCAGCAAAAGGGTCAGGCGATCTAATCGGTCGAGATGCCGAAGTGGCAGATCTTCAGACTGCATTTCACCGCAGTATCAGTCGCGCCACGGACGATAGTGGTTCAATCACAGTCCGCGTGGTCTCCGGGGAGATGGGAATTGGCAAGTCAGCGTTGGTGGCTGCTTTCGTGAGTGAATTGCCATCAGACACCATTGTAGTGACGGGCTGAATGTTCCCCGGCGCGCAGCGAAGTCCCCTACACTTTATTGGCTGATTGGCTGCGAACATTAACCGACGTAAATCCGGAACAATCGGTTGAAGAGGTGCAACAGCATCTAGCGCATCTAATCGAAGGTTTCGATGTGGGGGAGGAGCGCGACGCCATTTTGGGACGATTGGCGGCATTAGTATCGGGTCAATTCGCAGCCGCTATTGATGAGGGAGATGCGGCACAAAACCGTCGTCTGCTGACTGCTGGATTGCGAGCGTTTATTGCGCGGCGCACTCTTGAAGGTCCAGTCATTCTGATTGGAGAAAGTCTGCAGTGGAGCGATCCCTCAAGTCTGGAGGCCATACAGGATTTGCTTCGCTGGTCAGAACCTTGGCCGGTGTTGGTGATTCTAATCGCACGGCCAGGTGAGCGGGTAACTCCCTATTTGGATGGTTTGGTGCACATTGAGCTCAAGGAATTGAGCACAGATAATCAGGTTCGGTTGTTGCAGACCCGGCTGGGAGCTAGCCGCGGTGTTGAACAAGTGTGCGCGGATCTCATTCCAAGAATTGGTGGCAATCCGTTTTTCTTGCTCGAAATGGTCGATGCACTTCTGGAACGCGGCGTACTTGAGCTACGTGAGACAGGAAAGAATGTTCTCGAGTTGGCGCCGGTCGAAGGTAGCGTGATCGGCGCGCAGAGTCTGCCTTCGACCCTGGAGCAATTGGTCGCTGACCGCCTGGAGGAATTGCCTCGCGGAGAGCAGGCTATCGTGGACTGGCTGGCGGTAGCTGGAGGGCCATTGCGTATCGACGTATTGCGCAGTCTGGTCGGAGCTCAAGTCGATGAGGGAATTACACGCCTATGTGCCCGCGGCGTATGTTCGGACGGGGGTGACTCCGTCGATGTTCGGCACCCGGTGACGCGCGACGTAGCCTATTCATCGTTAGATGTCGAAACAAGAGTCGAACATGCACCAACGTCTCGGCGAACAATTGAGCCTCACACCCCTGGCAAGGGGCCTTACTGCAGCAATCGTTGCACGCCATTTGGAAGCGGGTCGCTCGCGTCAGGCAGCCGCGGACCACTATTTGGAGGCAGGCCGGACCGCGCATTCAAGCTATCAAGTGCGCTTGGCCAAACGCTATTTCCGACGCGCCGTTCGGATACTGCCCAAGAACGATGCTCGCTGTTTCGAGGCTTTCGAGGCCCTCGAGGCTATATGCCGAGTTCAAGGTTTGCGACGTGAACGCAAACGCCATCTGCTTGCGATTCGAGCTTTGGCTCGCGATTCGGGAAAGGCGCGCTGGGCAACGGTGGCGCTCATGCGCACCGCGCGTTTCGAGGTTGACATCGGGCATTTGGCACGGGCATTGACCGCCGCACAGCGCGCTGAGTATCTGGCGAAAGTCGCGGAACTTCCCGTGGACCAAGTGCAAGCTCAAGCGTTGATCGCGGAGATATTGCGAGACTTGGGGGATATGCAAGGGGCGCTTGCTGCGATTGATCGGGCACTGTCGGCATCCGCACATACCGACGTAACAGCCCGGCAGCGCGCCGAAGCATTGCGCGCCAAGGGCACATTGCTAAGGCGCGTAGGTCGAGTCAACGAGGCCATTGACGCGCATGCCGAAGCCATCGCCGTATTTAGGCGAGTCGGAGCCAAGCGAATGGAGGCGCACGCAAAGAACTCACTCGCATTTGCGCTATTCGTATTAGGTCGCTTTGAGGATGCAATTGCTCTCGGCATTGACGCAATTCGAATCGATCTTTCGATTGGCGGAAGACTGCAAATCGCAAAGACACTGAGCACTATCGGGCAATCGTACGCGGCGTTAGGTGACACGGACCGGGGACTTGCCTATTTTCGCCGGGCACGTCAGGCGCATGAGAGCTATAATGATCAGGAATCCAAAAGCGATACTTTCCTTTGTTGGGCCGAAATTCACTTAGAAACGGGAAACGCCGTTGAGGCGGAAGCCCTAGTGCAGGAAGCCGCCATCATCAATTCCATCACGGGCAGTGCCTACGACGCAGCGCATGAAAAGATCGTTCGCGCGCTTTTGGCACGGGCTCGGGGGGATTCGGCCGCGGCGGTGATGCATGCTTTTGACGCGCGACAAGTGGCGGAAGCGCAAGCGTACGTGGCGTTTCATTTCTACGCCATGGCCATTGAAGCAGCGTCACGCGTCGACATAGGCGAACAGCACACGGGAATTCTGCTTTCGACAACAACGCTGGGTGCGTTGGAAACCATTCAGGGTTCTGAGTATGCGCTAACGTCGAGGGTTCTTTGCTGCGAGGCGCTCAAGAATGCCGGGTCCCCACAGGCCGAACCGATGATTTCTCGTGCAGCTGCTTGGTTTACGAGCTTGTGCGATTCGGTAAAGAATCTGGGCTTGAGAGGAACGCTGCGAGAACGCGCCCCCGCGCGCAAGTTGCTGTCATGGGCAGGCGCCTCTGCGTTTCAACGGACCGCCGAAGAGCAGAGCGCCGGGGAGAACCATACTAAGATTTCTCTGAGTGCGGATTCGCGTTCGGACCGATCCGCTACCGTGAATGCCGATGGTACTTCGGACTAAGACGCCTTGGAGTAAGGTGAGCCTTTGCAGCCCGGATTATTGTGACAAAGATCGCGGGCATGCAATGCGAATGCGCAACATCATTGTAGCGGGCCCGGAGCAATGCCATTAACCGGACACGAGATAGCGCGACAGGATCTTGCGACGTCCAAAACCGGGGAAGCTTGCGATTACCGTAATGGACTCACCTCCCGATTCGATATTTTCCACAATTCCCCTGCCGAATCTTGAGTGAAACACAGCTTGGCCACGACGCAAGGTTGACACAGGTTCATCCGGTGCGATGTCGTCAAAGGCTGATCGATCAACGATTCTTTCGCCAGGGCGCAACGGGGGCCCATCCGCTGCCTTTCGATGCGTCAACCATCGATCCAAGGAGAGTGTGCGAACGGGTTCGACTTCGTTATCGGTAGTTGTGCGCGCCAAATCCAAGTAACTCGACTCTTCCTTGATGATATGACCTGGCAATTCGTCGAGAAACATGCTCTTACGCAAATAACGAGTTTGCCCGAATAGCGTGCGCTGAGAAGCGTGATATATTGATAGATATTTCTTTGCTCGAGTAACGGCCACATACGCAAGCCGTCGCTCTTCATCGAGCTCTTCGCTTTCGCCAGAGTCTAAACCTTTGTAAGGAAAAACATCGTCCTCCATGCCGGTGAGAAGAACTGTGTCGAATTCCAGTCCCTTGGCGGCGTGTACAGTCATGAGCGCAACTTTGGGCACGTCTTTCATAGCGTCCGGGGCTGAAACTAGAGGAAATTCGCTCAAGATAGCCCGTCAAGGTTGGCTTTTCATCAGTGAGCACCGTATCATCCTCGTATTCAGCAATAGAACCCAAAAACTCTTCAATATTGCCGATGCGAGCGTCACTTTCCGCGCTATCCTGATCTTGCAGGTGTTTGCGATAGCCTGATTCGTCTACGATGCGATTGGCCAATTGAAACGGCGTAATTCCGACTGCGAGGGCAGCGCGCCATCCATCAATCAGATCCACAAACTGGCGCAGCTTGTGGCGTGCCGCCAAAAGTGGGATTTGGCAGCTTGTGATTGAACTCAGGGCATGCCAGGCGCTCGAATTCATTCGTAGAGCTTCATCGAATATCTGCTCGATTGTCTTTTTGCCGACGCCGCGCGCTGGGACGTTGATGATCCGGATTAGATCGGCTTCGCTATTCGGATTTTCAACCAGCCGAAGATAGGCTACAATGTCCTTTATTTCTGCTCGATCGAAAAATCGTGTCCCACCGATTATTTGATAAGGCAGATTCTCGGCACGGAAGGCCTCTTCGAGCACGCGCGACTGAGCGTGCACACGATAGAAAACCGCAATTTGCCGTGGATCAACCTGTAGTGATAAACGTTCTCGAACCGCCCGCACGACCCAGGCCGCTTCGTCGCGCTCGTCGGCTACGGCCCTCACAATGATGGGGGACCCCGATGCTTGATCGGTCCACAACCGTTTTGGCTCTCGCGACTTTGCGGACTCGATGATGCTAAGGGCCGCTTGTACAATATTGGCCGTCGACCGATAGTTTTGTTCCAATTTTATGACGAATGCGTCCGGAAAGTCCCGACGGAAACCCCGAATAATCCCCACGTTGGCGCCCCTCCATCGATAAATAGATTGGTCGTCGTCACCCACGACGCATAGGTTTCTGGATTGCGCGCTCAGGGCTCTCACCAGTCGATATTGCGTGGCATTGGTGTCTTGGAACTCGTCAACCAATACGAAATCGAAGCGTGAACGAAGTTCCTCGCCGGCCGTAAGATCGCGACTTTCGCTCAACCGCATCGTCAACAATATGAGGTCCTCGAAGTCAACAGCATTGGATGACAAAAGCGCCCGTTGATATTGGCTGTAAAGTTCGATCTGCGTATTGTCAAAATTCCGGCTACTCTTGACCTGCTCTGGTGATAGCCCTTCCTGTTTTTTGGCATGAATTCGGGATAACACTAATCGTGGTGGAAATTCACGATCACTCAAATTCCTACTCTTAAGTCGGCGACTCATCAGCGCTTTCTGGTCCGATTCATCGTAGATGACAAAATTTCGGCTAAGGCCAACCTTGTCGCAGTAGCGTCGCAAGAGCTTTGCAGCAACGGAGTGGAATGTGCCAACCCAAAGATCGCGTGCCAGCCCAGACCCGACAAGTTGTTCAATTCTTTCGCGCATCTCCCCAGCAGCCTTGTTGGTAAACGTCACTGCCAAAATGCGGTATGGAGGGACCTTCTCATTGGCAAGCAAATGGGCTATTCGATAGGTGATGGTCCTGGTCTTGCCGCTGCCGGCTCCCGCGAACACCAACAGCGGTCCTGACACGTGTCGGACGGCCTGATTCTGGGGCTCGTTGAGTTGCGGATTGGGCATCTTGAACTAGGATCGCAATTGGTCGCTTTAGCACTCGAATCGTCAATCGCCTACCCATTGAGCGCGAATTCAGAATGCTGCAGATTTGGTTGCGTCGTCGGCATAAGTGGCGCAGTTTTTTGGAGCTTTAATGGCAGTCGTAAAGTGGTGCTCGTGGCCTTGCTGCCGCTGGTGGTCGTGCATGCTCGGTCGATTCGCCTTCATTCCAAATTGCGCTCGGAATGTCGCCCATTGCATTCGCTGCATTCTGCCAGCTTCTCGAATGTATTGGATTGTAGCGGTCGATTTGGATCACGTTCCCTACATGCCTATCTGTGCTAACTGCCTGGCGGCAACAACTGGGGGTCGTCGTGAAGTTTGGCTCGGCCACGCCAAGCATGCAATTATTCCTTATTGCTCTTCATGTTTGTTGAGAGTTGGTCGATATTCGATTGGGTTATTGGCTCGATTGTTGGCTTCAATCCTGCTCGGCCTGGCCGCATGCCTGTTTCTGCCGATGTTGCCGTGGATATCGGAGGGCGCAGCCATTGCGGGGGCTGTTGCATTCTCCGGGATTCCATGGCTAGTTAGTCAAATTTGGAGAAACCACTTGGAGCGTTATCCTTCGCTTCAAGGAAAGGCTGTGTTCGCGGTGGCAGAAGGCTTGGCCTGCCTCAATGCTGAATGGGCAACGCACCTAGGCAACCGCATGGGGGTGGATGTTCATTCCAAGCGAATGCGAATCAACTCGCGGATCGAATGGACTTCCATCGGTGTTGTGATTGCCTTGATAGCTACGCCTTGGCTTTACGACACCTTTCACCCGTTCGTGAGGATCTTAAACTTAACCGAAGATGTCCTCCTGGTGTTCGTTGACAATCACAAATTGGCCCGTGTACAGTCAACAAGTAGTGAGAATCCGCTGGCTGGATTGCTCGCGCGCGTCCCCACGGGAAGCAGGCACTTGTTGGCTCGTCACGTTGATGGAACACTCGTAGACCAAGTTACAACCAACATTTTCGCAGGACGAGCCCACCTATTTGCGCCAGGGCGACCGCCAAGTACCTGTTTTTGGGTGGAGCGAACGGGTCTTGGTCGATCACAAGGTGGCAATACAACGCGCGAGGTTCTGGAACCTCAATCCAGTTTCTGGTCGATCAAAAATGAAATTGACGTATGGTTTGGGCCGGCCTCTGGTTCGAACTCCAGACATTTCACCGGTGGCGTCGTTACGGCTCTGCGCCAGGGCACCTGCACTTCAGGTACAAGCGGGCAAGTCGAATAGACAAGCGTTTTTGACCATGGCTGCCATTGGCAGACTTCTAGGAGTGACTATAGTGCCGAACGTTGTGACAGATTCGATTGATGACTCTCTTTCCAGACTCGGAAGCCGATTCTCGGACATCGAGTGTGGCGCCACCAGCCGACGCATCAACCGCAAATGGTTTCGATGGCGATCTGCCGTCTGAAACTGATCTCGACACGGACGGGGCACTGAAGGCTGAACTCGCTCGATTGAAAGACCAGTTGTTGCGAACATTGGCTGACTTCGACAATTTCAGGAAACGGAGTCGCCGCGAGATTTCAGACACTGTACGGCTCGCGCGCGAGGAGTTGTTACGCGACCTACTTCCGGTGTTCGACAATCTTGAACGTGCAGGTCAACACGCGGCAGGCTCGACGGATATTCAACCTCTAGCCGATGGCATACAGATCGTAATGCGTCAGTTCCTAGACACACTAGCAAAGCTTGGCGTGGAACGTGTGGCAACTGTTGGGCAACCCTTTGATCCGGCAGTGCATGAGGCGGTACAGCAGGTTGAATCCGCAGATTTGCCGCCGGGTTCTATTGCCCAGGAATTACTGGCCGGCTACCACGTAGGTGATCGGTTGATTCGTCCCGCGATGGTAGTAGTGGCGAGGCCCGCCACGACTTGAATTAGCCTCGAAGTCAACATTGTGAATTTTGGCCTGCACCCCGCGTCGAAGGCGCGGCGGTTGCTTCTCTGAAAATCGATCCGCTTGGACGATCTCGGGCTATTATTGCTCACCAATGGGCAAGGTGATCGGGATAGACCTCGGAACGACAAATTCATGCGTTGCCGTGATTGAAGGTGTCAGCGCATCGGGGCAGCCTGAAGTCAGAGTAGTTCCAAACCCTGAGGGCGCTCGAACCACTCCGTCTGTCGTCGCATTTTCAGCAGGCGGCGACCGATTGGTGGGGCAAGTCGCGAAACGTCAATCAACGACGAACGCAAACAACACGCTGTTCGCCGTCAAAAGATTGATGGGCAAGAAGTACGCCGACCCATCTATTGCGCGTGATCGGCAACTGGTCGCATACCGAATCATAGAACATGAAAACGGTGATGCTTGGGTTGAAGTCCAACAACACCAAATATCTCCTCCCGAAGTGTCAAGTTTCATTCTGTCCGCGCTCAAGGAAACAGCAGAAAGTTTTCTCGGCGAATCGGTGACTGAGGCCATCGTCACCGTCCCCGCGTATTTCGACGATGCACAGCGTCAAGCCACCAAAGATGCCGGCAAGATTGCTGGACTTGAGGTAAAGCGTATTCTCAATGAGCCGACTGCGGCAGCATTGGCCTATGGTCTCGACAGGAAAGGCGCCGAGAGAATTGCTGTATACGACTTGGGCGGAGGAACATTCGATATCTCAATACTCCAAATCCAAGGTGGCGTGTTCAGCGTCCAAGCCACAGGTGGAGACACCCACCTCGGCGGGGAAGATTTTGACAATCGACTCATAAGCACGCTTATTGAGGAATTTCAGAAGAACAAACGGAATCGATCTCAAGAGCGACCGAACTGCGCTGCAGCGTCTACGAGAGGCCGCAGAAAGAGCCAAGCACGAACTAAGTTCTTCATTGGAGACCGAAATTAACATTCCGTTCATCGCCGTGGGTTCTGGCGGCCCGTTGCACTTGCAACGGTCATTTAGGCGTAGTGACTTGGAGATACTAACTCGCGATCTGGTCGAACGAACGATAACGGCATGCCATGATGTTTTAAAGGACGCAAAACTGCGGCCGGATCAAATCGATCAAGTAGTGTTAGTGGGTGGTATGACACGAATGCCTATCGTGCAGCGCTGCGTGCGAGAGCTTTTTGGCAAGGATCCCCACAAGGGCGTCAATCCGGATGAAGTCGTGGCGGTGGGGGCCGCGATACAGGGAGCGGCTATATCTGGAGCCATTGACGAAGTCCTATTGCTTGACGTCGCTCCGCTGTCAATAGGAGTTGAAACGGGAGGGGGTGTCTTTACCTGCCTTATACCCAGAAACACAACAGTTCCCACTCAACGTAGTGAAATTTTCACCACTAGCGTAGATAATCAATCCTTTGTGCCCGTTCACGTTTTACAAGGTGAACGCGAGATGGCCGCCGACAATCGCAGTCTTGCACGTTTCGAATTGACTAAGATTCCCCCGTCACCGCGCGGGGTGCCAAAGATACAAGTATCATTCGCTGTGGATGCAAACGGCATTTTATCGGTCGAGGCGAAAGATTTGGCAACCGGGAGATCCCAAGCCATTAACGTCGCACCCGCCAGTGGATTGACGCAGGACGAGGTTGAGCGACTCGTGGGCGAAGGTGAGAAGTTTAAGGCAGCAGATCAAATGCGGCGTGAACTTGCTGAGGTGCGTAATCAGGCTGAGGCTCTGCTTTATACGACGGAGCAAGCGCTCGAGAGCTATGCGGATCTGTTGCCAGCGGAGCGGGTAAGCGCTGTGAAAGGCGACGTGGAAGCGCTTCGTGGCCTGCTTGTCAACAATGGAGAGATAAGCCAAATCCGCGCGTCGTACGCGGCCCTCGAGCAGGCAACATTTGAAATCGCTGAGGCGATGTATGGCGGCGGTGCTTCAGACTGAGGTGCCAATCGGGGCTGAGCCAAATCACCCCTCGTCAGAGGATGCGAGTTTCTTCTCTATTGCTTCGAGGTGGGCTGCCACTTGTGGGTCTGAATTTCGCAGCGCTTCCACACGCCGAACAGCACTAATTACCGTGGTGTGATCGCGATTGCCAAAGGCGCGACCCAACTCAGGAAAACTGCATTTCAGTCGTTGCCGGCACAGGTACATGGCAACTTGCCGAGCGAAATGCGACGCTCTTGTGGCGGTCTTTGCTGAGCAATTCCGAATTGGACAAGCGAAAATGACCACATACAGCCCGTTGGATATCGGCCACACTTGTAGGATCAGGCCGCCTGGACCCTACGGTCATGAGCTCAGCGCGAGCAAATTCCGCATCAATGGGTCGACCCGTGAGCGACGATTTGGCAGCTAGTCGAATCAGCGCACCCTCGAGCTCGCGAACATTGCTTTGAACGCATTGTGCAAGTAGTACGGCCACTTCATCGGGAACGTCAATACGCTCAAGTTCAGCTTTCTTTCTAACAATAGCTACTCGCGTCTCGAGTTGTGGCACCTGCACGTCAGCTACCAGACCTGAAGTGAACCGAGATGCCAATCGCTCTGGCATTCTCTGAAGCTGGTGCGGGTACTTGTCAGCCGATACAACGATTTGCCTGTCAGTGTCGCGCAATGCATTAAACGTGTGAAAAAACTCCTCTTGCGTTTGCTCGCGCCCCGCCAAAAATTGAATATCATCGACGAGCAATACTTCGCAGCCGGCGCGGTATCGGAGCCGGAATTCGTCCATCTTGTGGTGTTGCAAAGCTTCGATGAACTCATTCGTGAATCGCTCTGCCGAAACGTACATAACCTTGGCCTCCGGCCGGCCCAACAAGACCGTGTGCGCTATGGCATGCATCAGATGCGTTTTGCCGAGGCCAGTGCCCCCCGCAATGAATAGAGGGTTGTATCGGGCGCCGCCCGTGTCCGCCACTGCCCTTGCGGCGGCGTATGCAAGCTCATTGGATGGGCCGACAATGAAGTTGTCAAAAGTGAATTTCGGGTTCAAGGCCTGCCAAACTTCAGTGTTGAATGAACGCTCGAGGCGCGCGTAAGAACTCGGCCGTTTCCCGAGAACCACCGGCGGCGGGCGAGAAGTACTTCTTGAACGTTCCGAGTTGTCCGCGAGCTCGGCAGCTCCTTCGGCCTTGTCCAAAGTCGGGGGCTGCGGCTCCACAACCGGACTCTTCAGTTCACGTTGAACCTTCCACTTAACTGTGACGCGCTGGCCCCCGAGCGAAGCGGCCAATTGATCGATCAGGTCGGGCACGTAGTGATCATGTACCCAATCACGCACAAACTCGTTGCGCGCAGACAGCCATAAGACATTCTCATTGAGTCCATCGAACTGAACACCTGAGAACCACTGCTCAAATGTCACTGGACTTCGACTCTTCGTCTTGGCAACTGCCCGCAGCCAGAGATGCTGCATTTCAGAGGAATCCTGCATCACTGAATTCACTGAAATATGATTGACCATCGAACGAATACTCACCCTAGTTTGTCCACAACATTGTGGATAACCTGGGGTCAACTTACGCAGTATGTCCTGCTAATTCTTCAAGGATTGACCCGGCAGCTTGAATGACCCGGGCCTAACGCTTAGCCAACTACGCAAAGTTCAATTTTGATATTGTCTGGCGGAACACCAAGCCGTCATCGATCACATATTGTTGAACCAAGTGGGACGCGCAGCTAGCACCGGTTTGTAATCTAATTCAATCCTTGACATGCATTTCTAGTGAACATGGCACAAAAGAACCTTGAACCTGTGGCCCGAACGAGAGCATATTTTTGGTTGCGGCAGATTCACCCTCCTCGTACCGAAGAATTCGCGTTATCGCTGCTGTCGTTGCCGATCGTCAGCGGCAATCCAACTTTCGATGCATGATCAATCCCCGTTCTCGCAGTCAAGAGGGACCTGGTGCATTTCGTCATCGTCGAATGTCAATAGAACCGCCGGTTTGTTGGCCCCCACGATTAGTCCGGGGTAACTGTTTTGCTACCTGCATGACCCAATGGTCGCCATGCGCATCGCGCAGAATATTAATCTGCGTCCGCGCAAGTGCTGCGCCGCTAGTGCTGGGGCTTACCATCCTTTCATACACTGGGCGAAGCTCCGGTGCTAGTAACCTCCCTCCCGAAGTCGGTTGGGACTATGGTGACGTTGACACGGGACGCAGTGCAGCGTTGTCCGGCGCTCAACGATCGTTTAATACATCCTATGACGCGCTTCTGTCGAATCCTGCCAACATGGTAAGTTCGCGCGTTTATGACGTGGGTGCACTGGCCTCAATTTGGCCTGAAGCAAGCCGCCAAACTTATGGGGCAGCTATCGTGGACTCGAGCACCAGCAGCACACGGCTGGCGGGAGGCTTTGCAGCTTTGTGGACCGTGCAGGATCCAAACGGCATCAAGAGACTTTCGTCCGATTTGCGTCTCGGCCTGGCATTGCCATTTTCGGAGGTGTTTCGTGCGGGAGTTACCGGGCGGTATCTCTCGCTAAGAGAAAATGGCAACGGCCCGCTAGGCGCGAGCCTTGCGTCGAGCGGGCTGTCAGGCAAGTCCATCGTACGTGGATTTGGGCTCGACGTCGGCGCCACCTTGCAACCCAGTCCTAGTCTTGCCATATCCCTCGTCGGAGTGGGACTAAACGGCGCGGGCACCGGCTATCAGCCAACGGTGCTGGGCGGCGGATTGGGATGGACAAACAAATATCTTACGCTCGAGGGGGATGCCGCTGCTGATTTTACGACATGGGAACGGACAACAATGCGTTTGATGGCCGGAGCGGAATATTTGTTGGCGGACCACTATCCTTTGCGCGCCGGCTACCGCTGGGATTCAGGCCTGCACGCACACGCCGCTAGCGCGGGTCTCGGTTACGTCAGCTCCGCATTTAGCCTGGAGTTTGGCGCCCGCCATAGCTTTGGAGAATTTGGCGCGACGGCACTTGTATTCAGTTTTGCTTATCACGTTGATTCAAGCAGTGCAGCAGCTTCCAGTGGAGATTACTAGGAGTCGTATCGAGATACCAACCAACGTGCGGCAATTGGGAGATCCTCCCTGCATAATTTCGTAGTCGGCGCAAGCTCACCAATTCCCAGCAATTCGCCAAGCACCGTTTCGACGGCGCGCGGATTTCGATACCAGTCTTCGTCGAAGATTTGTATCAGGCGCGCGTGATCTGACAGGCCTAACCAAAGTCCGAGCAGACGCTGCGCGTCATCAGGGTCAATACGCGGTAATTGGCCTGCGAATTGTTCCGGTAATTCGAACCCAAATATCCCAACCGTGTGCTCGGCGAAGGCCGAGCGCAGCACATCTGAAGACTGGATCGCCGCTATTCTCAGGCGTAATCTCAAACACAAACCGCGACTGGCTTGCAGCACGCTACGCATCAGCATATGGGCCTGAGCTCTTGCATGGTCCTTGCGCAGCCGAAGGACACGCAGCTGCCAATCGTCATTGAGCACCAGGGACGCCAACAGACTGCCCAGTCTGTGTTCGGCAAGGTGCCAAGGATCATGCGCAATTACGAACGGGTAATCGGCGGGAGCCCGGGCGCGAGCCAGCTCTTGACCCAATCGGTGAAGGGCGCGCATGAAACTCGTGGGACCGATCAATCGTGGCCAGTCGGGTTCTCGTACAGTTACGTGCCGAAACCAGGCGGTCCCGCCTAATAGACCGGCCACGGACTGCCCTGAGATACGGGCAGGCCAACCTTGGTTGGCAGGATTGGCCAAAGCTACTTCGAGTAGCTGATCAAATTCGCGCGGCAATAGTTCCACGGATATCGCTGCGGAAAGTGTCAGCCATTCATCACAAAGTGTATGCATATCTGGAACGGGATCAATTACCGATATCACGCCCTGAAACCCTGCGCGTTTGGCCAACTCCTCTTTGCGTTGCCATAACTCGCTGGTAACTTCGGCAGCCGCGCCCAACTGGTTTTGCAGCGCCGAGAGCCATTGACTCCGGCCTCGTGAATTACTCAACACTTGAGTTATGAGTTCTGAGCGCGTAGTGGAAATTCGTTGCGGAAAATCAATGCTTATCGGCTCGCCGCGCCAAAATTGGGCGATTTGGCGTTGAATCGTGGCGTTGACGCGCGAGTCCGTGAGGCGATAAGCCCACCTCTGCATGGGCCGACGCAGCGGCAAATTGTCCGGCAACTCACGCAATTGCGCGAACGCCGCTCGCTGAGTAATTGGAGGCACACCAACAAAAGGCCCGCTAGGGTCAGCCGATTGTGGATCAGTCTTTAACTTGGATTGGTATTGATCATCGAAATCAGCGAGAAGCCTAATTTGTCGGTCCCATGTGAGCGGGTCGTTGAGAGGCATGGTGTAGATTGTTTGGGGGACTAAACCACTGGTGAACTTTTCACAATGGCTGATTTTCGCCGATCGGGACTTTTCACCCCAATTGCGTCTAATTGCCCCATGGGGTAGCTTGGTCTGGCAGTGGCTTAACTTATGCCAAACCCAAACGGAAAAAAGCATTTACCCGTTATCAGAGATCCCGATCCTGAGAGTATCACCCCTCGTTCGCCTTGGGTTTGGGTGCTATTTGGAAGCATTGTCATCGTATCCGTATGGGTTCCGCTGGCACTAATTGCGCTATTCTTGGGTAGCAAGGTAGCCACGCACTTGGCCATAAGTGGCGGTTCGGCAAATTTGCAAGTACATTCGCTAGCTGTCGTTCTTCCAACAGCGGTTCTGGTTATTCTATCGTTTGCCAGCGCCTGCGCGGTCGGCGGCGCTGTGGTGGGTAGATTTGCCGAACGTCCGCGGCGCTATGACGCTGCGCTGGCGGGCACCCTTGGTTGTTTTATTGTTGTGTTTCTTGCCGCACTTGGACATGCGCTGCGACCGCCCTTGGTGGGTGTGGCGATCGCGCTCAGCCTTTTGTCAGTCGCATTTCCCACGGCCGCGCTCGGTGGTCGATGGGGCCACAAACGGCGCAGTCAAAGTGCAAAATAATTCCGGCAAATCGCGCCATCTTGGGGCCGAATGCCCTCAGGCTGCAATGAACCTAAGTTGGCCTTGTGTTAGATTTCAGGACCGCGCGCGGTCCGGGCGAATAACTCACTACCAGGCAAGCATTATGAAGAACCTAGACGAGGAGCTACGCCAGGCCATCGACAATCACGAAGAGCTGGCGAGGAACGAACCTGAGCCAGCGCAAGTCTTTGCAAAATCGCCAACGGCTGGCACCGGTACCAACAAAACACGGCGTCAATTGGGTTTGTTGCTCGGCTTGGTACTAATGGGAGCGGCAATCCTATTCGTGGTGTTCTCTGGGTTCAAACAAGCCGCGGTGTACTCGAAGGGCGTCGACGAACTATTGCGCGAAAAAGGTCGATTTGAATCGCGAACAGTGCGTGTGGTCGGGACGCTCGTTGCGGGAACACTCGCCCGACGCAGTGATCCTTGCGAATACCGTTTCAAGATGCAGAAAAACGACGCAGTAATGACCGTTCTTTACCCACAATGTGTGGTGCCCGATACGTTTCGCGACGTGCCCGGCGTAAAAGTGGAAGTGACAGCCGAAGGGCAGATTTCAGCCGATGGAACATTTCGTGCCCATCAGATTATGGCAAAATGTCCGTCAAAATACCAGATGCGTGGCAAATCGGGACAAGGTGATGCAATCCCGCACACATTAGCGACACAATCAAGTATGGTTTCACGGTAATTGACACCATAGAACGAGAGTCGTGCACTATGTGGGACCGTTTTATTCGTGCGTGTCGCCGCGAGCCGGTTGATTGCACGCCCCTGTGGTTCATGCGCCAAGCCGGGCGCTACATGTCCGAGTATCGTAACCTGCGAGAGCGGCACAGTCTTTTGGATCTGTGCAAAACCCCTGAATTGGCAGTCGAAGTGACGCTGCAGCCACTGAAAGTTTTTTCGGTTGATGCCGCAATTCTCTTTGCGGATCTTCTATTGCCTCTCGAACCCATGGGCGCACCATTCGAATTCCAAGCCAGTGAAGGCCCCGTCGTGCATTCGCCAATTCGAACAGCCCGCGATGTGGAACGCCTGCGACTAATCGAGCCCGAAGAGGACCTCGGTTACGTGCTGACCGCGATCCGCTGGCTGCGTCGTGAGCTCAATGGGAAAACGCCATTGATTGGCTTTGCGGGCGCACCTTTCACGCTAGCAAGCTATCTTATCGAGGGTGGCAAAAGTTCCCACTATGTCGACTACGAAACGCCTGATGTACTCGGAGCCGGAAGTATGGAATGCCCTCGCAGCAAAACTCGCTGAAGTGGTAAGGCGATTCTTGCGCGCGCAAATTGAAGCGGGTGCCCAAGCCGTGCAGCTATTCGACTCATGGGTGGGTGCGTTGAGTCCTGAGGACTACGTAACGTTCGTCGAGCCACATGTCGCCCACGTCCTTAAGGATGTAATGCAGACAGGTGTCCCGGTGATTCACTTTGGCACAGGCACACAAAGCCTATTAGAATTGCAGAACCGCGCCGGCGGCACTGTCATAGGCATCGATTGGCGCACGCCCATTGAAGAGGCGCGCCGGCGCCTTGGTGCGAGCGTAGCTCTGCAGGGGAATTTGGATCCAATCCTGCTTTTTGCTCCCAAAGAAATGTTGGCGGCCCGCGCGAAAGACTTGCTGAGCCGGGCCGGCAAACAAGGGTATATATTCAATCTGGGGCATGGCATTTTGCCTCAAACAGATCCGGATCAAGTTCGATTTCTCTGCGACTGGGTGCACGAGCAAAGCGCATGACGCATTCGAAACGGCCGAGCGTGCTCGTGGCGGGCGCTGGCATCAGCGGACTCAGTGCCTGCTTCATGCTACTTCGCGAGCGACCGGATTTGGACTTGTGCGTGGTGGAGTCGCGAACGCGACCGGGCGGCAATATTCAAACATTGCGCCAAGACGGGTACGTCATAGACGCGGGTCCGGATTCCTTCTTACGCACCAAACCCGACGCGGCGCGTCTATGCCGCGAGGTCGGACTGGGAGACGATCTTATTTCTCCAAGTTCTGAAGGTCGACGGGTACTAATTGCGCATCGAGGCCAGCTTTTGCCAATGCCCGCCGGCATGGCGCTAGCGGTACCGACGCGGCTCGGACCCATGCTGAGGACTCCGCTGCTAAGCCTGCCGGGCAAGGCGCGAATCTTGGGCGACTTGTTCGTTTCGAAGCCGAGCCAGGAATCTCGAGACGAAACTGTCGCGAGTTTTCTAAATCGTCACTTCGGGCAGGAAGCCACCGAGCAATTGGCTGGACCCTTGCTTGGGGGGATATTTGCGGGAGACATCGAGGAGTTAAGTATTCTATCGACTTTTCCCCAGCTGGTCGAACTTGAAAACCGACATGGAAGTTTGATTCGAGCATTATTTTCAACGGAACGCGCGCGTGCCGTAAAAGCCAACAACAGCCATAAAGAGCGACTTGGGGCTGCAGCAGACGATCCTTTTTACCCGCCTGACCTGATTGCCTTCGTAAAGTGGCTGTATCGGCAGGGACGCCACCCTGACAGTCCATTTCAATCGCTACGTGGCGGGATGGGACAATTAGTAGACAAGCTTGTGGAACGATTGCCTGAAAGTAGTTTGCTCCTGGGTGTCTCTGTTGTGCGTCTCGAACGACTCGCGGATGGTCGCTGGCGCGCCCATTTGTCAGACGGGATGGCTCGCGATTATGATGCCGTAATTTTGTGCCTGCCAGCCCACGCGGCAGCCGCAATAATTCCTGACTCAGTTCTAGCTGGGGAACTTTCGGCGGTACCTTATGTATCCACGGCGACGGTTTTTTTCGCCGTAGCGACGGCACAACTACCGCGACCGCTCGATGCATCAGGTTACATCGTGCCTCGCAAGGAGGGCCGCGCGCTCGCGTCCACCTGGGTTTCTACGAAATGGGAAGGGCGCGCGCCCATTAACGGTTCGTTGATACGAGTGTTTCTGGGAGGCGCGAGGGAGCCGGAACTTATAGCTCATTCGAGCGATGCGGAGCTTGCGGGATTGGCTCGCGAGGAGCTTGAGCGCATGATTGGGCCTATCGGTAAGCCCCAGTGCGTTTGGACCTTCAAACACTTGCGCACGAATCCTCAACCTGTCGTCGGACATAACGCACGCCTGGCGCGCATCGAAAGCCTCTTGGCCGACGTGCCTGGTCTTGCGTTTTCGAGTTCCGCATTCGGCGGTGTTGGGATTCCTGACTGCATTCGGCGAGCGCAGGCGGCCGCGAGCAATATTCTAAGTCAATTAAGGTGACCTACGTATTGGAAATGGGCCCTGGGACCGACACACGTGAGAATTCCAAGAGCCAGCGGGCGAAATCGACAGGGTTTGCTATCCTCGCGCCCACTCTTCCGACGTCGTCTAATGGCAGGACAAGGGACTTTGGATCCCTGAATCATGGTTCGAATCCATGCGTCGGAACCAATTAAACCGGGTGTTGTCAGAATAGTAGAGTGTCAAGTTCGCCTGCGCACATGGACGGGGCGTGGCTTGGTCATTCGATGTACCCTTTATGGCCGCCATGCCGCCCGACGACAGTACTGAACGCCGCTTCGTCGAGCGATTGCAGAAACACGATGAGCACGCCTTTAACGAGTTGGTTGAAGCCTATAGTCCGCGCGTATATCGCCTAGTCGCGCGCATGTTGGGACGGAGGGAGGATGCGGAGGACATGTCTCAGGAAGTATTTGTACAAGTATTCAAGGGGATAGGGCAGTTTCGGGGGGAATCAAAATTGGGAACGTGGATCTATCGAGTTGCAATAAACTTGTGCAAAAATCGCTCTAAGTACCTTTCGCGAAGGCATGACGACAAGCAGGACGCGCTAGATGCCGTTGCCGATCGCCAACCCCTGCATCAAGCCAAAGGTGTCACGTCGGGACAAATCAATCGCCCCGATCACATGGTCGAGGGCATGCAAATTGAAGCGATAATGCGAAAATGCATCGCGGAACTGGATCCCGATTTTCGCGAGGCTCTCATTTTGCGCGATGTAGAAAACCTAAGTTATGAAGAAATTATCGAGATTACCGGTGTCG
The DNA here is from genome assembly GCA_963835565.1 of uncultured delta proteobacterium. Classification (GTDB taxonomy): domain Bacteria; phylum Myxococcota_A; class Polyangia; order Polyangiales; family Polyangiaceae; genus FEN-1139. Next base: position 40,610 of record CAWIGY010000083.1, read on the forward strand.
CTGAAGGCACCGTAAAGAGCCGTATTCATCGCGCGCGTGCACTGCTCAGACATCGCATTTCACTGGCCCTTGGGGAACCCCTGCTATGACAGACTTGCCTAAATCAGCGGACGATAGCAATAGGTTCACGGACGGCGAGGTAGATCCAAGCGAAGAGGCTCGACTGCGCAGTCTACTGCGCGGAGCACTGGACGCTGCGCCCTATGAATCACCCGATGTGCTTCGGGGTGTTCAGCGTAAGTTGCGCGAACGGAGCGGTGGCAAGTTCTACGCGGATGGTTGGAGTACGACCCGCTACGCGCCTATTTCGACCTATTTTGTGACAAGTCTCATGATGCTTTCGTTTGTGGTGTTCATCTATTTTGTTATTCACCCACTTTCGGGATCACCTTCAATGGTACGAAGTGTGCCGATCCCAGTTCATGTTGTGCCGAATCGCTAGTATAGGATAACAAATGTCGAGTCTATTGAACCCAACGTGCTATCACGCAGGTGATATTGTCCGGGCCGCCTCGATCATTGGCTGCGATAATCAGTCGCTGCGCAACTTCAGCCAGATCTTGGGTCGAATGTACAATATCGAGTATTTGGGGATCGGCAACCGGTCCGCATAATCCGTCGGTGCATAACAGCAATAGATCGTCCCGTTCCGGTTGCTCGAAGCGAGTGTCTACCTTTACAGTGTCCTTCATTCCGAGAGCTCGCACGATTACATTCTTATGCGGGAAGTTTGCGATTTCTTCCTCAGTCAACCGCTTCATTTTCTTGTAATCGTTAAGTAGCGAATGGTCTTCAGTTAATTGTTCGATCCGGCTGTCTCGAATGAGGTAGCATCGGCTGTCTCCGACGTGAGCCACGAAGAACCCGTCTTCGACGGCAAACAGAGTTGCCACCGTGGTGCCCATTCCACGCTGCTTTGAGTTGCGCTGGGCTTGTTCAAAGATCCGCAAGTTGCATAGCTTGATTCCCGTAATAAGTCGGTTTTCTTCATACCCCTTCGCGCGGTCCATCTTATAGGGCCATGTGCGTTCAGGATCGTCTGACGTGGACGCAAAGAATTCTTGCAGCGTGTCGATCGCCATCTTTGATGCAACTTCGCCGGATGCATGTCCCCCCATGCCGTCAGCCACAATATACAAGCCAAATTCCGGAAATATGGCGAAGTTGTCTTCGTTGTGATTACGTTTGCGCCCGACGTCGGTCTGGCCAGCAACTTCGATGCGCAAAGGGGTGTTCACGATGGGTCAGCTCGCGGCTGTAGGAAATACACCGACTCAGAGATCGTGCAAAGTCTCGACTTTCATCGGGTCTGTTGTCAATCGTCCTTCGCCTCTGCAATTACCGCCAATACTAAGCACGAATGCCGGCCGACCGCTAGGCATCTTGCAGCGGTGCGGTTTCTCGCGTGCTATGTTCTCATTCGGCCTTCAGTAACCTACATCTTTCAGCTTTTTTCGCGAAGTATCCGCTAGATGCTCTGGCTCACGTCCGAGAATAGCGGTGGCTTCGCGATAGCGGCCGTCGCTATAAATTAACAATCGAACCCTTTCGCCCACGGAGCGGCGGTGAAGCAATTCATCAAATGCATGTGTCGAGGTAACGGCGACTCCATCGATAGCAACTAACAAATCCGCGGACGCAAGGTCCTTACCTGCCCGAAGTCCCAATGCCGCCACTGGCCCTCGTGAATCCACAGCGCTGATTCTTACTGCCTTAAGCGCTCCGGCGTCTGCTTCGGTAACCTGGAGACCAATCCATGGCGCCGGCATGGCCGCACCCTCTGGCACATTTCGCAAAAACTCCTTCAACATCGACACAGGAATTGCATAGGGCAAAGCTCGACATTCGCCATTTGGATTGGGTTGGCATGCCTGAGAAATCACTGCGAGAACGTCACCATTCACATCCACAAGGACGGATCCCAATTCGAAGGACCGTGGTGTAAATCCCAAGGTAAAAACATCGCGCAAAGTGATGCCGTCGCCACCAGTAAGGGTCTCACGACGCAAGGGCCCAGCGGCGGCGAGCGCTGTTGCATTAGACTGGTTGCCGCGAAGCCATCGCGCGTGTGCGGCAGGATCATCCGCGGCCATTCGGGACGCGCGAAGGCCCTTGTTGAAACGACTGTCTTCCGGAGCCAGCAGCGCCAAATTCAGGCCTCGATTTGACGCTGCCATCCTAAGACGTTTCTCGGCACCGGACGCGTAGTGCGCAGACAAGGAATTTCCATTCCCCAAAGGCGAGAGTGCCGTCAGTACTCGCCCGTCGCCTGCGAGTACCAGGCCGGTAGCAACCGGACGCTTTGCCTGCTCTACGGTTACCAAGCCTTGTCTCAGATTCGCGATATCCAAGGTTTGGGGGTTGCCCGACTTTGTGTCAGGCACGGCAGCGGGGCGCACGGCCATGCTCGACGCGGGCGCGGGCGGTGCTGCGGGGCGCGCACTCGAAGTAGTAGTTGCGTTGTCACTGGCTTTGCGCGTTTCAGCTTCTGCCACATGGGCAAAGCTAAAGGTCAAGCCCACGACATAGGTGGCGGTAATTAGACGGTGGTTCACCCGCCAAGTCTAGCTCCAAGTGCGCGCTAAATACCACTCTACTCGGTTAAGCCCGGTCAAACGCTCGGATTTATCGCCCTCTGAGTGTGGATGCCCCGGCCCTGGCGAGCACAATCAGCTACGGTGCGTCTTAGCGTGTCGCCAGCCAAGACCCATCATAGAGTATTTCTTGCGGTAAGCGCCGGGCTTGAACCATGGCTGGCGCGTGAATTGGACGAACTTGGCCTGCCGGGAACGGTCGTGTCAGGCGGAATCGAGTTACGAGCATCGACTGAACAGCTTTGGAGATTGCACCACGAGTGTCGTCTCGCAGAAAGCATCCGAGTTCGCCTCCGCTCATTTCGGGCACGCCATTTCGGTGAGCTCATTGCTGGCCTGAACCGCTTGCCTTGGCACGCGTACTTGGTTCCGGGTCGAGCGCTAAACGTGCGTGTCACCTGCCACCGCTCCCGGCTGTGGCATTCCGAAGCTGTGGCTGAACGCACGCGTTTAGTGCTCAATCGTCACTTGGGCCATCCTCTAGCTCCAAGAACACAGTCGAACAGCACCGACGCGCAGACGGTATTCGTGCGAGTCGCCGGGGACATTGTGCAACCCAGCATTGACGCCTCCGGTGATCGCTTGCACCGACGCGGACATCGCACGAATGTTGGACAAGCTCCGCTGCGCGAAACGTTGGCGGCCGCATTAGTCCGCATGCTCGCCGCCACAAACGGTGGCTCCATGCTCACGCTTTGGGATCCGTTTTGTGGTTCAGGGTGCGTCGCAATTGAGTGGGTTGAACACCGTCTGGGATGGTCCGCCGGGCGCAATCGCACTTTTGCCTTCGAGCATTGGCCAATTCACGACGCTACCTCGTATATTAGCTGGGTCAGGAGCCGTGTACCCCCCGTCGTTCCAGGCGTGCACGCGTATGGATCGGACATTGACGACGAGGTCTTGGTTGCGGCGCGAGCAAACGCCGCCCGTTCTGTGGTTGAGCCGTATTGCAGTTGGATGTGTGGTGATTTTGAATCCTTTGCCGATATATTGCCACACAGAACTGCTGTCGTAACCAACCCGCCCTACGGAATTCGTTCAGGAACCTCCAACAGCTATTCGCATCTTCTCGACCGATTCGAGGCCCTCTTGGCACGTCGCGCCGACCTGCGTCCGGTCATTGCGCTGCTTCCCGAACCATTGTGGCCGTGGCAATCAAGACTTGCGTGGCAAACGGTGGCAAGGTTCCGCAACGGCGGACTCCGCGTTCAAGTGTTGCAGCTCAGCTAGTTTCCGGCGAAAATCTCTGAAGTACCAAGTAGTCTGAGATCTGGCCCAAGAGAAGCCTCCTGATCGAACCACCATAGCCAACTGTCTGCTCGAAGAATCGCGACGTGGCACGTTTTTTCCGAAATGATCGGGAATTGCGCGATAAACTATCACCGGGCTTCCCCCCAGCCGAAATCGTGATGACGCCTAAACTAAATCCGCGCGTCGACGACAGGAATCTTAGGCAGTATTATCTGCTGGAAGAGTTCATTTCGGCATATTGTTCACGATGATCCCGATGCTTCATTGGCGATTCGCATCGGACCGGTGCGAAATCACCGCGCTCCTGGTCCGCTCTCCGAATATCAAGAAGTGCACCGCCAGAATTTTCGCGTAAACCTTCTGAAAGATACGCTTCAATTGTCCCTAATGGGCGCAAAGCGCAAACACAAACAATTGCTTCTAGCTTGGCTCTTCGCGGGGCGAAGTGCTGATAGATTAGGGGAACTGGTTTCGGGGTTAGCGTGGCTGGACTGAGCGCGGACGCTGCACGCGTCTTACGCCGGATGCTGTTCCAATAATGAGAATATCTGCACGAGCTACAAATAATCCCGTTTCAACGACCCCCGGTATGCGATGCAAATCGGCATCAAGCTGCGCCGGGTCACGTATTGCGCCAAGACTTAGGTCATAGATGACATTTCCGCTATCTGTCAACCATGGGCCATTACCCTTTTCTCGTAGACTGATGTCGCCATGTTTCCGCAACAATTGAGCAGTTGCCGCATGACCAAACATTACAACTTCCACAGGCACGGGCGAACGTTGCCCAAGACGAAGGCTAAGCTTGGATTCGTCAACGACAATGACATTGTACTTCGAAGAATGGTTCACAATCTTCTCCCGCAGGTGGCTGCCTCCGCCACCCTTGATGAGATCGAGATCTTCCGTAACTTCGTCAGCACCGTCTACGCACAAGTCGATATTCCAGGGTCCGACATCATCGAGTAATGGGATATTGAGGCACAGTGCTTGCCGGCGACTTTGCTGGCTCGTCGGGACGCAAGTGAGATTTTTTCCACCGCGTAAAGCTTCAGCAACTCCGTCAATAAAGATGGATGCGGTCGAACCAGTGCCAAGCCCAATAACACCAACCTCAGGCAATAGGTTCAAGGCCTCCAAAGCAGCCCGACGTTTAGCAAGCGATAAGTCCATTATTACTGCGTTTGGTAGCATTCTGCTTAGCTGAATCTGACAAATGCACTGTAAATCGCCCGCAGCGCGCGTTCGAAGTCATCGGGCACCACGCCAACGATAATATTGAGCTCCGAGGCACCTTGGTTAATTACTCGCACATTGACGTTTGAGTCACGCAATGCCGCAAATACTTTGGCGGCAATACCAATTGAGTGCGTCATACCTTCGCCCACCACGGCGATTAGAGCTAGTTCACCCTCAAGGGTGACACTGTCAGGTTGGAGAACACGACGAATTTCATCGAGTATCGAATCCGAACAATCCTGGAGATACTTAGACTCCACGATAATACTGATGCCGTCAATGCTGGACGGGCAGTGCTCAACGCTAATTCCGCGACCTTCCATGATGCCCAACAGTCGATAAGCAAAGCCAAGCTCCTTGTTCATCAAGCTCTTTTCAATACAAATCATCGAAAAGCCCTTCTTCCCGGCAATTCCAGCGATTTCTGTCGTCTTGTTGGCGTCATCGCTGAGCTTCGGCACGATGCGCGTCCCGGGGTGCTGCGGCTCATTTGTGTTCTTGATACAAATTGGAATGCCCGCCTCGATAACTGGTACGATGGCTTCATCGTGAAATACATTGGCTCCCATATACGACAGCTCACGGATTTCGCGGTACGTTACCTCTTGCATGGGATTGGGATTGGGCACGATTCGAGGGTCAGCCATTAGGAAACCCGACACGTCCGTCCAATTTTCGTACAGATCGGCATTGATGGCACGCGCCACAATTGCACCCGAGATATCGGAGCCGCCTCGAGAGAAGGTCTTCACCCTGCCCTGCCGATCGCGACCGTAAAACCCGGGGATAACGTAAGTGCGATCAGCATCGGCTAGGCGCGCGCCGAGCGTTCCGTAGGTCTTGGGGTCCACCATGCCCGTTGGCAAAATCATGATGAATTCCTGGGGATCGATGAATTCAGCGTCCAAAAAGGCAGCAAACAAAAGACCGCTGAAGTATTCTCCACGCGAAGCCGCGTAGTCTCGCGTCGTGCCTCGCTTGAGTTGATCGAAGAACGCATTGAATCTTTGTTCGAGATCAGTGACCAACCCGAGCTCGCGGGCGATATCCAGGTAGCGAGCGCGAATCTCCTCGAAAGGCAGGGAAAATTCAGCCTGGACCGCAGCCATGTCGTGGCAAAGGTACAGAAGATCTGTAATCTTCGCTTCTGTCTTGGTACGTTTGCCGGGTGCTGATGGCACTATGATGCGACGTCTCTTGTCCTGGTCGAGTATGGTACGCACCCTACGGAACTGCCCGGCGTCAGCAACACTTGTGCCACCAAATTTGCATACCACTCGGGACATTTTTGCTCCGCGGAGCCGCTCCTGGGCGGTTCTGGCCCGGCCACATAGCAGTGAGGAGCCCTGGTTTCCAGCCGAACAGGAGAATACCCCAACCTTATGCAATCGAAGCCTGCTTTTCGAAGTGCGCCCGTGTAAACTCCAGGGACGATGAAACTTGCCCCAGCGTATTGGGTGTTGGTGGCGGCCTTGGCTGCAATTGCGTGCCATCGCACCCAAAATGGCCCGGCGGTCGCGCCGCCACCGTCGCTTCCGGCCACGGTTGAAGCAGCCCACGTTACGAACGGCGCATTTGGAAGAGCCGTACACGCCATCCTCTACTCGAACCAGGCTAGCGCCAAACGATTGAGTCTGCTCGCTGGCGTGGTTCAGCAGCAATTGAACCGTGCCGCCAAACGCTTCGAAACCGGGCACCGTGCAGAAGGATTGGCCGCCGTGCGCGGCGCTGTGCTTTTGGTTCGGGCAGGCGAGTCTCGCGCTAGTATGTGGCAAAGTGGAAGCGCCGCGCTTGAGGCGGCTGCAAACGAAATTGCGCGCAGTGGAAATGAGGGGCAAGCTTATGCGCTTTACACTTTGTTGCTGAAATCTCAGGCAAAAACGGCAACGCTCGATGAAGCTCGTCAACACCTGGAAGCAATTCGAGGCTTCGATAGCCACAACCACAACCATGGACCAGTAGAAACTGCCGGCAATCTGCAACGCGTCACAACGCACCGCGCACTGCTGGAACCGTCGGTGGAATCGCTGAATTCTGCCAGTACTGCCACACTAAATTGGTTACGAACGGCCCTGCATTCTGACGTCACCGAGCGATTTGCCGAAGCCTCGTTCGACCGCGAGGAGGCTGTGGAAGCCTTTCGCGCGATTCGGTCGGGAGCGGCAACAATTGCAGCTATTTTCCTTCGGCACGGCGACCCCCTCGCCGCCTTGGAGTTCTTGGAACAAAATGACTTGGGGCGGGTTGTTCCCGCGCCATTGCGCGACCGCCTTGAGCACGCGGCTATGGGCGGAGACGTTCAGGCTTACAACGATTTATTTCGCCTATTTGAGTCAGCGACTGAGGCTGAAGAACCAGAAACCGCCATTGATTCTGATATCGCCGCAGGGGCCGCATTTGGAGTCGCCGTCGAGCTGTATCGACGTGCCCCCGAAAGCGTGTCAGCAGCGGGACCCCTAGCCACGTTGCTGGTCGAGTATGGAATGTCAGAGGCTGTGCCTCATTTGTTGATCCCAGCGCTAGGCAAAAACCCCAACGCCGACTCGCTAGCTTTCTCGTTGGAGTTAGTCGAACACGCGTTAGTCGCCTGCGGTCAAGTATCGGAAATCGATGGAGCCAGGCAACTCTACCTAGGGTCTACACCCATCGTTTCGATGGCCGAACAGCCGCGCCTGTTGCCCCGGTTTCAGGCAAAGTTGGCGCGGCTGCGGTTCCTGTTGGGTGCAATCGAAACTCGCGAAGGAAACCTAGTACAAGCGCAAGCACTGCTCCGGCAAGCTGCAAAAGGTCAATCGAACCTGGAAACTTGGTCGCTGCTAGCGCAAGTGGACAGGCAACTTGGCGATGTCGTATCGGCTTTGGGTTCGTTGGCTCGCCAAATTGAAGTGTGCCGTGAGAAGGCAAATTTGTCTTCCGAGTCGGAAGCTTTGGTAAACACTTATGAATTGGAGCAGCAAAGAGGGCAGTCTCAGGCAGCGGCCACCGCTTTGGAGCACGCTTTGAGGCGAGCCTTGGAAGCACGTCAATCGGCTCGGACACCCGCCGAACAATCGCGGGCAGAACGCACGTTAGCGCGCGTGCTGGAGCTGTTTGGCGATCAATTGGGTGCAGTACGCGCTTTGAATCGCGCGCTAGACGCTGCCCGCTCGGATACTGGGCAATTCACAGCCAGTGTACTTGAAGCCAGCCGGATGGCGCTGACCCACGGTGACATTAATGCCGCAAAAATGGCCATTCGGGAAGCAAAAATGGGAGGGCTGGTGCCGGAAGATGAAGTCTACATCGGCACTTGGTTGCGCATTCTCGAACGGCAAAAGCATGAAGTCGGAGACGGAACCGTCGAGGACGCAATCGGGAATTTGGAAGACGTATCGATGTGGCCAGCGCGCTTACGCGCTTGGACATTGGGGCAAATTGAGGCGAAATCTTTATCCGACTCAGCGTCAACGCCCGCACAGCGTACGGAAGCTTTGTTTTATCGCGCAATGCAGTCACGTATTGAAGGCAACACGAATGAGTTTAATCAACTCCTTGAACAGGTAGTCAAGAGTCCCAGCGTGGAGCTTGTGGAACTGACTATCGCCCGTGATCTGCTGCGCGCCGCGGCATCTCGACCTGCTCCAAAACTGCCTTCCGATGTTGCTTTGCCTTAGCCGGGGCTGCCACATCGGTTCTTATGGCGCGGTTATTTTGTGGTCCGTTGCGCCGACGGCGTTCCTTTCGGCGAACGCGCATTGTCCGGTGGCGCTGCCGTCGCCTTTTAGCCATGCCCCCGTTGGGGCTGGGGCCCCGACGGCCAACACGATGAGAAAATCCCTGTCTCGCATCGATGTTGATGCCTGCGAAAGTGAGCTCCACGACGTCTGCCTTCGAATCCGAAGGCAATGCAGACCCTTGAAACCATGCCGCGGCCTCGGGAAAAATGTTTAGCCGAAACTCTTTACTTCGGACCCAGAATTCTCGATGCTAAGTATTCGCCGAATTCGACAGATAGCAATCGTTGTACTGCCATCTCTTTTTCGCGGCGCTCTTCGTCATTCGAGTATTGAAACTCTATTCCCATGCCGGGCGGATTGGCGGGACTTGAGTTTTGCACGGGATTAGTCCAGATTACACGACCCCGAAGTCGAAGAGGTTCGGTCATGCCTGGTATCGTAAGCGCGAATATGAACTCGGTGCCCACTTCGAGCGGCCGCGTCGTTCCAATAAACGTGCCCCCGCGCGATATATTCTTGGTATAATCGGCGAAGAAAGTGTTGATGCGCTTGTACTCAACCTTGAGTTCGATGGGCGTCCGACCCTCTTGGCGACGACTGTCCTCGTTCAGCTCTGACATCCGTCACGTACGATAGCCGGCAGAGCCCGTCTGGCCAAGTAGGTCGGGTTAGGATTCCGCGGGCCGCCCCCCTTGCTGGTCGAGTACCCGAGAAACGCGCAGAATTCGTGCCGCAGCGGCCAAAAACAACCCATGGTTCCAAGGGGGGCGGTTCGTGCTAAGCCCACTTAGCCTGCGTGCGTGACCCTTATGAGCTCTTGGGCGTCTCGCGTAATGCGAGTGACGCCGAAATACGTGGCGCCTTTCGGCGAATGGCGGCGCTGCACCACCCGGACAAAAATCCCGATGACAAGGATGCCCAGCAACGTTTTGCGGACATCAATCGAGCCTATCAAATTCTCAGCGATGATCAGAAGCGCGCCGCTTGGGATCGCTATGGCGAGGCGGCATTTCGCCCGGGTGGTTTTGACGGCACGGGGACACCCTTCGCGAATTTTTCCGATCTGGAGGATGCCCTCAAAAGTATGCTGGGTACGTTCGGATTGAGGCGCAAACCCAAGAACGCCGTGCATGTCAAGGTTAGCCTTAGTTTTGAGGAAGCCATCAGCGGCTGTCAAAAATCTGTTTCGTATGATACTAAGCAATTGTGCGGGCGTTGCGCTGGCGGCGGAGGTGAACCAGGCGCCGCCACCACGCAGTGTGGGGCCTGCGAGGGCCGGGGCAAAGTGCGGCCGCTCGTGTCACTTAACCCATTGCAACGGGACCGAGTCTGCTCGGCATGCCATGGGACAGGCCTACGCGCGGTTCGGCCCTGTACAACTTGCCGTGGCGACGGCGTCATCGGTGTGCGCCGAACGATGGACGTCCATTTTCCGGCGGGGGTTGATACTGGTTACAAGCGAACGCTAAAGGGTGAGGGGAACCAAGCAGCCCCCGGAAAACCAAGTGGTCCGCTAGTAATCGAAGCTGAGGTTCGAGAGCATGCTTTCTTTTCGCGCGACGGTGACAATTTGTTATGTCACGTTCCAATTACCTTCGCGCAAGCCGCTTTGGGAGCCGAAATTGAGGTCAGAACCATTGATGGTCGGGCAACTTTGCGGGTACCCCCCGGAGTACAACCGAACACAGTTTTGCGTATGCGAGGCAAAGGTGTCCCGCGGGCACATCGGGGAGGGCGCGGTGATCAACTCGTGGAGGTGGCCGTGCTAGTCCCGACGCAGTTGACCGAGCGGGCGCGGAAATTGGTGCTCGAGTTATCAGACGAGCTTCTGCAACAAAAGCCGAACTTACCGCGTACGTGGAAGGACCGGATCTGGGAACGTTTGAGATGATTAGCGAGGCCACACCATGAAAGAACGCCGCATTGGGATTCTGGGCGCAGGTAATATGGGCTCTGCCATCGTTCGCGGGCTGCTAGCCGCCAAATACGTGACACCCGAAGCTTTGTGCGTAAGCGACGTCATTGGCGAGCGCCTGTCGCAACTGAAGCGCGACCTTCTTATTGTCACGACTGGTAGCAACCAAGAACTCGTAAGGTTTGCGGACGTGGTCGTACTGGCAGTAAAACCACAGGCTGTAACGGCAGTCCTAGACGAGATTGGTGACGCCTGGCAAAAGGGCACCTTAGTTTTGAGCATATTGGCGGGTGTTTCTACGGCAACGCTGGAGGCAAAATTGCCCGGGTCTACGCACGTGATAAGGGCCATGCCCAATGCCGCAGCCCTCGTGCGCGAGGCGGCGACGGCTGTCGCGCGGGGATCGCAAGCAACATCGTCAGATCTCGAAATTGCGCTAGATCTGTTTGGTTGCGTGGGAAAAACAGTGGAAATCTCCGAATCGCTGATGGATGCGGTCACGGGTCTGAGCGGCAGTGGGCCCGCTTTTGTGTTGTTGTCCATCGAAGCCATGGTGGACGGTGCTGTCCGCATTGGAATTCCTCGGGCAATGGCGCTGGAACTTGCTGCTCAAACCGTGGCTGGAACAGCGCGAATGTTGCTCCAAACCGGGGAACATCCGGCAGTTCTGAGGGACCGAGTGACGAGTCCAGCCGGGACGACCATAGCTGGGTTGATGGAACTCGAAGCCTCCGGCGTCAGGTACGCCTTCGCCAATGCTGTTGCGCGCGCAGCCGAGCGCGCGGCGGAGCTGGGCCGCTGAACTTGCTCGGCAACCGCGGCGGAGCAGTTTTTTCGGCGACGGAGAAGACTTGGAGCCCTAGTGAAACGCGGTGGGGCGACTTGCTCGACGTATCGGTTACCCGTTTGGCCAGGTTACCAAGCATGACTCGCCCTTCTGAATACGATTCCTTTCACGCATTTACCAATCTAATTGCTAATTTTGGTACCCAAATTAGCAATATGTAGATACGATTCCTGCGTGGTGGTATCCAAGTGGTTTTTCTATTTGGGTCCCGCGTGATGTGTCATTGATCGGAGGTGGTGCGTGCAATCCCTTACTGTTAGTGCCTGGTTGTATACGGGGCTGGCTGTTGCTTTTGTGACATGTTTCGGGGTTGGTTGTAGCGGCACGTCAACGTCGCCTTCCGGACAAACGCCTTCCACGGGCGGCTTGCCGTCAGTAGGTGGTTCCTCCGCTTCGGGACTCGGCGGCCAAGGCGGCGGAGCAGGAGTCGCTGTCACGGGTGGCGCAGGCACTGTGCAGAACGGGACGGGAGGCGCAACGAGCAATGGTGCCGGCGGATCGATAAACGCCGGCACGAGCGGAAGTAACAACACTGGCGCCGGAGGAACGCTCGCAGGCACGGGCGGGTCAAACGGCAGCAATGGTGGAAATGCCGTAAACACTGGAGGCTATACCGGTAGCAGCGCAGGCGGAAGTAGCGGCACGGTCGGGGGCGCGAGCAGCAATGCCGGCGGAAGTATCGGAAATGCTGGGGGCACATTCTCGACAACTGGAGGTGCATCCGTTGCCATTGGTGGCGCGGCAGGCTCCAACGGTGGCACCGGTTCTGATCCCTGCGCCACCATTACTTGCACGGGCGGCCAGCAATGCGTGGCCGGAGTCTGTCAATGTGACACGGGCTACAGCTATTGCAGCGGCGTGTGCTTATTGACCACCGATTTGCAGACCAATCCGGCGAATTGCGGGACTTGCGGTATGATCTGCGCGACAGGCGCTTCCTGTACTGGCGGGAGTCTGTCAATGCCCAACAGGACAGACGGCTTGCAGCGGCGCCTGCGTCAACATGCAACGACGGATCCGAACCACTGTGGCACCTGCACGACCAGTTGCGCCAGCGGAGTATGCAATGCCAGCGTGTGCCAAAAGGTGAAGGACTGCTTCACCAAGACGATCATCACTACACCCATGCTGGCGGACTTCGAAAGTTATGACGGAACCACTGCCGGCGACGAGCTGGGGCTGGGCCTTCAACGCTCCAGCGGGAACCGCCGGTGCCGTGTATGCCGGGTTTTACAACTCCAATGACGGCACAGGTACTCCGATCTTGGGTCTCGTCAATCCCGGCTACAACAGCAGCAATTACGCCGCCAGCATCTCAAACGTGCAAGCAACCGCGTGGGGTGGCCAGCTCGGCGTCTGGATGGGTTGCATCGATGCGTCCGCTTATCAGGGCATATCTTTCTGGGTCCAGGGCACAGCACCCACGGGTTCTGCAAGTTTGACTCTGGCAACTGCGAGACACTTCAGCTCCTGACAGCACAGGGTTACGGCGGTGGCACCTGCACATCGGGAACTTGCGCGGGACCGAACATTCGATTTCGCCGTGTCGTCCACCTGGACTCAAGTGTTGGTCCCTTGGGGCACATTTACGGCGGGCACCGCCAACGGGGCCACCGTTCCGACGACTGGTAATGGAATTACCGGTCTTAGCTGGGATGTTTCACTGGTTTTCGCGCCCCAAAGTGCGGGCAGCACAACCTATGTCCCGGTTCCGGCGGGCTACAACCTGGCGGTGGATAATGTTCAGTTCATTGGAAACACGGCTTGCGCTTCGGGTCTGACGATATGCGGCACCGGCTGCGTGGACACCACGACAAACAACGCGAATTGCGGAACCTGCGGCAACGCCTGCGCGAGTCCTCGCACTTGTGGCGCGAGTGCCTGCCAATGCCCCAGTGGTTACACGGACTGCAACGGTCAATGTGTGAACGACGCAGATCGATGTCGGGAACTGCGGCGGCTGTGGCAAACCTTGCAGTGGCATTTGCTCGGCCGGCGTTTGCCAAGCCAGCACCTGCACCTCGAATATGCCGCAAAAGGATGCACCAGCACCGCATCCGCATCAATTATTCTGGGCAAGTATTGGATCAACAACAATGAGTGGGGTGCCTCGGGGGTATCGGGTTCGCAATCTATCTGGGATACTTGTACTTCGGGTAATACCATCGGTTGGGGAACCAGCTGGACCTGGAGCGGCGGCTCAAACAGCCAGGTGAAGTCCTACGCGAGTGCCGTGCTTGGCTGGCAATGGGGGTGGGAGGTCGCGAGTGGTACTACTGGATTGCCGGTGCAAATCTCAGCCAACAAGAATGTCACTTGCGGGTGGACGTTTCGAGTCCCCTCGAGTCAAACTATTGACGTGTCGTACGATCTTTTCGCTCATTCTATCGCGAATCCCGGCACGAACGATGATCCGACGGACGAAATCATGATCTGGTTGTATCGCTCTGGCGGAGCGGGGCCCATTGGTGGCACTGTGGCAGCGGCGGTATCGCTGGCTGGTACATCGTGGGATTTGCATCAAGGCAACAACGGCAGGTGGAACGTTGACTCCTATGTACGCACAGCCAACACGACCTCGGCGACGTTGAATATCATGGATTTCCTAAACGACCTCGTTACGCGGGGTTATTTGACCAGCTCTAAGTACCTGAGCAGTATTCAGTCCGGGACAGAGGTCTTCACTGGAACCGGTGAGCTGGATACTGATAGCTACTACTGCACGATTCAGTAAGGTTTGTCACCTCGGCGCTAATGCGCCGACAAACTTCGGACGAATAATGAGCTCCCGGCCCGGGCAAGTACGGCATTTAAAATTATTAATACCATATCGATAAGTCGGCACTTTTGACGGGTTAGAGCGTCGCGTCCCGAGTTTTCCGGCTTAGGTAGTCGGTCTTTTTTTCTTTCCCGCGGCAGTACTTCTGCCACAATCGGTCGCTCATGACCACTTTACGCCCGACTGCGCCAGCCGCTGAGGCGATCCTCGGGCGCTATTTCCCGGTTTTAGATCACGGGTTCGTAGCGCTCGTGGACTATATGGGCACGGATACCTGCATTGAACGCGCCGCGCGCGTCAGTTATGGATATGGTACGCGCTCTGCCAATCAGACCCGCGGCTTGCTACGTTACTTGCGTCGCCATCTGCATACAACGCCCTCTGAGATGGTCGAACTGAAATTTCATTGTTGCATGCCGATTTTCGTCGCACGACAGTGGATTCGCCATCGGACAGCTAACGTCAATGAGTATTCGGGGCGTTACTCGCTGATACCCATGCTATTTTACACGCCGGATCGCGAGCAGTTGCAGAAACAGAGTCAAAGTAACCATCAAGGTCGCAGCGGACAGAGTCTAAGTGATCCTGTCTACACCGAGGCCGCCAGCCGCTGGGAAAAGGGTCGAAAGGAAGCAAGATCTACGTACGAATGGCTTACTCAGCAGGACGTTGCGCGAGAACTTGCGCGTATTGATCTGCCACTTTCGACGTACACTCAATGGTACTGGAAAATTGATCTCCACAACCTATTGCACTTTCTGAAACTGCGCGTCGATGCCCATGCTCAATGGGAAATTCAACAATACGGTGAAATCATGGCCGGCATGGTGCGCTGCGTCGCACCATTGAGTTACGAAGCGTGGATTGACTATGATGTCTGCGGGGCACGATTGAGCCGCATGGAGCTGAATGCGCTCCGCGAATTGTTGGACGTGGATAGCGCAGGCACTATGCGGGCACGCCCTGGGGCTGCACTGAGCCGACAACAACTGCTGGCTCTGGGACATTCTTCCCGAGAAATCGACGAGCTGATTGACAAACTTCGACCAGCCGAGGTGCCCTCATACGAAACGAAAGTCGCGAATAGCCTGTCGGCTGAAGTGTTTGAGCAACGCTTTGCCGCCGCCGTGCCCGCTAGCAATTGTAAGCCGGAAGAGTCATAACCATAATGGTTAAGTCAACTCTTCCTTTCTGACAGGATTCACAAGTCAGTCAGCCAGCTCGTTATTAGGTAGTTTGCGACAAGCGTTGCTACTGCGCTTTGCACGACCGCTCGCGTAGTCGCGATACCGACACCCCGCGCACCACCGCTTGCGAAAAAGCCCTGATGACAGGAAATGGTAGATATCAAGAACCCGAAGATGGACGCCTTGATTATTCCCATGGAAAAGTCGCTGAGCGCCAGGTACTTCTCAATATTCGCTACAAAGACGCCCGGGTCAACTCCTAATGCATCAACGGCAACGAACCAAGCACCCAACATTCCGACGCAACTGTAGAGAATGCAAAGCAAGGGAAGCATCATCACGTTGGCGATTAATCGCGGTGACAAAAGATACTTGAACCGAGCTAACACTCATGGTGGTTAGCGCATCAATTTGTTCGGTGACCCGCATATTGCCCAGCTCGGCTGCCATTGCGCTCCCGGCGCGTGCCGTCACCATTAGCGATGCAAATACGGGGCTAATTTCGCGCGTGAGCGATATCGCAACAACACTTCCCACGACCCCTTCGGCGCTAAACTGTCGCAGGCTATGTGTGGTCTGGAGCGCAAGGACCATACCGCTAAAGAGCCCGGTCAAACTGACGATGAATACCGACTGAACCCCAATGAAGTCCATAGATTTCATGAGTTCGCCAATTCGATACGGTGGGCGAATGATCCACAATACCGTACGCGTTGTCAGAGTGAGGTACGATTTTACGCCACCTACCAAGGTCAACAACGGCTGGGCGACTTCTTTGACAACCCCACGCGGCTCTGTACCACCGTTCGACTGCGAATCTTTTGCGAGCGCCGCTGTGGTCATAAATCCGGTGTGGAACTTGCGTTACCCAAGTTTCATTTGCCCCGATTTCCTCAATTGCGCAAGCATCTTGCTGGATCGGGCGCCGCAACATGACAAACAGGCCGTCCGCGGACGCACCGAAAGTGTTATTATCACCGCGTCACTGCCAAGTTCCGCAATCCACGGTTCGCCCCATTCGACGAACAAAACCTGTCCTTCGTCCCGGCGATAAAGCAATCCAAGATCTTGAACTTCCCGTGAAGTCTCGAGCCGATACAAATCTACGTGGAGCAAGCGAGGGACCGTGCTTAATTCATGCACCAATGTAAACGTGGGACTGGTCACGCGAACCCGTTCCGACAGACCCAATGCGCGAGATACACCGCGCACAAGAAACGTCTTCCCCGCTCCAAGTTCGCCACCCAAAACTACCAGGTCACCGGCACGTAGACATTTTGCAAGCTCGCGTGCTAGGCGCAACGTACTGCGCCTCGAGTCCAAAGGTAGCGTGAATATTGCCTCATTGCTCATGGACGTCGTGGTTTGGCTTCATCACCGGGTTCTGTCCGGTTCGGTTTAGGACGGGTACTTCGCCGGGCGAAATTCGGATTCAGTGAATGATCGGCGGAAAACCCGTCACGTCCACTGCTCCAAAGCGACACCCTCGCCTGTCCCAGACTCGTAGCAACAGCTCGTAGAGCATTTCTTCGACTTTCTGGGTCATGCGCGACCTGATTGGAAATCGCGTTGAGTCCACTTGCCGCAAGTACCGTGACATCATGTCCCAGTACTTCAAAGTAGTTAGGTAGCCGAAGATATCGCTTCTGCCAGCGATCGAGGCCGTCGTCATGCGGTAGTAAATTGGCGAGCCGTTCAAATGTTAATTCTCCTTTGACCTGTTCACTTCGCCAGGAGTCCTCGGCAGCGGCCGCTTTCGGTCCAAACCAGATTGCCGGCAATCGCTGGACATCAAAAGCCGCTTGCCCGAGTTTTTCGGCACAACTCACATCACAAGCCAAAAGTACCCGTTCCACATGCGCGCTATGCCACTGATCAAAAGGAGTCGCGGCATCATTTGCACAGAACGGATCTGCATCTGTCACGACCCGTTCCGCGTCGATGTTACCTTGACTCTGCTGATGCCAGGCCTCAATTACTTTATTGTCCGAGGTGTCTATCCAAAATGACAAGTCGCTCCGCTCGGCCACTTCCAAGCGTGACAGGGTAATTATCGGAATCGTTCTTGATCGGGCATTTTTGGCAAGTTCGGTCGCAGAGGCCTGATCAAACCCTCCAATTAGGACGCCAACCCCTTCGTTGAACAATTCTTCAACTGCTTCCGCGTAGCCTTCTCGATCGGTAAGGAGTACCTCGCGAGTGCGCAAGCGCACGCGGTTTTGTTCGCCGGCTTCACCCAGTGTTTGAAGAATCCCAGTCAGAAGCTCGCTTGAACGTCAACGTTCTCGCACATCGCCTAGCTCTAGAATTACTCCGATCGTACGAGTGAGGCTTTGGAGTTCAACATCGCCCTGAGCCGCAACTCGTGCAAGGCGCTTTAGACTCGAGTTCTTCTTGAGCGGCAACCAAGCATCGTTCAACAAGCGCCGGGCAAGCGCACCATCGTGCTTGTCGATTGCGATGCGCGCGAGGCGCTGCAACACGGCTTCGCGCATCCAGATTCGACCCTGTTTTCGACCTGGAGAAGTTGTAGGGATACGTTCTGCTGCAATCAATTGCGCCCACAGCCGGTCCAATGCTGGCCGCGAAACCCGATCGAGTACCAAGCCAATCTCTCGGTCAATTGAGGAGCGGCGGTCTTCGCTGCTTTCGAGACGCCACGCTAGCGCCCACTTCAAGGCGTCGTCGTCGTGCTTCAGGTGCAGGGCTGCCTGAATTATCTCGCGTGCCCACGTGTCGCGTTCGCGTGAGTCAATTATCTGACCGCTCAATGGCTCGAGTATTCGCAAACTTTGTTCGGGTTGACCACGCCTGGTGAATACCGCAGCCTTTAGGACTTGAACTGCTTCCGCGAATGTGCCGACTTTGTCGGCGCCCGCCTTATCGGCCAAAATAATTGCTTCATCGAATCGGCCTTTTGAAACGCGCAGCCACGCGAGCCATATTTGGACTTGTCGAGCCTCTGGATCTTTAGGAAAGGTCTCGATAAATCCTATCAGGCGGGCTTCAAGATCTTGCCGTTCATGGTCCGTCCCCTCGAGCCAGGCTTGCTCGAGGGGTCGAAACGCTTGTTGGGCAGCCACCGACTGTCCAAGGACGGCCACGGGAGCCATGGGCAGCGCCTCACTGCGAGTGCAGCCAAGCGAAAGGTTGCCAATGGCAAAGGTAACCATGCATTTTGCCCATTGTCGGAAGTTTCCGAGCGCACGTTGCCTCGCGGCTATAGGTGAAGTCGGCCTCACGCGGTAACCCTGGCTTTTTTTCCAAGGGTCCGTCAAGAAGTCGTTGATCGTGATTGGGAACAAGACTCACTGATCTTGAATCAGTTTTGAATGACGCTGTTGACAGGACCGGGGTTCAGGCAATCAGCATAATCAGCACGTTCTAACGCACTTCCCTACCGACTGGGAAATACTGACTTTTCGGTCAACTACAACCCAAACAACGGGCTGAACCGCTGAAGTTACGGTGGCCAAAACCGCTTGGGAGTTTAGAATGGCGTCTTGGACAGGCGCCCTTTGAGTCCAGCCGGCAGATTCGTTCGCCGAATCGCGAATTTTGCACGATTCGGGCTTGCCCGAGTTATTAGTCGCCATTGGGGCGCAACGCATCAAATTCGCAGGGCTCGACTTGGGATTTTTGCTCTGACACTGGTGTCCCTATATTGGTTGGCATCGGGCTCGGCGCTTGTCGGCGCGACTGGTTTTGAGCACTATTGCCGAGTCTTCGATGATTCGCCTTGGCTTACTGGACTGGAGACCGTGGTCGTTTTTGGCCCAGTCGCTGCGTTGCTGATCGCCGATTACCGAACCATGAGAAGCGAAAAGTGGCAATGGACTTGGCAAATGTGGGCAAATAGGCTGCTAGCCCTCGTCAGTTTGGGTTACGTTGCATTATACGTAGCTGTCCTGCGAGCACCATGGCTGTTGGGGCAGGCTGGGGAATCTGATCGCGTTGCCCTGTGGACGGCACGCCTTTCATCTGCCTATGCCGGTGTTCCACTATTGGCCGTTACGCTAGCTCTAGGTTTCGGCGCTATGTTGTGTAGTGTTTCTGCGGCCTGCCTGCGCGCATTAAAGGCCGCAGGAAATCTGGACAGTCCTTGGGTGGAACGTAATAGCGGCGTTGTTGTGTGGTCACTCTGCACGTTGGTCTTCCTAGTCGGGCTCGCCACGATTACGTTGTTTGCCACAGGCGGATCAATCTAGACGCAACACTTGCTAATCTTGAGTCACGTTTTCGGAATGAGACCAATGTTAGGGCCGTCAACGTCTCCGCTTGGTAAGGTACGCTCAGCGGTTTCGGCTGGGGGAGAGTCCCATTAGTCATGAATCGGCCGGTTACACCTTTACGCTCGACGCCTATCGCGCTAGCTAACGGGCTGTGCCCAGGTGCTACATGCTCTCCCTGTGTTCGGGCTCGGCGCTCGATCAACATTCGAACAATGTATCCCTTTTCAACTTGGTCGAGCAAATCAACTTTCAACCGGGATCGACACCCACACCCGGAACGTTGATTCCCCTTGAAGTGCATGCGTATTTTCACTTTGCTTCGAATGAGCTGGGATTTACCTTCGACGTAAGGTTCGTGCTCGTGTCGACCGAAACGGGTCTCGAGAGTTTTAGCGATACCTATAAATATCGTTCGAATACTCCCCGTTATCGAACGCGGACGCTCGGTTTACCACTGCCGCCGGTGTCCGGCGCGTACGAGCTTAGGCTCGACTGGCGAGTGCAAGAGACCACCACTTGGACGCGAGAGGCGCTCTGTTGGCCGATTGCCATCGTTGAAGTCACACCGCAGCCGCCGCGCGTGACGCACTGAAGAAATACCCGGACTAGTCCCAGCCACAAGCGTAGCTGCTGGACCGAAAAATCCGCTCATTTCTTGGCACAAGTGTGGCCGAGTGCCATCAGTAGATCAAGGACCCGACTAATGTCGTACAAATGCCATGACGATCTCAAACGTGATAAGGGCGATAATGATAAGCTCAAGCGAATGGGCAACTCCAAGCTGTGCTCGATCATATAGCGTGCGCGCGATTTCTGAGACGGCTCGTTGTCGTGCGAGCACTGAACTTCGCCAGACTGGCACTTGAAATCGTTCTATTGCGCCTCGATATACGCGAGCATAATACACATCCTCCGTAATCTTGAAGGCGTTCTCACTGCGATCGACGAATTCGCCAATATCGATGAGCAATCGATTCACGACGTCCACCCTGCGCCGAGCACGACTCACGAACGGCCAACGATCGACACGTTCATTCGTCCAATCATAAAGCGTATTGAGCTCCCGCTCGAGTTGCATATCGAAGCGCTGAAACTCTAGTAGCTGTGTCAAGGCAAGGGCTAGTAGGTTGACCAGGTCTTCGTTGGGTTTCGGATCGACGATGAATGCTGCGTCCCAATCAACGATACAGATGTCGTCACAACCATAGCGG
This sequence comes from uncultured delta proteobacterium, assembly GCA_963835565.1. Taxonomy (GTDB): domain Bacteria; phylum Myxococcota_A; class Polyangia; order Polyangiales; family Polyangiaceae; genus FEN-1139. Next base: position 61,581 of record CAWIGY010000083.1, read on the forward strand.
TAGTGGTGCCCGACCATCTGGGCGTGAAAGCTGGGTGCGGGCACAAACCCAGGAATTTCGCCCAGCAATATTCGCACAACGTCCGGTGAAGACAGCACCTGATCGATGGAACAAGGCTCAGCGAACCGCTGCACCGAGGCAATCGTATAGGTCTCGTGGTTCTGGTCATTGAGTGGCCTATCAATCACTGGCCTCAGAAGCCCAAGCAAGCGATCAACTACCTCGCGACCTGCCACAGTCAGCGCAACGCTTTGGTTGATTGAAGCTACCCAGTTCGCCAGTTCTGAAGGATGTGTCGTGGATTCGGCAGCCGCTGAGGTCTTGGACGACATCGGGAATTGAAAACAAGTGGCCGCCACGCCAAAGCCAAATAGCAAGACGTTGCAATCAGCCTGAATCCAACGTCCGGGCTCAATTTCAATATCGCGGGATCCCAGCGCGACGACGCTGAGCAAATTGCGTAGTTGCCCAATGAATGTGAGTCGCCCCGGTCGTACGCTGATGCTCGCAGGAAGCTCAAGCCGCGACAACGCGGTGATGTCGATGCTTTCCGCTACTTCGAAAAGGCGAAAGGCGTAAAGCGTGCCCGAGGCAATTTCAGGGAGGCTCATGCCATACAGAGGTCTTTACCGGTCAGAACATCATGCCAAGCTCAAAAACACCGGTATATTGGCGGTTTTCGCCAGCCAGGGCACTCTTCGAAGCCGAACCAGACTGCGCGTCCGAGGGACTGACCAAGTCCGTAATGAGCTGCACACCAAACATTACCGTTTCGTATCGAACATTGGCGCCCAGCAGTAGCCGCTGACGGCGCAACCGGACTGGGTCAAAATGCGATTGTTGTTGAAGTCCCAAACTTGCCCGTTATTGTTGCAAATGGGTTGTCCCGTGTACGTACCACCAGTGCCGGGAGCCGCCTGCCCCGGCGCATTGACTCCGCCGTAGTTGCAAGCAGCAAACGGATCCGTCTTCGGGGTGAAATCAATCACGTTCGAATCGCCAAATATCCAAAGATATTGGTAGCCAATCCATGGAGTCACGACAACCGCATTTTCGATTGGAAACGGTTTTGAAATCTGAGCATCCAAACTCGACACCGTCAGCTGAAACTCGGGCGTCCCAGTAATCGTGCGCACGCCGCCGCCCACGGCAATATCCGGAATCATTCCGGGAATACTCTTCCGAAAGCCTTCAAAAAGGCTCAATCGGACGTCAGCACCCGTTGCCCAAAGTGATGTCTTTGGCATCACGCCAAATGAACCGGCAACCTCCAGACCAAAGCCGAAGCTCTTGCGTAACTTGACAGAATACAACTGCAGGATGCCCGAAGGGGACGAGTTCTCCGTAGAGGGTTGACCTGTCGAAGGGTCGGTCTCGCCTTGTGTTCCTTTTTTCCAATAGTCCTTGCCAGAATCGATGCTCGTGTAAGAGGCCTCTAGCGAGATGTGGAATCCTCCAAATCCTGTCGTGCGTGCCGAGTGCATTGCCGTCGGCGCAAAGGCAAACGCGTACTGATTGATAAGCCTCTTGAATGCCGCATTGTCGGGCTGACAGGGCGTGTAGTTCGCATCGGCCCCAGGAGTAATCTGCCCGTCTGCCGTTCGACAGGTTGGATTAAGAATCAATCGTTCTATAGCCGGGTCCATTGGCGCCGCCCGCGCAGGCATGCCAATCGCGACTAAGATCGAACTCAATAAAACCGTGGCAACACAGCCTCTAATGCGCACGAAAAAACTCCGCTTGCGGCAGGCTAGGCGCGGCAGCCCACCCGCGTCAAGAGGCGCGCATCGGCTGGCCGGAGCCGTGGTGCACTTTTTTTCGCCTTTTGGCGAATCTCGAGCGGCTTTTTTGGCCCGGAACGAACTTGTGGGAGAGGGTACCCGGACCATGTCGGGATACCAAAACGGGGCTAGGGAGCAACTGGTGGTAAAAAACACCCGCTGCGTGCTCCGGCGTCGCCAGCCCAAAGTCGTGGTTCGAGCTCCGGATGCAACCCCAGGTAGCTTTCCAAAGGTCGGACGAGACCGACGGGCTCGTGTAACGACGCTGGTTGGTCTCGGGGCGCGCGAGGCTATGCCCACGTTGTTCGATTTCGATGTCGGGGACGATGAACCCACTCAACCGCGCGTAACCGTCGTACGCGACATCAGCCATGATGATACAGACGCGAATCTGGCGCTAGTTCAATGGGATGACGACGAAGATACGACGTGTTTTGACGTATAGGGGAAGGGGCTCTGGGTTTCTCTGCATTCCCGCGTGCGCGGGGCGTGCCTCGCACCGCTAGGACGAAGTCGTCGTTGATCCTTAGCTCGTCGATTCTGCGGAGAGCCAAGCCTGCCTTGCGTGGCATGCGATGAAATGATTAGTCCCGCCTTTCTCGTACCGCTACGCCATCCAACAAAAACAAGAAAGCACGCGGGCAACATTGCTGCACGCGTGCTTTCTGCGCCGAGCCCCATTCGCGGCAAACACCCGATGGGGAGCTTGCATTGATGTGCCCCCACGGGCGGCCCATCTAGGCTCGGGTCGGGGGGAGGTGCGAGCGGAGTGCTTACCCCGCGTTGTCTTAGACCTGACAGACAGGCCCGGCACCTCCCCGAAGGGGTCGCGCGGCGACTGACTGTTCGCCGCTCGACCGGCTGTTATCTCAGGCAGCCACCTTCTTGGCGCGACGGACGCGACGCTTGGCAGCTTTCTTCGCCTTGGGGGCGGCTGCTTTGGCTGCTTTCTTCGCAACCTTCTTGCCGGCCTTCTTGGCGCGCTTAACTGTGCGCTTCTTCGCGACTTTCGGAGCCTTCTTTGCAGGTGCTTTACGAGCGGTCTTGGTCTTCGTCTTCTTTGCGGCCATTTTTTCTTGCCTCCCTGAAAACCCTCAGGGCGGCGAACCGTCCGAGAGGGTATGTTGCAAGACATATATTGCCACCTATTGTGATGTGTCAACGAAAAATTCATTGCAATTCTTGAAGCAGCATCAACCAACCTTGGCCCGAGGCGTCACTACCGTATTTCCCCGAGCTTTTTCAGTATTTGGCCCAGTGGCTTATTTTTGAAGAAATCGACTGAACCGTGCGTTCCCGCGATTGCGGGCCACGCCTTGACCCACCTGCCTGCTCGGGTTACCGGGACGGCAAGCGCGCAACTGCGTGCCCCTTTAGAAGGAGTTGCCATGTCGTCGAGGTCTTGCGTTGCCCGCCTGTTCGCAATCGGAGCCTGCGCTGCATTCATTGTCGCAGGTTGTGGTTACTCGCAGGAAGAATGGGACCAAAAGGTCCGCGAGAGCGAGCAGTTACGCGTCGATTTGAATCGGGAGAGCCAGGCCAAGCGAAAGTGCGAGGCAGACTACGCCGATGCCCTGCACGAAATCGACGACCTCAAGAAGAAGTACCGGGCCCAGGGCCTCGACCTGGACAATCTCAACGCGAGCCTCGAGCAACAGAAGAAGGCGCTCGACGAGTACGCGCAGCGGGCCAAGCAACTTGGAAGAAACCCGTAAGCGCTTCGAGTTGTTGCGCAGCAAACTGCAGAAACTGACTGAATTTGGCCTAAAGGTGGAAACCCGCGACAACCGAATGCTAATTCAGCTCCCCGGGGACGTGTTGTTCGATTCGGGCAGCGCAACCTTGCGGGCCGAGGGCAAGAACATCTTGAACCAGGTTGCTGAGGTGCTGCGCAACGACGCGCAACTCTCGCAGCGCGAATTCCAGGTGGCAGGTCACACGGATTCAAAACCCCTGCGCGGCGGGGTTTTCATCGACAATTGGGGCCTGTCGGCGATGCGCGCTCGCTCGGTAGTGACGCTGCTTACTACGCCGCAGTGCCGATGGAGGGGGCGGACTCAATCCAGCAAGTGGAGCGCCGCCGGTTATGCCGATACAGATCCCGTTGCCCCAAACGACACTGATGAAGGTCGCAAGCACAATCGCCGTGTTGAGCTGGTGATTCAGCCCGACGTCGAGGAAATGCTGAACCTCGGTAGTCTTACTAAGTGACCGAATTGTCACCGGAACGGGCCACGTGCCGTCGAGTAGCCTCGATTGACATTGGGACCAACTCGGTTCTGTTGCTGGTCGCAGAATGCGAGGAGGGCAACGTTCGCGCTGTGGTGGAGCGAGCCACCATTACGCGCCTTGGGTTCGGCGTCGATCGCACCGGACAATTGGATGACAGTGCAGCACGACGCACGCTTGATTGCTTGCAGTCGATTGCGGATGAGCTCGATCGGTTGAAGGTGTCCAATCGACAGGTTGTAGGCACGAGTGCATTGCGCGACGTAAGCGGGGGTGACGGCTTTCTGGAAGAAGCCAATAAAATACTCGGGGTACGACCACGCGTGCTCAGTGGAACCGAAGAAGCGCAGCTAACGTTCAGCGGTGCCCTATCGGGACTGAATTTGGCTGAATCAGCGACGGTTTTCGACGTGGGGGGTGGCAGCACGGAGGTCATTTCCGGATGCATAAGTGCCGACTCAACACAAATTAGCCGCGCGGTTAGCCTCGACATCGGTGCTGTTCGGCTGCACGAGCGTCATGTGAAACATGATCCTCCGTTGTTGGAAGAACTGCTCGCCGTAAAACGGGATGTGCGCGCCCTCTTGCCCGAATCGAGACTGTATCGTGATTCACGCACTGTGGTTGGTGTCGCGGGAACGGTAACGACGCTTGCTGCGATGTCCCGGCAAATGGCGAACTATGAAGGCCATCGGGTGCATGGCGGACTCCTTAGTCGAGAGCAAATCCGTCACTGGTCGGAGTTATTCGCACAGCAAATCTACCAAGGAACGACGTAGCATTCCCGGGCTCGAGCCCAAACGGGCCGATGTAATTGGCACCGGCACAGTCATCGTGCTCGAAGTCATGGATTGGCTAGAGGCGCACCGCATTACCGTTTCGGATCGTGGCGTGCGCTGGGGTCTCATTGAACAATGCGCACGCAACGTTAGTGCTTAATGCGCAACATCCTCTGATCTGGAGTTAACTTGTAAGATCGAAGTTGTCGGGGCCGGGGCCCTGACAACCAACGCCATCACGGCCGGGCCTCTATCAACCAACGCCATAATGGCCGGGTCCCAGACGAAGAACGGAAAGATTCACCTTGGCAGGTGTTCAGCTCAAAAAGTGAGCGCATCTTGCCAGAGGTGGATTCGCCAAGGCAACGCTTGTCAACGCTTATTGCGCGCCGAGCTTGCCTAACCTACAAAAATGCGGGGGCTAGCTCCCTGGGGCACCCGAAAACCCCGCGATGATTTTGGCTAAAATTATGCTAAATTCGAGTTTATCGAAGGTAAAGTTGACTAAATAGTTGACATGACTCGCGGAGCTGACTAAAGTCGTTCGCCTGGCGACCTCTAACTTGAAACGGGAATGCCCGTGGCTTCGGAAGTCCAGATCGTCTGATGAGATATGGAATGAAAAGTCGCTCTCGAGTGTTGTAGCGCAGCCCGTTGTGGATGGACACCGGTCGTCGTTGGGGTGCTCCCAGACGGGGATGGGTGCAAACGCGTTGCGGCAGTCTGTTTCGGTAGGTCGCAAAAGGAGAGAAGCATGCAGCCAGCTCAGGAAATTGAGTTCAAAGTCGGCGACAAAGCAGTATATCCCGCACAGGGCGTAGCTGAAATAATCAGCATAGACGAGAAAGAGATTGCCGGCGCCCGTCAGCGGTTCTACGTGCTTCGAATTCTCGATACTGACCGCAAGATCATGGTGCCGGTATCCAACGCTAATGCGGTGGGTCTGCGCCAGGTGATTAGTGAGCAGGAAATTCGGGAAATCTTCGACATTCTGCGTGAGCGCACCATTGGCTTTGATACTCAAACTTGGAACCGCCGGTACCGTGGTTTTATGGACAAGATCAAGACCGGTTCTATATACGATGTGGCTGAGGTGCTGCGCGATCTGTACCGATTGAAGGCAAGTAAGCAGCTGTCCTTCGGTGAGCGACGGATGCTCGACACCGCTCGGTCACTCATCGTAAAGGAAATTGCGATCGCGCGCAGTCAAACAGAAGAAGAAGTGAAGAACGAAATCGAAGCGATTTTCTTTTCGAATTAATTAGCATCGGTTTGTCCATGAGCGTGCAGGCTGGACCTTGCGCGCTCATGATCGTTTAATTGGTTCTAGGCGAATTGATGATGGTGGCGTTTAGGCCCCTGGCCCAACGCAGCAACGGAAAGCCACCGCGACAATAGTCATGAACTCTCCGCATTAAGAAGGCCAACCGTCATTCTTCATCGTTGGTGGCGTCGGACCGTCGCTGAATCGGCGACAGTGGTGGTAACTCGACCACAATGCGCCATCGACCTTGCTCGCGGATACAGCGAACGTCAGCACGATCTTTCAAGTGAGTATCTCCCTGCAGAGAAACAACGGCTATGTCGCCCTGAACAGTCGCCGAATAGCGTTGCGGAATGAAACGCAATGAAAACCGTGTCAGCGCCAGCATTTCCTCGGGAGCAACCTTGCGACTTGCTAGAGCGCTGGCGCGCGTGGCGCGCTCAGTAAGATTCTTTTGCGCGCTTGACCAAAGGGAATCAAAGGCGCTGCGCGCCATTTTCGGGTCGCTATATACGCTTTTCGCGCGATCGATGAATTCTCTTACCAGTCGTTCTGGATCCTCGTCAACTGCTTCTCGACGGCAAGCCGTGCTGCCCACAAGAGCCGCCAAGGCAAGAATCGAAAACTTTGGGCGGAGCATAGCCACCTTTTATCAGATTAATGCGAATCAACCAGGGACTCCCTGATCGACACCAGTAAAGGCACAAAATCCTTCTCTGTTAAAGGAACGACGGCGACTTTGGATAGTCTCTCGGACACCCAAGTCCCATGGCTTCGCGAACGTCACGTAACGTATCTTGCGCGATGGCTCGCGCCCGCTCCGCTCCATTCTCAAGCACCTGCACAACTCGTCCCGGATCTTGCCTCAACTCCTCAGCTTTGCTCCGAATTGGATCGAGTTCTCGAACCAAGCCTTCAATCAGCGTCTTTTTACATTCGCTGCAACCGAGCGCGCCCGAACGACAATTCTCGCTGATTTCCCGAACCTTTTCGGACTCCGTTACTGCGCCATGCACAGTGTAAATATTGCAGATATCGGGATTACCCGGATCGCCCTTGCGCAGCTTGTTCGGGTCGGTAAATGCACCTTTCAACTTCTTCTCGATGCTCGCCGGAGCTTCAAAGATCGAGATTGAATTGCCGCGGGACTTGCTCATTTTTGTCTTGCCATCAAGCCCCATAATGCGGGGCGTTCGGCTCAATTGTGGCGTGGGTTCCGGAAATACTTGCCCGTAGCGCGCATTGAATTTCCTGGAAATTTCCCGGGTTAACTCCAAGTGTTGCACTTGATCGTTACCAACGGGAACGATCGTTGCTCGATAAGCCAATATGTCTGCGGCCATAAGCACAGGATACGTCAGCAAACCCGCGTTGACCCCTTGCTTGTGCTCTTCGCTCTTCTCTTTGAATTGAGTCATGCGGTATAGGTCACCGATTGGCGTTACCGTGCTCAAGTACCAGGACAATTCGGCCTGCTCATGGACGTCACTTTGGACGAAGATGATTGCCTGCTCAGTGTCGAGGCCTGCGGCCAGATAGGTCAGAGCCACATTGAATATAAGTCCCGGCATCTCGCTCGGCTCGTAATCCACAGTAACGGCGTGCGCATCCACGATACAGAAAATCGATTGATGGTTACCCGCCTTGGCCAATGCGACCCATTGACGAAGCGCCCCAAAGTAGTTGCCTATGTGAAGCTCCCCGGTCGGTTGCATGCCGGAAAAAATGCGCGGCGGTGTCTGCATGGCGGTGCATCGGTACTCTGGACATAGTTCTCGGGCAAGTGAGGAGCGAGTTGGCCCTTTGGCCTTCGGAAGTCGGCAGCTTACACTAATTGTACCGCGAAGTTGGCCGAGGCCGATTCACCCCCGCTACGATTTCATTGCATGCCGAACCACTCGATCATTTGCCTTGATTGGCCTGGAAAGCGGCGGCCGACACGGCCCGCCCCCGGTCAGCTTCGCAAACTTGCGGAAGGCGATCAGCGATATTCATTAGTACAGGGGGACAATGCTAGGGCGCTTAGCACATTGGCCGAACAGTGCTCGCAGAGAGTGGCTTTGGTCTATTTGGATCCCCCTTTCTTTACAGGTCGACAACACCTTCGAGTGTTGCGAGGCCGCGATGCCTCGGGTCAAATTGTGCGTGATAGCGAACCGGCTTTCGACGATCGCTGGAGCAGCCTATCGGACTACTTAGCAGAGCTATATGTTCGACTGTCGGCAGCGCGCGAACTCTTAAATCCCGACGGCTCTCTCGTGTTGCACGTTGATCCTAAAACCAGTCATTATGCTAGAGTCCTTCTCGACGAGATTTTCGGCCCTGACTGTTTCGCGAGTGAAATTGTCTGGCGCTACCGAAGATGGCCCGCAAAAACACCCAACTATCAGAAGGTACACGACGTACTGTTACGCTACGTGCGCGACGCCAGCGCAAAACCGAGGTTCACGCAGCTCTATGAGCCCCTAGCGCCGTCCACGTTGGCGACCTGGGGAACGAAGAAGCAACGTGCGCTCTATGATCAGACAGGCCGCCGGCGTTGCTCGAGTTCCACAACGGAAACGTCGCCTGGTGTGCCTCTAGGCGATGTTTGGGACATCGGAATCGTCGCGCCCGTGGCCCGTGAGCGCACCGGATACCCCACGCAAAAACCTGAGGCCCTTCTGTCGCGACTGGTAAGAACACTGACTTTGCCGGGTGATTGGGTACTGGATCCATACGTAGGCAGCGGTACAACCATCGCCGTATGCGCGAGGCTAAATCGCAACGCAATTGGGATTGACGATAATCCAGCAGCGATTGAAATGACCTGTCAGCGCCTTGCCGAGTTGGGGATTACAGCGCAAAAGAAACAACTGGTGAGCGGACCGACGCTGCGGCGCCACCAACACACATCGCGCAAGGAAGCAGCTAGTCGGGTCGCGTAGCGCGGGAAGGTTGCGCGCACTGGCAAAGACGCCTAGTAGAAGCGCCGTGCGTGACTGGATCGCCAGACTGTTTATTGCCGGCAGCACCCTTTTTTTCACGATCCCGGCCAGTTCCGCGGATCCGAATGCGGTGATCATTCAAGTGGGTAAACAGACGCTCACGGTGGCAGCACTACAGCGGCGCTGGCTGGAGTTGCCGGCATTTCAGCGAAAGGCACTGGGAAATACAGACCTCGAACGCATTCAAAGGTTCGTCAGTCAGTGGATCGTCCCAGAATTGCTTTTGGCACAGGTCGCCGCGGATCGAAAGATCTTATCAAGTGAGCGCAGGCAAGCCATCGAAAAGTCAGTACTGCAACAAGTTTTGACAGATCGCATTCGAAAACAGTCGGATGCCATATCCCCTGTCACTGACGCCGATATCAAGGCCTATCTTGAGTCCCATCGGCAAGATTTCGATCGCCCCGAGCAATTAAGGCTATTTCGAATATTGCTGGCTACCGAAGCGGAAGCCACAGATACCATCCAGAAACTCCGTCATTTGCCAGATTTTGACAAGTGGAGGAATCTGGCGCGGGAAAAGTCATTAGATCGAGCCACGAATATGCGGGGAGGCGAGCTCGGTTTCGTGGCAGCAGACGGGAAATCCGATATTGTTGAACTACAGGTCAACGCGGGGCTCTTTTCCGCTGCGGCGCACCTAAAAGACGGGGAAATTGCGAAATCACCTATTCGTGAGGGCGACAAGTTTGCTGTAGTGTGGCGCCGCGGTCACGTAGCGGCATTGCGCGCCGATCTGGCCTCGGTTGCAACCACAATTCGGGCACATTTGCGCGAGTCGCGCGCGGCTGCCGCATTCAATGAACTCTTGGCTCAATTGAAGGCAAAATACGTCAAGGATCTAAATCCCAATCGGCTAGATGGTGTTGACTTCGGAGAGTCGCCAAACGATCAATTCCGTGCCGTTACGCCAGAAAGAAATGTAGAAGCTTCCCCTTGATACGCAGATGTAACGCATTGAATCATTCAAATAATGCCTGCCAGAGCTCGTCGTACGTCAACGTGCGCGAAAATTGAGGAAACTCTGCGGCCACGTTATCTGGACACCGAAACAATACGCCCTTGTTAGCGGCTCCAAGCATGCTGGTGTCGTTGTAGCTATCTCCGGCGGCCAATACTTCGAACCCAATTTCCTTGAGTGCAGCAACCGCGCGTCGCTTGCTGTCATTCACGCGCAATCGATAGCCCGATATCCGGCCTGCACTGTCAACGATTAACTCGTGACAAAACAACGTAGGCTGGCCCAGTTTCTGCATAAATGGTGCGGCAAATTGGTAAAAGGTATCGCTGAGAATGATTACCTGTTCTTTCGCGCGAAGACGGTCCATGAAATCCTTGGCACCCGACAGAACATCCATCTTTTGAATGACTCGCTGGATATCGGACAGTGAAAGGCCATGCTGGCCTAAGATTTCAATACGGCCGCGCATTAGTTTATCGTAGTCGGGTTCGTCACGGGTCGTGCGTCGGAGTTCGGGTATGTTCGTCGCTTCCGCGACGGCAATCCATACTTCCGGTACCAGCACTCCTTCAAGATCGAGACACACGATTCTCGGCATTAAGTTCTCCGATCGGACATTGACTTATGGCTCGCGGTAAAACCGGGGTACACGTCGAGAAACACTAGTCAGTACTTCCCAGGGAACGGTGCCGAGCGTATCCGCAATTTCGTTAGCCGTGATACAATCGGATCCAAGCCGACCTTTCTGCGAGCCGAGCACGACGCATTCTTCGCCAACGTCAACGCCAGGCAGTCGGTGACATCGACCATGGTCATGTCCATGCTTACAATGCCCACGATCGGCGCGCGGCGCCCCGCCAACAGTACTTGGCCGCGATTGGACAGGCCACGAGAAAGCCCGTCAGCGTAACCGACAGGAATCGTAGCGATGCAGCTTTTGCGCTGCGCCGACCAAGTTGCGCCATAACCGACGCTTTGGCCCGCGGCGAGTTCTCGTAGCGCAACAATTTCCGTTCGCACGCGCATCGCTGGCAGTAGTTCAACGTTCAAATTCGGAATTGGATCTACGCCAAACAGCGCCAACCCCGGCCGCACGAGATCCAAGTGATGCTTTTTGTCGACAAACAGCGCGGCACTGTTGGCAGCATGCCTGAGAACCGGCTGAAACCCTTGCCGAGCCAAGACGGCCGTGATTTCATCGAAGGCAACCCGCTGCTCTTCAAGATGCGTCCGATCCGGCGCGTCTGCGCAAGCATAATGCGTCATCAGCCCGTGCAGCCGTACCTCGGGATGGCTCTCAAAGGAGCGGATCAATCGAGCCATATCCGGCAAAGTCACTCCCAGGCGTCCCATGCCCGTGTCAACCTTCACATGAACGTCCACCGATTCGATGCCGAGGTAGCGAACTTCTTCAGCCAACGACTCGACTTGACCCGGGTCGTGCAGCATGGGCGTCAGGCCATGCGCAATCACATCACTCCAGGCGCGCCCATAATGGCCGCCGATGACAAGAATTGGAATTCCGATACCCGCTTCGCGGAGCTCGATGCCCTCTTCGACCAGCGCCACACAAACGCCGGCCGCCCCATCGCGCTCCAATGTGCGCGCCACCGCTTTGGCACCATGCCCGTAGCCATCGGCCTTCAAAACCGCCCAAATCGGCACGTCTCCAACGACCTTTTTTACGGCACGCAGATTGTGCCGCAAATGACCGAGGTTTATTTCCGCTCGTGTCGGTCGAACTGTGTCGGAGGGAACCGCTCGCTGGGGTCGGAAAATTCGAGGTAAGGGAGATACCACAGGGGCCATTCATCAGGACTGCACGGGGCAGCAGATACGGGTTAACTCGAGGGAGACACTTTCGTCAAATTCTCGATGCTCGACCGAGCAATCGGCCTTGTCCTATTTCTGGGCGAGCGCTGTGTATTGGCGAGGATTTGTGCCTCCTTGGCCAACGACTATTTGTAACACCGGCGCATACAGGATTTGAACGTTCGACGACAATTGGCGCAGGCATCTTTTTGATTTTTTTGCCTTGTCGGCACGGAAACACCCATGGGCGCTTTGGTTTCAATGTTGGCGCTACTCGTCGGCGGGTTGTCTTGATTGTCGCAGCTGATTGAGCATTCATTCCAGCGACCCCGGCACTCGTCCGAGCATTCGGCCTCCGGTGGTAGCGTTGGGTGCTTCGGGGGCGCGATTGGGGGCACGCTGGGTGCCGGAGCGGCCTCCAAGGCCCGCGGTGGTGGGGCAGCATGAATACTTGATGGCATGGGCACAGTCTCGGCCGTAGGTCGACCTTCCGTGCCCGCATCAAGTTGTAGCGATAGCGTAGCTTGATCGCCTTTATCGAGCTGGCTGAGCCGTTGCCTAGCGTGATTCAAACGGTCGCCAGTTTGAGCGTAAGTATGTCGGTCTAGCCAGTCTTGCCAACAGGCGCGCCGATGCGCGGGAGCAATGGTGGGATCCAGGTCCAAGCGGTAACAATGCTCGAAACGAACATTGCCCTCATAAATCATTTGTACATTGGGCCCGCATCCCAAGATTAAACACGCAAAAACAACCCCAAGACCTTCGGGCACCCCCAAGAGGATTCGCGGCATCACGCAGGCAGCCTGCCGGGATTTCGCTTCAACCGCAATCGAAGGCCGCGATTTTTTTGCGAGATCCGTGTGAATAAACCGAGACACCCCCATTGGGGGATCTTGCGTTTCACTAGGCACGGTGACCCCAGCCTTCACAAATGCTATGGGCGCCGCGTGTTTACCGGATTAATCGAAGCGGTCGGGCGCATACAAGCTCGCAGTGAGCAAGCCAGGGGGCAGCGTTTACTGATAAAATCCGGACTAGGCACTTGGGCGATTGGGGAATCAGTGTCGGTCAACGGAGTCTGCTTGACGGTTAGTGAAGCGCTGCCGGACGGATTCTTCGCTGACGTGTCGGCCGAGACGCTGACACGGAGCACGTTGGGGCGGCTAGCCGTGGGGTCTCCGGTCAACCTCGAACGCGCATTACGCATGGGTGACCGCATGGGAGGTCACTGGGTGACGGGTCACGTGGACGCGGTTGTCCGCTGGATTGGCACCAAAGAAACCGGAGAGTCTGTTGGCGTGACGCTTGAACTGCCGGCAGAGCTAATCCCCTTTCTGTCGCCCAAGGGATCCGTAGCTATCGAGGGCGTTTCGCTCACGGTCAATGAGGTCTATAAGGACCGATTCACGGTGATGATCGTGCCGCACACGCGGCAAGTGACGACACTTGACCGCGCGCGACCCGGGGACGGCGTCAATCTCGAAGTGGATATCTTGGCACGGTACGTTGCACATGCGCTACGGCATCCTTCAGAAAATGGCCAATCAGAGGACAAACGCACTGACATTGCCCTTCAGACGGCATTGATGCGTGCGGGGTTCGTTCATGACTCGAAGTAAGCGATTACCTTCCTACCCGCCGCGGCAATTGGATATAAATCCCGGTCTCTTGGGAAGGGTCGTTGCGGGTATTGAAGACATTCGATCCGGCAAAATGGTCATATTGGTGGACGATAAAGACCGGGAAAATGAAGGCGACTTGTGCCTTGCTGCAGACCACATTACAGCCGACGCCATCAATTTCATGGCAACTCACGGTCGAGGTTTAATTTGTGTCACTTTGACCGAAGCGCAGGTAGAAAGGCTTGAACTGCCAATGATGCAATTGCCGGATCGGCAGGGCCCGTCGCTCGGAACGGCATTTACTGTGAGTATTGAGGCGAGGGAGGGCGTCACGACTGGCATTAGCGCCTCAGACCGTGCCCACACGATTCGCGTAGCGGCAAGCCCAGGTGCAAAGCCGGAAGATTTAGTGGTGCCCGGTCACGTATTGCCGCTCAAGGCTCGAAGGGGTGGGGTGTTGGTTCGTGCCGGGCAAACCGAAGGATCTGTTGATTTAGCGCGTCTCGCGGGTTTGAATCCAGCGGGTGTTATTTGCGAGATCATGAATGAAGACGGGACAATGGCACGGCTTGCGGATCTTGAGCACTTTGCGGAACGTCATGCGCTTGAAAATCATGACAGTCGCCGATTTGATCCGATACCGCCTGCAGACAGAGATATTGGTCCGTAGAATTGAATCTGCTTCCGTTGTGCTGGGCCTCACCGGAAAACGGTGGACAGTACACTTGTACGAGGACGCGATTGATTCGCTTCAGTCGTGGCATTTGTGTACGGTAATCCAGTAAAAGAAGAAGCAACGCTTTGCCGTATGCACGTGGGTTCCACATTGCGCGACGTGTTTACTGCAATGTCGAGTGACGGCCACCGGAATCTACACGAAGCCATTTTAGCTATCGAAGGCGAAGGCCAGGGAGTCATCGTGTATTTGCCCGCACAAGGCGACCTGCTGACGGAAGTGCAAACGGCCAAAGGGGGCGTCCGCGAACCTGGAATGGCGGGCAAATCGGCCTCGGGACCCTTACGGGAATACGGTCTGGGCGCTCAAGTGTTGCGTGATTTAGGGATAAGAAGCCTTCGTTTGCTGACCAATAACCCAATGCGACTTGCCGGCATCGAAGGATACGGTCTCGAAATCCTCGAGTTTGTACCCCTGGTGTCGGCCCGCGTGACAAGCTAACGTAGGACATTCAATGAACCCGGAAAACTACGCCTCAAACCCTCAGGCAATTGTCGGCAATTTGGTCGTGCCATCCGAAGCGAGATTTGCCATTGTCGCCGGGCGGACTAATGCGTTCATCGTAGACCGACTCGTCGAAGGGGCATTCGATGCTCTGCTTCGTCATGGCGCAACTGATGAACGGATAACCCTGGTTCGTGTGCCAGGCTCCTGGGAGATACCGGTCGTGTGTTCGCGACTGGCTCGGGCAAAAAAGTTTGACGCTATTGTGGCGGTGAGCGCGGTTATTCAAGGGGGCACCCCCCATTTCGAGTACATTGCTGCGGAGGTTACCAAAGGCTTGGCTAGCATCACCGTCACGACGGGCATTCCTGTCTGTTTTGGAGTCCTTACCACGGATACATTGGAGCAAGCTATAGATCGAGCCGGTGTAAAAGCCGGGAACAAGGGATTTGACGCAGCAATGGCGGCAGTCGAGATGGTGTCGCTAATGCGCGAACTTAGTAATCGCGGTCTTTGAGAATGGGTGCACGAACCACCGCCCGTGAAGCAGCCCTTCAGATGCTTTTCGCGCTGGACACGACCGGTAATGACGTAGCCCAAACTGTTTTTGATTATTGGCGTGAAACACCGGGAGATCCGGAAGGCAAGACCTACGCAAATGAACTCGTGCAAGGGGCCATGGCCGTAATCGACGAACTTGACAATCGCATCGCCGAAGCTAGTGCCAATTGGCGGGTCGATCGCATGACGCGGGTCGATCGCAATGTATTGCGCCTCGGCGTCTATGAGCTGCTTTACCGGCTTGACGTGCCCCGAGCAGTAGCGCTGGATGAAGCCGTGGAACTGGCTAAGCGCTATGGAGCCGAGGACAGTGGGGCCTTTGTGAACGGCGTATTGGACCAAGTAGCGGATGATTGTGGTCGTGTGGAACCGGCGCACACCGGGGATATTTTGGGCTACAACAGTCAGTAGCGCTAGATTCGATGGATTTGCGTTTTATCTTTCCTCACTTACGGCGCCTTGATTGTGCAAGCACTGAGGTTTTGGTAGCGGTCATTCTTGAAGATGAACGCCCTCCGCATGGCGTTGCTGGTCTAGTCGACTGGCGATTGTATGGACGCTTGTCGCGCCTGATGCAATCGGGATTCGTGACGGGCCAATTAGGGGAGGTCGTACTCCTGCCTGGCAAACCTCAACTTCCCTTCGACAAACTGCTCCTGTTTGGCACAGGTTTGCGGTCTGATTTTGGCGATCGCGTCTACCGAACGGTACTACTAAAGATTCTGTCCACGCTTGAAGGAATACGCGCCCGCACCGCTGTAGTGGAGCTACCGGGCCGTCACTTCGGCGGCATTTCCCCTGAGCAAGCTTCGGCAATCCTGCTGGAGCTTGCACTCGATCGACCGGCCCATGACAGTTGGACGCTCGTTGAAACGGCTGAAGCGCAACGGTCGATTAGTCAGCAACTCGTGCATGAGCGACTGCGCACTCGGCGTTAGCGCCCGCTCGATGCAACATGCAACGCCTATTGCTGTTTTTGCGCCGTCGGCCTGTTGAGCTTCGTAACGCGGATGCTGCCTAGCACCAACTCCTGCGTGTACTCACCGCGATCATATTCGAGCACGAGCCCCGGATAAGTCTCCCGGAGAGCCGTACGATTGGGATTTGCCTGAGTGACCGGTTCTGATGATTGCGGTTTGCCGAGGGTCGCATGTACATATTTCAGAATGACGCGCGGCGTGATGTCCGGGGCAATGGCGCAGCGTGTGCGCCCCCAAGTCTTGCCCGGGCTGCCCACTACCGCTCGATCGTGGCGGTAAACGACTATTCCCGAAACCATCCCGTCAGATAATTCGAACTCGATACCGGCGGGAATGTATCGGCAGAATTTCTCCGTCAATTCATCGCATTTTGAGCCCATGAGTCGCTCAATGGTCGAGACCGTCGCGCCAAATCGTACGGGTCCGAGGCCTGCCCCGGCCTCGATAGCAAAGGCTGGGCCACTTGGAATGTAGAATTTCTTCGTCGAAGCTGTCGAGGACACCTCCGAAGCGAATGGAGGTGCACTGGGTGCTTCAGGCGAACCGGTGGCATTGCGAGTTATCGGCTTATTTTTCGACTTGCACGCCGAACCCCCCAGCAAGCAACTGACTATCACTAGGGCTACATACCAAAAACAAGCCGGTTTGAATCCCTTGCAGGATTTTTGGGCGGAACAATACGTCATATCTGCGAAGCATACCATGGTTGCGACTCGGGCCAATCGACGATGAGCTGCACTTTTGCTTTCCGAGCGCTATGGTCGCCACCTCAAATGGGCGAGCCGGAATCACAAGCGGGACGAGTGCTGGGCGGTCGATTCCGTCTGGAACGCCAACTCGGCGAAGGTGGATTTGGAACGATTTGGCTAGCCGAGCAACTCGTGTTGGGTGCTCCAGTGGCTGTCAAGCTCATCGACCTTGCCATTGCGCGCCAGCCGGGTGCACTTGAACGCTTCTTACGGGAGGCGCAAGCCGCGGCAACGCTTCGTAGTCCGCACGTGGTACAAGTGCTGGACTATGGCGTGGAGGGTGACCAACCCTTTATTGCCATGGAACTACTGGAGGGGGAGAATCTTGCCCAGCGTCTGCACCGAGTTGGTCGATTGGCGCCGTCTGAAGCCTTGCGTATTGTTACACATGTAGCACGCGCGATGAGTCGCGCTCACGAGTGCAATATTGTTCACCGCGACTTAAAGCCCGAAAATGTGTTCTTGGTGCGCAATGAAGACGATGAGGTTGCCAAAGTCCTTGACTTTGGCGTGGCGAAAATGAAAAGCCCTGTCGTTGTAGATGAATCGACACAAACGAGAACGGGGTCGTTGATCGGAACGCCCCATTATATGAGTCCCGAGCAGGTTCAAGGGAACAAGACCGTTGACTACCGCTCGGATATCTGGGCACTCGGTATCATGGCATTCGAAATGTTTACCGGGCAACGCCCGTTTACCGGAAATGCTCTGGGCGATCTCGTGCTTCAGATATGTGTTCGCGACATCACGAAACCTTCGCAATTGGCGCCGGTACCCGCAGGTTTCGACGAGTGGTTTGCGCGTGCGGCTGAGCGCGATCAAGAAAACCGATTTCAATCAGCCCGTGAATTGGCTCAAACCCTGCGAGAAGTCGTGGGCGGTAGTGATCGTGAAACTGCACTCGTTGTGTCTGATGAGCTAGACGAATCGCGAGACATTAGCCAAGTCGGCGCGTCCTCGATAGTTCCACACGACCCCAGTAGTTCAACAGCCAATGTGGCGGCGGGGTCATTGGAACTCGCTGAAACAGTATTTAGCCCCTTTGACTCATCCAAGCGGGTTGGGCAGAATTATCGGCATAATAGGCCTGCCTTATTGGCAGTTACCGCAGTCGTACTGGGAGCGGTCGTTGCGCTTGGAGTCTGGTATAGGAGCTCAAAACAAGTGAGTCACTTTAGGACCAGTTTCGTGTCTGCATCAGCAGCAAACGTTGCAATAGTGAGCACGAGTGTCAGCCAGAACGCGAGCTTTCCCGTCGCGTCGATTCGAGGGACTACCTTATCGACACGGTCACCAGCAAGCACTCGCGACAAGAATTTTGGCTCCCCTCCACCGCGTTTGGTGGGATCCTCTGCGGCGTTGAGTTTGCAGCCTGGCGACAGGGGAAGCATCACGGACGCGTTGACGAGCCCGCCGAACCCAACGCCTTCCGTCAATGAAATCCCCCCGGGAGCTCCGACGGCTGCAACAAATTCGGCGGCCGAACCGCCGGGTTCGGCACTGTGACGGGCAAAAGCGAGGTTCGGATCTACAGATTCCGTGAGGAGGCGGGGCCCGCGAACAGTATCTGCCGTACCAAATCGAGCAGGGCAACTAAGTTTACGAGCCGGGTTGACACAATCGAATGTTGTCCACCGCCTATAGTAATTCGAACGAAGTTTTGGTGCATCGATTGTAGGAGAATAAATGGAGTCTCGTCTCCCCTTTCACGAGCTTTAGTCAACACTTCGAGCCCCCGCGAACCAGGTAATGTGGCCTGACTAATAACTAGGTCGAATGGGCCTTCCTGCGATAGCAGGTTGTCAAGCTGCAGTCCGTCTGTGGCCTCTTGAACAGCGATTGTCCCGAGCGCATCGAAAACGGGAAGCAGAACCAGCCGAATCGCTTCGTCTTGGCAGGCCAGTAAGAGCCGGGGGGCATTAGGTTGACCAACGGCTCGACAGTCGGAGGTTGTCTTGGATTCCGGGACGCAACGCGCGGCGGACGTATCGCCCAGATCCACTGCGCAGTCTCCTTCTTGCGTACCCATAGGTCGGCTTGTGTCTGGGGATCCTGGTTTCATCGGCGGCACGGGCAAGAATTGGATTCACCCGCTTTGACCTGTCCGAAGTCACGGAGCAGGAAATATGCCACGGGGAGGACAATTCAACTACTTGAAAAGATTGGTGTTCAAATGGCACCGCGCGGGTCTTTTGCATCCGTGAATCCTTCGATCGTGAAAGATGTCGGCCACGGCTGGCCGATCTGGACATTAGGCCGCTTCCCACTTGACGAATTGCCTCGGGACGTGAAAACTGCCGGCCGTCGTGCCCAATGGCACGCTTTGTCGGTGCTGGCCATTTGAATCCGGGCATATCCGCAACAGAGATGGGCAATGCAGCAATTGCGCTGCCGCGTCTTGTAATCGAGCGTGTCACACCCGAACTCGATTCTGGCCGGTATCCCGCGAAACGCGTCTTGGGTGAGAGTGTCCACGTTGAGGCCGATATCTACAAAGACGGTCATGACGCGATCGCCGGCCACGTCCTATATCGTGGTCCTGGAGGTGGCGAATGGCAGCGGACCAATCTGACCTATCAATTTGACCCTGATCGCTGGCATGCAGAGTTCCGCGTTGACCGATTGGGTCTGTGGGATTTCGTCGTTGAGGCTTGGCCCGATCGATATGGGACTTGGGTTAGAGACCTTCGAAAACGCCTGGGGGCCAGTCAAGACATAAGCACAGTGCTCCTGGATGGAGCCGCATTGCTTGATTTGGCGGCTCGGCATCGGCCCCCAGACATCGCGGCTCGCCTTCGCGCTGCAAGCCGACGCATAGCAGACACATCGGCAAGAATGGACGACCGGTTAGCGATCGCACAATCTGAGGAAATGCTGGCTCACGCCTATGGTCCACTAAATCTTGAAGACCTGACGCGATACAATCGAATTCTCAATGTCTTAGTCGAGCGTGAAATAGCACTATTCGGCGCCTGGTATGAGCTATTCCCTCGCTCTCAGAGCAAAGTGCCGGGTCAACATGGCACCTTTGCCGACGTCGAAGAGCGATTGCCAGAGCTTGCCGCGCTAGGTTTCGACGTTATCTACCTGCCGCCCATTCATCCGATAGGCATGACCCATCGCAAAGGCCGCAACAATGCCAGGATCGCGCAGCCGGGCGACGTTGGCAGCCCCTGGGCAATTGGCTCTCCCGAAGGGGGGCACATGGCGGTGCATCCCGAGTTGGGCACGCTTGCCGATTTCGATCAGCTCACTCGTACCGCTAGTGACTTTGGTTTGGAAATTGCGCTTGACTATGCCCTACAGTGTTCACCCGATCATCCTTGGTGCAAGGATCATCCTGATTGGTTCTTCATTCGTGCTGATGGGACGATACAGTATGCGGAGAACCCCCCTAAGAAATACGAGGACATCTATCCATTAAACTTCTGGTGTCAGGATCGAGAGAACTTGTGGGCAGCCTGCCTCCAAGTGTTACTGTTCTGGATCTCCCACGGAGTTAAAATCTTTCGCGTTGATAACCCCCATACGAAACCCTTTGTATTCTGGGAGTGGCTTCTGACCCAGGTTCGTTCACGGCATCTAGACGTTGTTTTTCTTTCTGAATCCTTCACCCGACCGAACCGAATGAAGGGGCTCTTGAAACATGGTTTCTCGCAAAGTTATACGTATTTCACGTGGAAGAACGCCGCATGGGAAATTCGTGATTATCTAACTGAGCTGACTGAAAAAAATACTGTTGAGTATTTTCGACCCAATCTTTTCACCAATACGCCGGATATTTTGCACAGTTTCTTGCAATCGGGAGGCCGACCCGCCTTTAGAATACGGCTATTGCTTGCGGCAACCCTTTCGCCGTCATACGGTATTTATAGTGGTTTCGAGCTTTGTGAAAATCGTGTTGTCGCTGCGGGCAGTGAAGAATATCTGAATTCCGAGAAATATGAGATTCATCAACGCAAATGGAATCAATTCGGCAACATAAAGCGTGACATTGCGCGACTGAACAGAATTCGCAAGGAGAACCCGGCTCTGAGCCTGTTCGGAAATCTCCGTTTCCTTTCAACGGAATACGAACAAATCATCGCCTTTTACAAGCATGCCACCGGCAATGATTTGATTGTGATTGTTAATCTCGATCCGCAACGAATGCATGAGTGCATGGTGCACATACCATTGGAAGATCTGGGACTCGGCGAGGACCAAATGTTCGAAGTGGAAGATTTGCTTACGGCGGTTCGCCACACCTGGCGTGGGCGTCGCAATTATGTGCGACTCGATCCGAGTGAACGAGTTGGTCATGTACTTCGCCTGGTTCGATCTCGCTAAATCGCCCGGAGGTTCGTTTTGGTACTTTGATTGTGTTGGTTTGTACGGATTGCCGGCACTTCGTTGCTCTGAAATTCCGTCGTCCTGGTGAGTCTCACTCACAGAACAATACCGGTCCCGGCTAAGAACCGCCTGCCTTTTCGAATTTTGCCCTGACTGCCGCCCGTAGGTGGCACGATTGTTGGTCTCAGTCAATGCCCAGCGTATTGGATGTATGCTCTGTTGTGCTACGGTATTGGTCGCACTTTTTTTCGCGTTCGAATATTGAACCGGGCTCGGGACGCTGTCCCCTGGAAGACATGACATTAACGTTGATTAGATGCACTTGGGTCCGAATGACGGCGGCATTCGGCACAGGAACGCTAAGGCGCAACCGGGAGAAGCTCGCTTGACCCTTCGAATTTGGCCGGGCCAGCCCCAACCACTCGGCGCAGGCTGGGATGGTAAAGGGGTTAACTTCGCTCTCTTTTCCGAACATGCGGAGCGAGTGGAGTTGTGTTTGTACGATCCCAGCAATCCACGTCGGGAAACCGCACGAGTGGCGCTACCTGAGAAGACCGAACAAGTGTGGCATGTCTACTTGCCAGATGTACGGCCATCTCAACTGTACGGATATCGTGTCTATGGGCCGTACGCTCCGGCGCAGGGACACAGATTTAATCCCAACAAGTTGCTATTGGATCCTTATGCTAATGCGATTGCGGGGCAAGTGACTTGGGCAAATTCGACCTTTGGCTACCAAGAGAATTGTCCAAATTCGGACCTATCCTACAGCGCAGAGGACAGCGCGGACGACGTCCCTCGCGGCATAGTTCTCGATAATACATTTCCTTGGAGCGATGATCACGCGCCGCGCACACCCTGGAGTCGAACGTTGATTTATGAATGTCACGTCAAGGGGATGACGATGAATCACCCTGACGTTCCACCGACATTGCGGGGCACTTTCCTGGGCTTAGTTTCGGGCCGAATCCTCGAGCATTTGTTATTGCTCGGTGTAACTGCCGTTGAACTCATGCCAGTGCATCAGGTCGCTAACGATCGGCGCCTCTTGAATTTAGGGCTCGTCAATTATTGGGGTTACAATAGCGTCGGCTTTTTTGCACCAGATGCGCGATTTTCTACTGGGTCGCGTGGACAGCAGGTCTCTGAATTCAAAACGATGGTCAAGGCATTTCATCGTGCGGGTATCGAAGTGCTGCTCGACGTGGTATATAACCATACTGGCGAGGGAAACGAACTCGGACCTACACTTTGCTTTCGAGGGATCGACAATGCTTCGTATTATCGACTGGCCCCGCATGACCGGCGGAGAACGGAAGATTTTACCGGGTGTGGAAATAGCCTCAATTTGCTGCATCCGCGGGTGCTGCAATTAGTCCTTGACAGTCTGCGCTATTGGGTTGTCGAAATGCACGTCGATGGATTTCGATTTGACCTCGCCACCACTTTGGCTCGCGACCCGACGGAGTTCAATTCCCTTTCGCGTTTCTTCATGATGATCCAACAAGATCCCGTACTATCTCGAGTGAAACTCATTGCAGAGCCTTGGGATTTGGGTCCCGGTGGTTATAGGTTGGGTGGTTTTCCGCCGGGCTGGTCAGAGTGGAACGGACGATATCGCGATTGCGTGCGGCGCTTTTGGCGCGGCGACGAGGGACAAGTTGCGGAACTAGCGTCACGCTTGTCCGGTTCGAGTGATCTGTTCCAGGCGAACGGCCGCGGTCCGCTTGCCAGCGTGAACTTCGTCACATGTCATGATGGGTTCACATTGCACGACTTGGTCAACTACGAACGCAAGCATAATCTCGCCAATGGCGAAGATAATCGCGATGGCGCTTCCGAGAACTATAGTCGCAATTGGGGCGCCGAGGGCAGCACTTCCGCCCCTGCGGTGCGTCGCCTGCGCGAACGAATCAAACGCAACCTGCTTGCAACCTTGGCTTTCTCGCAAGGAGTGCCCCTGTTGACGGCAGGCGACGAGATGGGTCGTTCTCAAAAGGGTAACAACAATGCGTATTGTCAAGACAACGTAGCTGGCTGGCTGGACTGGAAATTATCGGATCCGGATCGCGAACTACTCGATTTTGCCCGTGATTTGTTTCGGATTGCCCGCAACTATCCGCTGCTACGTCGCCGTAAATTCTTTTCAGGGCGAGCTGTCGAATCGTCCAGAATCAAGGATGTGACGTGGCTTCGATTCGATGGTCACGAAATGCAAACCGAAGATTGGACAAACTTGCGGACTCGAAGTTTGGGCATGTTAATTCACGGGGGTGTGCAAGATCACGTAGATGAACTGGGACAGAGCATTTTGAGTCCAATGCTGCTTTTAGTCCTCAACGCGAGCAATCGATCGAAATTGTTCGCATTGCCAAGATTTCGAAATAAGGGCCATTGGAAAGAATTGCTCAACACAGCCCAGCCCTCTCGGCGGTCGATTCGCGACGACGGGCTTGCGGTCGCGCCCCACTCGCTTACACTCCTCTGTTACGAACGGACGAACCCATGAGTAATGTTGGTCACTATCAAGACGATGTATCAATTCTTCGCGGAGATCCAGAGCAATTTCGGCTTGTGTTGGCGGTCGAGCATGCACAACCGCACGCATATCTGGGCGCTCACCCAGTGGACGTTGGCGGTGTGCCTGGCGCCATTATCAGGGGTTACTATCCGGATGCCGAAATGGCATGGGTCGTTGTTGGGGGAGAAGAACGCATAATGACCAGTTTGGGCAACGGCCTGTTTGCAGCATTCATTGCGGGAGCGCGTGTTCCACTGCGATATCGCCTGCATTTTCAGTTTTCAGATGGTCATCGCGTTGAACGTGGTGATCCTTACCGGTTTCTCCCCACGCTTGGAGACGTTGACCTGCACCTATTCAATGAAGGAACCCACCGCCGATTGTGGGAAGTACTTGGTGCACACCCGCGAACAATCGACGGTGAACGCGGCACATCATTTGCAGTCTGGGCACCCAATGCGCGACGTGTTTCATTGATCGGTGATTTCACAGACTGGGACGGTCGCGTATTTCCGATGCGTTGCTTGGGTAGCTCCGGCGTATGGGAGCTTTTTGTTCCCGGCGTGGACGCTGGAGCCCTGTATCAATTCGAACTTAAGACGCAGGAGGGCTGGCTTCGCCGGAAGACAGATCCGATGGCTTTTTCGATGGAAATGCCACCTGCTCAGGCCTCGCGCGTCGCTGAAACGCATTATGAATGGGGCGACGGCGGTTGGATGGGGAAGCGCGTGAGTAAGGACTGGTTGCGCGAGCCGATTATCGTCTACGAGCTTCACCTTGGCTCCTGGGCTCGTGTGCCGGAGCAGGGTAATCGTTGGCTGACATTTAGGGAAATCGCACCTTTGCTTGTGGAGCACTGTCGTAAGTATAGCTTCACTCACGTTGAGCTAATGCCAGTTGCGGAGCATGCGTTTTATCCATCTTGGGGCTACCAAGTGACCGGGTATTATGCGCCCACTTCACGCTACGGGTCGCCTGACGACTTTCGGTACTTCGTGGACACTTTGCATCGAGCCAATATCGGCGTCATCATCGACTGGGTGCCAGCGCATTTTCCTAAAGATGACTTTGCACTGCGGCGCTTTGACGGCACCGCTCTTTTTGAGCATGAGGATCAACGTCGGGGCGAACACCCTGATTGGGGGACACTGATATTCAACTACGGCCGTCCAGAAATTCGCAGCTTTCTTACAGCGAACGCATTGTACTGGTTGCGGGAATTTCACGTGGATGGCCTCCGTGTGGATGCGGTCGCGTCGATGCTTTATCTAGATTACAGTCGACGCTCGGGCGAATGGCTTCCGAACCCATACGGGGGCCGCGAGAACCTGGAAGCGATCGATTTCTTGCGTCAATTTAACCTGGCGATTTCTGACGAAGCCCCCGGGGCATTTACGATCGCCGAGGAATCCACGGCTTGGGGGGGCGTATCGCATCCTGCATCATGGGGAGGGTTGGGCTTCACGTTCAAGTGGAATATGGGGTGGATGCACGACACTCTTTTCTTCTTTACTCGCGATCCTGTGCATCGCAAGTATCACGTGGATCAATTGACTTTCTCGATGGTGTACGAGAATACGGAACGATTTATCAATTCAATCTCACACGATGAAGTTGTCCACGGCAAAGGCTCAATCTACTCAAAAATGCCAGGTGATCACTGGCAAAAAATGGCTAACATTCGTCTGCTCTTGACGTATCAATATACGCGTCCCGGTAAACAATTGGTTTTCATGGGCACCGAAGTAGCTCAGGGACGGGAATGGGACGTAGAAACTAGTATTGATTGGCATCTCGCCGATCTTCCCGATCGGTCGGCACTTCGGGAATTCATTCACACACTCGGTGAGGTTTACCAGGCTTGTCCAATTCTATGGCGTGCCGATCCAAACCCCGAAAGTTTCGAATGGATCGATTTCAATGATAGAGAGAACACCGTATTGAGTTATTTGCGCCGCGATGGTTTGGATCCTGCGGTTGTCATCTTTAACTTCACGCCCGTCCCACGTCCAAACTACCGGATAGGGGCTCCGGAACGCGGTTGTTGGCGCTGCATCGTCAATTCAGATGACGTGAAGTATGGCGGCAGCGGTTGCTTCCCAATCGACGAATATGAGACTCAGAATGACTGGTCACACGGTCGTCCCCAAAGTCTGGTGCTCAACGTACCACCGTTAGGGGCATTAGTGCTCCTGCCCGGGCGTATTTGGTCAGCGCCGGACAATAGCTCAACAAATGGTGCACTATAATGACGAGCTCAGTATTCAAAGCATTAAAGCATCGGGGCGACGCTGCGCCACCGGACTACGACGTACAAATTGAGGTACTCAGTCGAGATCTTGGCCGTCTTCAGCGGGAAATCCGCGGAGCAGGTATTCCCGTGATTGTCATTTTCGAAGGCTGGGAGGCGGCTGGCAAAGGGACCGCTATTAACTCCTTGATGCTCGCCCTCGATCCTCGGGGATTTCAGGTGCATACGATACAGGCCCCTACCGAAGAGGAACGGTTACACCCACCTTTATGGCGATTCTGGAGAAAACTGCCGCAGGCCGGAGGCATCGCCATTTTCGACCGCAGTTGGTATGATAGGTTATTTCGTCCGATAACGAAAAGCACCCGTGATGATGTGGTAGCGGACGTCCTGGCATTCGAGAGAACCCTTACTGAATCGGGCTTGCTATTATTGAAGTTCTTTCTTCACATATCGAGAAGTGAGCAAGCCCATCGCTTCAAAATGCTCAGGGCCCATCGCGCAACTGAATGGCGTGTTGACAAGCAGGATTTAGATCAAAATCGCAAGTACAAATCGTGGTTTACCACAATGGGCTTAGCGATTGAGGCTACACAATGCCGCGCAGCGCCATGGCAGATTATCTCAGCTAACAATAAGCGTCATGTTACACTAACTGTGTTTCAAACAATGGTGGCAGCGCTTTCGTCGCGATTGGCACTCAAGACCGTCGCTGATGTGGCAGCGGATATCGGGGTAAGCGAGCGAGTGACTAGCGGCCCAAGTCTTCTTGAATATGCCGACCTATCACAGCGAATTGATTGGGAACTGTACAGGTCCCGTTTGTCGGCATTGCAAGCCAAACTTCGCGAGTTGGAGCATCGAATTTATCGCGAGCGAATCGGGGTAGTCATCGTGTTCGAAGGTTGGGATGCCGCTGGTAAAGGTGGCTGCATTAGGCGCCTAGTTTCAGGGCTAGATCCAAGGGGATATGAGGTTATTCCGATCGCGGCGCCCACAGAAATCGAACGGCAACACCATTACCTTCGGAGATTCTGGATACGAATGCCGAAGGCGGGGCACATAGCTATATTTGATCGCAGTTGGTACGGCCGCGTGCTCGTTGAGCGTGTTGAACGCTATTGCTCGCGAAATAATTGGATGCGTGGCTATTCGGAAATCCGCGATATGGAACGCTCACTCGTGAATGCCAATGTGGTTCTATTGAAGTTTTGGTTGCAAATTGATCAAGAGGAACAATTACGTCGATTTACGGCTCGTGAAAGCACGCCGGAGAAAAAATACAAAATAACCGAAGAGGACTGGCGCAATCGAGAGCGTTGGAGCGATTATGAAGGCGTCGTCAGAGATCTGCTTGTTCTAACCAGCACGCAGAGTGCTCCGTGGACAGTTGTGCCTGCCAATGACAAGCTGTCGGCCCGGTTGCTGGTGCTTGAAACCGTTGCAGAGAGAATTGAGCAAAGCCTTCACCAACCCAAACGGGAACGCAAGACTGAGACTTAGCCGGCCTCGGGGATTCGGGCATACCTCGGACCCTGTCAGTGCACTGAGTAATGATTGCGATTGAGGCCCCTAGGACAGTCCAAAGAGATTGCGCTAGTCGCCAACTTCTTGATCTTGCGCTAATTCATCCAGAACCTCGTTGGCCCGCTTAGCGGAAATACCAAACCATTCGGCGAGTTGATTGATGAATTCATTTTCGGATTCGTGCACGGAGTCGTCCGCGAGCGCAATGGCTGCGGCAAGGGAGAACGCAGCTTCTGCCTCGTGCGGATTATCTGACAGCGCGTCGGCTATTTCCTGTAGTCGCATCTCACGGCCGTGTTCTTGAATTTTTCTGCCAAACGTCTCTAGCATTACGTTAATCGTTCCGGTACGAATTAAGTTGTCGGCCAGACCGCGAATTGCACCGCGAAGTGCGTCCTTTTCAACGTCTGAAACATTGCCGTCAGCGGTCATCATGAGATACATCGTTTCCGCAAGCGGATCGATTCGCTCAATTGCAGCTGTTTCTTCGGGACTCAAAAGGCCACTTCTGGCTAACGTTTCGTAAGCGGGACTGAGCACGATGCTCGGCCGTCGTCCGCTCTGCAGCAACGCATCCCGTAAACGAGTAATGGTGGCCGTGTGAATGCGCATAATTGAAAGGTTACTTTTAACGCGACCCCGCTGATCTACGTACTTCCTTGCAATCCACGAATGCTGCTCGAATGTGCAGCGGTGTGCCCATAGATTTGGGGCGTAATCACTCACTTCGTTCGGAGCAAGAGTAACCGCTCGCAGCGAGGTCGTCGGCCGAAGGCTTGTCCGGCAGATTTGTGGAAATGGGCCCGTTCCTGAGATGCTGCCGCCAAGAGTGAAAGGCCGGCGTCGTCTGCGATTGCTTCGATTTCCGCGTCGGCGTACCAGGCCTGCGCATCAATGACGGTATCGGCGACCACAAGGGCAATTGTTCCGCCCGGACAAAGTACGCGAACCATTTCGGTTAGACAGCGACCCAGCTGAGCGTTGTAGTTATTTCGAAAACAATGAGAGTTTCGACTGTGTGCCTGTCGTCTCGCTCCGATTTCATGTTTCCGCAGATAGCTGGCGTTGAGTCCGAGCCATTGCAGGCGCAAGCGATGATGCTCGACGTAGTCGTAGATGCCGGGGTAAGGGGGTGAACTTATGATGGCGGTAACTGCTCTGTTCCGAAATGGTAATTTCTGTGCATCGCCCAACCTGACATCAGCCTCATGTTTCAATTTAGTTGGGAGCCGTTGGGAGAAATCCGCTTGGCGCCTCGTCAATTCCTCTGCCTTTTTGCAGAAGAAGTTGATTACAAAGCCGGATGCCCACCGACGCTGGCTCGGTTGAGGTGTGGTATCGCTCGTGTGACGACTTACTTTGTTTGCAATTGCAGAAAGAACCAAAAGCAATCCCTCTCTGCAGAATGGATCTTCGATTCTTCTTATGCCCAATTGCAATCCGTCCAGTTCTAGCAATACGTGTGGATCAAATTGGCTGGCGTGACTCGCGGGATAGCGGCGTGAAGGACCGGCATGTGTAGCGCGCCGTGCCTCAGCAGCTTGCGCGACTAACTTTGCGCTTGCAAGCAACCGCCCACGCTCCTCGTGTCGAGTATTTCTCATTTTAAACGACGAAAGACTCGCGGCAAGCGGATTGGCATCAAGGCCCCATGCGATTCGCCCTTCAAGCTGCGCCTCCACGAGAACAGTGCCGCTGCCACAAAATGGGTCCATTACGCGGTCGCCGCGGTGTGTCAACCCCACTATCAGTCGATTGGCAGTCACGGGATGCAACCGCGCCGGATATGCATGAAAACCATGCACGTGACTCCTTAAGTAGGGGTCATCGGCTCTGACGTTGAGCGCTTGTCTGAGCAATTCCCGGTCATGGGAATAACCCAGGTCAATATGTATTTTTCCTCCCACGTTGGTCAGCGCGCGACGGGGAGAATTAGCCATTACTTCGATAGATAGCGCCTTTGAGCTGTTCTGCCCCGTACCGAGAGCTATGCTAAGCTCGATTGGCTGTCGTCACCACGTCTAGAACCTTGATTCGCCGCCGATTGGCCGCGGAAATTGGGCGGATCCCTAAGGATGCACCGTATCGCGCAGCTTTAGCATACCCCTCCCCGTACTCAGTGGCGATGAGCTCGCTCGGATACCAGACGGCGTACCGATCGATTCAATCCACGTTCAGCTGGTGCTGTGAACGAGTATTTCATCCGGACAATGAAACCAACGGGCTGATCTGCTCCGAACGCCCAGTTAGTTACGAGAGCGAAAGATCCCTTCAAGAGTTCTCGCTGATAGCATTTAGCGTCGCCTACGAGCTCGAAGTGGCCGGCCTAATTCGAATGCTGGTAGCCAGCAGCATACCGCCGTTGCGCGAGGAGCGTGGGCAAGGATTTCCATTAATCTTAGCGGGCGGCCCACTGACGTTTTCCAACTCCGAGTCACTCTTCCCATTCGTTGACGCTATTCTGCTTGGAGAATGTGAAGGCACTTTGCCGTGGGTTCTTGAA
Source organism: uncultured delta proteobacterium (assembly GCA_963835565.1). Lineage (GTDB taxonomy): Bacteria > Myxococcota_A > Polyangia > Polyangiales > Polyangiaceae > FEN-1139. The sequence goes on from CAWIGY010000083.1 coordinate 91,620, forward strand.
TCAGTAGCCAGTTCACCAACGAGGGATCGCTTGTTGGAAACCCTGTCCACTTGCCCCAGCCTCGTCGTTCCGCAACGAGATACATCTGGCAGAGCAACCATTGCCCAAGCGGACTTGAACGTCTTGCCAGCCTTCAGCGCGATTCGTACCCCTGATACGGAACTCTCCAATATGTTTTTGGTGGAAGTTGAGCGCGGTTGTTCACGGGGTTGCACCTACTGCGTAATGCGCCGCAGCACCAATGGGGGAATGCGAATTCTCGACGTGGACCGAGTACTGGGGTGCGTTCCCGACGATGTTCGACGGGTTGGATTGGTTGGGGCGGCTGTTAGTGACCATCCGCACATCATTGACATCATTGACAGCTTCGTGGCTCGGGGCTGCAGAGTGGGTTTGTCCAGCTTACGCCCTGATAAACTAAAGGAGCCGTTCGTTGCAGCGCTCGCCCGAGCGGGATACCGTACATTGACCACGGCACTAGATGGCGCAAGCGAGCGTTTGCGACAAGAAGTCGAGAGGCGTGGGCGCGCACCACAATATGTGCAAGCCGCCAAGCTCGCGAAAGCGCACGGGATGGACAAGATAAAGCTTTACCTGATGGTCGGGCTGCCCGGTGAAACGGATGCAGACATTGACGAATGTGCAGATTTTGTGGGTTCGTTATCTAGAATTATACCCGTAACGCTGGGCGTCTCGCCGTTTTGCTCCAAGCGAAACACACCGCTAGATAGGATGCCGTATGCGGGCGTCACTACCGTGCAGCATCGATTGAACCGGCTGCGATCGAAACTTGCAGGCCGTGCCGAGGTGCGACCGACAAGTTCACGTTGGGCTTGGGTGGAGCATGTCTTGTCGCAGGGTGGTGCTAGCGAAGGTCTAGCCGTGCTTCTGGCACTAAAGCGTGGTGGGACGTTTGCGGACTTTCGTGAGGCCTTTTTCGCAATCGGTCATCATCCTGACAGAACTGGATACGAAGCAGTCGTCATGCCTCAAACCCGGGCCCGTGATCATCACGACGGATTGCCCGTCGACCATGCAAATCAACTAGAAAGCCGCTGACAATAAACCCATCGAGGGTTGACTCGATCGGAGTAGCCACCGAAACCGTGGCACATTGGTAGTACTCTTGGGCGGGCCAGTCACCAATTTTAAGTATTATGGTGTGGACCTTCTTAGCGCCGTGAACGTGATTGATTAGTTGCGGAGGTCGAGTCCTCAACACTCACCAACCCCAGATCAATCCCAGCGTGAGGAAGGGAGCGCTCCGCGCATACAGTGTCAGCACCACTCAGTGAACTTATCAGTTCTCGGTCAAGCAATTGGGAAGGACGCACATTTTCAAGTGCGGCCATGAGGTTATTTGGAATGTTGAAATTCTCTTGCGATAATTGGGCGATCAACTCCTTGACTCGTCGCCGCTGGAGATTTGGCTGATTGCCACATAGTGAGCAAGGCACGATGGGAAACGCCATTTGTTTTGCATAGTGGGCGACTTCCGCTTCCGTGCAATATACTAATGGTCGAATGACGACATGCCGTCGATCGTCGCTATGGAGCCGCGCTGGCATTGCCCTAATCTGGCCGGAAAAGAGAAGATTTAGAAGCAAGGTTTCAATGAAGTCGTCACGGTGATGACCTAAAGCGATTTTGGTAACACCCAGTTTCGTAGCTTGAGTATATAATATTCCGCGCCGCAAACGGGAACATAACGAACAGGTCGTTTTGCCTGACGGAACCTTTTCCTTTACGACCGAATACGTGTCTTCCGTGACGATGCGATAATCATAACCCATCGCGGCAAAGTAGCTCGGAAGGACATCTCTTGGAAATCCGGGTTGACCTTGATCGATATTTAGCGCAATCAAGGAGAATGGGAAGGGTGCACGTCGACGTATCAATGCCATCAGATGCAAAAGGACGTGTGAATCTTTACCGCCACTAACGGCCACCAATATCTTGTCGCCGGGCTCAATCAAGTTGTAGTTACTGCTGGCCCGAGCAACTTTTTTCAGCAGGCGCGATTCAAGTCGGAGAAATTCGGGAGATTCCCGGAGCACGCATAGCACGATATCATATCCTTGACATTTGGACTCGCAACCGGTGGTGGCTTCCGCGAAACTGCGAACTTGGCTTTCCCGGGCCGATTTCATTAGAGTCTTGTTTGGCAATGCGCCCGTGCCTCTTTGCTGCTAAGCACTTGGCAGGTGCAGGTTCGTCTGATTCGCTCCTACTATTTCGAGGCGGCACATCAACTACCCAATGTGCCTCCCGGCCACAAGTGCGCGCGGATACACGGTCACAGCTTTGGCGTCGAAATCGTGGTCCAAGGTCCTGTGGACCCGAATTTAGGTTGGTGCATTGACTACGGCGAAATTGATGCGCTATGGCAACCTCTGTTCCAGGCTTTCGATCATCACTTTCTGAACGAAATTCCGGGCCTGGAGAATCCCACCAGCGAAAACCTGGCCGGTTTTATTTGGAGATATTTCAAAGAGCGCATGCCATGCCTGGTTCGCGTTGTAGTTATGGAAACGCGCGACGCGCGCTGCGAGTACGAGGGAAACTAACTCGCGGCTAATCGTGCGCTCTGGCCAGAATTGACCCACCTTTCGTTGGCGCGGAGAAACCCGATCCCGCGTGGTTTCTTGTTGAGCATATTTCGAGACTGATGCGTTTTTCGTTGGCAACTAACAAACCCGCAGGAGTATCACATCGCAAGTTGAGCGGACTAGCCTGCCTAAGGTGCCCACCTCGTTGGTCTTGAGTCAACATTGTAGGGGAACAATCAGGCTTCGTGCAATTTCGCCGTGTGTTCAGCAATCCCCTGTCGCCAGGCGAAACCTTTGTGACGGCATGAATCCTGTGTCGCCAGTACCGGTAAACACCTGCGCAAGGACCTCGGGTTTGGCGTCGCACCATAATGAAGCGATAGGCCGCCCTGCGTTGGATGAACACGATTGTCCGATTGCACGACGGGACGGCAGAGCCTTGTCGAGTCACACCGCCAAAGGCGGTGGCTTATAGGTGAGCTATCTGGGCCTGAGTTAGGGTATGCTCGTGGACGGATTTCCGTTAGGCTGCGATCATGGATATCGACGAACTGCGCTCACGGCTATCTCAGACACCTACGCTACACCCTGAAGGCCGGGTAATTTCTGTGACTGGGCTTGGCATTCGGGTAGCCATGCCCGGTGCAAGAATCGGCGATGTGATTAAAATTGAACGCCGTTCAGGAACTCCCGTTGAGGCAGAAATTGTCGGCTTTGACTCAGGGCAAGCGGTGGCGGTTCCCCTTGGAACTCTCGCTGGCATTGGCCCCGATGAGCCCGTGCGCACGACGGGAGCGCCCCTTGAAGTGCGTGCGGGACTCGGCCTGCTTGGACGTGTTGTAGACGGTTTAGGTCAGCCATTGGACGGCGAACCATTGCCGAGTGGATTGCGGAATGTTCGGGTCGATCGGACGCCACCGCCCGCGTTGTCGCGGTGCCCGATATCTGCACCTCTGGCTACAGGAATTCGCGCAATCGACGGGTTCTTGACGCTCGGCGTCGGACAAAGGCTTGGACTATTTGCGGGATCCGGTGTTGGCAAGAGCACGCTGCTGGGGACGCTCGCACGCGGCGCTCGCGCCGACGCCGTCGTGGTCGCGCTTGTTGGGGAAAGGGGTCGCGAAGTGAGCGAATTTCTCGATCACTCCCTTGGAGTCGAAGGCCGTCGCCGCTCAATCGTTGTAGTAACGACTAGTGACGCCTCGGCATTAGAGCGCCTGCGCGCAGCTCAAGTCGCCACAGCTTTGGCGGAAGCCATGCGCGACAACGGGGCCAACGTGCTTTTGTTGGTGGACTCGGTAACCCGCTTTGCTCGAGCACAACGCGAAGTTGGCTTAGCAGCTGGAGAACCACCTGCTCGTCGAGGGTATCCGCCCAGCGTGTTTGCCGCATTGCCGCGCCTGCTAGAGCGAGCGGGGACTGCCGCCGTGGGTTCGATTACAGCTGTATATACCGTACTCGTCGAGGGTGACGACATGGATGAACCCATTGCAGATGAAGTTCGGGGAATCCTTGATGGGCACATTGTACTTGACCGGTATTTGGCTTCGCACGGACACTATCCCGCCATCGATGTACTGCGTTCAATATCTCGTGTAATGCCGTCGATCGTCACCCATGACCAGCTCGAAGCGGCTAATCATGTTCGGAGCCTCATTTCAGCGTATGAACAAAAGCGCGACTTGATCTTGTTGGGGGGATACGTGCGAGGCACCGATTCGAGGCTGGACCGAGCAATTGCAGCGCGAAACGACATCGATGGGTTCTTGAGACAGAGCGGTACCGAACATTCGGAATTTGACGAGACCTGGAGCAAGCTAGTGCAGCTCGCAAAGAGATTTTGTTAGTTCTTGGACGTCACGAATCCCTCGAATCGCGCCCGAAGGACCAATCGTTTCGATGGAATTGCGTCGCTCGCAGGGGTCACAATCGAGGTGGGTCCAAGCGATTGGCCAAACGGCGATGCGCAACCTAAGACCCTTGACAGATGCACCGAACCGTGTCGGATTTACGCTCCCGTCTCAAATTCACGCGCCCGTAGCTCAGTTGGATAGAGCAGTGGGTTTCTAACCCACTGGTCGCAGGTTCGAGTCCTGCCGGGCGTACGATGATTTTCAGTACTTAGAAATTGTTATTCCGTACTAGGCTTTGATGCCATGCGAGTCGAAGGGGTTCGTGGCCTCTTTACTTTGATAGATTCACGGGGGTTCTCAATTTTGAAGCCTGCTCTCGATTGGCCTTCCATAAAATCAATGAAATAGGCCCTCAGCCTTCTGGGCAGCCGTCAATACCCAGCCGGGGAGTGGTCCCATTGTCGTTGATTCATTCCATTTTGGCATGTCGAAAAACAGGTCGTGCTCGGTGTTGCCAGTGCGCCGAGCGCCCAGCCAAGTTCATGTCGGGGCCTCACTCCCACAATGAAATCCCTGGTTTGTTGCCAGCAAATTCTCGAAGCCTTTGGGGGCTTACTAGGACACCCGCAATTGTGATAATCGGTGTACATGGGTAACGAAATCATGTCTCCGAATAGTGGCGACTCAGAGCCACAGGGTGAAGTGGGCGAAAAGCTGGCAGAGCCGGTCGGTACCGAATCCGGAGCATTGATGACGGAGGCATCTGATCCGTGTCAACCGGAAGTGCAACGCAACAGCACCGAGGTAGTTGAGGTCGAGCCGGAATCGATCCGGCCCTTGCCTCCCAGTCTGCGGTTGAAATCTGCGCTCAGCTCAACGAGTCAACCTCTAAATGTTACATCGACTCTGCCGTCAGCTAGCTGGCCCCCAAAGGTGGTAGCAGATTTAATGACACGCAAGATAATCACTATCGAGGAACACGAGCCGATCGGCAACCTCGAGGAGTGTATGCAACGCTTTAATTTCCGTCACCTGCCCGTCGTGGACTCAGACATGAAACTTGTGGGGCTCATTTCCTCGGACTGATTTACTCCATGCTGAGCTTGGCAAGAAGCCCGATGGTGGCGAAGCACCAAAATTCGACAGTGGCGCTCAAGCGGGCACTATTATGCGTAAACATGTTGTCGTCGCTCGACTCGACTCACAACTCTCCACGGCTTGTCGAGTAATGCTTGACAAGAAGCTCACTTGCCTGCCCGTAGTTTTGGAAGGCGGCACTTTGGTCGGAATCCTAACGCAAACTGACTTCGTGAAATTGTCGCTGTCGCTGTTGGAGCCCAAGGGGTAGCCTGGTGTTATTTTGCCTTGGTAGGGCCGGCACATAGCCACCGGTGGTGCTGACCAATTTTCTCCGCCGCTTTAGTCGGGCACAACTAGCGGTGTAAAACCGCGATTGGCAAGCATTCGGTTGCGCTTGGGCAAATATCGCGGGAATCTAGAGCTTTGGTGCCGTCAGTATCCTCCCTTCCGAGCCACAATGCCGGGCCCGTCTCATCACGTAAGGCGGTTGCTGTTCTCATTGACTACGTGGACCATCTCGGATCGGGCTACGAAACGCAATTGAGAACCGGTTTCGAGAAAGCCTGCCAGAAGCACGACTGCAATTTGGTATTCGTTGTGGGCCGCCCTTTGCTCAGCCCGGATCCAATGAGCACCGTTCACAATGAAGTTTACAGGCTCGTGCATCCAAACTGCATGAATGGCGTCGTTCTAGTGTCTGCCGGGCTCGCTTCCTTTTGCGGGACGGATCGCCTTCAACATTTATGTGACAGTTATCGGCCAATGGCATTGTGTAGTCTTGGAGTCGAATTGCCCGCCGTGCCGAGCATCGTCGTTGACAATCATTTGGGAATGGAATCCGTTATCGAGCATATAATTCACGATCATGGTTGCCGTCGGGTGGCATTTATTGGTGGGCCCCAGAATAACACCGATGCGGCGGCGCGGTTGCAAGTCTACCAGCGGATACTTGGGCGACACGGATTACCGTTCGATGCTCAATTGGTGGCCTCCGGTGATTTTACATTTTCCACTGGCTTGTCAGCCACGAACGGACTTCTCGAGCGCGGTGCAAAATTTGACGCGCTGGTTGCGGCTAATGACGGGATGGCTCTCGGTGCCATCGAAGCATTGAAGCAGAGTGGGCAGCGCGTGCCACGCGACGTGCGTGTTGCTGGTTTCGATGATCTCATCGTGGCGCGATTTTCGAATCCTCCACTGACTACCGCGCGTCAGCCACTCGAGCGAATGGCGGCCCTCGGCATCGATCTGGTTGTCGCGCAATTGAGCGGCCAGCAGGTGCCAGACCGAACTTGCTTGCCTGTAGAGTTGGTCAAACGACGATCGTGTGGCTGCCATTTTCGTAATGTGCTTCCCACAACGCATAGTGCCGTAATTGACCTCACATCGGCGGGGCAGTTCCTAACGGAGAATTTTGCCCGGCTTCATCGCCATTTGAACGAACTCTTGACAGCGCCCGGAATCTGCTCGACCACCAACACCGCTCAGCTTTTGGTCGCTCTGCAAGCTGAAATTGAAGGCCAGAAAGACATTTTCCTGTCTTCTCTGGACGAATTGTTAGAAAAGGCGGGGGATCACAACGAGTACTTCGACGATGTTCAAACTGCCGTTAGTTTTCTTCGGGAGGAACTTGCCTCGATTGGCGCCACCCAACTGGAGGAAATTTGGGAATCTGCTCGTCGCACCATTGCACTCGCAAATACTCGTTCTCAATCCGAGCAACGTTCGAACATCGAAATGACATACCAGGGGCTTCTCCGGTGTGGAGAAAGATTTTCAAGTGTGCCCGATCTGTCAACTCTTAAGCATGCTCTCGCCGAAGAACTACCGCTAATTCCCATCAATAATGTACTCTTCGCACTTTGTGTAACTGGACAGTCAACTACGCTTGAACCATTTTTCGGCCTCTGCGATGGACGAGCAATAGATCCCCCGAAACCACCGGAACCGGCAACCCGGCTGTTGTCGCTTGCCGGGTACTACTCTAATCGACGCCACACATCATTCGTATTACCACTCACATTCGAGTCGCAGTATTTGGGCGTGGCGATATTCGAGCCGCAGTCGGGACTGGGTGTGTGTGGCATGCTGCGCGAGCAAATTAGTTTTGCCGTGAAAAGCGTGGCGCTGCACCAAGAAATCCTGACAAAGACTGCGCTACATGAGCGAAGCGTCCAAGAGCGAGTGGCTGCGACTGCGCGAATGGAGTCGCTCAGCGTGATGGCCGGAGGTGTGGCTCACGACCTCAACAGCGCGCTGAGTCCTGTGGTTGCATTGCCAGACGTGATTCTTGGACTAGTCGAAAAACTAGGCATTGACGAGGCACCGGAGGGTCAACGTTTGCGCAGGTATGTAGAAACGATAAAATTGGCAGCAAATCGAGCTACTCAGACCATCAGAGACTTGATGACGCTTGGCAGACAGGGGCGCATGCAAAAGGCACCGTTGGACCTCAACTGGATTGTTGCTGGCTGCTTGAGTGCTGAACCCCAATTGTCGGTCAGGGACGAGCGAAATCGAATTGAGGTCATCATCAAGCTTTGTCCTACGTCATTGTTGGTCAATGCATCGCAGTACCACGTGGAACGTGCGATCTCGAACCTAGTCCGCAATGCGATTGAAGCTATTGGTGAATCGGGCACCCTTTCGGTGCAAACAGAAGCTGCCAATATAGCTGAGCCAGTGATAGGACACGAGACAGTCGCCCCGGGACAATATGCCGTAATTGCCGTGTCTGACACGGGTCCGGGTATTCCCGCGGACTTGATCGGCAGAGTATTCGAGCCGTTTTTCACGAACAAGAAGCTCAGAGACAGTAGTGGCAGCGGCCTAGGCTTGTCTATTGTGCATGGGGTCGTGAAGGAACACGAAGGTTTCGTGGACGTGGCCAGCGAAAAAGGAAGGGGCACTACGTTCACTCTCTATTTTCCTCTCGCTGAGCAGTCGCCTAACTTTGCCGCTAAGGCTGAATCCTGCTCCAAAACGATTACCGCAGCTGCTTCAGCGAAATTCGACGACGGAACTCGAGAAGCCTCTTCCGCTGTTCACAGCCGAATCGACACGGCGTCGAGTGCTTCGCCGGCCGTTACGCCACCGCATAGAGTCAAACTAAGTTCCTAACGGGACTTTTTCCGGCCCCAGGGCTCTTATCAGGATTTACACGCAGGTTTCCATGGGGCTAGTTTTGGATGACCGATGCGGGATTGGCGCTCTGGTCTTATGTGTTCAGCGTCAGAACGGGAAGATTCTGAAAGCGACTTTCGTCAGGAACAAGTCAGCGATCAGAATCGAAATCGCGATAACCACAACGGTGCGTGTCGTGCTGTTGCCGACACCCGCCGTCCCACCCCGCGTTGTGAGACCGAAGTGGCAGCCTACAAGAGCAATAATGGCGCCAAAGAAGGGGGTCTTGAACAGTCCACTCATAAAATCCGACATGGTAACGCTACCGAGGGCACTGCGAAGAAAGAATGACGCCGGAATCTTAAACTCCCAGTCCGTCACCATCATGGCCCCGGCGAAACCCAGAACCAGGGCAAATGAGGCGAGCAGCGGCATTACAATGATCGATGCCAATAGGCGCGGCAAAACCAGCTTCTTCAATGGATCGGCGCCCAAAGCGCGTACGGCATCTATTTGCTCCGTCACCGCCATCGAGCCGACCTCGGCGGCCATGCCGGCCCCGATTCGCCCCCCCACGATGACTGCGGTAAAGGTGGGCGCGAGTTCCCGGGAAAATGTTAGCCCAATTACCCTGCCAGTATATTCCATGCCACCGAACTTGCGCAGTCCGAAGGCGAATTGCACGGCCATGACCATGCCGATGAACACGCTGGTAACCGTTACAATCCCGACCGAAGCGACTCCGAGCGTATCGATTTGCTGCAAAATGGCGCGAGCCTCAAAAGGGCGGCGAAACATGGCCCGCAGCGTGCCCAGCGTCATTTCCGTGATTTGACCCACTTGCGCCACCATCCCAAGCGTGCGATCCCATTGCTGCTGCAGGAAATTGCGCTTCCGGCCCAAGGAAACGCGCAGCCCGGCCCCTGTCACCGAAGGTCGATCCGGAAATGTCCCATCCATACGACGGCTAGATATGGGGCTCGAAGTCGGTTTGCTCATGGCGGAACTTGGTACTTTGGAGTCGTAACTGCATGGGTGGTGCTCGTGGAAAAACCAGCGACAAATTGGTCAAATTCCGCCGTGGTGTTGGCATCGACCCAAGGTCCTGCAATCAAAATGAAGTCATAGACGCAGCCATTCTTCTTGAGTACGTACACGATAAATCGCCTGGCAACACCGTCGAGGTTAGCTGATAGCTCCGTTCGAAGTGCCTCGCGCCCATCTAGGGTAATCGGTCCTTGGGTAACAATCTGACGCTCCGTGAAATACATGAATAGATGTTGAGTCAGGGATGCGAGAGGGACATCGTCACCGTCTCTGCCACAACGACCGTTGACCGTAATGACCAAGTCCCGACGCGAGTCGCGAAAGGTGAGCAATGAATTATCGTTATCGAGCCTTCGCCAACCCGGAGGAACTCGCCCAGCTCTAAAGTTAATTGAATCACCCCTGTATACTTGGCCGTCCCAAGTGGAACTCGCGCAAGCGACCAAAGCGACTAATACGCTGACGCTCATAAGACGGTACCCGTACTTAAGAATGTCTGACGTCATCAGCGTGTGGCGGACCATACCATTTGGGCTGCGGACGGATAGACGGCGCTCTGACGCAGCATCCTGCTCGGATGCAGTAAATTGACCCGAATAGGCGCACTTGTCGCGATAATTTGCCAGCCGGCCGCTAAGAGCCAGGGCTGACCGTAGGCCGCTGAACCCTCGTGCTAGGCTGGTCCCAGCGATGATTCCCATTCGCGACGAAAACCCCACTCGAAGGGTCCCAGTCATCAATTACCTTTTGCTGGGGATCAACGTAGTCGTTTGGCTGTGGGAACTCATGGTCGAGCAGTCAGGCGCGACCTGGCTGACGGCCGCCTACGGGTTCGTTCCGCGCCGGTTCCTGGGCGATCCCGGCGGTGAAGCCTTCACCGTGATAATGTCTATGTTTATGCATGGCAGTTGGGCACATGTGGGCGGTAACATGCTGTTCCTCTACATATTCGGGGACAACGTGGAAGATGCTCTCGGCCGTTCGCGCTACCTCGCTTTCTATTTGCTAAGCGGACTGGTCGCGGCGGCCACTCAAATGTTCGTGGATCCGAGCAGTACCATTCCTATGGTGGGCGCTTCGGGCGCCATTGCTGGAGTGCTCGGGGGCTACATGGTCCTTTTTCCGCGTGCGCCAATAACCGTCCTGAACCCAGTATTTCCATTGTGGTTCTTGCTGGGGCCATTGCTGGTTTTTCCGGCTTGGCTGGTCATGGGCGAATGGTTCTTGATGAATTTCTTTATGGGCACGGGCTCACTTGGACTTGGTTCGCAGGGCGGCGTTGCGTTCTTTGCGCATATTGGAGGCTTTCTGACAGGCCTTCTGCTCGTAAAGCCCATGCGCCAAATTCCTTCCAACGCCAACCTTCGCGCTTGGGAAGGATGGCGTCCCCCGCCGCGGCCGCCCGGCTTCGGTGGTTTTGGCGGCGGAGCCTCGGGCGGTTTCAGCGGATGGCCGAGTTCTCGTGGCCGCCCCGGACCCTGGCATTGACATGAGTTGGCAGTTGCTGGCGCCGCGCGCCGGCGATAACCCTTCCACATCACGATGCGGCTCCCTAGGCTCTACAACACCCTTACGCGCAGCCTTGAAACTATTGTTACTCGGGAAGGAAAAGTGGGCATTTATTGCTGCGGGCCCACAGTTTACGACGTTCCGCATGCGGGTAACGCACGCGCCGCGCTGGTCCCCGACATCTTAGTGCGATTGCTTAGCTTTCTCGGGCTGGACGTCACTTACGTCCGCAACATCACTGACGTGGACGATAAAATCCTTGATCGCGCCAAACAAAAGGGCATCCGACCCCTCGAATTGTCCGCAGAAATGGCTCAGGTGTATCAAGAACTGATGCGCCAATTGGGCTGTCTGGCACCGACATACGAACCTAAAGTGAGTGAGAATATTGCCGACATCATCCGATTGATTGAACAAATAGTTGAGTGCGGCAGCGGCTATGTAGTTGAACGCGCCAACGGGGCACGCGACGCGTACTTTAGCGTGCGCAGTTTTTCCGAGTACGGCAAACTGTCGCGCAGAAAGATCGACGACTTGCAAGTGGGTGCACGAATTGAACGAGATGAAGAGAAGAATGACCCGTTAGATTTCGCGCTCTGGAAAGGGGCCAGTGCCGACGAATGGGGCTGGGACAGCCCATGGGGTCGTGGGCGACCCGGCTGGCATATCGAGTGTTCAGCGATGAGCCTGCGCTATTTGGGACACGGTTTTTCCGTGCACACAGGCGGAATGGACCTCATTTTTCCACATCACGAAAATGAAATTGCCCAAAGCGAAGCTATACAACCGGGCGCGGGCCCGTTCGCTCAATGCTGGTTGCATAACGGGTTTCTCAATGTCGACAAGGAGAAGATGAGCAAATCACTTGGTAATTTCGTGACCGTGCCGGATGTTCTAAAGCGCAATGATCCGGAAGGATTTCGATGGTTCCTGCTGACGGCCCATTATCGTGCGCCCATTCAATTGGACACAGAAACGCTCAGTGACGGACGCGTCGTATTTCCCTCCGTTGACGAGGCAGAACGTCGAGTGGATTACCTTTACTCGACAGTGGAACGGCTCGCGGAGCAGTCAACGCGAGGCGGACAGGCTGAAAGGACATTACCGAAGGATTTGATGCCCGTCGCCCAGAGCATGGTTCATGGTGTGAATGAGGCAGAATCTGCACTTTTGGAGGATCTGAACACACCCTTGGCCATCGCGGCACTCGGGGAGCTGCTCAAGTCTGCTAATGAACTTTGCGATTTGAAATTGAAGCGGCGAAAAGACCCAGGTTTCGCCCAAGCCGCGGAGTTTTTATGCGCTCAGGTCGAAATGGCTATTCGGAGCATCACGAATTGGCTTGGACTATTGCAAAGTACGCCTACCGACTATCGCGAGCGCACGCGAAGGAACAGGGCGGACCGCCGCGGGCTCACGCTCGATGCAATTGCAAATAAAGTGGACGAACGGGAGACCGCCAGAAAAGAGCGGGACTTTGCCCGCTCAGATACCTTGCGCGATGAGCTGTCGAGCTGGGGTGTCGCCGTCAAGGACACCCCGACTGGCCCGATATGGAGCATTGACGTGTAGCAATTGTGGTTGGTTGCTACAGTCATCCAGATTGAAATCACACCAAGCCCTTGGCCGGAATTCGACCAGGCGCTGGGGCGAGATCTCAAGGAGTGCGCCTCTTACGTGATTTGTTGCTGTTCAATCGGCGAAAAGGAGCAATCCCATCATCCGCGCCTAGCATTCCCTGAGCCAGTAATTTGAGCATTTCCAAGGTATGGTTGACTTCTGTCACTTTCGGCATCGAGGCGATCTTTCGTGCGAACTGCGCAATTGTTACGCGGTTGGCATCAATAAGCCGTTGCGGAACACGGACCTTGAGATCGATCTCAAGGGCAACGATGAGCAGCAACCAATCGAATCGGTCAAGTTGGGGATTCTTGCGACGCAGGGAACCCAGTGAAGTGCTTGAAAGTGCGGCTCCGTAATGAACGCCGAGTAATTGCGTGACGTACGAGACGTCATTCGCGCTAGGTGCCAGTTGCTTCACTATTACGACGCCCCCTAAACACCAATAAACAGCCGGTGCGCGAAGTTTCTTTCAAGTCGTGCGCGCAATACCTTGTCGGCGGCGGTTTCGATATCGTACTCAATTCTCTTGAATTCGAACAGCTTCTTTGTCGCATCGAACACCGTGTAACTCGCGCGATTGTCGTAGTCGCGCGGTTGGCCCACGGAGCCGACGCTCACAATGTATTTCTTGCCTGGCTCCAGTTCAAAGTCGATCGGTGGCAGCTCTTCCACGGAATCTTGAGTTAACGCGAAGACTTTGCACAAATGAGAATGCCCAATCAACGTTAGAGCCGGCAGTTCGGCAAACATAGGCAGGCATTCCCTCGCCTGTTCCGGGGCGAAAATGTACTCGAATTCCTCAAGACGGACTGGCGAACCGTGGCATAGGTGCAAATCGTATTCGTTCAATTCAATCTTGTACGATAGGCCTTTGAGCCACGCCATACTGTCCGCGGATAGCATCTGTGCGTGAGTATCCAGCGCATTGCGCGCCGCTTCGTAATAGTACGAGTAATCCATTCGCCCGGCGACCGCGGCGTCGTGATTGCCGAGTACGGTATCTTTCACCAAGCTCCGGATAACTTCGGCGCACTCATTGGGTGAACCGCCGTATCCTACGGTGTCCCCGAGGCAGTAGTAGACGCCTATCCCCTCGTCCCGGTATGCCTCCAACACCGCGCTCAGCGCTTCATAGTTGGCGTGAATGTCGCTGAGAATTCCGAGCCGCATGGGATGAACAGCGCAACATCCCTTCCTACCGCGTCCGGGTCTGCTCGGCGAGAGCATCTTTTCATGACTGCGTAGCGCCCATCGAATATCAGCCATTGGGGTAGGGTCATGACACTGCGCGTGCGATCATCTATTGCACAGGCGGGTCGCCCGGCCTTTTGTTGTTGCAGTCGGAAATTACCCGCCGGCGCATGCCTAAAGCATTGCGTCGAGTAGGGTTCGCGTATGTGCAGCAATCCGCATCAGCACGATGAAGATTCGGACCCGAGCGGCGGAGACGATGGTGACAAAGAAATTGGTTCGCATCGTGGGCAAGAACATCCGAATGACGACATGGAGGGTTATCTTGCTCCGACAGTCGATGCTCCCCCGCCCGATGAGATTGCAAACCTCTGTGGACTGTGTATCGACTACGTAGTTCGAGCGGTTGGGGTTCCGCTCGACTTTACTCAGGAAACTTTGCCCATATTGGATCACTATGTGTCTGTTGCGCGAGACAACATTGCGCAGCGACCCGAGCTCACCCAGGTGGTTTCCGGGGCGATAGGCGCTTACTTCGGCGAATTGGTGAGGCGAAGATTCAATGGTTATTGGTTGATTCCCAATCCAGATGTTCACAACTGGCGAGTCTGCGCCCGAACTGTGTTTTTGAGCTTGAATCCGATTGGTGTGGCTTGCGAGGTACTGGCCCAGGGTGATGAACCTTACGGGCCGAGCGGAGAGTTACGATTGGCCCGGGAAGATCGATCTATTGTTGCTGAGCGTCTTTCAAAGGCACCCCCGGTGCCTGCGAGCGAATATTACCTACTTACTACGCGACTTGAAGCCATAGATATTGCGATCGAGACTTTGCGCCTCGCCATGGACCGCGGTGGACACGCGAGCGTTGAATTTGAATTGCAAGATTACGAGTCGATGACCGACTAACAGTTGCCTTTATTCAGCGTAGTTCCTAACCTAAACAGGATGTCCCTAGATCGGGCACTTGCCCAACGAGCTGTTTGCGACCTGCTCAAGGCGATGGGTCACGACCCCGAGAATGAGCCAGACCTCGCACAAACACCCGCATTGGTAGTCGAAGCCTTAGAACGAGACTGGCTGTGTGGCTACGAGGTAGATGTTCCGAGTCTATTTGCGGGAGCGCTCAAATGCGCTTTGCAGACGACGGCAGTCGTTGTCGTCTCAGGGATAGCACTGGGCAGCTTGTGTCCACACCACCTATTGCCGGCGGAAGGGACGGCCACAGTGGCGTATTTGCCTGGGCAAACTCTACCGGGCTTGGGAACCGTTGCTCGGCTGGTAGACGCCTATGCTCGCCGACTGACTTTGCAGGAGCAAATCGGCCAAAATGTCGTCATGGCCTTGATTCGATACGGCGGTGCCAAGGGCGCATACTGTCGATTGGAACTTCGCCACGCATGCCTAAGGTTGCGGGGGCCGAGGCAGCGTGACGCCCTAGTAACCAGCACGCACTCGGCTGGTGAGTTCGTGACACCTGAAGGCCAACAGCAACTCAACGAAGCGCTACGCGGGGAGCCCTCCGAATGACACTTGCCCTAATGACCGGAGCAAGCCGAGGCATCGGACGCGCCACGGCTTACAGACTAGCTCAACGGGGCGTAGAGCTAGCGCTGCTTGGACGCTCTTCTTCAGCTTTGGCTGAATCCGAACAGCTACTCAAGCAATGCGGAGCGCAGGTTGACACCATTTTTGTCGATCTGGCCGACGCAGCAGCTACGGTGGGTGCCTGCAGACAAGTAATTGCCGAAATTGGGGCACCCGATATCATCATCAATACCGCCGGAATCGTGGAGCGCTGCCCCATCGAACAACTCAGTCTTGCATCCTGGGATTGCCAATTTGATGTAAATCTGCGAGCGCCATTTCTAATCACGCGCGAGATGCTGCCAGCGCTTCGTGCCAAACAGCGGGGTCGCATCATCCACGTGGCCAGCATCTCGGCCACGCTCGGAGCTGCACTGGCGTCAGCCTACTGTGCGTCGAAGTGGGGGTTGGTTGGATTCATGAAAAGTCTAGCCGAAGAGCTCCGCGAAACTGGCCTCATGACAGTTGCGATTCTACCCGGATCGGTGGACACGGATATGCTCAAAGACAGCGGCTTTGCGCCGCGAATGACCGCCGAGGATGTGGCCAAGACGATCACGCATTACGCCCTCGATGCCCCGCTTGCCCACAATGGTAGCGTAATCGAAATGTTTGGAGTCTAGGCTAGTTCCCGCGAAGAACTCTGAATCCGAGCCAATGGCTCAACAATAGGCCGTGCGCAGGGCCGGGCCCCGGAGACCAGTAGGGTAAGGGCCCGCCACACTCGCTGTGCAATACCGTTGCTTCCTTCCGGATCTGGCGGGGTTCAAGACGCAAAGTTGGCAGGCCCACACGGTGGTCGCGATGTTCTTTAGCGCGTGGCCGGCGATGCGTCCAGCTAAACATCCCCTTGCGCTCAAGGGGGATCCCTGGGGACTCATACTCCTCTCGAGGCGGTTTCTTTTCGGGGTTTCACGGCACGCTGCGCCCGAGTTACGATGGACACCTGTGCGATGACCGGTCGAGCGCCACCCCCGTCTTCTTCGACTTCCGAAATTCCGGATCTTGACCTCGCATTACCCTCGAAGCAACGGTCCAGCAAAGCAACTGATGCTACAAGCGTACGCCCCGATGCCGCAAAAGCATCCTCTTATGGAATTGAAGGCATCTTAGACGACGACTTGCTGGGTTCCAATCTTGACGTTGCCTCTCTCGACATTGATGTGTCGAACTCCTCACGTTCGGCGAGAGCTGGCTCCCAAACTGTGCCAACCCACCCATGGCCCTGCGGCGTTACGCCAGACGTTGGTTCGGTCGCCATCGCGTCCAGCCAAGTTGAGCCGCTTTGTACCTGGGGCCCGAGTCCCACCCATTGGTGGCAGACAATTCCGTACGCCTACTTCGTTTACCAGGGCCGCCATCAACTATTGGGCCAAGTTCACCTAATTTCAAACGAACTCGCTCAAGCAGAATCACGTCGCGACGAATGCTTAGCGGCCCTCGGCGCGAGGCTCAAAGAATCCCTCGCAGGCGAAGGTAGCCTGAACTCGGCGGTTCAAGCGGTCAATGCTGCGAATGCCGTACAAGAGCAATTGGCCGAACAGCAGCGAAATACTGAAGGATCTTTGTCATCGGAAACGCTCGCCCTCGACCGAACTCTGATGCGGGAGCAGGCAAGTCTTGATGAGCTTGAAGGAAAATCCCAGCATCTTCAACACGACTGCGAGGACGCAGAAATCAGTCTCAAGCGCGAGCAAGCGCGACTCCAACGCATAGGCATCGAACGCCGCAACATCGAGCAAGCGAATCCGCAAAGTTCACAGGCATTAGCAAGGTTAGAGGAACTTCAGCAAGAGTCCGAGTCGTTAATTCCCCAAATTGAAACGGCGCAAGACCACGTTAATTCAGCTCGTGCCGCACTTAGAAAAGCAAGCGCGGCAGTCGATCACCTGAAATCTCAAATATGGGAACTCCAACGACGAAAAGATCTTCTGGGTCGCTCGCTAACTTCTCAATTGCGACAAGCGTCCCTGGCTGCCAAGACCGCCGTTGAACGGCAAAAAAAGGCCTTGGCCGACTTAGGCCGGGCAATTCTCGCCGCAAATGGTCGGATTGCCGTGGATGATGCGACTTTGAACGAACTTTCGCGTCATGACGAATCAGTTGGCACCCTCTGGCTCCGGCAGCAGGTGTATCTACAAGCTTTGAACAGCTTCGACCGCGAAGCCGCAAGACGCGGCACCGCAGTCGCCGTCGCGGTTTTAGCTGTATTCGTGCTGGCATTCGTTTGGCGTTTGGTGAGTCGATCTTAAGGCGAAGAAGTCATGGCGTTTGAGTCAATTCCCGGTGGCAGGGAAAATCTAAGGTTCCCGTCGTCAAAGTATCGGTTCGGAATTGTTAGCCGAACTGTACCGGCAGGGAGGAGTCCCTTTGATTAATTGCTGGCGAAAAACTCCTAAGTCTTCGGGGACCCGACCCGGCGCGCTTTATGTTAACCACATTTCGGAACTTCTGAGTCTTCCGCCAACAACTACGCAATTTTCACTCTGGCGGATCGTAGTAATCGACGTTGACCCCGAAGGGCGATCGAAAGCGCGTTACGCCATTTCCTCGCGAAACCACGTAATTGGGGCTAAGGGGTACTTTTCCATGTCCGCCCGGGATGTCCACAATCAATTTGGGCAGCGCAATTCCGCTCAACCGTCCTTGCAACGCCTTCATTAGATATAGCCCGGTATTTAGTGGTGTTCTGAGGTGACCTGAACCGCGTACCGGATCGCCCTGAAGCAGGTAGTAGGGGCGCACTCGTTGACGCACTAGGCCTCTGAATAACTCCGTTAATGCTGGGATGTTATCGTTAATCCCCCGCAGCAATACGGTTTGATTCATGACCGGAAAGCCCGCGTCCACCAGGCGCTGGCAAGCGAGTTGCGCAAGGGGCGTGAGCTCACGCGGGTGATTGAAATGAGTCATGATCCAAATCGGGTGAAATGAACGCATGGCGCCCACCAACTCATCCGTCACGCGCTGAGGCAATGTCACTGGGACTCGAGTCGCAACCCGAATGGTTTCGACTGACGGAATCTGCCTTAATTCCCCTAATAGCCGAGTGATTCTCGCAGTGGCCAGCGTCAACGGATCGCCGCCGCTGATAATTACGTCCCGCACCTCGGGATGACTGCGCAAATACGTGAACGCTGCGGCGAGGCTTTCAACCGAGCGAGCGCCCCCCGCTCGCCCAACCCAGCGGCTTCGGGTGCAAAATCGACAATATACGGCACAACGGTCATTGACCAAGAGCAATGCTCGATCCGGGTAGCGTTGAATGAGACCGGGCGCGACCTCGTGATCTACTTCGCCTAAGGGATCGACCCATTCGCCTTGGATCTCCCTTTGCTCGAAGGCCGTAGGCACAACCTGGCGCCGTATAGGACAGTTTGAATCGACCGGATCGCACAGTCCAAGATAGTAAGGCGTTATCGAAAGCGGTAAGCCTGCCCTTTCCGCCGCGAGCGCACCCTCGCACTCTTCAGGCGTCAAATTCAGTATTTTCGCTAAGTCTGAAGCCGATCTGACGGCATTACGGATTTGCCATCGCCAGTCCTGAACCTCGCGAAGTGATGGAAACACGGGGCGGAGAGGTCGATTCACGCTCGGTAACTCCGTTACTTAGGCGGAGATTTGATCGTGGCCAGCAGCGTCTGATTCACAGTTACAGGGATTTTTTTCCGCAGCTCGTCCATGAGTTGCCCTTGATTGGCCGCTAGGCGTTGCTGGACCAATTTCACGCGAATACTTCTTTCTGCCTCCGCAAACGTCCGCTGCCGAGCAGAAATGCGGCTGGTCAGTCGTATGATATGGTATTGACCTTGCACGACTACAGGTTCGCTGTAAGTAGCCCCAATCTTATCGATGGCGAATGCTGCCTGTAGCAAAGGTTCGGGCAGATGGGGTTCGTTACCAGCTCCTTGCCCGGGCGCGCTTACGATCCCGAGATCGCCCTCGAGTTCCAGTGGAATGGCAACGCCGTTGTCCTTTCGGCCGGTGGAATGTCTTCGTACCATTTGGCCCCACTCAATGGCGGTGGCATTGCGCAGGGCTTCAACCAGGTGACGGGCATCTTCCGCCCGGGTCACTACAATCTCTGCGATCCTTCGCCTCTCGGGTTCGCGGAACTCGTCCCGGTGCGCGTCATAATAACTGCGCACTTCTGGTTCGGGTAATGATTCGGGGGTCGGTGCTGAGGAACGCAGCTCTCTTAGCACTTCATCGCGCAAGGCTTGATCTAGCCGCAACTCAGTATCCATCTCGTGGTCGAGACCTCTTCTTCGGGCTTCATCGGCTAACAGTTCGACCGCAATAATCTCATCAAGGAGCTGTTTCTTGCGCTCAGGGGATTGGTACCGTAGACGCTCGAATCGGTCCATGCGTTCGAGAGCGGATGCGTAGTCTCCTAAGGTGATCGCCTTGTCACCTACTCGCGCCAATACTTGAGCGGCTTGTTCCGGCGTCAGGCCCGGGGAGGGTTTAGGTGTGATTAGGGAATTTCCCTGGGACTTATCGTTTGTCTGAGATGCCCTGTGTTGACAGCCTTGGGTAACAGAAAGAGAAACCACCACAAGAATCCCCAGTAGTGATCGATTCAGCCCTCGAAATTGCATCGCGCAACGTTCTACTACGGTCAGTGACCGGGGGCCAGGCGTTGCCGTGGATCAACCATTGCAATTCCCGACGCCCCGAGTTAGCCCTTCGCCCGTGACCGAATCCAAATCGAAACTTCAGTTCAAACGGGTGGTCGTCAAACTCAGTGGTGAAGCTTTGGCCAGCCGCGAGAGCGGGCTTACCATTGATACTGCGACCCTCTCGGCGACCGCAGTCGAATTGGCGGAAGTTCGCGACAACGGAATTCAGGTAGCAGTGGTTGTCGGCGGCGGCAATATCTTTCGGGGTTTGCGCGGGGCAGGCGAGGGCATGGATCGGGCCCAAAGTGATTATATGGGAATGCTTGCCACAGTCATCAATGCACTGGCACTTCAAGACGCTCTCGAGCGAAGAAGCGTTCCAACTCGCGTCATGACTGCAATTGAAATCAGTCAAGTCGCCGAGCCTTACATCCGGCGTCGTGCAATTCGCCACTTGGATCGCGGTCACGTTGTCATTTGCGCTGCGGGCACAGGGAATCCGTATTTTTCCACAGATACGGCCGCCGCTCTTCGTGCCATGGAAATTCGCGCTGAAGCGCTGTTCAAAGCCACGAAAGTCGATGGAATATACGATCGCGACCCCGTTCGCTATGCTAATGCAACTTTGCTTCAACACGTAACCTACGACCGGTTCTTGCAGGACCATTTGGGGGTGATGGATGCTACCGCTGTAGCGCTTTGTAGGGATAACGGGCTACCCGTGCGCGTATTTCGGATGGAACGAGGTAATATTCAACGTGCTTGTCTCGGAGAGGACGTCGGAACAACCATATCGCTCGAGGGCTGATTGCCCTAGGCGCGGCCCCCATTGATAATTCTGTCATTTTTGTATTGCGCTGCGCCCCAGTCGCAATTGCTGCGCTAGACTCGTCCCGCCATGTGGCAATCCCTGCCTGAATTTGGTTCACTGGTTCTCTACACGGTGCTCATTTCGTCTGCTTACACATTTGCTGTAGCGGTGGCTGCTAGCCGTGACCGGTTGCGATGGTTGCGAAGTGCTCGTTTAGGCGCCTACGCCACTAGTGCTTTTGTAGGCGTCGCTGTTGTAATGTTGGCCTATGCTTTCGTCACACATGATTTCCGCTTGCGCTACGTCGCACATTACAGCGATCGATCAATGTCTTTGGGCTACCTGCTGGCCGCACTTTGGGGCGGGCAGGATGGGTCGTTGCTGTGGTGGTCTTCGCTACTATCCATCTTCATAGCCGTCTGCGTTCGATGGATGCGCGGACGTTACCGGGTGTTGCAGCCGGTCGTAATTGCGACATTGATGGCCATTGAAGGATTCTTCGTTGTCCTCATGCTGTTTGCCGCCAACCCGTTTCAAGTAAACTTGGCAGGAGCGCCGGCAGAAGGTGAAGGGCTAAATCCTCTGCTGCAAAACTACTGGATGATCGTCCATCCCCCGGCGTTATACACGGGATTTGTCGGATGTAGCATTCCCTTTGCCTTTGCTGTGGCAGCATTGGTTACGGGTCGCCTGCATGAGGAATGGTTGCTCGCCGTGCGCAAATGGATGTTGGTTGCATGGTTGGCACTTTCGATTGGCAACGTGCTCGGGATGGTTTGGGCCTACGAGGAGTTAGGTTGGGGTGGATTCTGGGCTTGGGATCCGGTCGAAAACGCCGCGTGTTTGCCTTGGTTCACCGCAACCGCGTATCTGCACTCCACGATGATTCAGGAACGACGGGGTATGCTGAAGGTATGGAATGTGATACTGATTGGGCTCACGTTCTTCTTGACCATATTTGGCACATTTCTCACGCGGTCGGGTCTTATTTCCAGCGTCCACAGTTTCGCCCAAAGCGACATTGGCGTGTTCTTCGTGTGGTTCATGGGTTTGGTATTGGCTACGACAATAGGTCTTGTAATTTGGCGATTGCCACAATTGCGCGGGCAGGGCCGCATTGATACTCTGCTGAGTCGTGAAGCCGCGTTTGTTCTCAATAATTGGGCACTTGTAGGGCTCATGTTCTTCATACTTACCGCGACACTATTTCCCAAGTTGAGTGAATTAGTGTGGCGCGAGACTATCGTAGTTGGGCCACCATTCTTCAACCGTTGGGCTGCGCCTTTGGGTTTAATGGTGTTTCTGTTGATGGGTTCGGCCCCGCTTTTTGGTTGGCGCCGGACCAGTGGCAGAACACTGCGCAAGAACTTTATCGCCCCGGCAATTGCGATGTTGGTGGTAGGTACCCTACACGTGACGCTGGGAGCGGGTCTGGGGTATCCGGCATTTGTCGCGAAGGACCAAACGGCCCCCGGTATTTTGGGAGTAATTACTCAAAAATTGGCGACTTCGGCCCCGCTTATCACAATCATGCTCGCTGCTCTCAATGTGGTAGTCATATTTCAAGAAGTCGTGTTGGGTTTGCGCGCACGCCTGGCAGCGTCAATTGAGCGGGCCGCCCCAGAGTCTTTGCCATTGGCACTCGTACGTCTGATTAGCAAGAATCGTAGACGTTACGGTGGCTACGTGGTGCACCTTGGAATCACGGCCATGTTCATCGGATTTCTGGGAACGGCCTGGTCACTGACACGCGAAGTTAGTCTCGCTCCCGGGCAAACTACCACCCTCGGCGATTATACGCTGACGTATTCGGGGCCGCGGATGTGCCCGGGTAGTCCCGCCTGCTCGAATGAAGAGAATGCCGATACCACCAAGCGCATGGTGTTTGCCGATCTTCAAGTGAAACAGGGCAAAAAGTCGCTAGGACGCCTAAGCCCAGCCAAGTTTATCTACCATCGCATGCCGGGCAGTCCGACTACAGAAGTTGGGCTGATGCGAGGCTTATTATCCGACCTATACGTGGTCGTCGGAAGTGCTAACCCGGAAACTAAGCGCGCTGAGTTTCAAATTCACGTAAATCCCTTCGTTTCGTGGATTTGGGTCGGCGTATTAGTGCTGATTCTGGGAACGGCGGTATCCATATGGCCCGAAGTATCCTGGGGTGCGTTGGGTGTCTGGGCCTTGACCCGCGCCAGCATCAGGCTGGAAGCTGAAAGCCGCGTCGCGCGAGGTCAAGCCTAATGAACCCCGAAGAATGGATGCTAAAGGCACGCCCTTTTTGGCCGCTTCTGTTACTTTTTTGTGTGGTTTTGGGCGGCACGCTCTACGGCGTTGCAATAGGGTTGCTGGTTGGTTCGGCAGGTCTGCTGGTTCTCGGCTTGGCGCTTGCGTGGATGAGCCTCGGCGAACTCACCAACGAAGAGCCGCTGACTCTGGAAGAAGCTCTCGAGCTTGCAGCTCCAGAACGCCGTGAGCAGGAAAAAGCTAGCGTGCTCCGCGCGCTGAAAGACTTGGAGCAGGAACATCGATTTGGCAAAATCACTGATGCCGAGTTTGCCATGGAAAGTGCTCGAATGCGCCTGCATGCTAAGCGCTTGCTGGCCACTCTGGACGAGTCCGCTAAGGACCGCAGGGTCCGCGTGGAAGCGCGCTTGAAGCGTATTATGAAAGCTCAGCAAGCAGCCGCGGAGACGGCTTCCAATGAGTCGAAGCGAGGCCAACCGTCATGACGCTGAGCGTTCATCGGTCGCCCAGGAGTTGCAAGATGGTACCATGGCGGCCGCTGGCGATAGCTCTGGTTGCCATTGGTTTGTTGACGAGTTCTTGGGTTTGGGCCGCCGATTCCGTGCCGTCAAGTCCAATAGATACCCGTAATTCGGCGGACGATAACGCCGAATTGCCTCCGGGTCATCCGCCCATTGACCCGACGGCGGACGATACCACCGCCGCGCCTGATTCAGAGGAATCAGCGGCAGCGGGGACGCAGCTTGCTCGCGACAAGATCAGTCGATTGAACTCCGTACCGATCGGAACCATCGAGGTTCACGTTCTGAACGAAGAGAACCGCCCCGTGCCCGGAGCTGCGGTCATCATGCAGTTGCACCGCGAATCGGTCTCCGAAGGCAACAGTGACACTCAAAGGGAATTGTTGACTGATGTTGGAGGTGCTGTTCGCTTCGAGCATTTGGCAACGGATTCTGCGTTCAGCTACCATATAATGCTCGATAGCGGTGGCGTGAAGTACGGCATGCAACCGTTTCAGCTGACGGAGCAAGCCGGTGTCAGTTTGACTTTGCACCAATATCCGCTGGTTCATGACCTCAAACAAGCCTCGGTAGCCGAAGAAAGTCTGGTGTTTATCGAACCGCGTGATGACGTATTTCAGTTCGAAATCGTCTACCAGTTGTTCAATTTGGGTCGGACCATTTGGGTGCCTGATAATGTGAATGTGCGGCTGCCGAGCGATCGGCAGGCATTTAGCGCGCAACAGTCGATGGATGATATTCGAGTCGAATCAAGTGACATCGGTGTTCGCTTCACGGGTGCAGTACCCCCAGGTCAACATCAGGTGAGCTATACATTTCACGTACCCCGCCACAACGCGGCAAACGCAAGTTTTGACCTCGAGTTGCCTCCCAACGTGATGCAGGTAAAGGTTGGTCTTGCATCGAGTCGAGGTGCCGAACTGATCGTGGATGGTTTCACGGATGCTCAACCGATGACGGCTCAGAATGGTCAACGTTTACTCTTGACTTCAAAAGCATTCGATCGCTCAAGTCAATTGCCGAGCGTTTTGAGGTTCGAAGTTCGCGGGTTACCCACCGTAGGGGTTGGACGGGTTATAGCAGCAATTATGGCGGGTGTAGTTGTCCTATTGGGTCTGCTTTTTGCGTTGGTCAAAAGGAAGCATGGACAGCCAATAACCGAAGGAGAAGTGGTGCAGGACAGGGCGCGTGAACGTCTTCTGAGCGAACTTGCAGAGCTCGAAGGAGCAAGACTGACTGGTCGGATTGGCCCAAGAACGTATGAGGAGACGCGAAGTACGCTGATGGAGGCACTTATTCGCCTGGAGCCGCTGACCGAGTGAAAATGGCTGATGATTCCAGTCAGGCGACACAAAGAAACCCACAGACTGTGGATAAACTAGGGAAAACCTATAGGACAATCCGGTGTCATCTTCTTGACGACTTGGTGTCGTTATCACAACCCACATGACATCCCCTTTCTCAAGCCTCTGAACACCCACAGGTAACTACAGCGCCCTATTCAATAATTACAATAACTTACGAAGTTCATCCTACTTTCCACAGGAACTACTACGACGATCACCCCAAAATTAAACCCAGTTCCTGCAGTCGGAACAGCCTCTCCAAGCGTGGCCCCAATAGCTCAAAAAACCGGCCAGGTACCCGACTTTTGTACGTGAGCTTCAATGACTCTGGCGAAAAAACTGAGACCTCGGTAAGACCCGAGTCCCGATGCAGGTTGTCGTAACCAAGAAGGACTTTGCGCGTATTCTTGACCGTTGCCAGGGTGTTGCGGACAAGAAAGGCACGATGCCTGTGCTTGGTAACGTCCTGGTCGAAGTTGTGGGTCCTGGGCAGTTGAGGTTGGCTGCCACCGACTTGTTCCTTGCTGTTAGCGGTGTAATTCCCGCACAGGTTGACAAGGGAGGTTCTATTGCCGTGGGAGCGCGTGATCTGTTCGAGCGTGTTCGCATGATGCCCGAAGGTCAATTGTCATTGACTGTAACCGACGAGTCGGCGTTGATGTTGAAAGCCGTAGGCACAGCTCGAAGGTTCACAATCCACGGACTACCTGGCAGTGAATTCCCACAATTACCAAAACCCGAAGTCGGCTTACCGCAACTTAGTATACCTGTTGGAACGCTGTCAGCTCTTATTCAATCTACGCAGTTTTCCATCTCGACCGATGATTCCCGGCTTGCACTTAACAGTGCTTTGATTGAGGAAGAAAATGGGCGACTGCGAATAGTGACTACTGATGGTCATCGACTGACAAAGGCCGAAGCAACGATACCCAACACTTCTACGACACATACATTACTAGTTCCCCTAAAAGGCATTCAGCAGTTAAAGCGAATCTGTGACGACGCTATGGCTGAGGCCACCAAGAGTGATGACGCTTCAGGAAACGAGCCAAGACTTGAATTAATGCGTCAAGGACCCAATGCATTTTTTCGTGTTGGAGCATTAGAATTTAGCGTCAAGCTCGTGGATGCCCAGTTTCCACCCTATGAGCAGGTAATACCGAGCACTTCAGAGCGAGTGGTACGCGCACCGCGCCTCGGTGTTGCAGATGCCCTCAAAGCTGTCTCGGTTGCCGCCAGCGATCGCACAGGTGGCGTAAAGCTGACTCTCACTCGCGACACAATGCGATTCGAAACTGAAAGTCCCGAAAGTGGTGAGGGTTTCGATGAAGTAGGAATTGAATACGATGGTCCTGACATCACGATCGGGTTTAATGCTAAGTACTTCTTAGATATTGTCAACGCAATTCCCGACGACGAGTTGCTAGTTGGTCTTGGTGGGGAGCTTGATCCGGCTGTTATAAGGCCAGCAGCTACATCAGACGCTTTCGATTTTCTCGCAGTTGTCATGCCGATGCGGATTTGATAGCCGAACTTAATTTCGAACAACTGATCGTTTGCGGACTGCGGAATCTGCATACTGCGGCTCTCTCATTTTCCCCTGCTCTTAATGTCGTCATTGGAGGTAATGGCCAAGGTAAAACCAGCTTACTCGAGGCACTATGCGTAGCCGCAACCGGCCGCAGTTTTCGAACGGAACAGATTCGCGAAGTCGTGCAACAAGGCGCCTCAGAACTAACCGTTAACGCAACGGTCAATGATGATGGCCTTTGCCGCCAACAACGTGTTGTAATTGGAACAAACGATCGGCAAGGGTTTATCGACGGAAAACGCAGTAGGAGTATGGCATCCTATGCAATACATACGCCTATGGTGGTCTTCCACCCTAACGATCTCGACCTGGTAACAGGAGCTGCTGCTGCCCGAAGAAACTTGCTTGACCGTATTGCGCTTTACACCGATTCAACGACACAGGAATGCCGCCTGGCATACTCACGCGCTCTTCGCCATCGGCAACGGCTTTTAGACAAATCCTGTGACGACGTGAAATCGCTAGCTGCTTTTGAGGCAATAATCGTCGAACGGGGCTTGCAGTACGCCGAGGCGCATAGTAGGGCGGCTCGCAGTCTGTGTCACTACCTCAATGAGACCTTCAACGCTCTTTGTGCACAATCATTGAGTCTGGAAGTACACTTTGCCGGAGTGCAAGTAGCTGACGGGGAAGCCTATCGTCGAGAGCTTGTCGAACGCCGCACCAGTGACCGGCAACATGGCCAACCTTCATTTGGCCCGCATCGCGACGACCTACAATTGTCGCTATCCGGGCGGACCGCGCGTCGCCACGCATCGCAAGGCCAGCAGCGATTATTAGCTTTGGCAATAAAACTCTCTGAACTCAAGTGCATTCAAGCGGTGCGCCAATCGCACCCGATTCTTCTACTTGATGACGTAGCGAGCGAACTCGATCAATCCAGAACACTTAGTGTTTTCGAATGGTTACGCGACACTCGCAGCCAGGTATTCTTGAGCACGCCGCGCTGTGATTTCGTTTCTGCCCTGGCAATGACCAAAAAAGAACAAAGGAATTTCTCGGTAGATGACGGTGAAATTCTGCGCAAACCCTAGTGCCAACTCGCGTCATTGGCCACTAGGTCAAAAACCGAACTCAACTCGATACTGCATACTGAGGAAACGTCTGATTTGACCTAATATTTCCGGCAATTGTGCTTGCCGGAGCGGGCCAGTGGGACTATACGAAGCCGTAGTGAAATCCGTTGTTGCGGTCGTATTGCGCTGGCTGTCTCGCCCTTTGTCAAAGGCACGCAGCCAGCACCGCGCATTACCATGACTTAACCGCAACGCGCTGGCCGACACCATGAACGGAAACGTGACCTCCGACGTACCGCAGTCTTTGTCATCACGCCCGACAGATGGCTACGGCGCACAAAATATTACAATTCTCGAGGGGCTTGAAGCTGTCAGAAAACGTCCCGGCATGTACATCGGGGATGTTCACGACGGTTCTGCGCTCCACCACTTGGTATGGGAATGTGTTGACAACGCGGTCGACGAACATCTTGCCGGTTATTGCAAGGAAATTACCGTCACCGTCCATTTTGATGGTTCTGTTACCGTCGAAGACGATGGCCGCGGCGTTCCCGTCGGAATAATGCCAGATCGAGGGGTGAGTGCAGCAGAAGTTGTGATGACTGTACTGCACGCCGGCGGTAAATTTGATCACTCCAGCTACAAAGTAAGCGCAGGACTTCATGGCGTAGGTGTTAGTGCGGTAAACGCCGTAAGTGAGGTACTTCGACTAGAAATCCAACGCGAAGGCAAGGTTTGGTTTCAAGAATATGCTCGCGGAGTTCCCGTCGCCCCACTTGCAGAGATTGGTGAGAGCGATCAAACCGGGACCAAAGTTACCTTCAAACCAGATCCTGAAGTATTCACTTATCTTGAGTACGATCACGATATCCTTGCAAATCGCTTGCGCGAACTGGCTTTTTTGAACAGTGGCCTGCTACTGATATTCATAGATGAACGCGGGGAAGGTCGTAGGGAAACCTACGAATATCGGGGCGGCATCGGCGAATTCGTTGCGCTGCTCAGCCAGACCAAGGAGCCGGTACACGAAGAAGTCATTTCTTTCAAGCAAGAGGTGCCCAATGCCGCCGACGAGTCGTCCAACATCGTAGTTGACGTGGCGTTGCAGTGGACAAGCGCCTACGCTGAGCAAATTTATTGCTACACGAACAATGTCTTTAACAAAGATGGAGGCACCCACCTCACGGGTCTGCGTACGGGGCTTACCAAGACACTCAACACCTACGCACAGCAACAGAATTTGCTAAAAGACTCGAAAAATGGTCTCTCCGGGGAAGACACTCGTGAAGGTGTCATCGGGGTAATCCACATCAAGCACCCCGACGCCTCTTTCGATTCTCAAACTAAATCCAAACTCGTGTCCAGCGACGTGAAAGGGATCGTTGAGAATTCGGTCAGCGATCAGCTTGCGCGTTATCTCGAAGAACATCCCCAAATAGCCCGCAAAGTGGTCGAGAAGGCTGTTCTGGCCGCGAAGGCTCGCGAAGCGGCGCGCAAGGCTCGCGAAGTCGTACGCAAGGGCGTGCTCGATAGCACGTCACTATCAGGTAAGCTTGCAGATTGTCAAAGTCGAGATCCGTCCCTCAGCGAATTATTTATCGTTGAAGGAGAAAGTGCAGGCGGCAGCGCGAAGCAAGGCCGTGATCGGCATTTCCAGGCAATATTGCCACTCAAGGGCAAGATTCTTAACGTCGAACGAGCGCGCTTGGATAAGATGCTGTCATCTCAGGAAGTCGCCACACTTATTTCCGCCCTAGGTTGTGGCATAAGCGACAACGGCAGTTTCGACGTATCAAAGGTTCGGTACCACAAGATTGTGCTGATGACCGACGCTGACGTTGACGGCAGCCATATTCGCACGCTGCTGTTGACTTTTTTCTATCGGCAGATGCCTGAACTCATTGATAAGGGATTTCTATATATTGCCCAACCCCCACTGTTCGGACTGAGAAAAGGCAAGAAGATGCTGTACATGAAGGACGCCATGGCGCTCGACGCCTTCCTTCTGGAAAATGGCATCGAAGGGCTTACCATCAAGGCCCAGCACGGCCCCGAGTTGTTGGGAAAGTCTCTCTATCAATTAGCCACGCGCCTAAAGACGCAGCGTCAAGTCTTGAAGAAGATAGATCGGCGCACAGATTCGCGAGCAGTGGCAGCATTGATGCGGTGCAGTCCATTGACGCTGGGCGACTTTCGCGACCGAGCCAAAGTCGAAGCTGCTGCCCAAAAACTCGAGCAGTTCCTGACACTTAGAAACCCGGAGCTTATGCCGCTTGCTGTGACCGTCGAATGGGACAAGCGGCACGGAGCCGCGTGTATCAATGTGAAGTTTCGCCCCGGAGAATCTGCTCAACCGGCTATACTGGATTGGAAGCTCGCCGAGTCAGCTGAATATCACGAGCTTCTCGAGTTAGAAAAGGATGTCCGTTCAATTGGTGAACCCCCATACTTGGCCACCAGCCAGGGCAACCAAAGCGTTGAGTTGTCCGACCCGGAATCGCTGGAAGCCTATATTGCCGAACGTGGACGCAAAGGAATGCATATCACGCATTACAAGGGCCTCGGTGAAATGAACGCCGATCAGCTCTGGGAAACAACCATGGAACCAAACGGTCGCAGTCTCTTGCAGGTTAGAATTCACGACCCTGTAGCTGCCGACAAGCTTTTCAGTGTTCTGATGGGCGACCAAGTGGAGCCGCGGCGAAAATTCATTGAGGATAACGCGCTGACCGTTCGAAATCTGGATATTTAAGCGGGATTTCACGACCAAGTCGCGCGCTTGACCGCAGTAGCTTTGACAGATCGAATCGAGGCCGACAGACTCAACGAGTGCAATGCACCAGTCGAGCCAAATTCGCCTTCGGAGCCGCGTTGTTGCTCGGCTGCGCGGCAAGTTCGCCAGGCGGGCCCACGAGCTCACGCGCGACAGTGCCCGACCCGTACCTTTTGCAACAACCAGGTGGTCTGGCCAAGACGAATAGCGGAGCGAACGAGTTGGCTCCCACCCCGCTGAGTGAGCCAACGCTATCGCAATCCATTCCGAACGTGCCGAATGGCTCCGAGCCAGTGACTAGCCAACAGGGTATGATCCGCGTACCGGGCGGAACGTTCATGATGGGCGCGGACATAGGCGGAGAAGAGGACGAACACCCTTTGCACACCGTTACGGTTTTGGCCTTTTGGCTAGACGTTACCGAAGCCACGGTTAGGGACTACACGGAATGCATGCAAGTAGGGGTCTGCACGATGTATCGACCGGATGTGGCCAAGAGTTTCGGGGCAGGTAATGACAGTCGATTTCGGCAACCATTACAACCCATATCGGGCATATCCTGGGACCAAGCTCTCGCCTACTGTGAATATCGAGGCAAACGGCTGCCGCGTGAAGCGGAATGGGAACGCGCGGCACGGGGCGATGACAACCGCAAATACCCTTGGGGAGATTCTGCGCCGGATCCTGCAATTCATGCTTGCTTCGCCCGACACATCGGCACGCCGCTGGGCACTACCTGCGACGTTGGCTCTTTTCCAAGGGGTGCCGGCCCCTACGGTCATCTGGATCTTGCGGGCAATGTATGGGAATGGATGTCCGATTACTACGATCCAATCGCTTACCGCCGAGCCGGTTCATCCCGCGGCGAACCGGGCACGTGCGAGCAGATTATCGAAACTCAAAATTGGTTACGCAGGGAGAAACGCAAGGGATTCACTGGCACGAATCCAATTCCGACCGTATGCGAGCGAGTACTCCGAGGTGGTGCGTTCAACTATCCCGCAAATGGGCTACGAGTGACCAATCGCGTTCACCATCCTGGCCATTGGCGCATGGTCATGGCCGGCGTCCGCTGTGCAAGAAGCGCAATATAGGCGTGTCGTTTCCTCCGGCGGCACACCAGTTGCGTGAGTAAATGTAGGCCGATGGCCGGTGTCTCTGCTATCGCGGGGGTGCCTCATTTTCGGCGTGCAATCGGATAAGACTATCTGCTATCAAAAGCTGGATCATGATTGTGGCAGATCAAACCAATTTGCGAACGGTCTCGAGAATCGTAGTTGCATTCGTAGCAGTGGTCGCAGTTCTCGCTTGCGGGGGGACGCTTCCGCCTCCAAGCACTGCGGACGTTAAAACAGCCAACATGCATTGGCCTGGTACCAGCATGGAAGAACTTCAATCAGGTCGACACGCCTACCTAAGCCAGTGTGGAAAATGCCACGCATTGAAGTCCGAGTCCGCAGTGCCCCGCGACGCATGGGAATCCACTGTCAATCGCATGCGGAGTAAGAATGGCGCGAAGCTTAGTGACGAAGAAGTCGCCAACATTGCCCGTTATCTATACGCCATGGCGAGCCGTTAGCACCTCGATTCTACGGAATCGACAGGACAGGTCACTTTGATGGAATCGCGCCGCTGGCGACCCTTTCATCCCAAAAGTTCAGCGATTTTCGTTTCGATTTCGGCCGGCGTCACGTTAGGCGCATATCTGCCAATGACATTGCCGCTTTGATCGACAAGAAATTTCGTGAAATTCCATTTGATCGATTCGGAACCAAAAATCCCTGTCGCTCGAGACTTCAACCAAACGTAAAGAGGCTGCGCATTCTCCCCGTTGACGTCAATTTTCGCGAACAGTGGAAATGTCACATCGTAGCGCGTCGAACAAAATTCCAGAATCTGCAATTCAGACCCGGGCTCCTGACCGCCGAATTGGTTGCAAGGGAACCCCAGAACCGAAAAACCCTTGGCCCGATACCTGCGGTGCAGAGCCTCAAGCCCGGCGTATTGCTTGGTGTAGCCACAACGGCTGGCCACATTTACAATGAGCAAAAGCTGGCCCTCGTAAGGTAGCAGGGTGGTTTCTTTGCCCTCGATGGTCTTCACAGTGAATTCATAGATCACCTTGGTTGGACGTTGGGCTGCCGCGCCGGACATCATGCAAGATTCATCAGACCTGCTGGAGCGAACGGCAAGTGGGCACCATACTACTGACCCGAGTCGCTAACGGGGGCAATCCAACAACGCGTTCAGCTTGCGGGCCGGGCGTGTTCGGCAGTAACTCCGCGTAGAATGTGCTAAGCGCCTGCCGCGAAATGACTCCTGAGGAAGCCTTTTTCTCACTCTACGAAGGTCTGCCACGTCAAGGGCCCGGATCAGAGAGCAGTACGCATGAAGCGCTGCGCCGCCTGGGCAAATTGCCCAAGCCTCTGCGAGTCATCGATCTTGGCTGTGGTAGCGGCGCCTCAACATTACTGCTCGCGCGTGAGCTGAAATCCCCCATCGTCGCGATCGACCAACATCCGCCATTTCTCGAGGCGCTGGCCGCTAATGCCGAGCAAGAAGGCCTAAAATCTCTCATTCAAATCCGAATGGGTGACTTTACTCAGCTTGAGGAACCTCCCTGCAGCTATGACCTCATTTGGTCGGAGGGTGCTGCGTATCTCGTCGGATTCGAACAAGCGCTGACACTTTGGCGCCCCCTATTGGCGCCGGGTGGGCGTGTGGCCCTGACGGAGCTTACTTGGCTGGTTCCCACGCCTTCGGACGAGCCAAGGGCATTCTGGAAGAAAGCCTATCCTGGAATGAGAAACAGCGCCGGTAATTGCAGCTCTGCCGAGCGAGTCGGATTCCGGGTGTTAGACACGTTCACTTTGCCGACCGACGACTGGTGGAATGAATATTATCGACCCCTTCGGCGCCGTATCGCGACGTTTCGCGCGAACCATACCGTACCGCGGACAATCGAAGCCATCCTGTCCGAAACTGAGCGCGAAATGGACATCGTCGAGCGCTACTCGAAAGAATTCGGGTACGTCTTTTATTTGCTCGAGCTAGACGAGAACGCCCAATTGGAAGACTTCGATGAGGAAGAGGAGCCGGTCTCGACTCAACGCAGCAGCATTCGCGATCCGGGCCGCATTACGGGAGCCGCGAATCGCGAAGGCGGGACGCGCAGTCGACGCGCTCCAGAACTCTGCAGCCGCGCCGCCTTCCCGGCGGTCTGTCATCGAAACGCTCAACGTGCCGGTTGATTGGGAAGCTCGCATCGAATTGGAGCGAAAATTTAGGCAACTTGTCGCGGAACTTGGCCTTAGCAGGGCGGAAGAACTGCTGGCAACCATCCGCGGGCGCGTCGAAGCCTCAATCGATTCATGAACTGACGGCGCCCTCGCTCGCTTGACGCGAGGCCCTTGCTAGTGCCGTTGTGCAACTTAACTTAGCGCATAACCAATATGCGCACTGACCGTTTGACCAGCAAGAGTCAAGAAGCCCTGCAGGACGCGTTTTCCAACGCCGTCCGAAGCGGGCACCCGGAATTACTGCCTGAGCACCTGCTCGTGAGCATGTTGGCCCAACCAGAAAGCACCGGGACGCTGCTCCTCGAGCGGGCTTCGGGAAACGCTGAACGCCTTATTGCGGCGCTCAATGAACGGTTGCAAAAGCTTCCGCGGGTATCCGGTGGCGGAGAGCCCCGGCTGAACTCACGCACCTTGGCGTTGATACAAGGCGCAGAGGATGAAGCCAAAAAGCTTAAAGACGACTTCATTTCCGGCTGAAGTATTTTTGCTGGCGTCAGCCCACTTGGACAAGGAAATCAAGCTCATCCTTGAACGGCAGGGCATCACCTACGAAAGGCTATTGCAAGCGCTGGCGGAGATCCGCGGCTCGCAGCGCGTGACGGACCAGAACCCTGAGGGCAAATTCCAGGCGCTAGAAAAATACACCCGAGACCTTACCCAGCTGGCTCGAAAGGGAAATATTGACCCGGTCATTGGTCGCGATGAAGAGATACGTCGCGTCATGCAGGTCCTGAGCCGGCGTACGAAGAACAACCCAGTTCTAATCGGTGAACCTGGCGTTGGCAAGACGGCCATCGCTGAGGGCATTGCGCAACGGATTGCGACCGGAGATGTGCCAGATTCTTTGAAGGAAAAGCGTTTATTGTCTCTCGATCTGGCGAGCATGGTGGCAGGAGCCAAATTCCGTGGCGAATTCGAGGATCGTCTCAAGGCCGTCCTAAAGGAAGTCGAGGCCGCCGCGGGGAAAGTGGTGCTCTTCATTGACGAGCTGCACACGCTAATTGGAGCGGGCGCCGCCGAGGGCGCTATGGATGCGGCCAACATGCTAAAGCCTGCGCTGGCGCGCGGAGAGCTGCGCTGCATCGGGGCAACTACGCTTGATGAATACAGAAAGCACATTGAGAAAGATGCTGCCCTCGAGAGGCGTTTTCAACCCGTCGTTGTGGCTCAGCCCAGCGTGGAAGCCACAATCGCCATCTTGCGTGGCATCAAGGAGCGCTACGAATTGCACCACGGGATCCGCATTCAGGATGCGGCACTCATTGCTGCGGCCACGCTCAGCAATCGCTATATCACCGATCGATTCTTGCCGGACAAAGCGATTGACCTCGTGGACGAAGCCGCCAGCAAAATAAAAATGGAAATTGACAGTTTGCCGGCGCCCATCGACCAAATGGAACGGCGGCTTATTCAGCTGGCCATCGAAGAAAAGGCTCTTGAGCGAGAACGCGATGCCGCAAGCCGCCTACGGCTGGACGAACTGCGCAAAGACAAGGCCGAGCTTACCAGCGAGCGCGACGCGGCGCGCGCCAAATGGCTCAGAGAAAAGCAAATTATCGACGCGATTCGTGAGCAGCAAGTACGGCTCGATGCGCTGAAGGTGCAAATGGAACAAGCGCGCCGGGCGGCTGACTATCAACAAGCTTCTGAGCTGCAGTATGGACGTATTCCAGAAGTTGAACGTGCTATGCAGGCTGCCCGCGATGAACTGGCACGTGTTCAAAAGAACGGCAGCATGTTGCAGGAGGAAGTGACCGAAGAAGACATAGCGGTGGTTGTGTCCAAGTGGACACACATACCCGTTGCGAAAATGCTGCAAAGCGACCTGCAGAAACTGCTCGACATGGAAGAGCACCTGCGAGCACGTGTAGTCGGGCAAGATGAAGCCCTTCAGGCGGTAGCAAATGCCGTGCGACGGTCGCGCGCGGGCCTAGGCGACGACGCTCGACCAATCGGAAGCTTTCTGTTTCTCGGCCCTACGGGCGTTGGAAAAACGGAGACCGCTCGGGCTCTTGCCGAACAACTCTTTGACGACGAACGAGCCATTATTCGCCTCGACATGAGCGAGTACATGGAACGGCACACGGTGTCGCGACTGCTCGGGGCACCGCCCGGATATGTGGGATACGAAGAAGGGGGGCAATTAACCGAGCCGGTGAGGCGCCGACCGTACAGCGTAATTCTGTTTGACGAAATCGAGAAGGCCCATCCAGATGTATTCAACACATTACTTCAGCTTCTCGACGACGGCCGCCTCACCGATGGTCAAGGACGCACGGTGGACTTCAAGAATACGGTGATCATTTTGACCAGCAATTTGGGATCGGAAATGCTCGCCGCGCTGGAAGAGCGCCGCGATTTGTCGGAGCAAGAACGGCGTCTAGCGCTCGAGCGGGGCATGGCCGAGACACTAAAGTCGCATTTTCGACCCGAGTTCTTGAATCGTATCGATGAAACGCTGATATTCCACCGCCTTAGCAAAGATAACATTCGGCGAATCGTTGACGTTCAGTTAGGGCGCATTGAAGAACGATTGGCGACACGACAACTTCGGTTGGAAGTTACTTCCGCCGCGAGGGATTGGTTGGCCGAGATTGGTTTTGACCCACAGTATGGTGCGCGCCCGCTCAAACGTGCTCTGCAGCGACATCTTGAAGACGAACTGGCCCGACGCGTGATTAGTGGCGATGTGGGCCCCGGTGATCTTGTTCGCGTGGATCGCGGTGTTGGACGACTATCTTTTGATCGTGTAGCACAGGATTAAATCCTCCCCGCGTTCAAGCGATTCCTAATTCGGCGTAGCCGAGCGGGCGGTGTTCTGCTCCCGTTGCCTTTAATTCTGACTGAAATACCACGATTCTTTGGCACAAAATGGGCCCCGCCAGAGCACCTGTGGCCACTTCTTGCAACGACATCTGCTGCGCTATGCGTAGGCGCGCCAAGGTGACATGGGCGTGAAATGCACGATTCTCAAGAGAACAGCCGCATTCGCGCAGTCGATCGTGTAACACCGACACAAGCTTGGCGAGATTGCCGGAAATCTCCTCGTACGTGACGGCGATTACCCTGGCCTGTCGTGTCGACGGAAAAGCCACTAACGCCCGAGGAACCAAGTGGCAGCCCGAGTACTGGGCCGCTACTTCCCGTGTAGCTTCAATGATGGGTTGAACTTGGGCGGTTGCCACGTCGCCCAGAAACGCCAGGGTAATGTGAAATTGATGGCTTGGCGTCAGGCGCAGGCGAGTGCCATTCCGCCTCGCCGTTTCATCCAGTTGTCTCTGGGCGCTCGCCAATTGCCGCAAGGCTGGCTCCGGCAAAGCCAAAGCCACAAATGCGCGCAGCATGGATGGAGAAATGGGCAACTCGATGCATTTCACATGGGCTCCGCGCAAGGATCGAGCAAGAGTCGCCGAATCCAATTGAGGGCCAAAAAGGCTGCCATGCGTTGAACTCTGGGGCGGTCCCAGTCTCAATACGCGATGGTGGTGGCACAGTAGATTAGGCCCGGATACTGCAAAATGCACGGTTCCCAACGGTTTATCCGTGGTTGCACCTGTCGGTCCCAGCTATTCCGGTGATTGCCAATCCCACGTCACAATGTAGGGCGCGACGCGTGCCTTCGGCCATGGCGAGTGCGGCTGGCTCACTTACGGCGCCGTATTCATCAATGAGTTCAGCGGGCAGACCCAATAGCTTGCGCTTAACCTCGTTCGAATAGGCCACGACCGCCCCGGCAAACACGTCGCTGACGCCCGGTTGTTCCGTTAGAAGGGTGCTAACCAATCCCCCGGTGCAGGATTCGGCGATGCCGAGGCGGAGACCTCTTACGCGCAGCATTTGAACCAAGACAGAGGGCAAATTGGCGTCATCGCGCCCGAAGACTACGGCGTCGCCCAGTAGCGCGGAAACGGCGCTAGCGGCATTTTCCGCACGGTCGCTAGCCTCAGCTCGGAAGCCTGCCCTCGCTATCACTTTGACGGCCAGTTCCGGAAAATGGACACGGTATCCAAGTGTCACGCCATATTTCGCTTCAATCCCTGAGAGCGCATCATTGACGGCGGACTCCGCCATTCCAAGTGTGTGAATCACAATTTGCACGTGGGCCGGCCGGTGGCCCCTCAGTATTTCCGGTGCGACAGATGACCCAAACATGGCCTTCATTTCGGTCGGCACGCCTGGCAAACAATAAACGATCGCCCGATTTAGCTTCAAACTGAAGCCTGGTGCCGTGCCAAGACAATTGGGAATTACTGAGCACCCAAGGGGAACCCTTGCCTGCTTGGCATTGGACGCCGTGATAGAACGGCCCGACTGGGTGAGGCGAGCCCTGATGGCAATGAGCGATGGCTCATGTGTTTCCAATTCTGTGTTGGCGGCTAGTGCGAGGCCCTCTGCGGTAACGTCATCCGTGGTCGGGCCTAAACCGCCCGTGCACACGACAATATCGTGGGAAGAACGACAAGCGCCGAAATGCGTCCGCGATTCGTTCCGAATCGTCGTCAACCACATCGATGGCTGTGACCGCGAGGTCCAGCAGCGTCAACTCTGATGCGATCCAAGTTGCATTCGTATTGACCAGCTCACCGCGGGTCAGTTCAGTGCCGGTAGACAATATGGCTGCAATCATAAGGCCAGCGTCCTTGAGTCCTGCCCTGAACCCCAGCCTTTGCCAATGAGTTTGCCAGACTTCGAACGGGCCTTCTGTGTGCCCAAGGCAAACGGCCCGTCAAACCAGGTTATTTTCGCCGAGTCCTGCGCGCCTTGCAGGCTAATCAGCAGGGAAACAAACTGCGGTAATATAACCATAGCGGAATATTTCAACCAGGTATCCACGACATCCGCATGTGGGCTGAGAGCTGTGATATAGCTGAAGAGGTGGGAAGATCAGTCTTGGCAAGGTCGGCGCCTCTAACGGGCTCTCGAGGGGTTGCGACCCGTTCTCGATGGGTCCGGTTTGCCGGCTGGGTCTCATTCTCTGCGATCACGTTTTGCTGGGGATGGGCCGGAGGTTGGTCCAAGTTCGGACTTTCCTTCTTCCTATGGATGACGATTTGCTCAGTGGCCGTGGTCACGGAATTTGTTGCGGCTTGGATTGTACCCCAGCAACGCTTTTCCGTGCGCGGTTGTGCCGCCACCGCTTGGACGGCAAGCTTCCTATCTTATGCAGGTGCCGGTCTGTTTATTGCGACTACGAATTCGCCGGTTCAACTCATCAGCGTTGCCTGGCTGATGTGGCTTATTGCACAGCGGCTCCACGATCCGGCATTCAGCAAACGACCGACGTCGGAACTTGTGGCAATCTGGACGGCGCTAGCGCTTAGCTGCGTGGCAAGATCCAATACCACGCCAATTCTCGCAATAGTGCTGATAGGTGTCATGGGTACGGCATTGAGTCTGTCGCTGCGCGCAATTGGTATAGAGCGAGTGCATGAACAACCTGCGCCACCCCATGAAAATGTCGTCGGGACGACCACGCAAGGTTACCGAGCAATCCTGGGCTCAACAGGACAGTATTTTGCACGATCTCAGCAATGCAATGACGGCCAGCTTATTCATGGTTCGTGATTTGTCGCGCGCTCTGGATAAGGGCACGGAGCCGGGTCTGCGCCGTGCACGCAGCTTGTCACAGGAACTCGTGGGCGAGCTGTCACAAATCGGCGAACACATAATGTCATCACGTCAAAGTGTGAGGTTGCAGCCAATTGTTGGCGCTACCATCTGCTTGGTCGAGCCCGTTGAGCATTGCGTGGAGCTTGTCGCACGTTTGTATCCGGACGTAAAATGTCGAGTCGAATGCGACGAGTCAGCCTCCGAAGCGAGGGTGTCCATTATTGGAGGCGCATCGACACTGAAGCGAATCCTCGAGAATCTCGTGATTAACGCCTGCCAGGCCGAACGCCACGGTGCCAACAAGGAAACAGTTTGTCGCATTGCAGCCGCTGACGACACAGTTACATTGACAGTCGAAGATAATGGTCTTGGATTTCCGAACGTAGTGCTTGAATCATACCCGAGCCCTAAAGTGTCCACAAAAGCCCAAGGTTCGGGGATTGGCCTTTACAGTTGCCATCAATTGGTGACGCGGGATGGGGGAACTCTCACCATTTCCAACCCCAGCTCGGGAGGGGCCCGCGTAACCATTTCGTGGCCCAAGGCGACTGCAAGGCTTTACGCGAGCATTCGACGCGGCAGATTCAAAGTTACCGATATCCAGCACGCGAAAACGCCCCAGTCGTAGCGAACCTGAAATTGTGGCCGTTGATAAACGCTGAGACGGATAATCGGACCTAGTATTAGGCGAATGCAGGCCCCCGACCCCGCTCGCGGTCCTTTGTCCGGATTTGCCTATACTTTAGCGTTTCTCGCCGGCAACATTCCTACTTTGACAGGCAAAACCATGCATGTCATCAGCCACAAGAGTCCCGGGCCAAGACTTCAATGCCCAAGAACTACGTGCCAAAATCCATCCAGAAACGGGCGACCAACTCGGCACGCTGCGCTGTCGACGATTTCTTGAGCAGCGTGGTCACATGCATTTCCACTGTGCTTTCCGCACACTTCAGCGAGTCAGCTATCGTGCGATTGGATGCTCCGGTGACCAGAAGTTCGAGAACTTCGGCCTGTCGCGGCGATAGCGCCCAACAATCGGTGGCTCTCCGCACGGCGTCTCGAGCGCGTTCGGGTCGATTGTCGTTTCGCACGTAAGTTGCACTGGGTGGCTCCAATGCAGCTCGAATTAGTTCAAGAGCGACATCGGGATCGAAGGGTTTTGGAATAACGTCCCTCGCCCCGCGTTTCATGCAGGCTACCGCCAACTCCACTGTAGCTGTACCCGAAATAACAACTACGGGCGTGTCAGAGAAACGTTCATGAATCACGCGCAGGCCATCAAAGCCATGCATGCCCGGAAGGAGTAAGTCCAGAAGTACCAGTCGAAAGGGCGTGCGCTCTAGTTGTTCCAACCCAGCTTCCAAGGAGTCAGCTTCTACGGCCGTATGCCCAAGCTCTTCAACAAGCCGAACAAGCCCGGCTCGAATCCGCGGATGATCATCAATAACTAAAATAGAACCAGAGTCAGATACCATGCGCCCCCACAGCAACTTTCGCTACGCTCGACCCTTAGTCTACACCGCGTTTCCTGCTAGGTGCCATCGATAGTCCGGAAACCAATGGCTTCCCCTGGTTTGCTCGCAGAAAGCCTCTGACTCGATCAATAGCTGACGGTTCTCGAACCCTATGGATTTCCTGGGAATTTATCAATTCGACCGCGAGTCTACATACTCTATTGCCCAAGGATTCAGGCATCAAACTGCAAGTCAAATGCCGCGCTTGTTGAACTTGATTTTCCGCGGCTCGCCGTTCGATGCAGCTTGTCGCCGCTGTCGGTCCTCCTCGTACGCCTGATAATTCCCTTCGAACCAAGTCACCTTCCCATCCTCTTCGAAGGCCAACATGTGCGTGGAAATCCGGTCCAGGAACCATCGGTCATGGCTAATGACAACCGCGCAGCCCGCAAAATCAAGTAGAGCCTCTTCCAAGGATCGGAGTGTATCCACGTCAAGATCGTTGGTGGGCTCGTCTAGCAGCAGCACGTTGCCGCCCTCTTTGAGCAACTTGGCCAGGTTGACTCGATTACGCTCGCCGCCGCTCAATTTGCCCACGGGTTTTTGCTGGTCGCTGCCTCGAAATCCGAACCAGGAACAATAAGCCCTTGAAGCAATTTCGCGACCGCCGAGCACCAATCTGTCCTCACCTTGAGAGATCTCTTGCCAAACACTGTGCCCCCCTACCAGGCTGGCTCGACTTTGGTCCACGTATGCAAACTTGACCGTGTCACCTACCGCGAGTTTGCCAGCATCGGGTTTCTCTTCAGTGATCAACATTCGAACTAGCGTTGTCTTTCCGGCACCGTTGGGCCCTATCACACCGACAATTCCGTTTCTGGGCAGACGAAAACTCAGCTTTTCGATCAGTCGTCGGTTTCCGAAGCCCTTGGAGAGCTCTTCACATTCAACGACCAGATCGCCCAAACGAGGTCCCGGAGGAATGCTGATTTCCGACGCGTCCAGTTGCCCTTTGGACGACTGTGCAAGCAGGCTTTCATAAGCTCCAAGGCGGGCTTTGCTCTTGGCCTGGCGCGCCCGTGGGCTTGATCGCACCCACTCGAGCTCATGCTTGAGTTTTCTTTGCCGGGCGCTTTCTTGCTTTTCCTCAATGGCCAGCCGGGCGCTCTTTTGTTCGAGCCAACCGGTGTAGTTGCCCTTGAACGGATAACCGCGTCCGCGGTCGAGCTCCAATATCCAGCCCGCGACATTGTCCAAGAAGTACCGATCGTGAGTGACTGCGATGACCGTTCCCGCGTATTCGAGCAGGAATCGCTCCAGCCAAGCCACCGATTCTGCGTCCAAGTGATTGGTGGGCTCATCGAGCAGCAGCATGTCGGGGCGCCCCAGAAGCACGCAGGCCAATGCAACGCGCCGCTTCTCGCCGCCAGATAGGACTCTAATTTCTGCGTCCAGTGGCGGCAACCGCAGCGCTACGTGCGCCGTTTGAAGAGTGGTCTCCAAATTCCATGCATCGATCGCGTCAATTTGATCTTGCAGGCCTGCTTGCTCCGCCAAGGCGGATTGCATGGCTTGCGGGCTGAGAGGTTCTGCCAGTCGCAGATTGACCTGCTCAAACTGGTCGAGGACGGCGCGAATATCAGCGACGCCCAGCTCAAGGGCATCGCGCACGGTAGTTGCTTCACCCAGTTCGGGCTCTTGGGCAAAGTAGCCGACCCGCGTTCCAGGATGTGGCCGGGCTTCCCCAAAGTGTTCCCTATCTACGCCAGCCATGATGCGCAACAACGACGACTTTCCAGAGCCGTTTGCGCCAATCACGC
Organism: uncultured delta proteobacterium; assembly: GCA_963835565.1. Classification (GTDB taxonomy): domain Bacteria; phylum Myxococcota_A; class Polyangia; order Polyangiales; family Polyangiaceae; genus FEN-1139. Next base: position 134,286 of record CAWIGY010000083.1, read on the forward strand.
CAATTTTGGCCCCGGGAAAGAAGGCCAAGGTGATATCCTCCAACACCTTCTTGTCCGGCGGGTGGACCTTGGTGACCTCCCGCATCGTGAAGATAAACTCGGGCATGGCGGGCGTTGTCGCTTAATCACAGGCGCGCAGCAAGGCGCGCGCCGTTTTGCGTTGTCCGAATGAGGCGTTTCGGCGAGAAAATGCCGAGTTCTTGCTTGCTTGGGCGGTCCTTCTTTATCGCGAAACTGTTAGGGACGTCTCAAGCGATAACGTACAAGTCTCAATGCCATTCTGGGATAGGCTTCGTCGTGTTGGCGGTCGGGGCCCCGACCCCGCCCGCGGCTCTTGGTCGCGTTTATCCGAGATTTCAGCCATTGAGGAACTAGCGTCACTACCCAGCTTTTTTACCCGACTCATCCGAGCACGAACGATTACTCGCCTCGGGTTCGCCCTGGCCATTCGACGTTGGCGCCGGGCCTAACTTCGGGGCGGGGGTCATCGGCACATTGCGATCCATGGCCGGCGTGTGCCAAGCCGGTTCCAGAATGTCACGCACCGCCCGATCGATATGCGCAAGGTGGGTGCAATGGGCAGGCTTGTCGCCGCCGCGATACGACCAGATATGCACGCCCCGCGTGTCTACCGTGCCGTAAAGACCAAATCGATCAGAGCCGCTGGACACATTGTGGCGTTTGAGTCCGAGTTCGCGCAGGAACATGTCGGCGGTCAACCGGGTCGAGGGATACGTAACCGGATCGACCTCGGAATGCGAAAAGACGAAGATTTTCTGGCCCTTTAGCGCGAGCTTGGCGAATTCCAACGTGGGCGCGATGGGGCCCGCGGTCACATCGGCGCCCGTGGCGCGGTTGGCATGCGTCGGATCCCAGGCAGCGTGCAGGCCGTCGAGCAACACGACCGCGTCGATGCCGTCCTTGTCATGCTTCAAGATTTCATTGATGGCACCATAGCCAGCGCTCCAAGCGGTCAACGCCACATGACGGATGTGGGCACGCGAATCCCCCGACTGTGCCCTAAGCGCCGACTCGATCGATCGCTTCAATTGTGGCCAGGCTTCGGGCGCTGCAAATGCGTCCGAATAGGCGCCACTGGCGATCCCGAGGTCGATGCCGACGAAAGCCACTCCCCGGGCCACCTGCGCGAGCGTCATGCGCATCGCGGTTTGGCCATGAAAGTGAACGACCACGTCATAGCCGAAGTCCTTGGTGTGCCCGCCCTTTTGCGGGATGGCAATGCGCCCCACCCGAAGCTTTCGATAGGGTGCGTAGGGTCCTAGCCCTACGAAGTCGTAAGGATTGCACTCGTTGTAACCGCGATGTCGCAATTCCGGCGTCAACGCCTGCGCAGTCAAGACGGACCTTTGCGACAAAGAGCGCGCCGCGGCAATTTTGGGAGCAGCCACCTCCAGAAGCGCGTAAGTCGTTACGCTACGAAGCGCCGTTGCACCACTGCCGACGAACGCCATCGCCACCAGGCCGCCCAAACCCCAGGCGGACCATCGCTTGGGTCCCGAGGGGAAATTGGAGTTTGGGGCGGGCTCCATCAGGGGGTCTCCTACCGTTTCAAAGCTCGACGCATTGCGCAAGGCAAAATGCGACAAGCCACCCAGCGATTATCCAGTCGAGGCGGACTATTCCCGCAATTTGGTTGTGACGGCACGGAAACGCCCAATTTCGGCACCGACATCGTCCGACATTGACTGAGGCTGTACTTATCGTGGATCCAGAAAGCGACTGGGCGATCTAGCAGTAGTTCAGAGCATTGATTAGCGATAGATGGGTCAGCGTCGATACGGGTAAACTTGCAAATCGCGCTTTTGCGCTTTCACATGAGGTGGTGCAATGAAATGCGGTGCAATCGTCGGACTAGTTGCTTTGTTGAGCAATGTTGGCTGCGCCAGTCAAGATATTCCCCAGGCTTATCGGGGGCGAATGTTCGATAAATCTGGGTTTTTCGCGTTTTACTCAGGAGGGCACGGATTCACGGGTCCAGTCTTAGGGCCCGGAACGTACTTCACTGGGACATACAATGAGTTGCGTTTAGTGCAGTGCTCAATGGTCAGCGAACGCGAACCATTGACCGCGCTGACCAAGGACGGCGTTCAATTTGGCCTCGATGTCTACATACGCTTTTCCGCGAATTGCACCGACGACGGCGTAAAGCGCCTGCTCGATCGAATATCGCCGGATGAAACAGGCACGGTGACGGCCAAGGTGCTTTACGATATATTCATACGCTCAGCCGTGGGGGCATCCGTTCGCGAAGTGGTGTCCCCGTACCGCGCCAACGATGTCAATGAACATCGAGAGGAGGTACTGGCTGAGATTCGGAGGAAGTTCATTGCGCAGATGAACGCGACGGAACGAGAAATGGTTGTGGTGTACGATGTGGATCTGTCCAATTTGGACTTTCCCGACGCGATGGACGCAGCCAACGTGGATCGCGCGGTCCAGGCCGTGCTCAAAGATAAAGCAATTGCCGAGCGTGAACGGGTGCAGGCTGAGTTTGAAACCGCAAAGATGCAACAGCAGCTTTCCACTCAAGAGGCCGAAAATATCGCCGTTCGCATCGAGCGCGTAGGAGATGTTTTGCGCCGGTACCCAGAGTACCTGCAGTATGATCTTCAGACCAAACTGCCGGATATTTATCGCGAAGCTGGTAGTACCGGCAATCTTATCATTGCCGCCCCGAACCCCATTGCAAATCTGCCCCTGCCACGTGGCGTGAATCCCTCCGCCGGCGCAAACCCTGCACAAACGTCGCTAACGGGCCACACTCCCGCGCCGGAACATAAGAATCCCGCCAATCAGCATACCCCGAATGCGGCTCCGCACGGGCCTTGACACCAATCTACCTCAAGCTTCAACGATTGCATCGTCCACGTCGACGCCCACCGGGCAGTGATCGCTGCCGCGGACTTTGTGTTGGATAAATGCGCCCTTTAAAGAAGGAGCCGCACCGGGGGACGCGAGAATGTAATCGATGCGCCAACCGATGTTCTTTTCGCGAATGCCAAATCGCTGGCTCCACCAAGTGTAATGACCGGGGCCTCGTTCGTATCGTCGGAATGTGTCGATCCACCCAGACTGAGTCAGTCGATCGAATTCGTCGCGTTCCTCTGGCAGGAAACCGCTGATGTTTACGTTCTGTTTAGGGCGCGCCAGATCTATCTCGGTGTGTGCGGTATTGAAATCGCCCATCACGACAATGGGCACTCCCCGTTTTTTATCGCGCTCGAGCAATTCAAAGACACGCCGGTAAAAGTCGAGTTTGAATGGGACACGACTATTGTCCCGTAATTTCCCTTTGCCGTTCGGGAAGTAAGCATTGACCACGACAAGCCGGCCAAAGCGAGCGAGCTGAAAGCGTCCTTCGACGTCGAATCGGGCTTCACCCAATGTTGTGTCGATTGCGTCGGGGGCGCTTTTCGCCAATAGCGCAACACCGCTGTACCCGGGGCGCTCAGCTGCCACTAGATGGCGCTGCCAAGTCTTTAACGAGTGCGAGTATTCTTCGATCTGTTCTTCTCGAGCGCGCACCTCTTGGAGGCCTACAATCGACCCCTTAGAACGAGAAAGCCAGGAGGAAAAGCCCTTGCCCATTGCGCTACGCAGGCCGTTGACGTTCCAGCTTAGGATTCGCATGAGCAGAATTTCAGGCAATTGGGCGCATTGTCAAGTCTCGCGACCAAGCGCCAAATGACGCCTAGCCCTTCAGGCTTTCGCCAATGACTTCAGGCTTGTTCCTTCAGGCTTTCGCCAATGACTTCAGGCCAGCCCTAGCCCTGAACCTAATCCTATTCCTGAATGGATCAATTTGGAGTTACGGGAAGGATCAGGGCCACGAAGTAGGTCAAGGATTAGCCAGAAGCAAGAAGCCAGAAGGGTTAGGACTAGCCTGAAGGACAAGCAACAAGGGCCAGCCAGAAGTGGCGGACTGGCTCCGGAACATGTCATCTTACTGATCAATATCGCCCCAAACCATCAGTGCGGCCGCGGTGTCAGCGTCGATGCTCGCAGGCTCCCTCGCGGGCGCAGCATTAATTGTTCGCATTCTCAGCAGTTCATTCCGTGTCCACTGCCAACTTGCCTTGGCTGTCCACGGGTGATCGGAGAAGTGATTGGTCGTACAGGCAGGGTCAACGTAGAGTTCACACAGGCTGGGCTCCTTGCCGATTTCTCCGAACAATAGCCAATTGGCAAGTCGGGACGCGTACCGATTTCCAAGCGTGGCCACCAAGGGGCGCGCCGACACTGGGCCCCGGTTCGCTGCAATTTGACCCAAGTTGGCGGCGGAGATCCCATCGGGGATATCAAGACCCAATGTATCGTATACAGTGCGCGCAATGTCGGCGGTGATCACGGGAGACTCAACACTATGGCCGGCCCAGGCATTGCTCGGAAATTTGACCAAGAGTGGCACTATGAGTTGATCCTCCCGCAAACTGCCCACAGGGTCGAAGGGAACGTTGGGGGGCTCTCCGGATGCCACATCTCCCACGAAAATGAACAAGCAATCCTGCCAGGTGTTGTGGCGTTTCAGCAGGCTTATCATCTGATCTAAAGCTTGAGCTTGGTCGAAAAATGCACTTGTGGTCAATGAATCTAATCGAATCCAATCTTCATCAGTAAGACGTCGGAGCGTCTTGAGGGTCTGCCGCCGAATTCGACCTAACGTAATGCCTCCACGCCTCGCATCCAGCGGACCACCATATTCGGAGGGTTGTAACGAACCGACCTCTTCTTTGGTCAGATCCCAAGGCGGGTGCATTCCCCGAACATGCACTAAAACAAAGCGTTTCGTATCGTCTTCCAGGTCTAGTTCATGCTGCAACCAACGCGTAGCTTGAATCAACGGTTCAGCTGCAGCTTGGTCCTTCACCGGCGAGAACGATTGCAATTCGTCCCACCCCGAATTGAATCCAAACGCTGCAAATGACGTGGGAACTCCGGTAAATAGAGCGGTATGCCCGCTCGCCTGTTTGATGGACTGCTGTAGCGTGATTACCGATGGAGGCAGACGCGCCGCTGTGTCCTCCAAACGGTGCGCGGCAGGAGAAAGTCCCGTCAGCAAAGTGGCCATTACCGAAGCCGGCACGGTACTTGCGGAACGATAATTCTGAAATGCCACAGAATCGCGCTGTAGATGACCCAGCGCCGCAAATGTTCCAATCGGGCCCCAAGGTGGTATTTTTCGGCGCGACAGCCCGGCCGCCACTACAATTACGACGACTCGTGCGTGGCCCATCTCAGACTCGGTCGCTGCCTCGGCCCGAACAATTTTTGGCTCGCCAAATATCACTTTTCCGCCTTGTGACGCGCGCAAGGCACGGAATTCCAACGCAACGACGCGATTTGCATAGGGACTCAAATCTGCATCAATTGGTGTCCAGTTTGCGCCGTTGCCCCCTTGTGTCTTTTGTTGTCGCAACGCCACGGGCGCTTGACCATCCTCAATTACACGTATTTCTCCGAGACCAGCTCCCGACCCCCAGAAGCCCAACGACACCCGCAAATGTGCGCCTGCCGTCAAGAGCAGCGGACAGCGTACACTGCTCGGTGCGCGCAGAACAATCGATCGTTTGGGAACTCCGCCAATGTTTTGGTCGGCAACCAATGTGCGCAACGTCGGTACGGTTGGTACGGTATCACCGTCCAAGGGTTGACCAAGATGGATCCAGTCGATTTCTGCACTTGGCTCGAGTCTGTCGGAAGATTGGCCTCGGAATTCCAGAATAACCGTGTGACGCCCGGGTTCTACGATGCCTTCGATGGGTGCGAAGGATCGAGTAATGGGCTCGCCCCGCGTAAGTCTCATGGTGCCAACCATGCTCTTGTCGAGGCGCACGGTTAGGCGGGAGGCTCCCGCACCGACAAGACGTAATGTTATTCTTGGCCGTTCCATGGGCTCATCAAGCCAGAATTCATGGGTGAGGCGGCGATCATAAATGCGCATAAACGTGCCGCCGCTGCGATCAACTGACTGGATTAACTTTTCGGAATTTACGGCATAGCCGCTGCGAGCTTGTTCAGCCGATGTCCCGATTTCAACAACCGGCCCCAGCTGATCAACTTCGCAGCCCGACAACTCTCCGAGCAAATTTAGGCTGCTAGTCTCGCCCGCTGGGTTTTTTTCGGCACCGATACTCATTTGTGAGTTCACTGGTTTCGGCGAATTGCTATTCACGGAGCTATCTGGTGCGGGCCCAGGTCTTGCGGGGTGGCGACAACCAGCAGTGCCGATGACCGCTGCGAACATCAAGCCTCGCGTTAACCACTTCCCAATGCCGGCAAGTGGGAATTTATGGATCCGAAAGCAGGTACGAACTGCGGCTGCTTCCGCCATCCCTATTTCTCGGGTTGCTCGAGGGAAAGTCTAATCACGCGACCGACGACAACATTCAACACCTCCGTGTGCTCCTCGCCATTTAAGGATGTACGGACTTTGTGCTGACCCGGGTTGAGCGTGACCACCCTTTCTGGTCCTCGACCGATGAACTCGTCATCGATGAAAATGGAGTGCACCCCTCCCGTTTTTACGACAACTAATCCCTTGTCCGGGGGAATGACGATAGCCGGAAGCACTTCGTCAATCTCTTGCGGGGCCGAGGTAGCAGACGCTGCCGGATCGGTGGAACTTGGCGCCATCATTGCTGCGGTTGCCACCGCCTCGCTAGATTTGAGACCAGCCGTGGAATTCGCCGACGCATTCACTTTGGTCGATCTCAATCGCTGCACTATCGGCAATGCGACCGTAAACGACAAAAGGCCGGTAGTAATTGCCAAACTTAGCGGCACGAGCCAATTACTTGCCTTGGCAGTTGCAGGTCTTTGCGGACCACGTGTTTCATCGTCAATTGGGGATTGATCTCTATAGAGGGTTGCGGGGTCGGTTTCCTGCGTTGATTGCAGTCCCGCTTCGCTAAAGGTATCTTGGACGAATTTTTTGGGGTATTCGTGATCACTGGCATCGGGCTCAGATTGAGACACATTGGATGCATCGCTGGAGCGATGAGCTCTCTTCGGCGGACGAGTGGGAAAGGACGGCGCTCCCAAGCCTGTCGGCGATACTCGCCCGAACATCAGGTTGCGGCGAGAGTTCGGACGGCAACGTGTCGCGGTGAACAACAGGATCTACTGCGACAGCAGGCGCCGTGTTGCGCTGTGAGCGCTTATCCGGAGCCCCGCTTGGGAACAGCGGAAATACTGCTTCCTCTTCGATGGGCGGCGCGACTGGCGGCGCCAACACATTTGATGACGACTCGCTCTGGTTGTGAACGCCTCAACTGGCGCCGGCCTTGGTGGATTCTCAACGGGGCGAAGGTGAGCGGCTAGCGCGAGTGCATCGTCCTTGTCCGCGAGATGTGCCGGTGCCTTCGCGGTTGCTTCGTTGGCTTTACATCGATTTCGGGAGAGATCGATGGCACTTCAAGCCCAGGTGCGGGCGAGTTGGGCTCGCTCTCCGCCGATAGTGCGGCTGCCACCACCTGCGACAATTCGGGTGTTTCGTTGATGTGGGGCGCTTCCTTGGCGGGTTCGGGTGCAAGCTGAGCCGCGGAAGCAGGTGACACGGCGTAATCTTGAGGGGTATTTGCGACTGAATTGCCGCCGACCGGCGTGGGTTTGCGAGCAGAACCGCGGGTGCCTACGCCTGGAGAGGTTCGCTTTTCGGAACCCCATTCGGTTCGACAGCCGCGGACGCGAAAAGGGACTCGAACGTTCAGCACGTACCGCCGAGTCAGATTCTGGCGCAATTTCCAACTCCCACGACGCCTCGGCAGTCCAATCAAATCCATCCAGGGGCTCGCCCAAGTCTGTAGGCGACGCGCTAGGGATGCCGGGTGTGACTTGCGTCACTATTGGGGCCACAGGGGCCGGACTAGGTGAGAACTGAAATGTGAAGAGTGGAGACGGAGACGGCGCTTCGGCAGGCGGGTGTTCCGAACCCGGTGCCGACAATGCGAGTATCTCGCTGAGTCAGCAAATCCTCGCCCGATGGTCCCGTAATGCCGCGCACGGCGCCGCGTCGCGCCGCGTCGGACAAGAGGGATTCGAGGCTTCGCAGGGAAGCGGTGCCTGAGGCTAAGAGTTGGCGAGGCGCCGTACCTCGGAGCAATTCGTCGACTAGCGGACGCAGACTCAATGGCAACATCGAAAGTTCGTCAGAAAATGTCTCCGGGTCAAGTGTCACCCGTTCGACTGTTCCAAGTGCGGAGCCAGACAATACACGTTGAGCGGCCCTTGCCCGCAGTACGGGTGTGCGTACTACCTCGTTTAGGCTGGACTCCGCAAAATCATCGTCGTAAGCCTGGTCGTCTTCAACAACGCTGAATCGACCCGCGCTAACGCCCAGGAGCAATGCCAAGGCTGCTTGCCCACGCGCAACCGTGCCGCTCGCTTTTGTGCGAGTGACGGCACGTAATGAATGATCGCGAATTCGAACATCATATTGCGCAGAGGCATCACGCAGGGCGATTCGCAAGCTTCGTGCCGAGACGGCAAGCGGCATCAATCAAGGATCGAGTCGTAATTCCGTCAAGTCGCCCTCGGATTTCTTGACCCAGGCGGAGGCGGCGCTCAAGGCTAACTCTTGGCCAGAGAAGTTCCCGAGCACGGTTGACCAACGCCGACGCGCTGGCTTCCTTGCGCAAATAGCCGTCAGCATCGGCGCCCAGTTCCCGCAAGCGAAACAGCAAATCTTCCTTCCAGCTCAGAAGTATTACGGGCACATCACGAAGTACGACGTCACGCTTAATTTCGCGGCACAAGGCGAAGCCGTCCAACCCAGGCATCAAGACGTCGCTTACGACGAGTTCTGGCCACCATTGATGCACCAGGTTCAGCGCGCGCCGTCCATCGTGCACTTCGCGCACATCGGCGCCCGCCGCTCGCAGCGTGCCTCCAACGAACCAAGCGACCGCAGGGTCGTCGTCGGCCACGACGATGCGTCTGCCCGTCAAGTCGATTGAGGCAGAATCGGCTAGCGTGCGCCCGCGCAGGCCCAGACCCGCACCGGGCGCCAAAACAATACTCCCGTCAGGTCCCGGCCCGAAATGAATACGACCTTCCGATTGAGCGACCACAATTTCTCGAATGCGCGCGACGGCGGCCCAGATGGCTGCTCGGACTTCCGTACCCTCACCTAAGGAAACGACGGCGGATTGGGCGTCGGCATCGGCGGTCTCGAGAAGTCCGCGCCGTACTTCCCGGGACACTCGCTCGCACAGGTCACGCAGGGCCACATCACCGAAGGGTTCTCGCGCCGGGGGTAAATCATAATCTTCGGTTCGCGTCTGGTTGACGGCCCGCCACAGCGCCACCGGGGAAATGTTCGAGGTCAGAACTGTGTGTGCGCCGGCGCGTCGCAGGTTGGGCGCGGCGCCTTCTTCGGCCTGGGCGACCACTAGCTCAACACTCGCCGTTTCCGGTGCTTCCTTGAGTGTCCGAAGGTGCTCATCCAATTGATTGATTGCGCCGTCGAGTACCACTACGTCGGGCCCATACATGGCACACATTTCGCGGAGCCCGGAGGCGTCGTGAGTGTAAATGAGCTCGAATCCCGAACTTGCGGCTCCAACGCCGCGCAGAGTGTCGGCCAACACAGCGCTACCGCAGACCAAAACACACCAAGGACCTTGCGCCAGCGGTGACGGTGAAGCTGATATGCCCGGTGGAGAAGACGGTGGTGCCGGCAACATAGAGTACGTGCCTCGAAGCACCAGCGTCGGGAGCGTGGCGAGTTGATTTCGCACAACGGCGAGATCGTCAGGCAAGGTTTCGGCGAGCCCCGTGCGCAGTTGCTGCTCGGCGCGGGACAAGGATTCTGCCGCGGCGGCAAAGCCTAGAACTTTTGCCGACGCTCCGAGAGCATGCAGTCGTCTCAGCAAATTGTCGCGGCGTGCGGACGACATGACTTGCTGCTCGAGCGCAGTGATTGCAGATTGAATCGCCTCCAATCGCCGTGCCAAACTCGATGCGAATTCGGTACGCGCGACGGAAAGTCCGCCGTGCTCCTCTTTTCGCGCTTGGTCGACGTTGGCCATGTTGAAATGCCTACCACGGGTGGATGCCCGGCGGACACCGTCCATTGACTGTCCGGAGTACCGGCCGCTAGCGGCCGGTGGCGGCCTCCAATGCCGCCCGGACGAGCAGGGCAATCTGCTGCGGGTCACCTTCCTCGACCGATCCCATTAGCGCTTCCGCCCGAACTATGGGTATCCCAAATATGTTGCAAGCAGCTTCAATGCTGCTGGATGGTTCGTCACCTAGCACGACCACCGCGGCCGAACCGGGCAAAGTCATGCCCCAGAGGGGACAGTATCCGCTCGCATCAGGCAGTCCAATGACATCGAGCTCGGCCCCGTCGTTTAATCGCAAAGTCGCCAATGTGTGGGCCACGGGGGCAATGGGAGTTGCGTCGTTGGAGCGCCACGCGTCGGCAATTCGACCCAGGGAATGGTGTGCCGCGCCGAGCCGGCTTTGCGAAGCGAACAACACGATACGCGGATTGCCTGAGAAGCCCGGGCGACGAAGCTGGCGCACAACGTTGGAAAGCACATTCATTTGCTCCGCGTCAGCCAGATCCACGCGAACGGCTCCCCGCTCGATGCGGCGCACACTTGAGTTGTAAATGAGCTTCTGAGTTGACTTGATAATTGCCAAATCATTGTCTGGCAATAAATCAAGCAATTCGTCAACAGTATGAGGGACTTCGAGTGCCAAAAGCACTCGCTCGGATAGTTCGTCACCTGTCTGCCCTGAGGTAGCGAGAGATTGAAGGACGTCTTGCTCAGATCCAATTGCTTGCCGACAACGTCGGGTTTCGTCGGCTTGGCGCAATCCCTCGAGCAACAGAACTTGTGTTGGCTGCTCGACGCGCCGCAAGGCCGTCGTTACTCCACTCATGAATGCAAACGAACCTTCGGTCTCCCCAACCAGGCGGAAAAGTGCCTTGGTGCCTTCCACTCGGCGATAAATGGCATCGACAATTTCGCCATGGACAAGTCGTACTTCGCCGACACCGACGGCCGTAGTGAAGGTTAGGGACCCGGTGCGTCGATTCATGCTGAGCAGTTGCAGCAAATCGGTGACACTTACTTGCTTCAAATCACCACGAAAATCGCCGCCGACACTAGATACTGGGGGCGGGGAACTTTCAATGCTCCAAAGTCGCCTTGCGATTACGTCTGGTTCTGAGCGTGGCAATTGCCGTGGCTGAATCTCCGATATTGGATCACTCACCAATTCAAAGAGTGGCAAGGCGACCAACGCAGGTTCCGCGTCAAATAGCGTCGCCATTTGGCTGGCACTGGCCAATGACTCTGCCACCAGGATTGCGCTAGGCGACAATTTTCGCGCCTGATCAACAGCTACGACAAGGCTATCGGCGAGAGTCACGGACAGTCCGCGTGCGCGCAGCGAGGACGCTAAGTCGCTTAGGGCTTCAACATCCGAGTCAATCAGCAAGACATTGAGTGCCATCAGTCGAGTAACCTCATTCGGACCAGCTCGCCAAGACGGTGTACCAAAAGGTCAGCCAACACCGGCTCCGCCGAATGCAACGCGCGTACGTTTCCCCCAGAACTTCGGCCGATTAGAGAATACACTCCGTGCTCGGCTATCACTACCAGGACCTCGAGATCGCGACAGGCTCGAGTGCGCATTTAAGTCCACTATTTCGAACTGAAGCTGTTCCCGGTCCGGGCTGAGGCTGCCACGAATGGCCCCTCCAATGCTCATTCCTGGATGCACTGTCGCGACGACCCTTGTCTCGCCGCCGCGACAGGCTTCGTTGACCACAGCCAGTGCCAGACCTACGGCATCTAAGATGGGCAAAGTAATCATTTGCGGGGCTTCTATGCCGAGGCCCTGAGCGGCTTCTTCCAGTCGCCACAGCAGGGCATCGAGAATCTCTGGCAAACTTAGCCGATCGAGTCCCAGTCGCCTCACCGGAGAATAGCCGGGACACGTCCGCGCGATGTCGCGCAATTCGCAGCAGTTGCGACAGATCCAACCCATCCTGTGGAAATGTGGCCACGCCCATGGCAATCTCTGCCGTGGAGATGCCTCACAGAAGAGTTCGCTGGCCCCCAATAATTGTCGCATCACCCGGCGTCGGCAGGCATGGGCTCCCGTCCCGCCGGTTTCCGGCAGTAATAAATAGAACTCGCCTTCATCGACACGAGCCAGTACGTCGGTATCGCGTACCGACGCGAGGACTTGTTCCGCAATTTGAATGCCTGGGTCAGGCACACCATGACTATCTGCGGCCTTCGGCAGCTCAACCCCCAACGTCGCGAGAGCAAACCGTCTGCCATAACGGCGAGCCTTGTCAATTTCACGCCCCGTGACGTCCACAAAATAAGCGAAAGTATAGGCACTGGAGCGAGGGTCCTTCATTGCTCCCCGACTGGACTGCTCACGTTCCGCGGTCAAGCACAGGGCTGTTGCAATTTGATTTCCGACAATTCCCAGTAAGTCAACGATCGCCCCAAGTTGAGGGCTTTGCCCAGCTTGTAACAATATCAAGCACACGCTTTGTCGGCGAAGTACCAGCCTAATGACTTCAAATCCTTCTGCTTGGGCCCATCCCAGAACATCAATTTCCTCGGCAAAACTCGGCGAGGAATCGACTCTTCCCACACGGCCGAGCCTCATCCATTGACGCGATCCTTCACCGGTAGGCATGTAAATCAATACGTGGGTCGCGCCGGCTTCTGACAACAAGGCTGCGACCCGTTCCGAAGCATCGCGGCGCGTATTGGCCGACGATATATCGGCAAGAGCCTCCGAAAACTTTCGGGCTTGCTTCGCGACAGCCGCAACTCTTCGCAATTGTGAGCGTTCGGCATGGTCTGCGTGCTCGGCGCGAACTGACCCAACTGTCCTGACGATTTCATCTCCGCTCAATGGCAGCACTAGTACGCCTGACGCGCCGAGCGCCATCGCCTGCGGCCCGAGGTCGAGAGCCTGGAGACCTGTCAACGCGAAGATGGCGGTCAACGCGCTGAGCGCGCGCAAGTGATGCACAACGGCGAGGCCCGCGTTGTTGCCGAGAGCCAAATCCACGAGCACAATATCTGGTACTTCAGCCAACGCCCTGGATAAGCCGTCAGAGAGATCATTGGCGACGCCCACTTCGTCCAATGATCCGGCGAGCGTGCGTTCAACCAGTTGAGCCGTTCCCGCGTCCTCGGTCACCACCAAGACATGTAGCGCGACGCGAATATCCTGAGGCGCGGTTGTCACAGGGCACTGACTTTAGCTGGGCCAGGGTCCGTCGAATAGTCCGTAGCGGGGTCAGACCCGCTCAAGCAATGATTTTCTCAACTGGGAGACTTCGACGCCCCGAATTCGCAGCAATTTATGGCGCCCTGAGGCACCTGACGCTAGTTCGACCTGATTTCGGGGAACATTGGCCACCCGGGCGAATAGTCGCACCAATTCCTTATTTGCTTGGCCGTCATGGGGTGGCGCCGCCAAGGTCACCACCAGCGCGCCCTGCTCTACACCAACAATGGCCGAATGCCGTGCGTGAGGTTTGACGCGAACGCGCAAGCCGACCGCGCCATTGCGCAGAACCAGTTCCAAATCATCCGTCACGGGCGGAGGTCCTAGCACGTCGTCAGCAAACAGCGTAGATCGCAGACGTCAGCACTCTGGGCCGAGCATTGGAGTTTTACAAATGATGCGTCCGTTGTTGATAGTTGGACCACCGCGTTGCGGCAAATCTGAATTGGCGCAGTGCATAGCTAATTGCACAGGGCGGCCGCTGGTAGTTGCCGATGCGGCAAGTCTCGAGGTGCAATTGGCTGAGCCCGCGCAGCCAGCACCAGTAATCGAAGTCGCCAGCGAAACCTGGCTCAATCGAAGTACGAGAATCTTAGCATTGGACCGCAGCGTCGTCGTTTCCGTGCGCAAGATTGATGGGCGTGACGGCACGCTGGCGCCAAATTACGACACTTGCCGTGAAGACGGCCTCTGGAAATGCACGGACACCGCGTTTTGCGAGGCTCACGGAGTCGTGAGTTTCGATTACCAAAAGTTAGCTTCGATTGCCGAAGACGTAATGGCAATTTGGCGGCGCGATCCAATTGCTGTTGCTGTAGGGGAACGCTCATACGTGGTTGACATCGGCCGTGGTATTATCGAGCAAAGATGCAAGGCGGTGCTTGGAGGCCATTCCACCATCGTGCTGATCACCGATTCCAACGTGGATAGGCTGCATGGCAGTCGGGTTGACGAGGCGCTCTTGGCGACGGGATCGCGATTGGTGAGAGTCGTAATTGCCGCCGGAGAAGAGCAAAAGCACCTGGGTACGCTGCGGCAGATATTTGAGCAAGCGCAGTCGGGCGGGATTGATCGAGGCAGCCCAATTGTCGCTGTGGGAGGGGGTGTCGTCAGCGATATCGCTGGTTTCGCGGCGGCCATTTGGATGCGAGGCCTTCGGTGGTTCGCGGATGCCAACGACATTGCTGGGGATGGTTGACGCTTCCGTCGGAGGAAAAACTGCGGTGGATTTTGGGGAAGCCAAAAATGCAATCGGTGCATTTTGGCAGCCAATTTCTGTGGTGTGTGACAGCGATTGGCTACGGACGGAAAGTGATCGCAACTACTTGAGTGCTCTTGCCGAAGTTATCAAGACTGCGATCATTGGAGATCCGGTGTTGTTCGCGTTGCTGGAGCGAGAGCGAGCGTCGATTCTTGGGCGAGAGCCCGATCTGGTGGTGGAAGTGGTTCGGCGGTGTGTCAGAGTCAAGGCACGTATCGTCGGCCTTGATGAGCGGGAAAGCGGGCTTCGGGCCGTACTGAATTTGGGGCATACGGTAGGCCACGCCTTGGAAGCGCAGGGCGGTTTCGGACGATGGGCGCATGGTGAAGCCGTAAGCCTCGGCCTAGTGGCCGCACTGAGGCTCGGAGAGCGGCTTGGCTTTACGCCATTCGACGTAAGATCGCGGGTGATGGACCTGCTTGGCTCGCTGGGACTTCCTGTGGGGCTGAAAGGCCCCGAATTGAAGGCGGCGACCGAATTAATTTCGTACGATAAGAAGCGCAACGGGAGCGAGATTAGGTTCGTGTTCGCCAAGGGAATTGGCGAGGTTCACATTCAATCGATCCTGCTGGAGGACCTGCGAGACCTAACACCGACATTGTCGGATTGACGCAATATTGGGGTTGAGGAGCGATGATTGGGGATTCGAAAATCGGCCTACGAGTCTTCGTGAAAGTGGCGACTGTAGTCGGGCGAAGATAAACTTGATAAGGTCCATGGTTAGTGCTCAAGCGCTTTTGAGGTGATTCGCATGCATCGATGGATGACCAGAATCTGCGCGGCGGGACTGCTCGCTGGCTCGTCGCTGGGTTTGGGCAGCTGCGCGCACAATGACGACATGCTTGTCATCATCGGCGCGATGTATGCCCAACCACCTATTGTTCATATCAGCCCTCGGCAACGTCACAAGTTGCTGTTGAATGGAATTGTAGACCTTGGGTTTGGAGGGAATTACACAGCGGTGCTCTTGGTCTCGAATCAGTTGGCCTCGGAGGGATCCAAGCAGAGGTTGAGGGCAGAGTCGTCGAATATTACGGTCAATAACGCCGAAGTTCGGTTGCTCCAAAACGGGACCAATGAAATTAGTTACTTCAGCGTTCCTGCGAGTGGCTATATCCCGGTGGGCTCGGGAGAAGACTCTGGTTATGGAGCAATTGCGGTTAATATGATTCCAGGGAGCGTCCAGGTGCCGGCGGGCACTGGGTTCATCATTGCGGAAATCAAGTTGCAGGGTACGACGCTGGGTGGATCTTCGGTTGAGTCGAATCAATTTCCATTTGAAATCTTTGTCGTAGACAGCCGCGTGCGAAATGGGGGTCTCGTCTATTATCCCAGTGTAGACGCTAACGGCAATTGTTCACAGTGTACGAGTACAACTCTAACAAGTGCAACGTGTTACCCCGGGCAAGATGCGTACATATCCTGCTGCAATTGCTCGAAGGACTTCTGTGTAACGGAACCGTAGAGCAGCGGGGTAATTTCGCAGGGCTATCACACTTCACGGATGCGCAGATGCAGAGTGATACTTGAGATGCTTCGCCTATAAAGGAGATTGGTCCAAAGGGGGCCCCGGTAAAGTCGCGTCCGCGTTTCGAATAGCGCCGTCTATGCGGTCCAAGAGAAGGTGCAACGCTCCTTGCGCTTCGCGTTCGAAGTGTTTGCGATGCGCACGTTCGTGTTCGAGATCATGCGCCAGGGCTATTGCGACAAGTAGCAAAGCTTGGGGAGGGGGTGTGTTCTGCGAGGAGCCCGCCACGAGTCGAAGACGGGCGTCAACTGTGGCAGCGAGTCGGCGAAGTTCTTGTTCTGTGGCTGCGGAGCGGACACGATAAGTCTGGCCACCAATTGTAAGTGCGACCGTGGCCTGGCTCATGGGCTGAACTTATCATTCCTGGCGCGATATGGAAATGCTTAAAAGGCATCAAGTGTTCAGGGAATGAGAGACGATACGGGCGACAATCGCAGGCGTATTGATGCTGAGTAAACAGGGGAAGGATTTTCGCGGTTCGTCGAATCAGTGGAGAAGAAAACCGTTGAATTGAACGTTCTTAGAAGCAAACAAGTCTCTGCTCCTTCCCGGGAATGTTCTGTAGCGTGACGGGCAGGGGGCCTGACCCCCGCGCGCGGCATTTGTTGGGGGTATGTTTGAGGACCTATGAGTAGTTGGCCGGCAACGAAACTGACGATGCGACACGCCGTATTTGCCAGGGGCAGCGTTCAGCGGGCATCTCAAACATGAGGGCCACATTGGTTTGCAGAGCACGGCCGCGGCTACCCCGGGAAGGACTACGAGCGATGTTGGATGGGTGGCGGTCACATCAAAACATCGGGGATGGGTACCGGGGAGATGGGCATCACGCAAATGGCCGAGGCAGTGCGCGCTATCAGGAACGAGCAGTGCTCAAGTGGCATCGAGGTTTTTGCGTTTTCGCAGGGGGGCCTCTGGAAGGTCCGGGTAATAAGGGCGGCAAAAGGCCGCCTAGAGGTTTAGAGGTGTCCGCAGGTTTGCAGTAGGAGGTGGTTGGAGCCGAGCTGCGTCTAATCAGCCAGGAAGATGTGGAAAAGGCTTGCGGATTTCGCATTTATGCTGGGGTGCAAAGTCGTGAAATAGACGTAATCTATGCGATGGCACTTACTGGAAAGGGACGTGAAAGCAAATTGAAAGACCTAGGGTTTTGGAATCAAAGCGTTGAATTCGGCGGTACTCTGTCAGGGGCTTCGGCTAGTGGTCTGCGTAGACGGCTTCGGAAGAGAGAACTCAGCTGTGATTGAATTGGATTTCTTTAGCAAGAGCCTCGATAGGCTACGGGAAGAAGGACTCTTCCGAGAACCGGACGAAGGAAGTGCGAGAAACGAATCCTTGCAGCGGGCCACGGAATTGGGAGTATCGCCGATTGACGCAAGTTCAAATGACTACTTGGGTTACGCAACAACACCAGTTTCACGTGAAACGAACGGCAAACCCCAGTCAGCTGGTGCCGGCGCCTCTCGGCTAATCCATGGGACTCGACCAATTCATCGGAGTTTGGAAAATGAAATAGCCGCTTGGGTTGATCATCCCGGTGCGCTGCTATTTTCATCAGGCTACGCGGCAAATATTGGAGTCATTGGCGCCTTGGCTCAGCCCGGTGACATTATTATTTCGGATGCCCTCAACCATGCTTCGATAATCGACGGATGTCGTCTTGCGAGAGCCGAAATCGCGGTATCTGCTCACCTGGATACAGGTGCCATTGAGGCAGTGTTATGCCGGGAACGGCATCGGCGGCAATGCTGGGTAGTGACGGAATCGTATTTCAGTATGGACGGCGATTCCCCAGACCTAGTTCAGCTGCGCGCGATGTGCGATGAATACAGGGCGCCCTTGATTGTTGACGAGGCCCACGCGCTCGGAGTCTTTGGCCCGCAGGGATCCGGACTTTGCCGACAGCTTGGACTGAAGCCGGATGTAATTGTTGGCACTTTCGGCAAGGCGGTGGGTGCTCAAGGCGCTTTCGTTGGTTCGGGACCTGTTCTTCGCGACTGGCTCTGGAATCGAGCCAGGAGCTTTGCCTATTCCACTGCTATGTCGCCTCTTCTGGCCCATGCGGCGCTAAACAACATCCAACGAGCGCGAAATGACGAAGCAGGTCGCTCCCGGCTACTTGAGATTGTTAGTCGATTCCGACGATCACTAATTAACGCCAACGTTCCAGTGTTGGCGTCTTCCCACGGCCCGATAATTCCAATAATCCTTGGCAGCCCCAAGAGAGCAATGGCTGCGACTTCCCACTTGATTAGTCGCGGGATACTTGTTCAAGCAATTCGTCCGCCTACGGTGAAGCCAGGCTCTTGCAGAATTCGATTGACTTTGAATTCAATGCTGTCCGATGAGCAAGTTTCCAGGCTCGCTAACGCAATCATTGAAACATGCGCTCCATAGTCGTGTTGGGAACGGGCACCAACGTCGGAAAAACATACGCCACTTGCCAAATCGCGGCTATTCTGACTGCCGCTAAGACCAGCCCACGGGTTTTGGCCCTGAAGCCTATTGAAACAGGAGTGAATTTAATCGAGGACACTGATGCTGCCAAGCTTGGAACGGCAAGTGTTCCAAGTCTGCCACCCCAGCACGCCTACGCTTTCAAGCCCCCGATTTCAGCGCACCTGGCCGCGCGACTTGACGGAATCAAAATAGATGTCGCCCGTGTGGTGCAATGGATAGATGATCGTTGTGAATGTGGTGCTCGTAGCCGGTTGGAATCTGACGACCACGGCCGTAGCGACCCACGTGGCTGGGTACTAATTGAAACTGCTGGCGGTGCCCTTTCGCCCATCAACGAGAAACATACAAATCTTGATCTCGCGGTCGCCCTTGAACCAAGTTATTGGGTACTTGTTGGCGCCGATCGATTGGGTGTGTTGCACGATATGCGCGCTACGCTACTGGCCATGGCGAACCTCGCGCGTTTGCCCGACATTATAATACTTAGCACCACTTATTCGCGGGATACCTCAACCGGAACCAATCGCCATGAACTCCAAAGTTTGGGCTGGGCACAAGTTACCGGGCAGCTTGCTTGGAACGGTAGTTTCAACGAAAATGATCGACGAAAGATTCTTGCGCAACTTGGTGGCAGCCCGCAATAGCTACAAATCGCGGTGATTTTGACTCAATTTTTCCGGGTGCAATTGGTTGGCGCCGTTCCCGATTCTTACCTTGCTGAGGGATTTGCTGAAGCTCCCTTTCGTCACCCATTCGAGTTTGCGGGTCGAGCAGGACTGGATTGGCCGAGCGAAATCAAGGCTCCAAAATGATTGTGTGGCCCCGGGATGCTTGCAATCAAGATTAGTTCGTGAATCATCCAAACTTTGACAGACGACCTCCCTTCAAGATCAATCGATTCGCGCCGATTCTGTCAGAAAAGCTTGGGTCATGACTAACGGCGACAACAATTGTGCCTCGCTCCCGCTCCGCCCGCAGCACACGTTCAAGTAGCGTCATGCCTTCAACATCCAATCCAGAAAAAGGTTCATCCAATAACAATACATTTGGACTGTGGACTAAAGCCCTCCCCAAGGCGACCCGTTGGCGCTGACCTCGGGACATTGCGCCCAACCTTCTATGCTCAAGCCCCGCAGCACCCACCCGCTCGGAAACCTGCTCCCAGGAACCTCCTCGCCCGTAAAGTGCTACCGACAGCTCTACGTTTTCACGAGCCGTGAGTTCGCGGTACGAAAAAGAATCGTGCCCAACCCAACCAAATTGCTCACGAACCTGGGTCGGTTCCTTCAACATTGGAAGGCAACTAATACTCCCACTGGACGGTCGGATAAGGCCCCCCAGAATTCCCAATAGAGTGCTTTTCCCAGCACCATTTGGCCCCTCTAACACCGTAATTGATCCGGCCTGAAACGACGCTTCGACCCCGCGTAGCACAGTAGCTGACCCGAAACGATGTACGACTCCCTGCGCAACAAGTTCACGAATGGGTGGCACGCACCATCGGTACCACGGCCCGAGGGGAATTGTCCCAAGAAACTACCGGGTACGCACAATACAGGACGGAACAGCTCCCAGCCCGATTGTCGTTCAGCGCGCTTCTGCAGATGCGGACGTATAGCGCAAAAATGCTAGCATCTGCGGGATGTCGTCGACCGCTGCCGCATTTTCTCAAGAAGGGTTCGAACATTTGGCAGCACTGCGCTCAGCGATTGAGGGAGCGCTGGAAGGCAAATCTGGCGTTGTCGAACTCACCATGATCGCCCTTCTGGCGCGCGGTCACGTACTCATTGAGGACGTACCCGGGGTTGGTAAGACGACACTTGCCCGCGCCGTAGCCAAAGCTGTAGGCGGTCAAGTCCGACGGGTGCAATGCACGAGTGATTTGCTCCCGGGCGACATTTTGGGCGTATCCATATTCGATCACCGACAGAATGACTTCACCTTCCGACCAGGTCCGATTTTTACCAACGTGCTTTTGGCTGATGAAATAAATCGCGCAACGCCTCGCACACAATCCGCGCTTCTCGAAGCAATGAGCGATAGGCAGGTGTCATTGGATGGTCGATCCTTGCCCCTTCCCGATCCTTTTTTGGTGGTCGCCACGCAAAATCCCCGCGATTCCGCGGGAACATTCCCGCTGCCGGAATCTCAGCTCGATCGATTCATGCTGCGTCTGGCAATTGGTTATCCGTCAGCTTCGGTTGAAACGCGGCTAATGCTTAACCCCCAGACGGACCACGTGTTAAACGTGCCTACGGTGCTGGAACCGCAGACTTTGAGTCACTTGCAGCGCTTAGTCGACCGTGTTGCAATCGACGGTGCTTTAGGGGCGTATCTTCAAGCGCTGGTTGGCGCGACTCGAGGCAGCCCCGCCCTTGCACTGGGAGCATCCACGCGAGCCGGCATGAATCTCGCCCACGCCGCGCGCGCTCGGGCATTGCTCAATGGACGTAAGTACTGTATCGCCGACGATATCCATGACTTGGCTGTACCCCTTCTCGCCCACCGCGTTCGGCTAACAGCTCAGGCCGACGGCTTTTCAGTGAGTCGGGAAGAAGCTGAGACCACTTTGCGAGAGATCCTTACGCGCATCCCTGTCCCGCTGTGAATATGCAGAGATTCGGGGAGATTCCCAGATGGTTGAGATTTCCCAGTATAAAAGTTGGATTGACACTTTGCAATTTGCGCTCCGGAATTGGCGTCCACCTCGCCGATTGCGCATAACGCGAGAAGGCAAGTATTTCCTGGGCATAACGTTCGGCGTTGGCCTAGCCGCTATCAATACGGCCAATAATTTGCTTTACCTACTGCTCGGACTACTCCTCTCATTGATCGTTATCTCCAGCGTCATGAGCGAGTCCACGCTACGAGGCCTGCGTGTCACAAGAAGGCTGCCCCGACGCGCACAGGTCGGACGCCCCCACCAGGTAGAGATTGAAGTCTACAACGATAAGGCACACATTCCATCCTACGCGATTGAAGTTGAAGATATTCGTCAGGGACAACCGGCCGACAAGCGCTGCTTTTTCCTGAAAATTAGCCCTCGGTCTACACAAATTGCGGCCTACCGACGAACCCCGGGAAGACGTGGACTGAGCCAGCATCGCGGTTTTCGAGTAGCCACGCGCTTCCCCTTCGGACTCTTTGAAAAGTCTCTTGAAATCGATCTGGACGGAACCTTGCTAATATACCCTGCCGTGGATCCCGTCGTTTTACCAATTGACGAGCCTGGCGGAACCATCGGCGGTGATCGCGTCCATGCTCGTGGTCACGGCGATGAAATCATGGGTCTTCGCCCTATGCGTGACGGCGATGATCCCCGGGACATCTATTGGCGACGGAGCACGCAGCCCGATCAACGAGTCCTACGAATTCGGGCTGAAGAAACGCATTCGGAAATCACACTCACGATCAATACGCTTATGTACCTGGCTATCCCGGTAATGCAATGGCAGGAGCAATTCGAACGCAATATTCGCGAAGTTGCATCCCACACTGTTGCACAGCTGCGACGCGGAAATACCGTCCTAATCCATACTTCGTCCAATGAAAAATTGCGCGTAACTCCGCCCCAAGGGGCGGATGCGGCACTGGCTTTTTTGGCGCTGCTCGAGGCGGATTCTTTTGAGGTGATTCAAAACACAAATTTCACGCCCGCCGACAAAGGGCGACAAGCTTTATTGTCGTTACGACGCCATCAATCTATTGCTCAGAATACGAATTCAGCGGGACGACTGTGAGATTCGGTGTCGTCCATCGCCTGATGCTCGACAGCCTGGCTGTAGTAGGCCTATTGGCGCTTACTGCAACGGGTGAATTGGACCGCCGGACGGCAATGGCGCTGTTGGTTGGCCTTGCGGCGGCTCTGTCTTTTCCATCGAAATTTCGGGACTTGCGAGTCGTACAAGTCATTGGGAGTCTGCTGTCCGTCGCCGCCCTGTTTCTGCAACTCTTCCGGTTAACGTCGACTGCAAACATCGTGACACTGGTCGTAGAGTTTGCTGCGTTGCTGCAGATAATACGTCTAGCAACGCGTCGGGGGGCGGCTCACGACCAACAGATCATAATACTGGCCCTGTTACACCTTATAGCGGCTACGATATTGGGTGCAGGGCTGGCCTATGCGGTTTGTTTTGTCGGGTTCATGTTTCTTGCGCCAGTGACTTTGTTACTGAGTCACTTGCGGCGTGAAGTTGAAGGGAATTACCGGCAAGGTGCTCGGGACCGCGCCGGTTTGCCTGTGGATGTGCCAAGGATTTTGCGCAGTCGCCGTGTTGTCAGTCCTGCTTACCTTGGATTGGTAGTTTGCCTGTCTTTGCCGATGTTTGTTTTCACCGGCCTCTTGTTTGTAGCGTTTCCGAGAGTAGGACTCTCTCTGTTGCTTTTGCAGCCGCCGCGAAAAGCGCGCTTGGTGGGTTTCTCCGACCGTGTCAACCTCGGAGTTGTTGGGAAATTGCAAACCGATCCAAGTGTAGCATTACGTCTTACGTACTCGGAGCTGCCACCCCAACCCCCAGAACACTTGGCTGTATATTTACGAGGTGCGGCTCTCGACTATTATGACGGTCAGGCATGGTCGAAGACCCAAAATGTTCTTCGAGCCGCGGATCACGAGGGTACGTACTATCCAATAGTCAGTTGGCCAAATCCGGCGATTGATAGGTCCATGACGGTTGAGTTAAGTCCGATCGATCCTCCAATAATCTTTCTTCCCTCTGACGCTGCAGCAATTGAGGTGTCACCACAAATAAGGGCTGAAACATCGGACAGACTCAGCGTATTAAAAAATTCTGAGGACGAATTTCGGTACATTTCAGATACTATGCTGGGGTTTCGGTACCGTGTGTTTTTCGACGCAAAGCCAGCTCGCCAGAGAAACGCTCTGTCGCCCAGCGAGAGGGTCAGGTATCTAGCTTTGCCTCCGGGATTGTCTAATCGGGTCGCGCAATTGGCAAGAACCTGGGTCGGAGAAGAGAATGACTCGCTGATTCAATCTCGGCTGGTCGAGCAGCGGTTAAGGCGGGAATATCGCTACGACTTGGATTCCCCCTCTGGAGCCGAGCCCAACCCGATGGAAGATTTCCTATTCACCTCCCATCGAGGCCATTGCGAGTACTATGCCACGGCTATGGCAATCCTGTTGCGGACGTTGGGTATCCCCACGCGAAACGTGACTGGCTTCGGCGCCGCCACTTTCAACCGATTTGGACGATTTTATGTTGTACGCCAGAGTGATGCGCATTCCTGGGTCGAAGCTTGGGTGGACGGTGTGGGCTGGCACAGGTTTGATCCGACCCCGCCTCAGGCAACTATTGCAGAGGGTGAACTAGGGGGGATTGGCCGCTTACTTAGGGATTTGATTGAAGCCGCTGCCCAACGTTGGTCGCACCATGTGGAAGCGTACGACATGCAGCAGCAACTGCGTCTAGTGAGTCAGCTTCGTTCCCGCGCGGAGCGCTTGCGTTTTCCAGGTTGGATCGGTCATTGGGTTTCTCTTCGAACAGTCTTGTCAAGCATGATTCTTATCTTTGTCGGTTTTCGGCTTCGTCGCTTTTTGCGAAGGCGAAGATTTGGCCATCACCGGTCCGACGCAACTCAGGCTCCGCTTAGCCCACCCGCAAAATTAGCGATTCAGCTATATCAGGGCCTGGAGCAGGTGTTGACTGACCATGGAATACCCAGACCCTCAGGCACACCACCTTGGGGCTATGCCAGTCTATTGAGTCGAATGGGACATCCGATGGCAGATCGAATACTAGAGCTAACTAAGCTCTATTTGGAAGCAAGATTTGGTGATCGATCACTGACCCCATCTGAAGTTACCGATTACCAGCACCAACTGAGTTTGCTCAGGCAATTACCGCCACGTAACCGTGCTGCTTAGATTATTTTGCGGTGGCGGGTCGCGCTTTCAAGCTGCCGTAAGCAGCAATTCCGTCGCTATGCCTGGCTCCAAATCGCGCCGAGCCAATGCGGATCCGCGCAACGCGCCGTTTGATGGCCGGGCCAGTGCCGCATCATAGTCCAAATCAGGCTGCCCCGATTCTACCCAAGCAAAGACTACAAGTTCGCTCGGGTCTTGACAGGCCGTTCCGACGTGCGTGATGTCAATATCTAGACCAGATCTGAGTTCATCTTGACTCACGGCGCGCTGCAGCGATGCCACAGGTGTGTCCGAATCGTGGAGCATCCTATTGTGCGCAAGAACTGACGCGGAATAAGCCTGGGCGATCAGTCGAAATGATTCACCTTGAATCGGTGCCGTTGCCCTAATTTTTACGCGCAGGCGCCCGATCTCGCCCACACCTTTGGTTGTTGCCGCGACCAACCCGAGCCACGAATCTTCGTCACGGACGACGACGCCACTTTGTCGCCGCGGTCGCGGGATTCGGGTCTGAGTAGCCATGTGAGATGTCATAAGTGCCTGCTGATGGTCAAGACAAGCATTTTTTGTGCCGAGTCCACGGCCGCGCACTTCATAGAATTCGCATCTACATCTGCAAGCAGTTAACTATTTGAAATTACTAGATTTTCTAATGCAATTCAGATTAAAGGACTATCAGCTGGTCTGCCCAGCTTTCTGCGCTCTGGCAAGATACGATGGAGGCCTGTGAAATCGAGCCACCGCACTTGTATACGCTTGTGATCACTATGTCGCGGCCTAAAGCCGCGAGGCTAACAGCCCCATTTTCAGTTTCGCGGCAGATCTTGGGCCTTGCCAGCGCCTGTGATCCTGGACTGAACGAGGCCAAGATGGCGTTTGCAATGGGTTTTGCATCGACGGGCCGAGCTAAGCGCATGTGCCAAGCTGCAGCACATGCACTTATGCACCGCCAAACAACGACCCGGTCTGCTGTCAAAGTGGACGCGATAAGCCTTGCCGAAAGGGAGTTCATTCGATCGAAAAGAACGCTCGCAAGTCCCTGCTCACCCAGAATGTCTACGTATTCGGGTCAACAAGAACCAAAGTTTGTGATCGCTGCCGGTACTTCCACAGCTATGGCCGGATCGGCTGATGACTCGCTTGGGTGAAGCAAATCGCGTGTCGCACGTAGTTTTCCCTGCCATGCCAATTCGACATCGCGCCAGCCTCCGCGTCGCAGGAGTTGCTGCACGTAGCGTACTCCATCTATGTACGGTGACATAAGCGCGTACCTGATGACGGGCGGCAACGTATCTAAGTTTTGCCCTAACAACTGGCTCTCGAAATCGTCAGCGACAAAATCCAGGCAGCCGCGATGCCGCGGATCCTCCAACTGACGTGAAAGGCAAATAGCTTCTCCTTCGGCCAGGGCATGGATTGCCGCAATGCGGTCACCCTGGTCATAGTGCCAACGAACCCGATCGCCAACCCGATAATGCTTGTCTTGAAATGCGTGAACCATCTCGTGGCGCAGAGTGGATTCAACGGCCGCGAAATTCCGCCCGGCGGTGAGTAAGATTCGATGCCAAGTGAAGCAATACAATCCCAGCAAGTCTTGGCTGAAGTATTTGGTTACGTCACGTTCGAAATCGAAATTGGCGGGCACCCATCCGAACGACCTCAAGAACTCCGTTTCAGCTTGTTGCACCGACGGCGAGGTTTGGGATTGTTCATCGGCCAACATTGCGGCGATCAAGCGCTTGTCGTCGGCTATCTCGAGGGCGACTTCGAGATGTGTATCCCACCCTCGAAGTTCGGCAATTTCATGAGCTATCCGGCCTGCACGCCGCGAAAGTTCGTCGAGTTGTGAGGTATTATCAGCAACAACTTGAGGGGCCCCAGGGCTTTGACTTTGCGGGACTACTTGCGTTCGCGTGCCGCAAGCACAAAAGAGAAAATACACCAATAGAACGGTGCCGACATTCGCCGCTAACGATTGGCAGCAGACATACGGATTGACTCAATCGCTTTTCGCCGGTCCCGGGTCGTGTAGATAGCGGCGCCTGCCACTAAAATGTCGGCGCCGGCCGAAGCAACAGCTGGTGCGGTTTGCGGGCTGATGCCGCCATCGACTTCGATGCTGATGTCGTGATTAGATTCCGAGACGAGCCGTCGAACATTCGAGATTTTTGGAAGTACGCCAGGCAGAAATGCTTGTCCGGAGAAACCGGGGTTGACAGTCATTACTAAAATCAAGTCAATATCGCTCAGAACATATTGTAAGGCAGATTCGGAGGTGTGCGGATTGAGTGCTACGCCGGCTCGCTTGCCCAATTGACGGATCACGAGCAGCGTACGCTGCAAGTGTGTGGTTGCTTCCACGTGGACGGTAATTATGTCAGCCCCCGCGGCAGCGAACGCTCCAATGTGTCGCTCGGGATCCATGACCATCATGTGCACGTCAATCGGGAGAGTCGTAGCCTTGCGGATGCTGCGGACGATGTCGGGACCCAACGACAAGTTGGGGACGAAATTGCCGTCCATGACATCCACGTGAATAAGATCGGCCCCACCTGTCGCCACGTCCGCAATCTCGTCGGCCAATCGTCCAAGATCAGCCGCTAGAATCGACGGTGCAATTTGAATTGGCCTGAGCATTCGCGCGGCATAGTCAACCCGCTCCCGCTTTGCCAGCCCGGACGTTGCCCCGAAATAGCGTCGCGAGCCGTTTGTGCATGGAGTGCGTAGAAGGCCGTGTTACAATTCAGCTCGGAGGGCTGCCGATCCGTGCAGACGAGCGATGGGGAAATAGGCATGCACGTCAGTGAATAGCCAGCCATGTTGTTACGCGCATTAGCCAAGCAGGACTACGACCAGATTGTCCAGATAATCGACCGATGGTCTGGGGGACCCACGAGTACATTGGTTCATCCCCTTCTCTTTTACGAATTGGGGCAATTTGCGCTGGTCGTAGAGCGGGATGCGGAGCTTGTCGGGTTTCTTTTTGGTTTCATAACGACTGCGGTGCCTCCCGTCGGGTACATTCATCTTCTGGGCATTCACCCGGATTTTCGACGGCGCGGCATTGGTCGACTACTTTACGCTAAATTCGAGGAAGATTCCCGAGCTGGTGGATGCAGTACACTCAAAGGCATGACGACCCCTGGCAATGAATCCGCGATAGCATTCCATCGGGCTTTGGGCTTCGCGGTGGAGCTGGTTGAGGACTACGCTGGGCCCGGACGCCCGAGAATTGTCTTTACAAAAAGCCTATGACTACGCTCCTCCCGGGTCAGCCTTCCGCCAATGATCTACGCGCTATTGGATTATTTGGCGCGTTGAGCGATGAAGTACTTCGACGATTCGCTGGGGCCTTGACTGTCCAAGTAATCGAAACAGGCACAACACTGTTTCGCGAAGGCGAGGACGGCCGCGAAATGTTCGTCGTACTTCAGGGTGAACTCGAAGTGTTGAAGCGCAGCCATCGCGGCACTGATGCTCGCGTGGCGATCTTGGGACCCGGCGATTGGGTGGGCGACATGAGCATAGTTGATGTTCAGCCTCGTTCTGCAACGGTAAGAGCGTTGGCACCGACGCGACTATTGCGAGTGACTGCCGCGGACCTGGATAATGTGTATCGCACCGATCTCAAAGCATATTCCATCGTAATACTCAACTTGGCGCGAGAACTCAGTCGAAGGCTTCGCGTTACCGATGGCATTCTTGCCGATCTAATCGCCAGCGTATTCGATGAAGTCATTTCACGCAGGCTCGGCCCGTCAAAGCCGTAGCGGACTGCGCGAAGTCAAAGCCCGCCAGTTTCTGCAACGTCTGCGCAGTCCGCGTCGGGTGTTAACGAGTCAGCGTCGCCGCCCAACCCCGAATCGTGGGGGCAGGTCGTAGATGGGATAGTATTGCTTGCACCGGAGACCGCATTGGTGCCGCCTGAAGCTGCCCATGCTGAACCCCCTGTCGCACTAGCCGTGGCGGCCCCGCCGACTCCTGAAACTGCGCCACCGGCGGCCGAAGAATTATATCCTCCGCCGCCTGCCGCAACGGCTGTGCCGTTGCCCCCCGCACCGACGCTAAACGAGGCGCCCCCACCACTGGGCGTGCCGTTGGTCGGATTGTTACCATTGGTGCCGGTAGTTCCAGGCGGTTCGGGCTGCGGATTGAGCAAACAGCCGGCGATGCAACTAGTTGCGGCTGCGGTCCAAACCCAATTGCGCCAACTCCAGCGTCGCATTCCTGTTGGCACAGAGTAGCACCAAATGCGCCAAGCCACACCCCAGCTTTTTTTGGAATTTTTGGGTCTTTACGGCACTGAATCTGGCACAACCGGCACAAACCACGTCACTTGAGTCCTGCAGCGATTCACCGCGTGTCAGAGAAACTTGTGTTCGCCTCGATCTCGCAAACTCGCCGCTTGTTGCCGTGCCTTTGCAAGCAATTCCAAGACCAGCTCTAGCTTAGGCTGCGAGGATCGAAGTTGGCTGGCGATTGCCGCCAGGTCCATGGCAGCTGCGCCGACGATTTCCGCAATTGCCGCAGCATTAGTGGAGAAGATATCCTTCCAAATAGCCTCTGCGCCCCCTGATATGCGTGTCATATCTGAAAATGCGGGGCCCGCCGCGGCCCAAGTGTGCTCGCTTGCCGCGGCGGCGAGCCAGCTGGCAAGGATTTGTGGAACGTGGCTGGTCAGTGCTACGGCCGCATCGTGTTCGTTCGGCGTCATTTCAGTCCAAATGGCCCCCAATTCAGTCACCAGAGAACGAGTCGCTCGGCGCGCCTCTTCGCGGGCCATCTGGGGGCAAACGACCCAGCGCCGTCCTCGGAAAAGGTCTGCACTGGAGCTTACCAGCCCGCCACGTTCGCGACCCGCCATTGGATGTCCGGGCACGAACCAAGCTAGATTCGGCGAAAGTTGCGAGGCCTCAACAATCACGCGCTTTGTCAACCCGCAATCGGTGACGGGAACGCCCAAACGAAGCCAATCTGCAATGCGATTGGCGATTTCTCCGACGGGCATCGCTAACACCACGATGTCAGCGTCGGGGACCAGTTGCGCGATGTCACCCGAAGGATTCGATTGCCACAGCGTTCGTCAACAACTGCCGCCCTAGTTCAGAGAATACTACCGCTTCTCGGTCAACTCCGACGATCTCCAATTCAGGCAAGTTATGACGCAATGCCAGACCGACGGAACCTCCCATCAATCCAAGGCCCACGAGTACCACACGC
The DNA here is from genome assembly GCA_963835565.1 of uncultured delta proteobacterium. Taxonomy (GTDB): domain Bacteria; phylum Myxococcota_A; class Polyangia; order Polyangiales; family Polyangiaceae; genus FEN-1139. The sequence goes on from CAWIGY010000083.1 coordinate 163,932, forward strand.
TTCATTGACGTACAGCAGCCCCAATGGTCCGCAAACGCTCCGCTAGCACGACTCCCTGCTCCCAAGTCAAGGTGGCCGGGACCCGGGCGTGGGCCACTTCCGGGCCCACCCAAACGCGCAGTATGACACCGTCTGCGCCGGCGCCAATCGCCGCGCCCGCAACCGCTGCACAATACTTTGCACGTTGCGCTATTGTGGGAACGTCCACAATGATTGGCAAGTGAGTGTGAAGCTTGGCGCGCGCGATGGCGGCAATTTCAAGTGTTCTTGCTCCGTTTGGATACTCGCCTCCCGCTTCCAGGAGCACCACTTGGCTATCATTTCTCTCGAGTACTCGCTCTGCGGCCCCAATCCAGGAATTTGCGCCCCAGCTTGGGCTTCGCTCGACGAACTGCACGGCCCAATGACGGTCCATGACTTGAGGGTGTAGGGACAAACAAGTGAGAGCGCCGACACTGTCTGGAGTAACACGCCCTCTCCACACGGCCGCGTCGTAAGGTCGGCCCGCGGCGAGCCGATACGGTGTGTCGGGACCCGGAGGGGCACTCAATTCCGTCTCGCGGTTGCCTGGCAAAGTACCATCACCAATCGGTTCAAGCGCGATCCACGGATCCGAACCGCCGATCCTGCCCCAAGGGCCCTCCACGATAGTCGGCTCCTTGCGAAACCGCCTTGATGCCAGCCGAAATGGCTCGGTAATTCGTACCACTTCGGCAACGCCTGTAAGCTCGCGTACTACCGCCATGTCCTCACGAGTGACATCGCCCACCACGCCAAGAATCGTCCGATTCTGTCCGCTTGAGCGGTGTACATCAAACCCACTTTGCACCAGAAAGGCAACAGCACTTTCAATTGCAGATTCTGGAGCGCTGGGCTCCATTACAACAATCATTGGACACAGAAGGGTACACCAACCGGTCGGGGAGTCGCGCAACAAAGCGCAAGAAGTTGGTGATAGACTTCACCAAAGTCCAGCAAGAAAGCGCTTCGGCCAGCCGAGCCACGTCCGCCCGATCTGCTTTCGTGGGCTTTAGGAGGCGTCCGTTGCCGGAAGGCTTCTGCTATCCTCATGTTCTAGTCCTGCAAGCGTCGAAGTGAGTCCGCGCCCAAGCTTGGTGGCCTAGTATCCCATGACCAAAGGCTTTGACCTCGAACTTGGACAGGTAGTAGTTGGAAAGTACCGGCTCCTTGATGTTCTCGGCGAAGGGGGCATGGGCATTGTCTACTTGGCGGAACACGAGCTAATCGAGAAGACGGTTGCCCTGAAAGTGCTTCGAAGGGAGTACTCGGGTAAACCCGAATTGGTCCAGCGCTTCAAACAAGAAGCGATCAGTGCCTCGCGAATCAAACATCCGAACGTTTTGGATGTATTCGATTTTGGACAACTCGAGAATGGCTGCTTCTTTCTCGCCATGGAGTACCTGCAAGGGCACGATCTTGCAGCAGAATTGGCGAGCAATACCACCGTTGAGCCAATTAGGGCCGTGAGGCTTGCCCTGCAGATGTGTCGAGCGCTCGGCGCGGCGCACGCCCGCGGTGTTGTGCATCGGGATATGAAGCCGGAGAATGTCTTTTTGCACACGACAGAAGACGGCGATGAAATCGTCAAAATCGTGGACTTCGGAATTGCACAGCTTCGCGGACGTGAAGACAAAAAATCTGAGGAGATGCCTCGCCGCCGGCTAACGAGAACCGGTGTAATATTCGGGACGCCAGAGTATATGTCTCCCGAACAGGCCGCGGGGCGCGCCGCCGATTTACGAGTCGATGTCTACGCGATGGGCGTCATATTGTACGAAATGTTTACCGGTGCGGTGCCTTTTACCGGCGAATCCTTCATGGCTGTTTTGAGTGCGCACTTGACCAATCCGGTTGCCCCACTAAGGACTTGGGTCCCCGACTTAGCCATATCGAATGAGCTCGAACAAACAATATTGGCCGCCCTGGCAAAGAACCCGGATGAGCGCTATCAGTCCATGAGCGAATTCGGGCAAGCGCTTCATCACACGCCCGAAGGGCGGTTGGCGGCGCCTCTTGCAGCACTTTTGCCAATTCCCAAGGTGACGCACGACACGTTTCGACCAGCACGAGGACCGGCTACCCCCACTTCGCCACAATTTGCTGCTTCCGCGCCGAATTCGTCGCAACACCTCGACGCTGAAACAAGAAGCGTTGCCACTCTCGTGGGCGTCGCTAACGCGAGCGGAGAAGGCGACCCAACTAGTCTTGGTCTGCCTAAATTGCCCATTACTCGCTCAAGGCGTGGCCGATTGACATTTTCGATTCTCGGCGCGCTGTTGCTGATTGCCGCAGGTACCGGTGCCTGGGTCAAGGTTTCGCGGGGCCGCGCGGCATTGCCAGCCAAAATTGCCACCTCATCGATGAAGTCAATCTCGCCAGCGCCGACAACTGAGGGCAGCGTTGCGTCCTTACTCGCCATTGCTTCAGCAAGTCCCACTGCAACCGTACCCATGCCGGTCCGAGTTGTAATGTCCATCACGACGGAACCGCCGGGAGCCTTGCTATTCAAGAATGGCTTCCAAGTGTGTGATTCAACCCCCTGTACCTTGGAAGCTCAACAGGACGAAGGAATGGAGCTTGAAGGGCGAAAAGGCACATCCAAGGGCACACTGCGGGTCCTTGCCCAGCGTGATCAAACAATCAATATCGTGCTGGTAGCCACCCCGGCGGTCAACAATCATCCCGCCAGACGGGCGGTTCAAAAAGCCAAATTGTGTGAGGTCGTGGTGGAGGGTCTCAAGATCCTTCGACCCTGCCAGTAACCAATGCGTTAGGACTTCAAACCATGCTCGATGCGCGCACCGTTGCTGAGAACCTCGAAGAAATCCGTAGCTGCTTAGCTCGACGTTCAGACGCAGCTGTCGAATCATTGGCGGGTCTTACGGAGCTCGCGCAACGTCGAGTTGAACTTATTACTACCACAGAGCAACTGCAAGCTCGCCGCAATGCGGCTAACCTTGAAATGACGCAGCTCTCCAAGAGTGGTGACAACGCGGCATTTCAAGCACGGCGCGCCGAGCTCAAGGCATTGTCCAACGAAATAAAGCAATTGGAGCCACGTCTGGGAGAGTTGCTCAGCGAGATGGAACAACGATTGCTCCTGGTTCCGAACGTTCCGCACGTATCCGTGCCCGACGGGAATTCGAGCGAAGACAATCAGGTCGTGCGCATTTGGGGCGAAAAGCCGAGTTATGATTTTGAGCCGAAAGCGCATTGGGATCTGGGTGCGGCATTGAAGATTCTCGACTTTGAGCGCGCCGCCAAATTGTCCGGCGCCCGGTTTTCTGTGCTTTACGGTCAAGGGGCTCGTCTTGAGCGCGCCATTTGCCAATTCATGTTGGATCTTCACACGCGCGAGCATGGCTACCGAGAAGTCTATCCGCCTTACCTGGTCAAAGCTTCGGCGTTGCGCGGCACCGGACAGTTGCCGAAATTCGAGGAAGACCTGTTCAAGACGCAGCGCAATGATCCTGCGGACACCGCGGCGCTGTATCTAATACCGACCGCCGAGGTGCCGCTCACGAACCTGCACGCCGACGAAATACTCGAGGCTGGGCAGTTGCCTTTGGCCTATACGGCGTATACGCCATGCTTTCGAAGCGAGGCCGGCAGTTATGGGAAAGACGTTAGGGGCCTGATTCGCCAGCACCAATTCGACAAGGTTGAATTGGTGCGGTTCGTCACGCCAGAACAGGCCGAAGAGCAATTGGAATTGCTCACAAATCACGCGGAAATCTGTGTTGCAGCGGCTCGGTTTGCACTACCGCGTGGTAAACTTATGCGCGGGCGATCTCAGCGCCAGCGCCACCAAGACTTATGACCTCGAAGTGTGGTTACCCTCCCAACAGACGTATCGAGAAATATCCAGCTGTTCGTGGTTCACGGATTACCAAGCCCGGCGCGCTCAAATTCGTTATCGTCCGGAAGCCAACGCCAAGCCCAGGTTGGTGCATACCCTGAACGGATCGGGCTTGGCGATAGGTAGAACTTGGGTCGCGATTGTCGAACAATATCAACAAGCTGATGGTTCAATTGTTATTCCGGAGGTTCTGCGACCGTTCATGGGGGCAGACTTGATTGCCACTGAATAGGCGCGATTCGTGAGCCTCACCTGAAAACAGCGCCAGGTTTCTCTTCCGTGCCGTCACGACATTATTGTGCAAAGTCTATTCGACATTCCGGCAGATGGCGAGTCGTTAATCGCTAGATCGGTCGAGATCAGCCACTTTTCACCTTTCTTGATGATGTCTTTGCGGCACGTGGCTTCGGTTGCCGTCGCGAACCCGTTTTGACATTCGATGCGCTCCGCGAAATCCCCGACTTCTCCCCACGGCCGCGCTTGGCACGCGGCAGCGACGTGACCAGCCGGCGAGCTGAGATTTGCCGACGCACCACCGAGACATCCTCGACGACCACGCGGACACGATCGCCCAGCGAAATCGAGTCGCCTGATCGCAAACCGACGACACTCAATTCATTATCGGACAGCTCATACCGATCGGGCCCGAGCGACTCGAGGCGTACGAGAACGTCAACGAAGGGTGTATCGAGTGCCACAAAAACACCGGATCCCACGATGCCCGTTACGGTCCCCTCAAATTCATCGCCGACTTTATCGCGCAACAAGAACGACTCGATAAAGATCGACCACTTCCCGTTCCACTTCCATGGCCGCGCGCTCACGCACACTCGCATGGGTTGCAATTCCACGCAGGCGATTCAACGGCGGCGGGGCTGTTGTCAACCTTTACGCCGCGTATCAAGTTCTTCACCAAGCGATGGACGATGAGGTCGGGGTAACGCCGAATCGGGGAGGTAAAGTGCAAGTAGGCGTCTGAGGCGAGCCCAAAATGTCCAATATTTACGATGTCATAGAATGCTTGCTTGAGCGAACGCAGTGCGATTGACTCAAGCACTGTTCTTCTCGGGTGATCCGCAATGCTGGCCAGCCAACGTGATAGCCCCAGTGGATCTTGCAACTGCTCCAAGTCGACAGTCACGCCAAGCTTTTGAGCAACCAGGCCCAGGCGCTCCAGTTTTTCTGGATCGGGTGCGGCGTGCACGCGATACACACCGAGCGACCGCCTGGTGCTTAGCCATTGGGCCACCAGCTCGTTGCCAAGCAGCATCAGCTCCTCGACCATTTGGTAGGCGCGCTTCACGCCCGGGTCGCGCGCGCGTCTTACGACGTCCACAGGCGCACCGGTGCTTTCGTCCAATAGCACTTGAGCTTCGGGCAAGTCCAAGTCTAATGCACCCCGTCGCAAACGAGACTTTCTCAGCTTTCTCGCTAATTCGTCAAGGATGCGCAATCCCGGGCGCAACGCTTCGGCCTGCACGCTGTGCGCGCCTTCAGCAGTAAAACCCAGGGCTAGTGCCACGCCACCGTAGGTGAGCATGGCGGCTGAACGCATGACGCCTTCAACGACCTCAAACGTAAGCATTTCCCCTTTTTGATTAAGGTCGGCTATCACACACAGGCAAAGTCGTTCCTTTTCAGGCAAAAGCGAGCACAAATCTGCCGCAAGTGCGCCCGGTAACATGGGGATGGCCCGATCGGGCAAATACAGAGTGCAGCCTCTGGCGCTAGCTTCGGCGTCGAGAGCCGTGTCGGGCTGTACGTATTCAGCTACGTCCGCAATTGCTATGTATGCACGGTAGCCTTTGTCGATGCGCTCGACCCACAACGCGTCGTCATGGTCTCGCGCTTCCTCGGGATCAATGGTGGGAAGAGGAACACTGCGCAGGTCGCGACGTCCTCGTAACGATAATCGCTGCAAACGCGCCGCGGCACTTTCAGCCTCTTGAATCGCGGCAGCCGGATGATCCTCCTCTATTTGTTCCCGAGTAAGGATCTTGGCGACTTCAACCTTGGGGTCACCTGTCGGACCGAGTACGGTCAGCAGCGCTCCCTCGGGATTCTCTGCGGCCGAATCGGGAAAACGAGTAATTTCCGCTACGGCTGCGACGCCGTCTTGTGCTTGGATCGTCGATGGCTGAAGCACAATCGGGCCGCGTAAGCGGGCATCATCCGGCTCAAGCCATTGGCTGTTTCTGCGGCGATGCAGCGTCCCGGCTACCCGCGGATTGCGCCGGATTTGAATAGACTCAATTTGACCTTCCACTCCACGTACTGTCTGATTGACAACAACTACGTTGACCGTGTCTCCGTGTAGCGCTCCTCCGATCCCATCGGGTGCTACATAGACATCCGGGCGACCCGCCGCCACAACGAAGCCAAATCGCCGAGGGTTTGCAACCAAAACACCAGTCCAACGTTCACGTTGCGGGTCTGGACGAGTTTTCAAAGTGAATCGTTGTCCTGACCGTCGAATGGCTGCTCCTTCTACACATAACAAACCAAGTAAATCGAGCAGCCGTGAGTACTGGCCCTCTTTAACGTCGAGCTGTTCCGCAATCTCACGAGCGTGAAGCGGGCGCGACGCAGCGGCAAGACAGGCTAAGATTTGGCCCCGCGGAGGAAGTGGTCTTGGCATGGGCAACTCGTAGCGCAACCCAACGATTTTTACGGCAACAATCCGTTGTCCAGTGCCGTCCAGCCCCTCGAACGGCAGTCCCAATGCCGCTCTTGAGTGGAAACTGGGCACGCTTGCCCCCCGGTCGATTGCCGGGGTTCCGGCAAAGTTGGAATGGGCCGTTGCACCCGACTTCTCCCGAATTCGCCCTGATGATAACCTGATACGGATGCCTCTCGAATCAGACGACCCACTCCAAGAACACCGTGAATCAGCGAAGCCACACGTTTCGAATCGAGTAGCAAACGTTGTTCCGCTCGAGGTTTTTCAGGCCCTTCCGAAGACGGATCTGCACGTACATCTGGACGGATCCCTCAGAATTCGCACAATTCTCGAGATTGCCGAAACGCAAGGATTGCGGCTGCCTGCCACGGATGAAAAAGGGCTATTTGACGCTCTTGGATGTGGCAAAATCTTTGGCAGTCTGGTCGAGTACTTGCGCGGCTTCGAGATTACTTTGCAAGTAATGCAGAGCGCGGTTGCCCTGGAGCGCATAGCATTTGAGCTCGCGGAAGATGCGCATCGAGAAAATGTTCGCTACATGGAAGTGCGCTACGCGCCCTTGCTTCATACGCGCGATGGTCTGAAGCTAACGGCCGTCGTTGAAGCCGTTCTCGATGGTTTGGGACGCGCACGCGAAACCTACGGCATCAAGAGCAATCTTATTTTGTGTGGAATTCGCAATATTTCGGCGGAATCTTCCTACGCAATGGCTGAACTTTGTGTCGCCTACAAGAATCGTGGAGTCGTAGGTTTTGACTTGGCGGGGGCCGAGGCGGACTTCCCTCCTAAGCATCACCGGTCGGCATTTCAGTTGGTGCGTGACAACAATATCAATACCACCATTCATGCGGGAGAGGCCTACGGACCTCAGTCCGTGGCTCAAGCAATTCACGTCTGCGGCGCACACCGAATAGGGCACGGTGTAAGGTTGCGTGAAGACGGGGATTTGCTGCACTATGTGATCGACCATCGCATCCCGTTGGAATGCTGCCCATCGAGCAACGTGCAAACCGGAGCTGTGAGAGATTTATCGCTCCATCCGCTCAAGCTCTATTTTGACCTGGGTCTGCGGGTGACCGTCAATACTGACAATCGACTCATCACGGACACGACGGTCTCGAAAGAACTCTGGTTAGCGCATTCTTGCCTGGGTATCCCCTTTCCCGATATCAAAGCGATTGTATTGGGTGGTTTTAAGTCCAGTTTCTGCCCATTTCACCAGCGACAAGCTGCAGTGCGCAAGGTAATTGTTGAGATGGACCGTTACGACGATAACGGCAAGCTGAAACCAATTGCGCCTGACGTTGAATCCGGGCCGCCACGGGCACGAAGTTCGGCTAAGTTGACTATAAAAAAAAAAAAAAAAAAAAAAAAAAAAAAAAAAAAAAAAAAAAAAAAAAAAAAAAAAAAAAAAAAAAAAAAAAAAAAAAAAAAAAAAAAAAAAAAAAAAAAAAAAAAAAAAAAAAAAAAAAAAAAAAAAAAAAAAAAAAAAAAAAAAAAAAAAAAAAAAAAAAAAAAAAAAAAAAAAAAAAAAAAAAAAAAAAAAAAAAAAAAAACCCTAGCTAAACTTCTCTTGTCGAATTTGCCCGATCAGAGTTCCAGACCCTTGCGCACATTGCCGCGCATAAATCGCTCGAGTTCGTCCACAGCACGTTCAACATCACGCGAGTCCGAATCAGGGAGCTTTACCAAAAACCGCACGTAGAGATCGCCCACGTTTTTCCCGCGGTGGATATCTTTGCCTTTAAGCCGCAGGATCTGTCCACTTTGAGCGCGTCTTGGAATCGTTAAAGTAACAGAACCTTCCGGAGTAGGCACCGGAACTTTGGCACCGCGATAGGCCTCGCCGACGGTTATTGGCAAGTCAAGGTACAAGTCGAGATCCCGGCGCTCAAAATGTGGGTGAGGTCGCACTCGAATGGCCAATACCAAGTCCCCCGCCGGCCCACCAAAGGGTCCCGGCTGACCGCGTCCCGGAACGCGAAGCCGATCGCCGTCGGTTGCTCCCGGGGGAATTCGTACCGTGACCGGCTCGCCCCCATTTTGAAGCGTCAGTGCGACCTCAGTCCCCCGTACCGCTTGGGGGAAATCGATGGTGATTTCACTTGCGACATCTGCTCCTCTTACCTGAGCCCCACCGCGACCTCCGCCCTTGCCAGAAAACATGTCTCCGCAAAAGATTGCCGAGGCCGCCGCCACCCGGTAAATATATCTTCAAAGCGAAAACTACCGCCAGAAGACCGATTAGAGCCAAAGCCCTGCGATGCCCGCTGGTAGGCGCGCGCGGCCTGCACATCGAACCCCTCGCGCAGCGCGTTTTCTCCAAATTCATCATAGAGTGCGCGTTTCTTGGGGTCGCTCAATGTCTCATATGCGCGATTCACGGCCTTGAACCGTGTTTCGGCCCGCTTGTCGCCAGGCTCTTTGTCCGGCTCTAACTTTTTCGCTTGCTTCCGGTACGCCTTTTTAATTTCAGCTTCGCTTGCTGTTTTCCCAACCCCAAGCTCTTGGTACAAGTCAGCGGCCATAGATTTCCTGCTAGTACTCTTAGTGTCAAAAAGTTACCGCTTTTGAGCGAATGCTCCAACGGTCACATGACTCACCGACGGGCCGGGTGTGACGGCACCACGACGGGCAAGCGCCGCGACCCGAACCCCGTAGGGGCCCGAGGCGGAAAAACGCCCTGCGACTGCCGCCGAGCAACTGAGGCACCCAGCGATTTTCCGACAGATTCCAACCACACACGCGATAGCCGTCACGACGTATGGCAGCTGTTCCGCACTCGGCACAGAATGTTGTTTGGCCCGCGCTGTCCGCTATGTTTCCCGTGTACACGTAATGCAATCCGTGAGCTTGCGCCTGTTCGCGCGCTCGGTGGCAAGATATCCGGAGACGTCGCGGGCACGTCCGTCAGCCGATAATCTGGGTGAAAAGCCGTAAAATGCAGTGGTACATCCGGACCCATGAATTCCCGAACGATCCAGTCACCCAAGCGATCAATCTCGTCAGGGCTGTCGTGGTGGAACCCTGAATCAGCAGGGTCGTCAGTTCCAACCAAGTTTGAGTTTGATGTCTCACATATTTCAGCGTTTTCAAGCACTGGCGCAAGTTCAGCCGCGAAAAATTTCCTGTAAAATCCGTCGGAAAATGCCTTCAGATCAATGTTTGTCGCATTCATCACGGAAAAGAATTCCTCATGTGCCCCTTCGAGATATGTAGCCGGCCGTGACCGCGATGGTGCGGATTCCCATGGCATGACAGGCGCGCGCGGTGTCGATCGCGTACTCGGCGAAAATCACCGGATCGTGTAAGTGAAAGCGACGCCGAACATCCCCAAGCCGCAGCCGTTTGTGCGATATCTTCAGGCGAACCGGGGCTGCTCGTGCTAGCGATATCTTTGGCCTTGGAAATGTCCCAATTCTGACAAAATCGACACCCTAAGTTACAACCGGCGGTTCCGAAACTCAGGACCGACGTGCCTGGAAAAAAATGAGCAAGGGGCTTCTTCTCCACAGGATCGATACAGAACCCCGAGGCTTGTCCGTAGCTCGTGAGCCCAATTTGTTCGCCGACGCGCTTTCGAACAAAGCAAAAGCCCCGTTGTTCGTCCAATAGCTGGCAGGCTCGCGGGCAAAGTGTACATAGCAGCCGTCCATTGTCCAACGGATGTTGCCAGCGACCCAGGCCTCAGCCGAAACGTTAGGCGTCACGGGTCAAGTCTACAGGACTTTGCCTCCGTGAAAAGCTTCGATAACTAGCCGGGGCCGCTTACACCCACCCTGGCCCCTGTGCTAAGACTCGCCCGCCTTGTTCGACACCCTCATAAAAGGTTTTCGCGAAGCTCAGAACCGACTAGCGGGGCTCACTAGTAACGGTCAACAATGTTGAGCCGGCGCTGCATGAAGTGCGGCAATCGCTCCTCGAAGCAGACGTGGAGCTCGGCGTCGTCAAGCGCCTTCTGGCGCGCATCGAAGACAAAGCCGTCGGGCAAACGGTTCAGACGCGCATCAAGCATCAAGGTGCCGTACATCGAGTCTCGGCGGGTGAGCAATTCGTAAAGATTTGTCACGACGAACTGATCAAGATGATGCAGTTCGACGGCGACCCTCTGCGATTGAGGCTCAGGGCAAGACGTCAATAATGATGGTGGGGCTGCAGGGGTCCGGCAAGACGACAACCGCGGCCAAGTTGGCGCGGCTGGCTCAAGCGCGACGGCAAAAGGCCGCTGCTTGTGGCGGCCGATTTGCAGCGGCCCGCGGCCGTCGAACAACTTCAGGTCTTGGCCAGCAGATAGACGTTCCCGTCTTTTCACTGCCTGGGGAGACTCCGGTTAACGTTTGTCGTTCGGCACCCGCATATGCCAAGAAGGCCGGATGCGATGTCATCGTGTATGACACCGCGGGCGTCTTGCTGTCAACGAACCACTGATGCAGGAATTGGGCGACATCGAAACAGCCGTGTCGCCGGATAATATTTTGCTCGTGGTTGATGCTATGAGCGGGCAGGACGCCGTGCGTACGGCGAGATCGTTCAATGAAAAGCTTTCGATATCTGGCGTGGTTTTGACGAAGCTTGATGGTGACGCACGCGGGGGCGCGGCGCTCAGCATCAAGGAGGTAACCGGGGCGCCCGTCGTTTTCGTGGGTGTCGGCGAAACTACCGATAAGCTAGACCTATTTCGCGCCGAAGGATGGCAGGCCGAGTTCTCGGAATGGGGGACGTCATCGGCTTGATGCAGGACTTCGAGCAGGTCGTGGATCAAAAACAGGCCGAGCAAGATGCCATGCGTCTAATGTCTGGCCAATCACTTTGCAGGATTTTCTGAATCAAGTCCGGATGATTCAGCAAATGGGATCGCTGAAAGATCTGATGCAGAAGATCCCGGGCCTCAGCTCGATGATGCCGCCGGGCTCGCCGTTGACGACAAAGAGCTGGTCCGCATCGAGGCCATGATCCAGTCGATGACCCAAGCGGAGCGCGACGACCCCAATTTACTGATACGCGAACCAGGCCGGGTGAAACGGGTCGCGCGCGGTTCTGGATTAGAAGAGAGAGGCGTTTCTGAGCTTGTACAAAAATTCCTGTTTTTGCAGCAAATGATGGGGTGGCTTCGGCCGAAATCTCGGTATGCTCGGTCATATCCCTGGAATGAAGGGGCTAGCAACGGCACGCCACTTGAGACGGGCCATGAAGGGCGGTGCCGGAGGCGTGCCGCAAGGTATGCCTGGGATGGGCATGCCGGGAATGGGAATGCCCGGGATGGGCATGCCGGGGATGGGCTTTCCTGGGATGGGCATGCCGGCCGTGCCCGGGGAGGGGCGATGCCGGAAGACGTTCCGCGGATGCGGCCAGCGTCGAAGACCGAACGAAATGCACGCAAGAATTCGCGAAAGCGCGAACGAGACGCCCGCAAGAAGAGCAAAGGCAAGAAGTAGGCAGCGAGGACAAACCGAACTGCACAACCATTCACTCAGTGCTCGGATGGTGATGAAAATTGCGCTTGCGCTTGACACGCTGGGCTGTCACTCAAAAGCAAGAGGCGCCGCGCCGCGAGCCGATGTTCATTTCTGGGCACCGCCCGAGGGACGGCAGAGAATGTTGGCGTCCGAGGCCAACAAACGAACAAATCCCAGTACTTATAATCGTTCCACAAATGGGGATCTGGCTCGCTCGCCATTTGCAATTGACGGCGTACTCGACGAGCCCGTTTGGGCTTTTTGGCGGCGAGTTACCGGCGAGTTTATAAACGTGGGCACCGGCAAGCCCAATGAGAGCCACGACATCGGCGGCCGTGCGCGGCTGCTATGGAACGGCGAGGCTTTTTCTACGTGGCGTTTGAGATTCGCGATACCGATATCCGGGGCGACTTCCTGTGTGTGCTGCCGTTGACCCGCATCTTTGGACCGAGAGCGCAGCGGAAATCATGATTGACCCTGACGGTGACGGTGACAATCGCGACTACTACGAAATTCAGCTGGGTCCGCAGAACCTGGTCTTCGATTCACAGTTCGATGGCTATAATCAACCGCGAGTTCTGCCAACGGTCTCTTCGGTCATCAGGAATGGTCGGCGCGGGCTGACGCGCGCGTAACCTAACGAACCCCAAACAATTCGAACGACAAGGATCAAGGCTACACAATTGAAGAAAAGATTCCGTGGAAATCTTCTTTGGACCGGGCCAATACGACGCCGCCAAAGCCGGGCGATCAGTGGAGAATGAACTTTTATGCCATGCACAACAATGGTGGCGTGGCCTGGTCACCAATACTGGGGCAAGGAAATTTCATAAGGCGTCACGATTTGGCAAAGTCACATGGGCCGGACCGATCGCAAACACAGAAGACCGCCGGATGCTGGTTCGGCGTCACCCTGACATCGTCCCCGATGTAGGAACAATCTTGCGAAGCAATCGTTGTATGACGAATGTGGCAAATTCAGCCAGCTTGCACGGGGGAAAAGCCATGATAAAAAGGTGTACATTCTTGTCCGCTGACTTGCCTATTTGGATCTTAATTCCGATCGAAATGATATGGCGGCACTGTTGCCGTTGATGGGTATCTGTCGTCTTTGAAGGTCTAGTATTGGAAACCGAGCTGTGGCCCACACCGAGAATTCAGGTTACCCCCAACAAGTTATTCGCCAGCGCTACCGTCTAGAAAGGATGGTCGGACGAGGCGCGATGGCCACGGTGTGGGTGGCGCGCGATCTGCGCGTTGGCGATTGCGTTGCGGTAAAGCTTCTGGCAGCCCCGTTACTCGGTGATCTCGAAGCGCGCCAGCGCTTTCAGCGTGAAGGGGAGACAGCCACTCGCCTTCGATCGAAGTTCGTAGTCCGCCTGTTCGACTATGGCGAAACCAGTGAAGGAGTGCCGTTTCTCGTGATGGAGCTCCTGCACGGGCTGACTTTGGAGGCATACGCGCGAAGGGTGGGGCGCATGCCCATGCGCCACGCTGTCCGTTTTGGGGTGCAAATTAGTCGAGGAATTGCACATGCCCATCGGAGAGGAATCATCCATCGCAATCTTAGGCCGGCCAATATTTTCCTGCATAGTGAGTCTTCGGCCAGCCCTGATGAAGTTACGCTCAAGATTCTCGACTTTGGAGTCGCAAAGATTCAGGACACCGCAGTTGATTCCGCGGCCTCAGTGGCTTCGCGTCCCACCAATGTTGTGGGCACTCCGATTTTCACCGCTCCTGAGCAATTGCAAGGACTTCGTGCAGTTGACCATCGCGTGGACCTTTATGCCATTGGGATGCTCGTCTTTACGTTGTTGACGGGCAAGCTCGCTTTTGAGACCGATAACGGGTCTGACTTGTTGTCGGCGATACTCACTCAACCCTTGCTCAGCTTGACGAACTTGGTTCCCGAATTGCCACCTGCGCTTGACGCTTGGTTTCAGCGAGCCTGTGCAAGAAATCCCGACGACCGGTTCTCACGGGCCAACGACCTGGCGATGAGCCTTCATCAAGCGGCCGGTTTCGAAGGTCCTTTGGATATTCATTTAGAGCCCGGGCATGCTCCTGTGGTGCCCGAAGCTGTAGTGCTGGATCTCGAAGCCAACAGCGAAATACCAACGCAAAGATGGATTCCCCCCGCGGAAGATTGATTTGAAAAGTCCCTACCCTCTGCGTCCTAATCGCTGAGTACTTTCTTGGACTTCGGAGTTCTTCGCCGACAGCTTGATCAATTTTCTCGGATTAAGTTGGTCTTACCGGGCTTTTTCGGTCATCGAATTCGATAGCGCTGCCGAATGATTGCTTCATTCTCAGCGCAATTTCGAGTCAATTGACGGGACTTCCCCAGCAATCGTTGGGCGTTCTGAGCCATTGCTGCGGATTGAAGGATTGACTCCGCAGAGGCATCCCAAATCGCGGCATCCTCCGGTGCAAGAGCCACCGTATGACGCGCGAGATCGATCAGTTCAATCGCTTTCAAATGCCCGTCATAGGCGTGAACACAGACGGCTTGCAGTTGGCAGACGTCTTCGCTTTTGCAAGGCAGCGCTCGCAATCGATCCAACCACAGTCGCTTGTCGTGATTCGAAGAGAGACGTATCATTTCGACGGCTCGTGCGATCTGTGCGGTAGTTCCGAGGGCCTCCGCGTTATCGGAGTGACGGCACGACACAAAAATGAGAATAGCCGGAAATGACTGCCAGCGCGCTGAAACGCGCGCGCGACTGCAAATTTGCCGCGAGATCCTCCGAAGTTTCGAGAAACCCTCATCAAAAGACGATGCGCAGGGTCGGGTCCCTGCGCGCTGGCACGAACAAGTATTTCCAGAATGGCACTGAGACTTGGGCGTTTTTGCACGGGACGGCCTTAAGTGAAACGCGCGAAATTGGACAGCAAAGATAGCGAATTACGCACAAATTGGGACGAAGCGCCGTGTCCGGCGAGAACTAAAAAATCAATTTCGATTTGAGTCAGTCGAACGTCCGTGGAGGCGGGCCCAATTGAATTCGCTCGCCAAGATATGAGCCCACCAATGTAAATAGCACTCCCACGGCAGCCAATAATACATACATAAATGAGGGCATCGTCTTGACGGTTTGCGTTCGAGCCAGCCATATCGCAGTTGGCAGTGCCACGAGAAACGCGGACACGACGGGCTCAATAAAGGTGCGTCCCGGTGACACCAATCCGACCAATATGCCGCCAGCACACCAGACGGGTATTGCCACCACCATGCCTGCCGAACCCTCGAAGTCGAACGCTGGCAATACCATGGGGACTCCAAATACGATGGCTGCTGTCAGTACGCCCATGATGCCGAGTGAAACCACGAACCAGAGAGGACTGAAGCCTTCCTGCTGGTAGCGTCGGTCAATTTCCTCCTGACGACTTAACGTGCGCTTGGCTAGGTTCTCAATCTTAGCGCCGCAAGAAACGCAACGGTCGTTCACAAGCGGCAAAGTGTTGCGAAAACCACAAGATGGGCAGACGATGGTCTTAGCTGGTGCCATTGGTTCCCTCGGGGTAGCATCCTAGACTAGCAAAGATGGTCTACGGACGGGAACTCCCCGTTCGTTACTTGGCGTCGGTCAGATTTTCCAGGAACCTGCCCGCGCGGCGCTTGTCAGAATACATTGTTGCCATGCCGCAAGATGAGTTGAGCGAATGCGAGCGCTATAATATGAGCTTGGCTGAAAGTCCGGATCCCGAGCTAGTAGAATTACCTGCGCCCAGACACCCCTGGCGGCGGATGACGATTCTCACGCTCTTGCTTTGCTTCGGAGTAAGTTTGGCCCTTTTATTGGAGCTGCGCAGTGAACTTGGCTACGCGATTCGGTCGGGTCCGCCTCAATCGGTCGGCGCATTGGCGGTCCTGTCGCCGGGTCACCCCATTTCCAATCACTGGGTGCAAGCGGAAGCTGATCTCGAAGATCACGGAGGTATTCGCTATGCACGTCCATTTGAGTCCGACACTTTTCGACTGGTTCCAGTGCAAGGAAATCATCGGATTTGGGTCCAAATACGCGTTCCAGCTGGCTTTGAGGACGACCACTTCGTCCCGCCGACTTCGTTTGTTGGTCGCCTAACTCCCGTGAGTTCGTTGGGAGTAAGGTATTCTGCACTTCCGGGGGCAGTCCTACATGCTGGCTGGCCAAAAGGCCAATTGCCGGACGACGCCTGGATACTGATTGACGGTGAGTCACCCGAAGCAATTCGTTGGGTGCTTGCATTAGCGTTTGTTCTCGCCGGTTTCGCTGGGTTCAGCCTTTGGGCGACGACCGCCGCCTTGCGTCCGGCGCGCTCGAACTAGATTCGCGCAGACACATTCGCGGAGGGCAGCCGGAGGTGCCCACGACGTCGAGGTGCTATGACCCGCCGCGATATGGCCATTACGTATCGTGAAGCCGGCGTTGACATCGACTCGGGCGACGCATTGGTCGAACGAATTAAGCCAATTGCCAAAAGGACGCGAATACCTGAAGTAGTTTCCGACATCGGGGGTTTCGCGGGGCTGTGTGCCGTTCCAGCCGACATTGACGAGCCCTTACTAGTTAGTGGCACGGATGGTGTCGGAACCAAATTGAAAGTCGCATTTGCCACCGGATGCCACACTACGATTGGGCAAGACCTCGTAGCGATGTGCGTCAATGACATCATCATTTGTGGAGCACGCCCGTTGTTTTTCCTGGATTACTTCGCGAGCAGTCGCCTGGACGGGGCAATCGCGGAACAAGTAGTCTCGGGCATCGCCGATGGCTGCATTCTTGCCGAATGCGCTCTGCTCGGCGGGGAGACTGCGGAATTGCCAGGAATGTACGCCGACGGCGAGTATGACCTGGCTGGTTTTGCTGTCGGTGTCGTGGCTCGAAGATCAATGCTTGGGTTCGAAAGGGTAAAAGTGGGTGATAAATTATTGGGAGTTGCCTCCAGCGGACTGCATTCTAACGGATACAGTCTCGCTCGTCGTGTGATTGAGCAAGAGTTGAAACTAGGTTGGGATGCACGCGTGGACACTTTGGATGGGTCAGTGGGCGAAGTACTTCTGACGCCAACGAGGATATATGCCCGTGCCGCCAAAGCGATGCATGCTGCAATTGGGACTGATCTGCACGCGATGGCGCACATCACGGGCGGGGGAATACCAGGCAACTTGCCCCGCGTGTTGCCCGCTGGAATGACGGCTCGCGTGTGCATGCCACAGATTCCCGAAGTGTTTCGTCTTATCAGTGAGGGAGGCCCCGTCGAACTCTCGGAAATGCGCCGTACGTTCAATTTGGGGGTGGGTTTGGTCGTCGCGCTTGCGCCAAGTTCCATCGATGCAGCAAAAGCGGCACTTGTCGGCGCAGGTGAAACGGTTTTCGATTTGGGCGAGGTGCAGGCAGGCGCTCCCAATTGCGAGCCCACTGTTGAATTTGTTTGAGGCAAACGTGGCGAGCACAGGCGACCGAGCCAAGATTGCGATTTTGCCAGCATGACTACACGCTACTATGACGCAATTATTCTTGGCCGCTCGCTGGGCGTTTTGGCTGCTGCGGCACTTTTGGCTCGTCGCGACTTTCGCGTGCTAGTCTTGGGTCAAGACGGGCGACCCTGTGACTATCGCTTCGACCGCTTTCGCTTTCGTCGCCGCGCATTCACGTGGTTGGCGGGAGCTTCACCCCCTTGGTTGCGACTACTGCGGGAACTCGCGCAAAGTCCGCGTTTTCGCCGGCATCTGATACCCCTCGACCCCATGTTTTGCGCCGTGCTTCCGCAAAAGCGTTTGGAATTGCCGCCAGACCTCGAACTTTTCTATAAGGAGATTGAGCGCGAGTTTCCCGAAGTTCGACAGATTGTTGATGAGCTCTATGCGTTGTTTGCTAGCGTCAACGCGGCCGCCGATGAAGTCTTCGAGCGCGACGCGGTGTGGCCGCCCGGAACCTTTTGGGAGCGGCTCCAAACCGGACATGCCGCAGCTGGACTGCCCCTGGTTGGTGCCCAAGAAGGTCTCGACGTGCTGGCCCGGTTCCCTACCGGACATCTATTTCGTGAGCTTGTCACACTTCCCGCTGAATTTGCATCACATTTGGCTTTGCCAAGCAGGGGTCTGCCCCCATTTGCTCTGGCACGATTGCATGGAGCTTGGGCGCGGGGAATTCACGCAATAGACCGCGGTGAGGACGAGTTGACGGAATTCCTGATCGAAAGAATTGAGGCTCACAGCGGCCTTTGTCGGCTAAACTCGCGGGCGACCAACCTTGTGGTGGAACGGGGAGCAATTACCGGCGTAATTGAGGAGGGTGAGGATCGTCCTACTGGAACAACCAACGTCATATCCGACCTCACGGGAGAAGCCATTGCTGAACTTGCAGGCGGGCAGGGAATCACGGCAAACGCCCAAAAACAATGGCCGCGGCTTGTTCCAACAGCAAGCCGGTTTACCATGTCCCTGTTAGTGCATCGGATGGCCTTGCCGGAGCCGCTGCCGGAAGAATCGTTTCTGGTGTCCGCTCGTTCGAATCGCGTTGATCCTCGACGTCCTGACGTTCACCTGCAACGATTTGATTCGAATCGATTCGAAGATGGTGCTCCAATGGAACCCGGGCAAGCGATGCTCGTTGCAGAAATACTAATACCCCGTCGCGGCGTCCTAACCTTGTATGAAGCCCGAGAAGCGGTGCTGACGACATTGCGCGATCACTTGCCATTTATCGACAACCATCTTGTCGCCATCGACTCAGTCTACGATGGGCTTGCACTATGGGATTACTCGGCAGGAACACGCGTCGAGATCGACCGTGTTCACTGCAAAGAAACTTCACCGGGCGGCGAGCCGATGGAGCCCATTTGGATGCCACAACCTGCCGGCTTTCTAGGGCTTGCCGGGGAACCTCTGCGCGGTCCAATTGCGGGCACTTTTCTCGCTGGCAAGACTGTCCTGCCTGCCCTTGGACAAGAAGGCGAATTGCTAGCCGGCGCGAGCGTAGCACGGCTGATCACCCACAAACACGGGGGTTGACAAAGAATGCGACGGCAGATGTGGTCCCGAATCGAGACCGATTAGCGTGCTTATGGCGTGAGACTTGATGCAAATGAGTCCTTTTCCCGATGCCGTGTTCCGGGTCGGGACCCGGAACACCAACACAATCAAAACGTCGGAACGGACGAGCGGGTCACCAACGAAACCAGGCGCACGGCGTGCCGGCATTTCAAATAGAAATGGCAAACATGGACTCAGCGGCTGGGAGGAGTCTCGTTAGATTTTTCGCTCGAATCATCGCATCAGAGAAAGACAGCCTTATCCAGGTGCAAAACGGCCAGGTCGATTTTGGGCCCTAGCGATCAATGACACTGCACGTCTGTGCGAAATACGCGCACATCAACATCCAATCGGTTTTGGCGAGGGATGCAGAGCTATCGACAATCAGAGATTCTTAACTTAGAAGTGGGTGACTTTCTGGTAGACTTATCTAAGTGTCGCGTATCATCTTTTCGGCTGCGATTTGGCTGTCTCGGGCATGGGTGTTGCTGAGTTTCCCCGTTGCGGCGGCTACATCGGAAGGGATGCCCAATTCCGCTGCGGAAAAGGCCGATGCGGGTGCTGAGTCACCAACGGATCAACTCTTGCCTGTTATTGGAATTGCGGCAGGCGAAAACTATGAACAGGGTCAAGCTTTGGCCTGGGCGCTGAGGCGAGCACTCGATACTAGCATTGAATGGAAGAGCACGCCGAATGAGTTCGCATTCGACGCCTTGATTTCGAGTGTGGGATGCCCTGAGACACCGGATGCCGCTTGCCTTTCAAGGATTGCCGGAAGAACGAATCTCTCGCGCTTCGTTTGGGGCACCCTAAGACTAGTCAAAGGCCACGTCAAAGCTACATTGGGACTATTTGACGGCGAAACTGCAAACGTGAACACTCAACTCGAGTATAACGCAGAAAATGACAGACACTTTTGACGAAGACCTCTTGCGGCTGGCCAGCTTAGCGCTAGGCCAAATGTTGGGTCCCCTCCATTTCCCCGTCATAATCCATTCACGGGAGCGAACTGGGGAAGTATTGATCGATGAAGTGTCGGTTGGCAGACTCAACAATGGAATTGCCAACGTGTCGGCTACCGTGGGCGACCACCGGTTTCGTTTGATTTTGCCCGACGCTACAACCATTGCCCGGTCCTTTCAAGTTCGCGTTGAACACATCACCCTAGTGCGACTCGATTTCATAGACATTCCCGAAGGCTGACTTACCCCACTCGCATCGGGAATATTGCCGAGCCGTGATCGCTAAACATACTCGTCCACTCGGGGCGACTATCAAAAGCTGACTGGCTACTCGGCAATTGCCGATTGACTCAGTGGTTGCGTCGGCAATCTCGACATGTTTACTTGCAACCATTATGCGAGTAATTGCAGGACTGCTGAAGGGTCGTAGCCTTAACGCACCTCGCGGAAGTAATACACGCCCGACGGCCGATCGAGTTAGAGAAGCAATGTTCTCCATGTTGGGTTCAATGGAAAACCTTAATGTTCTTGATCTGTATGCAGGGACGGGTGCCCTTGGAATTGAGGCACTTTCGCGAGGTGCTAGACAAGCAGTGTTTGTTGAGGCATCACGCCATGCATCGGACTGCATCCGTCGCAATTTGTCCGATTTGACGCTTGAAGGTCGCTCACACCTCTTGTCCAGATTCGTCGAGCGAGCCGAACACGAAATGTCCCGGTGGGCGCCCTATGACTTAGCGTTCTGTGATCCCCCTTGGTCAAGAATTGCCGATGCCTGGAAGGTTCTCGCTGGCATGAATATCGCCAAACTCCTAACGTCAGGCGGTCGATTGGTGTTTGAGCACCCCGCAAATTCACTGGTCGAACTGGGCCGATGGGGACAAATGGACGTTGCCAGCATTCGAGCCTGGGGAGATTCTGCAGTCACTATTCTGAAGAAGATCACCGGAAACCACAATCCCTGAACATCCGACCACCGACGACAATCTATCGTAAGGCTCGCGCTGCGAGATGGCTCCGACTATATTCGGCTCCCTCAGTCCGCGCTTCAGCGGGCAGAATTTGGGACATCGATGTCGAGCGACTTACCTTCTAAAACCCCGAGCGGCGGAAGCGGATCTTATGTCCGTGCGGCGGTCATCATGCTCTTGATAGCTGCCGCACTGGTCGTATGGAAATTCAGTGCGGTCACCGCAACCTTCGGTCAGCCCAAGCGCTGTGGTATCTGAACAACCAAAGGTCGTGGAACCTCCTCCTCCTCCTCCTCCTCCCGAAGAGGAACCCTCAGCGAGCGCATCCGCGAGTACTGCGCCTTCAGCGAAGTCGGCGCGAGCCAATGGAGTTTGCACTGGTGAGTGCAAAGGCGAGGTCAGTCATGAACTTCGAACGTACCTTTCTGGTCGTGCTTCCCAAGGAAGAAAGTGTTACGAGCGAGCATTACTGCAGAACGCTTCATTGAAGGGACGCATGAAGGTTCAAGTCCGCCTGAATCCACAAGGTCAATTATGCAGCGCGTCAATTGCCGCCGACGAACTACAAGATCCCGGCTTATCCATGTGCATCCTTCAGCTATTTCGAAATTCCGTATATCCGTTGCCAAAAGGTGGTTGCGTCAACGTAGCTGTACCGTTGTCCTTCGTGCCACAGCATTAATTGTAACTGCGATTATTATGCATCGAGTTGCGTGAAATCCAGAACGTCGTCGGAATGCCGTCCGCAACGGCGAACTTGTCTAGGATGCGTGGGCACGCATTGACATGACCAAAGAACATCGTCACGGGGTGCTTCTGTGGATCGCGTACGATGGTGCCCATTTTCATGGCATGGCGCGGCAGCGAAATGCGAGAACGGTGGCGGGCGAACTGCACGGAGCGATTGTCGCAATGGATCCGTGTGCTACCTTCGTCAGACACGTAAGCCGTACGGACGCGGGTGTCCACGCTGAGCAACAAGTTGTCGCCTTCGATACATCCAAGGCAATCTCTTCGCGTGGCTGGGTTCTGGGATTGACGAAGCATCTCGCAAGGGAAATATCGGTTACGGCTGCCGCAATGGTCCCGATTGGTTTCGACCCTCGAGATTTCGTCGTCTCGAAGACCTACCGCTATCAAATTCTTCAAAGCCAAGTACGG
The DNA here is from genome assembly GCA_963835565.1 of uncultured delta proteobacterium. Lineage (GTDB taxonomy): Bacteria > Myxococcota_A > Polyangia > Polyangiales > Polyangiaceae > FEN-1139. The sequence continues at coordinate 186,060 of CAWIGY010000083.1, forward strand.
GACCCGTTTCTGAATCATAGAGCTTGGCGAATAGGTGAGAGGTTGAACCACGCAGCTATGAAGACAGAGGCTACCGAGCTCCAAGGGCATCACGATTTTGCCGCATTTCGAAGCACGTGCGATCGACGTTCAGACACTTGGCGGAATCTTGCACGAATTTCCTTGGAGCAGGATCCCCGCGATAATCGCGTGATTTGGTGGGTTATTGAAGGTGACGGATTCCTAATGCACATGATTCGGATAATTGTTGGCACCTTGGTCGATGTTGGACGAGGACGTATTGCTCTGGGTGTTTGCTCCCGTGCTTTAACCAGTTGTTGCCGGCGAGACCTCGGCGTAACGGCGCCGCCTACTGGGCTCTACTTGCATCAAGTCCAGCTCAAAGAATGGGGCACGGACCGTTGGCCGCGAGTTGACGAGGCATGACCGGTAACGTAGCTTCTGCGATAACTCACCATGGGTTCGTTACGAGTCTAGACGGAATCTCTATGGAGTCTTCAGCCGAAATCGAGTCGGCACTATTCGAAAATCCACCGGTGTAGCCGGGAGCCTGCCAGATGACATTGAAAGAGCGCATTGCCGATCAAGGACGAAAAGTCCTGAGCAATCCACTTGTCCTGAAGTGGTCCACGGATGATCGCGTCAAGCGCGCTGCGGAAAGCGTACTTGATATGCGCAGCAGGGCCCATGAGGCTTGGCGAATTCTAGTTGATGGCCACAGTCTGCCTGCTGTCGATCCAGCGCTTGACGACTCAATCGGCCAAACCGAAGAGCAATTCACTCGCTCGCGCACTGCAGAAAAACATCCCAACAAGTCGAACGGAAAGGGCTACGCGCAAACACTGGATGCTCAGGGCTCAGATGACATGGATGAGTCACTGAAAGAAAGGGGAACAATTGCTTCGATTGGTGGCCGCGATGTGTTGCAGAAATGTTTTCAATTCAAAGCGGCGGACAATGCGAGGAAAATGGGCATCTACCCCTACTTTCGACCATTGGACTTTAACGACGGTCCCGAAGCCCAAATTGACGGTAAGCGCGTCACAATGTTCGGGTCAAATAATTACCTCGGCCTAACGACGCATCCGCGTGTCCGCGAGGCTGCCCGCGCGGCCATTGATCGATTTGGGACCAGTATGACTGGCTCTCGGCTCGTAAACGGTTCCATGAAGCTACACGAGGAATTTGAAAGCAAATTGGCCACTTGGTTCGGCAAGGAATCCGCCCTCGTATTCACTACGGGCTATCAAGTAAACCTCGCCGTTTGCTCGGCGCTTCTCAGCAATCGCAAATGCGTGGCGGTCGTTGACCGAAATATCCACGCCTCACTGTACGATGGAGTTCGGCTCGGTCAAGCTGCCGGCGCTCGGCTGGTTCGATATCGGCACAATGACCCAGATTCCCTGCAGCGCGCACTGGAAAAACTGGACGCGGATGAAGGCGCACTGGTAATCACCGATGGAGTATTTAGCGCCGAAGGCGAGATCGCGAAACTAGACCAAATTGTCCCGATCGTGAAGAAGAACAGGGCGCGTCTGTTTGTGGATGAAGCGCATGCCCTGGGCGTAGTGGGTCCCGGCGGTAAGGGAACTCCCTACCTCTTCGGGGTCGCTGACGAAATTGACCTAATTGGTGGAACGTTCTCGAAATCCTTGGCGAGCATTGGAGGATGGCTCGTTGGTGAGAGGAAGACTCTCGACTACATTAGACACTTCTCGCCGTCTTTCATGTTTGCAGCAAGTGCCGCGCCTCCGTGCGTTGCGGCGGCAATGGCCGCTTTCGATGTCATGCAAGAGGAGCCTTGGCGAATCGATCGGTTGCGAGAGAATTTCACTTATATGCGCGACGAACTTCGAAAAATGGGCTTCGAACTCGGCCATACTGAGACGGCGGTTATCCCGATATTCATTCGTCAAGATTTGCGGACATTGATGATGTGGCGTGATCTTCTGGAAGATTACGGTATCTATACCAACCCGTTCATAACCCCAGGCGTGCCACCGAAAAGCGCAATGCTCAGGACAAGCTACATGGCCACACATGAAAGGGTTCACCTCGACCGAGCCCTTGAAGCATTCTACAAAGTTGGCAAGAAATTCAGCGTAATTTGAATTTGCTTGACATTTCAGATTACATCTGCGTTCGTTCATCTAAGGACCCAAGTAATGATGCCCGAGATTCGAAAAACTCCCATTGGCGGCCCCCTCAAGGATTTTCTGAATGTCGTCGAATATATTTACCGAGATGATACGAACTACATAAGACCACTTGATTTCGAACTCAAGCAGCGCCTAAGCCCCAAGCACCCATTTTTCGACCATGCCGAAGGGGTCGTGATTACGGCTCATCGCAATGGGTTCTGCGTTGGACGATGCACCGCCCAAATCGATCGCGAGCACTTGGCACGCTACCGTGATGACGTCGGTTTCTTCGGACTTCTCGACACAATCGAGGATGAATCGGTGGCGAGGGGACTCTTGGACACGGCCGCGGAATGGTTGAGCGAACGCGGCATGAAACGCATGCGCGGGCCGCTGTCGCTCAGCGTCAACGACGAAATCGGGTGCCTCGTCGAGGGGTTTGATACCCCTCCCATGGTAATGATGCCACATCACCGACCGTATCAGGGGCCATTGATCGAGGCCGCCGGGCTCGCGAAGCTCAAGGACCTGTACGCTTGGCGTTACGTCATCGGGGATATTCCGGCGCGGGCTCGACGCGCCCACGATGAAATTGAAGCCATGCCTGAAGTAAAGGCGCGATCGTGTCGCGTTAAAGAACTGGCCGCAGAAGTTCGCACAATTGTTGATGTGTTTAATGATGCTTGGAGTGAGAACTGGGGATTCGTGCCGTACACGGAACGGGAACTTCGCGCTCTCGCTGACATGCTAAAGCTCATTATTCGACCTGAGTTGAGCCTAATCGTGAATATCGGTGATGAGCCCGCAGCTGTCGCCGTTGCCTTGCCTAACATAAACGAGGCATTGGCTGGTTTGCACGGAAAGCTCACTCCCTTGAACCTAGCCAAGCTCCTGTGGCGATTCAAAGTGCGTGGACCAAGAACAGCTCGCTTGGCCATTCTCGGAATTCGCAAAAAATATCGAAACGTAAAGAAGTACGCTGGTTTGTCAACATTCATGTACGCGAAGATGAATCACGCGGGTCAACGATGCGGTATTGATTGGGGCGAACTTTCCTGGACTCTAGAAGACAATGCGCCCGTCAATGTTGGAATTAAATTCATGGGCGGGAAAGTGTACAAACGTTATCGGCTATTCGAACGCTCTCTCTGATTGTCAATAACGCCCGACCTGACCTCGGAAAAAAAGCATTCCCGTCCGTGGAAGAAGACTAGTACTTTTGTCTACGAGGTATCGGTTTAGCGAGACCGGCAGAAGCGATTTGGCTGTGGAGAGGCCCGTTAACCATCAGTGTGACGTTTGCGTGCCGCACACACTGATGCTAAGGCTGCTCGCGCCTTATTTCTTGTTTCTTTCGACTCCAGCTGAGGCACGCTGTCTGCGACGATGCCGGCACCTGCGGTCACCTCGAATCGGCCATTTTGCATTACAACCGTGCGGATTCCAATCGCAAAATCGAGTTCAAGACCTTGCGTCACATATCCTATCGCGCCCCCGTAAACACCGCGCGGTCGCTGCTCCAATTCCCGAATGATTTGCATAGCTCGAACCTTAGGAGCGCCACTCAATGTTCCTGCGGGAAATGTGGCCGAAAGCACATCCCATGCTCCAGGTTGTGCAGCCACTTCGCCGGTTACCTCGCTCACGATGTGCATTACATGACTGTAGCGTTCGACTTGCATTTGCATTGGCAGTCGAATGGATCCAGGTTGCGCAATACGTCCGATGTCGTTACGTGCAAGATCGATCAGCATGACATGCTCCGCCCTCTCTTTTGGGTCGGATAGCATTTCCTCGGCGAGCCTAGCATCTTCTTCGGGTGAACGTCCCCGACGCCGAGTTCCGGCGATCGGACGCAATGTTACGGTGCGCCCCTCGACGCGTACCAAGGTTTCAGGACTTGCCCCGGCGATTGCGACACGCGGTGCGTCCGCAGTTTCCGGAAATTCCAGTAAATACATGTATGGAGCAGGTGATAGTACGCATAGTGCCCGGTAGACGTCGAAGGGGTCTGCAGCACCGACGGGCACTGAGAAAGTCCGGGCATACACCACTTGAAAGGCGTCACCAGCGCGTATGTACTCCTTGATTCGCTCAACACCCAATTCGTAGGTACTGTCAGGAATGTCGACCTCGACATCTTGGGGCCAATCGGTTGCATCGGGCGGATTCATAGGCAAAAGTGGCGACAAGGTCCGAAGGTCATACTCGGCGCGCTTAACGTCGTCTTCGCCGTAAGAGGCGATTGTCGCGGTATGCGTCAGGTTGTCGAATACGATAACCGTGGACCCTCCGACAAGACGAGCGATTGGCCGACCATCGCTCAGCTCCGGCCACGTGTCGACCTTCGTTGCAGTATGCACCACGTCGTAGGCAACGACTCCCACATAAGCTTGCGCTAAACGCTCTGCCACGTCCGCGGAGACATCCCCGCTAGCGGGAATTTGCTTGCTGAGGTCAAGAAAAGGGTCAACTCCGGATGTTGCACGAACAATTACCTGCTCATTCGGTCGGTAGCCGAGCACCGAATAGCGCCCCCAGCGCTCGCCCGGTACCACGCTCTCCAGCAAAAATGATCCAGTGTCTGAGCGCTCTCGCAACGTGGCGTAGGCAGAAACTGGGGTAATTCCATCAACGACCAACGTCTTCTTGTGCACGCTCGCCATTCGTCTCCGCTGAGTTTATCGTGATCCCAGCCCGAATCACCCGGTTTCGCGTATTATTGGAGCCGATTGATCACTTTGACCCAAAAACCTGTCGAACATGGGCCAGTTCCAACATTGACTCGGCTCGCAATTTTGGCTCTGATGACATCATGCCGCCGCTCGGACACCCTCCCGCTGCATGATACAGAGGGTCGCGAATTCTTGGCTCATCTGCAAAATTCAGTGGTCACCGGGCTAACAATGTCTAGTTCGTCTGAGCCCACGAATCGCTTTGAACTTCGCCGCCCGGGTCGTCTCGTCGCAATATGTCCGTCGCAAACCACCTTGGCCGACGCAGCCGCGACCCATTGTCGCGCCCTGGTCTGTGCGACAGACAATCAATGTCCCCCGGCCCACGGTCTCAAGCTGGGTACTTGCGTAAATGGACTCTGCATAGAGCCATCCCAGAATCTCAAGGCGGACGATGCCATCATGCTGTGCCTGTCCGGCACCGGGGCTGGATATTCATCCCCGCTTCAAGTGGAACGATTTGCGCTCGGTCTGAACTGCGGGCAGCCTTGCAGAGTGCCGTCACCTTGTAGGCAACCCTAGCCGGCACCCGGGTTCTTGGCTAACCTCGGGCTCGATTTATGGTTGTCTCGTCCACGACGTTGCCGAGCGCTGCAATTGCGGCTTTTGCAGAAAAGCTCATCGAAGGACGACGCGTACTACTGTTTGGTTCGGCGACACACAACCTTTGGGAAAAGGCCTTGCAGCGTGGGGCGCGACTCGTTCACCTTTGCGATCCAGATCCGGTGCGCCTTTCCGAAGCAGCGGCACGAAATACTTCGCCGTTAGTTTCGTTTGCCCCTTTGTCGAGTCAAGCTGCCTTGGCGTTGCGCGATGGAGCGTTCGATCTGGGAATAGTCAACAACCTTGCGGCGCTCGGCGATACGGCCACTGTACTGCGCCTATTGCGCCGTGCGCTTTCGACTCACGGGTTGGCATTTGTCACCGCTCCTAATCCCGATGTGAGGGAGTCGTTGTTACCGGACGTAACGATCCCCAGGCACTCTCTAGATTACTACTCACTATATGATGTCGTGCGAACAGAGTTTCCGGTCGTTCGCATGCTCGGTCAAATGCCTTTCGTGGGTTACACGATGGCAGAACTCGCACCGCTCGACAATCCAGAGCCGACCTTGGATGCCGGCTTCGTTCCCGGCGGAACGGAAGAACCCGAATGGTTTGTGGCGGCTGCCAGTGCGCATCCCTTTGAAATCGGCAGCTTTACGGTAGTGCAGATTCCAGTTTCGGACGTCCTGCATCACAGTTCCGAGCGCCACTTACGCGAACAATTACGGGCCTCGCGCAACGCGGAGCGCAATGCTGTTGAACGATTGGCGCGACTGGAAGCCCATCAACTTGAACTCACTGTGCAAGTCTCGGAAGACCTCAATCGAGCGGATTTGGCAAAGCAGGTTGCGGAACTCAAAGAGGAGCTCAGCCGCAAGGACAATTGGATATCCTCACTTGAAGCCCGCGCGACCGCCGCCGACGCACGCTCAGACGATGTGGAACATCAGTTGGAGCAGGCGCAGCGGCAGCTTGCTCGCGCCGCGCAAGCAGAGGCGCGACCCGTGCAATTGGAGCATGAACTGAGTGATGCTTTGGATCGTGTGAAAATCGCCGACCAGTTGGCGGCCGACACAACGGCAGATTTAGCGCGGCTTGAAACGCAATTGCGCAATCGCGGCGAGCGTCTGCGTGAATTGGAAGCCGAACTGAAGTCAGTCGGACTTGTCGGAGAGCAGCTGCTCAGGGAACTCGAGCTAGCCCGACAAGGTCAAGACCAACGTTTTGGAACCCAGTCGTGGTCGTCGTCAGCAATGAGTGCGCCGCCCGAGCCCTCGGCGACTAATACTGCACAATCTCCTGAGAAAACCTCCGCATGGGTCAGCCACCAGGCCGAGGAGTTGGGCCCCAGTCACGTCCCCAGTCGGGAAATTGAATGGCGAATGATCGCGGACGATCGCGCGCGATTGCAGGCTGACGTGTACGCGGCCACTTGGCGCATCGACCAATTGTTGTCAGTAATCGAGAAAAACAAAGATACCGAGGAGCAGGTGAGCTCATTAAGAAGTCAACTTTTCCAAGCCGAAACCCGAATAAATGAGCAAGCGGCAATCCTCAGCCAGCTCGAATCTGAAACGATCCGAAGTTGACGTGTTGACAGACGCTAGTTGTGTTTTAGCTTCGAAGGCGGCTGCCCTGCCCGCAACCGCATGACCTCCAAGCGCGATTACTACGAAGTGCTCGGCGTTTCCCGTGAAGCGAACAGCGACGACATTCGTAAAGCCTATCGTCAGGCAGCCCTCAAATTTCACCCCGATCGAAACCCTGGGGATAAGGCGGCTGAAGAGAAGTTCAAAGAGGCGACTGAATCATTCAGTGTCTTGTCTGACGACAACAAACGGCGCACATACGATCGATTTGGTCACGCCGGCCTTCAGGGGTCTGGCAGCGTGGACTTTAGCAACATAGGAATAGGCGACATTCTCAGCCAATTTCAGGACCTCTTCTCGGATTTCTTTGGCGGATTTGGGGGTTCGGCACGTTCAAATAGAGGGCCGGAACGTGGCCAGCACGTCCAGGTTGACGTCGTGCTGACGCTACAAGACGTAATGGCTGGCGTGAAACGAGAGGTCGAAGTCAATGGGGTGGCGCCCTGCGATGTCTGTTCGGGCAGCTGTGCTGCTCCTGGGACAAGCCCCCAACGATGCGGGGCCTGTGGTGGCTCGGGGCAGGTTGCGAGCCAACGCGGCTTTATTGTATTTGCGAGTACTTGTCCTCAGTGTCGCGGTTCGGGCCAGACAGTCGCCACGCCCTGCAATTCATGTAAAGGACAAGGGCGAGTAGAACGTCATCGCAAAGTAGTCGTAAACATACCGGCAGGCGTTGACAATGGGATTCAACTTCGGTTAACCGGTCAAGGCATGCCCGGTCGGCCGGGGGCTCCCGCTGGTGACCTCTATGTGCAGGTGCACGTTAATGAAGACCCACGCTTCGAACGCGAAGGAAGCGACCTGCTAGTGCATGAATCTGTCAGCTTCTCCACCGCCGCGTTAGGTGGAAAATTTGAAGTCACACTCCCCGATAGTTCGCCGGTCCAAGTCGAGGTCGATGCTGGAACACAGCCTGGGTCTCTAATCACTGTGCGCGGTCGAGGTCTTCCGCGTTTAGATCGAAGTGGAGCTCGAGGCGATCTCCACATCGTCGTCAATGTTTTGGTTCCGAAGAAGCTATCTCGAAAAGCGAAGAAGCTGTTAGAGGAGCTTGAAAACGAATGTTCGGGTGGTGTTTAGTTCATTGGATTGCACCAACGGCATACTTGGCTGGGGCACACCGCACTTGTGTGTGACGTCACGACAAAAGAGTCCGTAGGCTAAGGGTCGCAAACGTTGGGCTCGGCAAACAAGCGAACAATGCGGCTGCAAGAATTTGGCGAAAGTCCGAGAATTTTTGGCCAAAGCGCATTATTTGCCAAGAAACTAGTTCACCAATAACGGGCAGATCCGTGTTAGCTTAGGTGGCAATGTCTCGACGGCTTTATTGCGTTTTCCTCGCGGCATTGGTTCTGCTATTGGCTCCTACGCTTTTCGCCAAGGCCACCAACGCCGACAAACTCGTGCGAAGTCTGCAAAATAGCGACGACTTTAGGGTTCGCACACAGGCGGCTCTAGCCCTGGGGGGGTCTAAGTCGGCGGATGCCGTCGAACCGCTGTGCGGCGCTCTTGAGGACGACAACACCACCGTTCGTGCTGCAGCTGCTGCGGCGCTCGGGCGTCTGCATCTCGGCGGGGAAAACTGCCTCGAGCGTAGGCGCAAGGCCGAAAAAAATGCGACCGTGAAGTCCGCGATCAAGAAAGCAATTGACGTATTACGCGCTGAACCTGAACCTGACTTCACGTCCGAAACTCGCTTTTACGTGGCTGTCGGCAAGACGACGGACAACACGGGGCGCGGTGGTGACGAGGTCAATAGCGTCGTGCGCAAGGCCATGCGCGGAGCGGCGGAGTCTTCCGCCAAGATACTCTTAGCGCCTGCGACGGAAACTACCGCGATAGCGACCAAACGGCTTGCGGCGCACAAAGGAGTCAAGGGCCTTTATCTGCTGCCCCGCGTTGGCGTGCCTCAATATGTAGAAAAGAACTTGAAGATTCGCATCGAAGTCGCCTACTTCACGTATCCTGCCAAAGCTCTGCTCGGAATGTTGGGCATCCCGCTGACAGCCCAGGGCGTCCGCGGTAAGCGTCCCGATATCGAGGACCAGCTGATTGGGGTGGCTGCCGAACGGGCGATCGAAAAGGTGCCTTCCTTCGGGTCCGATGTACAGTAAGGACGGATATCAAACGCACTGTTCACCGAGAACCGGTAATCGAGCGACCGGCTGTGGCGTCATTACTTCTTGCCCCGAAACATCGTTCGACTCTATTCTAGCAGGATCGCAAACGTATCCTCGATGGTTCCCGGGCGGCAGCAACGTCGGCTCAAAAACTTCCTGCTCGATCGACGCTTTCAGCTCAAGTACAGCGCGTATCTAGCGGGGATCGCCCTGCTATTCAGTGCATGCTTGGGATTTCTACTGTGGCGGACGAGCAATGCCGTCATCGCGCAAAGCCACCAGACTGTTGCACAAGGCGAGCAGGTGGTCGAGCGTGGGCGGGACGTCGTCAAAGAAAGTCAAACGGTTAGCGAAGTCGTCAAGATGAGCATTGTCAAGGATCCGGCGTATAGCGACAACCCGGCCCTGCTCGAGGCATTTAAGGGTGATTCTGACAAACAGAGTGAGCGGCTCAATGAGCAGCAGCAGTCCCTCGAGCGACAATCGGCGGCGCTCAAACGACAGTCAGTCAACATTGCCCATCAACAGCGAATTCTGTTCGTGATGCTGACATCGACCCTCAGCCTGCTGGTGGTGCTAATTGGCCTCGCTGGTATCGTCGTCACGCACAAGGTTGCCGGCCCCATTTACAAGATGAAGCGCCACATCAAGGACATGAGCGAAGGCAAACTGCGCGTGCCGGCTCGCATCCGAAAGGGCGATGATCTCGTGGATTTCTTCGAGGCATTCGAGATGATGGTCATTAATTTGCGGGGTCGCCAAAAAGAAGAAATCGACAAACTTGAGTTGGCCATCGCGGCACTCGAATCCAAGGCGAGCCCCGGCGATCTCCAAGCGCTTTACGAGCTTCGAAAAGAGATGAAAGCTGCGCTGGACGCTTGAATGACGGCAGACAGGTGCAGGTTACTGACCTCAAGGCCCTGAACTCATTCATCTTGGATCCACTTTCGGACTGCAGTGGTCCGTCCCGAAGGTTGCCCAGGACAAACGATGCGGTAGTTGGTAAGCGTTATGCATAATCGTCCAGTGTTGCATCCCCTAAAAGTACTACTCTTGGCAGTTCTTTGGGGTCATTGCTTGCCCGCTTGCTTGGATCTAGGGGACTCCAATGACGCCGGAACCGGCGGCTCGGGGACTCAGCTTGCTGGCAGTTGTGCGACAACATTTACGGCTTGTGGCGGGGACGTCACAGGCACATGGGCTATTCAGTCTATCTGTGCCGTGGGCAGCCTCACCGGCACAGTAAACGGTGAATACACTAGGGGTTCAGATTGCGGAAGTGTTTGCACGACCGCTTCGTTGACGGGTACCGGCTCGGTGACTTACGCGGCGCCATCGGTGACCAGCACCGAGTCCTTCCAATTTATTGAGACCTTGGCTTTTAACGACGCCTGCTTTAGCGAACTCACAGGGACGACCCTCTCGGACAGCACGTGTCAGACTGGTGCCAACGGACTCTCCGGAACAGCCAGCTGCGCGGTGTCAGGGTCAACCTGCCTTTGTCAAGACGAACAAACTACAGCAGATAGCGCCACGACGTACGCCCTGAACGTGGACAGCATCGTCGAATATGGCGCCGGCGGCGCCGCTCAGGAGACGATTGAATACTGCGTGACGGGCAATTCTATGACTCAAGAGCGGACCTTACCGCCTGGGGTGAGCTACGTTGTGCAATTTGCGAAGCAATAAGTGGCGACGCTTGCGTCGCTCGTGACCGACAGCCGACGAGTTTGTGCATGCTTGGGACCGCGTCTGTGCCCTCATGACGTCAAGTTTCGTTGGAGGCGTTGTTGATCCCAAGCTCGACGATTTCGAAGAAATGTCGATCTGGCAGCATGCCGATGGTCAAGCGTTGCTTGCCTTCGCTGATTGGAGTTGGGCCCCATAAGATGTTTCCCCCTTGCTCGCGCAGGCGCGATACAGCTTCGTCAAGGTCAGTCTCGAGGCCGAAACCCACATCCCCGGGGTGAGTTGTGCGACCGTCGCATTCGTACAGTGCCATGGCGACGTCGCCCAGTTGGAAAACGGCGGGGCCTTTGGCCGAGAATGGGTGTGGTGCAGGCGCAGCTCCGGAATTAGAGCTAGGCGCAATTTGGAGCATCGTTTGGTAACGATCAATAGCTTTGGCAAGGTTTGGCACGAACAGACTGATGAATCGTAGGCGCGGCGGCGTGGACATAATGGCTTAGTTTCAAAAATGCCGGTTGTTGATTCGGAATTACGGATAATCGCACTATCGACCGCGCGCATTATCCCATAAGAGCACCTGAAGCCGAGTTGAGAAGCGGAAACCATATTGCATCGCCGCCTCGGCGACTCGATTAGAGCGTTCGGCTAGTTGAGTGGGGCTGGTTGCTTCCGGCATGAGAATCACTTTCTCTTTCGGCCAGTTGGTGGTGGCGACCAAGCGGCTAATCTCAATCATGTCGTCCAAGTCTACCACGACTAACTTAAGCCAAGCGCGCTCGGTGTCGCGCAACACGGTAAGGGCATCCGTATTGAGTCGTTGAATCGTTCGCATTCCACTGTTCGATAATTTTGGTGAAACGTTCCACTGCGTAACCCGCGACCTCATAGGTCCGCTCGGAACAATAGTCCCGTTCGTCTCGACCTCGATGAGAAACTCGCTCAACTCAGCGACAAGCTCTTCCAAAACGGACTGTTGCAGCAGCGGTTCGCCACCGGTTATTACCAAGCGTCGCGGGGTTAAAGTGCGGATATGTGCCGCTGTGACCAAAAGATCTTCATCCAGCAGCTCAGCCTTTCGGTCGTATTGCTGCCAATCCCAGCTGTAGGGTGTATCGCAATAGCGGCAGCTGAGATTGCAGCCTCCTAGTCGCAAGAATGTTGCTGGAGCACCAATACTTTCTCCCTCGCCCTGCAGGCTCGAAAATAGCTCGGATATACGCAGTAAGGACACGGCGCGAAACTTGTCTCACCGGAGGCCCTCATGCAATGCATCTCATGCTATAGGCCTCAGCCTATGCCTAGCAAACGGGGCCTGCGCCCACTTGACGCCCTTCGAAACGTTGAAATAATCCCAGGTTTTCACCGCCTTGCCGAGGGCTCGGTGTTGTATCGAGCTGAAGGTACTGTGATACTGGCGACCGCTTCCGTAGATGACCAGGTCCCAGAATTTATGAAAGGCAAAGGAGAAGGCTGGGTCACGGCAGAATATCAAATGCATCCACGGTCCAACCCCGTGCGCAGAGAACGGCGCGATGGACGTGAGAAGCCGCTCGGAGGCCGAGCCAAGGAAATCGAACGATTAATCGGCAGGGCGTTGCGAGCGGCCGTGCATCGCCGGTATCTGGGTGAGCGGCAGATTATCGTCAACTGCGACGTGCTCGAGGCGGACGGCGGCACACGTACGGCCGCTGTCACCGCTGGATGGCTTGCCCTCGCGCTAGCCATCAACACCCTGCGCAGGAAACAACTCCTAGATATTCCGGTATTGCGGGATCAAGTAGCTGCAATCAGCGTCGGCTATATTGATAACGTGCCCACACTCGACCTGTGCTACGCTGAAGATTGCGCTGCCCGCGTGGACTTGAACATAGTTGCAACCGCCAAAGGGGCTCTTGTCGAGCTACAAGGCACGGCGGAACAAGAGGCCTTGCCCCGGGACAAGATGGATGAATTGATTGATCTGGGCATGAGCGGCACGCAGACACTCTGTGCGTTGCAGCGGGAATCGCTCGAGCGTGTCGGAGTGAGTCTCGACCGCGTGCTGCGCCCGTGAGCTAAATGGGCCCATACCCCCCAGGGGCCGTGCGAGGACATCCACGTCACCCGAAATATCCCATTAGTTCGGGAATGGGTGAACCCCCTCGCCCTTCGGGACTCTGCTCGCCGCGAGCCCGGAATTTAAGCAAATAGCCGGCAGCGGAGTGCTGGCACTTGCGGTGTAGATGGATGTACGGTTCGCTCGACGGTGATAGAAAGCAAATTCAAATGACGAGATCACACAATGTTTGCAGGCTAACCCATTGGTTGATGATTGCGCTCGGACTGGGGTGTGGTTCCTCCAATAGCCATCCCGCAGCGGTGGTTACTTCTGTTGATAATGCGAAGGTCCTTAGCTCTTTGAGTCTAACAGAGATGCAGACACTTTGCAGTGATTTCAACAATTATCTCGTGCAACAAACAGCTCAGGATTACGCAGCAAGATTGTGTATACAAAGTGGTCTTATTGCGGCAGGCTTGAGCGATGCCAGTCAAGCCAGTCTAGCTTGTCATAATGCCTACAACAATTGCATGGGGCCGTCGAATTCAAAGAATTCTTCTGGCATCACGATCAATGGACTATGCCCCAACACGACGCCTTCGGCACCGGCCTGTTCGTTGACGGTATCGCAGTACGCTGCTTGTCTTACCGACTTGGTTCCCGCCGTTAACGCCGCTTGGGCGTCGAGGAACGATCTCTGTGACAATCTCACATCCTGCACTGGATTATGCAGTTCTCCTCTGACGTTGCCGGCATCATGCTCGTTGATAAATACAACTTGCCCTGATCTGATACCCGATTTTGGGAGTTACGTGACCGTAAGTTAGGTTGCTCGGGGGTCCTTTGCAGGCCCGGATGAAGCATCTGTCACGTAGCCTTGCACTCCTTTTCGGGTCAAATCAGCGGCGGGTATTTTGACAATGTCTCCAAGGATGTCGAATTTTGACCCATTTAAAACTAGCCCGACACTATGCAATTTGCCACCGTGCCGCGCTCGGTTCTCGGTCCCCGCCCCACTGAATTCCATGATATGCCATCTCCCAGGCGTGTCGAAGTGGCGGTGTCGGCGTCGCCCGTGCCGCGCGGCAGATCGGTGGCGCTTTTTTCCCCGCCGAAACAGTTTCGGCGGGTTCTTCGTTTTTTTGAGCCATTGACCGCGGAGTTGAGGCCGTGAAAGACGAGATTGAGAATATGACGGCTCGCGCAAGACGCAGCGTGCTGGATTGTTCCGAACGACGTCAGCTGAGCGTAGCTCTGGATAATTCGCTCGAAGCAAGAATTCTCTATCGTGCCGGTTGCAGATTCGATGCTCTGGATAATGTGCTGCCCGGTGACGACAATTTAGCTGAGAGAATTACTCAGCGCGTTCTAGCTTTGAAGTGCCGAGTTTCCAGGCAAGGTTCTCGATAGCGACCTTCAGGCGAAAAGTACCGACCTATCCGGTTGCAATGGTACGGCCAGCGATGCCGGCCGAGAGCAGTCCCCTTAGCGTACTTATGGCATGAGAGTTGTTGCAAATGAGTCAACTTTTCCCAATGCCGTTTTCCGGGTCGGAACCCGGAAAACCAACACAATCAAAGCGTCGGAACGAACCTGCGGGTCACCAATGAAAACCCAACGCACAGCGTGCCGGCATTTCAAATAGAAATAGCAAACAGGGCGTCACCGGCCGGGAGGATTCCCGTTAGATACTCGCTTCCTCGCAAAGCCAAGTTTGTTCGCCCTTGACTTGTCCACGAGCAAACTCGAGGTCGCATGCGCCCCGTTCAAGCAGACTCTTTACAAATTCCAAGTACACCGGCTGGGTATAGTCCCGAGCACCATCAATTCTTGCCCGAATGACGCCCTCTGTGTCAATGAACCAAGTTTCAGGGTAGAGCTTAGTACCAAACTGTTCGGCGATCACTCGCGAGCCTGGATCGAGCAGCACCTCAAAAGGGGGTTTATTTCCAACTGTGGCGGCCAGCATGTTTCTAACATCGTCCACAGATTCATCGGGTGTAACCGTAATGACTTCCGCATCGCCGCGGGCTTTGAGTGTTTGAGCAATTTGAGCCAGGCTTGGAAGCTCTTTCTTGCATTCCACACAAGTAACGGACCAGAAATTGAGAACAACAGCTCGCCCCCGCCAATCACTCAGCCGTGCAGTCCCTCCACCCAGACGTTGCAACTGAAAATCAGGAGCACGTCGGTTAGAATTGGCATAGTGTGGTGTAATTTGGCAAAGTGGCAAACACTGTCGTCTCAATTCGCCATCTTGTGCCGTTCGGACGAATGAGAATACTCCAACGGCCGCAATGACCGCAAAACTCAATTGCACAATTGGAAGTACTTTCACGCGGCGACATTGTGCCTCGATTCCGGATCTGTGCCAGTAAAAATGGGTATATTAGGGGGCTCGGGCTCCCAAATTGCCTTGCCTCACACTTTACGCCGAACTTCCACACAGACGGGGCATAGAATATCTCGGCAACCCGACTTCACTTTACCGGAGTTTGCGCTTGAGTGAATGTGTGAGACTTATGCCACTCAGACCCGTACAACATGACATGCATAGATCGGGTTCTCATCAAGATTTTGCGTGAAGATCTTCGAAACGTAGTCGTCGATCGGGAGGCGCTCGATAGCGTATTTCTTTACGTTATATTTATCAGACGGCAATAATTTCTCAATGAACGGCAGGCCAGGGGCATAGACAACACGGCCGCCCTGCCTTACGGAGTGCAAGATCGCCATGTATTGATGCGCGTACCTACCCGCATCGCCATCTGGTCGAAGGTGCTGGTGCAGAAAATGAAGACTAAACGAAAGATGAGCTACGACTGTGCCAAATTGTTCGGGTAACCAGGGAAATTCGAACCAGTCAGTAACCAGGCACCCTGGCAAGCCCGAGGCAAAAAGGTCAATCCCAATTGCCCTAATATTTCGACCTCGTAGCCATTTTACTAGGTGAGCACCACGTCCGCACCCCACATCGACAACCGGCTCAATAAGTGTTGAAGGTTGCAATTGGAGCACTCTAAGCTGGGTCTCGACAGAATACTCCTCGGAGCGGATTCGCCCCTGCAGCTGGGCAGACTGAGTCACCACGGCAGACAAATTGCGAACGTGTGCAATGTTGCCTCGGTGTAACATTTCCGTGCATTCGGCCACATTAGTTGCTGCCGACAAGGCATCGTGCATAGCGTCTAACCATGACTGAACGAGGATAGTCAGGGTTGAAGGATCCTCATCCGGTGGCGCCATGAATTGATTAAGCCTTTGCAATTGCCATCGCGTCCGATGGACTAGCGCCAAAATCAGGGGTGATCTTGATCGTTCTGCTAACTTATTTTCGGCGTTGAGCAGACTCAGGAGTGCCTCGCGGTGCGCGTAAAGAACTTTCGCCCGAGCAAAATCCATTGGTATCGTCGCCTTGAAGGCAGCGTGTTGGTCAACAGCATTCATGAGGTTCAAGTACAATTGCTCAATGAGTCCCGCTGATTCCGGATCGTCGGCAAATTTCAATTCAACTTCCTGGCGAGGCAAAGGTTGGTGGAAAAAGCAAAACAATTTGCAAAACCTGTCTGATGTAACGTTCTTCAGTTCTTGGCACTATCAACAGCATTCGATTCCTGCGAGCGCTTCCAACACTCGGATTACGCCGGCCATGTCTTCGCTACCGAAACCACGAGCTTGTCCACTGCGAAAGACTTCTCTGATGGCAGCGAGACCCGGCATAGGAACACGGTTACTTACAGCCTGTTCGAGCATCAGGTTTTGGTCTTTTGCTAGCAAATCTAAAGAGAAATGGGTCGAGAAGTCGCGAGATGCTATGGATTCACCTTTAAGCGCATAGTACTTTGACGCTAAAACGCTGCTCTGAATGACATCAAGCCAGGTGCGAAATGGAACGTCGCCGCGCGAAAGGGCAACGGCTCCCTCACACAAGCCTTCCAACATGAAAGAAACAAGGGCATTATTTACCAGCTTCACCAGAAATGCCTGAGAAACCGTACCGCAATGAATTACGCGTTGTCCCATACTCAGCAACAGTGGTTGCATATTCAAACTCAATTCTTCCTTGCCGCCGGTCATAAAGACCACAGTACCATGTTCGGCCCCTTGCCTTGATCCCGTGGCGGGCGCTGCCAGCATGCCCGTACCACAAGCTTCAAGGCGTAGATGTATTCTTTCAGCTTGTTCAGGCCCAATCGTCGAGCATTCAACGTACGTCAGCGTGGGCTTTGCTGCTTCGCGTATGCCATCCTTCGCTAGCGTGACCTGTTCAACAGCATCTGGCCCCGATACACACGAAATTACGACATCCGTGCATGCGGCAAGTTCCGTGGGGCTTCCAAGACCGATGAATCCAATGCGCATGATTCGGTTAGTATCCTGAATCCAAAGCAGCCTTCAAGGCGTGCCACCACCTTGAAGTATCCACCAATTTCTCGTAAGTCGGCAACTGAGGTACCAAAGCACCGTTCGCTAGGCAAGAGCGGTGATTGCAGCCGCCATGCTCAAGATGATGCCCGCTCGATTTGGTGGTATACGACAACGATGGATCTTTCCGGGTCCCCGCCCAACGTCCGTGCCACTTCGGCATGGGCGGAAGCTCTTGTGGCAGCCGCCGGCCGCGCCGGAATAGGTGTGGCGGTCAGCGCCAAGAGTCCGGGGGTGGAAGTGCCGCGCTGGGTTTTTGCAAGCCAAGTTGCGATTGATCTCTTAGGCATGACGACGATCGAACTTCTTGGTCACGCAGTCGAGCCTTCATTCATCGGCAACGCGTACTTCAGTCCCGAATCTCCCGCTGATCATCACTCGAGCCCACAAGTTCGGCGCGTTCGGGGTGAACTTATCCGACGCGACTCAAGGCGAATTCCTGTCCAGTGGATCACCGTCCAGTCAGAGTCCGAAAATGCATTATTGAGTGTGCATTGGTTGATCCGCACGGATCGACAATACCGTGCCGAACGAGCCCTCCAGGATTCTGAATTGCGTTTTCGTCGATTGATTGACGCCGCCCCTGATGGAGTTTTGATACTAGTCGATAGGCGCATCATTTACGCCAATCAAGCATTGACTCGTTTGCACGGCTGTTTTCATTCGCGGCAACTTGCACAGTTAGACCTCAGTCACCTGATTGCCGTGGATGACCTTCAGATCGTTACTGCCGCCATTGAGGCTGTTCAATCCGGTGAAGAACTTTCTTCGCCAATCCAACTTCGCATAATTCATCGCGCAGGACGCAGTTTACCCGTCGAGGCGCTGCTCGTTCGTACCGAATGGGACACAGAGCAGGCGGTGCTTCTTATCGCGCGTGACGTTAGTGGCAGGCGCCAATTACAAAGCCAATCCATCAAGACGGATCACCTGGCTGCCATTGGTACGCTAGCGGCCGGGGTCGCGCACGAGATTAACAATCCGTTAGCATATGTGCTATTGAATCTACAGTACCTGATACGTGAGATTCCAAAGCTAGGAACCTCCGACGATCGAATTGGACAACTCATTGAGCGACTCCGCGAGGCGCGCCATGGTGCTGAACGCGTAAGTGCAATTGTGCGAGATTTGCGGACATTTTCGCGCACGGATGAAGAAAGCGTTGGTGCAGTCGAGCTTCGGCGCGTCCTAGTAAGTGCTATTAAGGTGGCGCGGAGCCAATTGATGGATCGTGGTCAAATCATCGAAATACTGGATGATGTACCCACGGTTCGGGGCAACGCATCTCGGCTGGAACAAGTGTTCTTGAACCTACTAATGAATGCGATTCAAGCCCTTTCAGGAGCCCATCCGGAAGCCAACATCATTCGAATTCGAGTTGCTAGTGCAGGTGATCAAACGGTAGTTGTCGAAATATCCGATACTGGAGTCGGAATTGCGCCTGAGCATTTGGACCGAGTATTTGACCCCTTTTTCACTACGAAGCCCGTGGGACTTGGTACCGGTTTGGGTCTCCCGATATGTCACAGCATCATTACGAAGATGGGAGGTGCGATAAGTGTGTCAAGTGAAGTTGGCCAAGGATCGACGTTCCAAATACGGTTGCCCATTGATCGGGAAGTTCGCACGCCAACCATTCGGACACCTACTCCACCTCCGGCTCGAATATCGCAACGTGCTCGTGTGCTCGTCGTTGATGACGAACTAACGGTGGTGTCCATGCTCAGTCGCATACTAACCGAAGAGCACAATGTGGAGGTGGCTACTAGCGCAGAAACTGCACTAGAGCTACTCGATCACGGGGATTTTGATGTCGTTTTGTGTGATCTTCTCATGCCAAACATGAGCGGCGTTGATTTGTATGAGGAGATTTCACGACGATATCCAGGCTTTCAAGAGTGCATTGTATTCATGACGGGCGGGGCGTTCACCCCGCGAGCGGCACAATTCCTCTCACGCGTAAATAACCCTCGCATAGAGAAGCCCTTCGACATGAAATCGCTTCGGCGATTGGTTCGGGATATGGCTACGCAGCGCCACTCCGGGCAAACACACCCCGCATAGCGCTTCCAACTCTCCGTCCGAATCCGCACGCGGATCACTAAGATCAAACTTTTAACGAAATTCCATGCGCCAGCGAATGTCGGCGCCCAGATTGCCTAGCTGCGAACTGGAAATGTCGTTGACGTTATCATAGGACCCTTCAACGCTTATCCGGCGGTTAAGTTGCCATTCTAAGTTTGAACGAACTTCGCGCGATTCGGCAAGGCCGCTTGTTACAGTGGCGCGGATTCTTTCGGACAGTCGTTTTCCAATGGTAACGGTCGGTTCGGTCCGCCCTGTCCGCGAAGAATAGGCACTTGAAAATTTGAAATCATCAATGACTGGAATTGTATCATGTACAGTTTTGTCCGCTCCGCTGAGGTTGCCCAGAGCTTCCAGAGCGACGCTCGAAAGCATGCTGGCAGACTGAGCTTGGTTCAGCTCCGTACGTGTGACGCCCACGGTGAGCAGCATGAATACATCATCGGGGGAAAGGGCGGGGTCGCTTGTCAGGTCGATGTGTAGTTCATCCGCATCCCCATGGGCGTGCATGGTAATTCGCCAGCGACCACCAATCGCACTCGTTGTAGAGTCAGTGCCCGACGGCGCCCCCGCGGTGGTAGTCGTTGCGGCTTGCGTTTGAGTCGAGTAGCGTCGATACTCGGTAGTCGCAAGCAAATCAACGCGCGGGTTGATTCGAGTGCTGTCATCAAATCGCACTGATCCTTCGCGTATCTCGAAGGTGTGTTGACGCAAGTGAATGCGACCGGAAGGTTTGGTTTGAAGCAGCCCGCGCAGGCCAAAGCGTTGATTGGTCCCTGTCAATTCCAGACCGGACTTATCCAACGTTAGTTCAGCTTCAATGAGCTCATTGTTAATTCGCAGTGGAGAGCGAGCATGAATTATTAGGTCAAAGTCGAACTTGTCATCGTCCGGATCATAAGCCTCCACCTGACTGCGACGGCCGCGTTGCGCAAGCGTGCTTACGCTAACATCCGCTGTCATGCTGACAGGTCTGCTATATTCGAGCTCGTCCAGCGTGACGACACCGGTGATGTGTGGACGCACCGATTCGGCATTTGGCTCGAGGCCCACTTCCAATCGCGCATCGAAGAAACCCTTCAAACCCAGCGCCGAGGGAACTGGAATGCCCGTCCCGTTTACATCGAACCGCACTTGGCCAAGTTGCGTCCCCACCAACGGGGCTCCGCCCGACAGTTGAATTTTTCCATTTCCCAGGTTGGCTTCACCCCGCGCAATGCGCATTTCACCTTCACTAATCTTGATGTCTAGGTTTGCATTCGTTATCGGCCAATCAAGACCGTGCAATTGAAGCTCGGCACCGCTGACCTGCAGCATTCCCTCGGTGCGGGGGTGACCCAAAGCGCCCCTGATTTGTAGGTTACCCTTGAGCTGACCTGACATGACCTCAGCTCGGGGGAAAAGGCTCCTTAGCAGCGAGAGATCAACCGGTTGAAGTTGAAGCTCCGCTTCAATGTTGGGGTTTTGAGCCAGTTTGGTCAAATGGGCGGAAACCTTGAAATCAGCCGCAACTTGTCCGTAACTGGCCCGTAGGGCCCAATTGGAGAGATCGATGTTGTCAGCGTCGAATGTCAAAGCGTTAGAAATGGGGCGAATGCTCAACTTCAAATTGCCTTGTTCAAGGACGGCACTAAATTCGCTAAGTTTGCCACGTGCTCTTGCCGGTTCGGCAAAAGGAAAATCGGCGAGCTGCACTTCGCCGGATATCTTACCTGACACGTCTTGCGAACGACCAACAGGCAAGAGTTCATTTAGCGTAGACAGATCGAAATTCCGTAAAACTATTATGCCCTGCGCGTGCTTGTTTCGTTGTCGACTAATCCGAAGATCATTTAGGTCAACTTGATGACCAAAAAGCTGACCGTTTACCTGAAATGTACCAGTTTCCCTATCAGCTTGATATTCAGCAAGATCAAAGCCCGGTGCAATTGGATTCCCGCAACGGGTCGATCCCGCGACGACCGCGGCACGTGGTGGGGATTGCAATTTGACGGTTAGTTCGGCCGGAGCTAAGCGAGATCGACCGACGACTATTCGCGACGTCGTAACGCGTGCTTCGGCAACCGGAGCATCCAAGGTTCCGCCCACATCGGCAACGCCCGCGACAGTCCCATCGATTAGTCTACCCAATGATCCGAGTGCGTTGAAGCGCCCAAGCGGAATAGAGGTAGCAGCCACATGCGCCGTCAAGGCAGCCCCTGGGCGCACTTGTACAGAACCCAGCAAAACTCCCGAACCTTTGCGCAGCGTAAGACTCGGTACATCCACGCTGACTCCCATATAGCCTGCACGTGGGTCAAGCCAAGTAAAGTCAATATCCGCTTCCGCCGAATTGTAGTGTTCCTCATACATCTCGAGGTGCTTCATCGACACCTGGCTCGAAATGCGCAGGTACCCGCCGCCACAGCGGTCTTCGGGCCCCCCCAATGCGTAGTGAACGCGCGTGCTGGTCTTACCCCATCCGAATAGCGAATCGTAGCGGGGGTCGCGATCGAAATGCCACATGGCCAGAAAATCCCTAATATCAAGCTTTGCGCTATTCGCCTGCGCATCAACAATAATTGAGCCTGGGTGATCGAAATCAAGGCGTGCACTGTTCACAATGTAGTCGCTTTTGCCTTTGGTAGCTTTGACGTCAGTCAAATCGACCTTAAGCGGACGAAAGTGAATCTTTGCTGATTGAATGCTTCCGAGAGGAAAACCACCGAATACAAAATCATCAACCGCCAGATTTCCCGTTAGAACTGGGTCGCTAGCATTGCCTGCAAGGCGAACACCTAGTCGGGATCGCCCCGACATGGGAATAGTTATTATCGGGCTAATATCAGCCAGCTCGAGGGTGCCCTTGTTATCGACAACTATATCGAGATCATTGTCAAATCCAATCGAAACCAAGGGTGTGTAGACCTGACTGTGGCCGAAAGTAGCTACAGTGTCCTGAAATTGAAATGCATTGGGCTCAACTACTAGGCGCCCCCGCACCAAAGCTTTGGGGACTCCAATCATGTGTCGGCGAGCTGGGTCGTCGAAGGCTCGGTCGAATACCTCGAAATCGTGCGTGTCGGTCCGCAGATGCCCTTCAATGTGCGGCAAAGCCAGTTGTCCTTTGACTTCGGTGACTTGACCATCACCAAAATTCCACGCAACGATCGTGTGCGTAGTCACACCCAACGCCCGCATCAAGCCGGGAAATGTCATGCCGTGTGTTTCGACGAGCCGACTACTGAACGGGGCATCTTTTTCGAGCGGTGAAATTTTGGCGTCGTGTACCAGCGTGCGCCCTTCCGCGAAGACGAGCTCGGTGCGCTTTATATTCAGAACATCTCGTTCGATTGAAAACTCGGCGGCTAATTGGTCAGCAATGTGGTAGCGCTCAATCTGGATGCCATCGCCGTTCAGGCGACCCGACATTTCAGGCATCGCGCGGGTCGTGTCCCACTTGACTTGCGCGTTGAGCGAAATCCAGCCATTGACTGGCGGAAACCGTAAAAATCTATTGGCTGGCGCCAAGGGAAGGCGAGCCGTGATTTTGCCAGAAACTCGCGTGATTCCACCGTTCCAATCCGCCACGAACTCGGTCACATGCAAGGAAATTTGACTGGGATCTTTGTCGGAAATACCCCGCGAACACATGCCGCGTGTTCCCGATTTAGGATTCAAGTCCGCGAGTCCAGACACAGAGAAACGACGGATTTTTAGACTCTTGGGTGATACGTGAGCCCTTAGCTCGAGATTACAAAGTATATCCTCGTCATCTGCCAGTATTTCCGCACTGGTTTTAGTGGCAGCAACCTTGTGCCGCATGTCGATGATTGTTCGCTCGTCCTTGACCGTAATCTCGAAGCTTGGTCCCCGCTCGGCGAATACGTCGATGTTAAGGTTGCTCGATTTGATTTTGCGGCCGTCAATGTCTAGATCAAGTTGAGCGTCGGAAACCGAAAGTGAAGCAAAGGGTGGTTCCGTGATTGTTTTGCCTTTAGAAGGTCGGGGCTTTGGCAAATGGTACGAAAGGTTGGCGAGCGTGCCGTTCCGAACTAAAATTCGAAGTTCGGGACGCACCACTTGAACCTCGCCGAGGTCCATGCGGCCTGCGAGCAATGAAAATAGCCGAGGGCGAAGGCGCACAGAATTTACGCGGAGCGCTGGCGAGCCCGAGTCATTGGCAGCTACACTCAAGTCATCCACTCGAAGTTCGAGCGGCCACAGTGCCAAATTCGCTCGATATTTGGCTGACAGGCCAAATTCATCGTGGATGAACCGTTCGGTGGTGGCGTTCGTCCAGTGCTGAACTCGACTGTTCCGTAGGAGCAAGCCAGCAAATAGTGGAAAAGCCCCAATAATTCCAAGGACCAGGCACAAGAGCTGGGCGACACGCCTCGGCAGGGGCATCCGATTTCTTGGTTGGGATTCGGTCGAATTTGACCGCATGAGCGCTACGACCGAAGCGTACCGTGCGCGTGGGGCGCCGTCTAAGGTTCGACGGAAAATGGGCTCGGCTATTCGCTTGCGATGGGGCGCGCACGAACGAGCCGGGCGTGCTAGACGGGCCGGCCCATACTACCAGCGACGTCGCTCTGGTCAGGTCCCCCCAAAATGACGACCGTTAGTTTGATTTCCGGAGGCAACCGTGACCGTGCCATTGACGCACTGGAGCGTGCCGCAATTGCGGCGGAAACGGGCAACCCTGACCGTCCGATTGTGCTTGTGGCCACGGTAGATTTGGACGCCTTGGCGCCCGGCGACATTCGCGCCCATCTCGATCGAGTGGTGATGGGCCGCTATCCCGAAGCCGGCTTGGATGGACTATTAGCCTCGGGTACGCTTGAGCGTTTGCTTCCGGAATTGGGCGCCTTAGTGGGTTTCGGTGACGGCGAGTGGCGACACAAGGATGTATGGAAACATACGAAACAAGTCGTGGCGCAAGCGGAATTGAGACTAGAAGTCCGCTACGCGGCTTTGTTTCACGACATTGGCAAAGTAAAGACTCGCAGCATCTCGCCGGAAGGTGAGGTCCACTTCTTTGGCCACGCCGAAGTCGGAGCTCGCATGTTCGACAAATTGGAGAAGCGACAGCAGCTCTTCGCGGGGCAGGAATCCTTGCGTGAATCCATTCGCGCATTGGTATTTCATCATCTGCGTGCCAGCCAATACGACAGTCAATGGACGGACAGTGCTGTCCGGCGATTTGCGCGAGAAATGGGCGCACAACTCGACAATCTTTTGTGCTTGTCGCGCGCCGACATTACGACCAAGCGCGTGGAAAAACGCCGTCGAGGCGTGGGTCTCATCAACGAATTGGCGGAGCGAATCTCGCAGCTAGCCGCTGAGGACGCCCTTGTTCCACCGCTACCCAAAGGAGTCGGAACGGACATTATGTCGGCGTTCAGCCTGACGCCATGCAAATTAGTGGGTGACATCAAGCGAGCGCTCGAAGCCGCGATTGACGTCGGCGAACTCGAGTCTCATCGTGAATCGGCTTACTACGTTGAATACGTGGCTTCCCATCGCTCGCGATTCGGATTGGCGTAATGGAATCAGTCCGCACGCTTATCGTCGGTGCCGGGGTTAGCGGCCTTGCGACTGCGGCCGCACTAACGGAATCCGCCGATAACGATTACGTCGTACTCGAAGCGGACCATGCAATTGGCGGCTATTGTAAGACGGTTAAGGTTGCTGGCTTTGTCTGGGACTACTCCGGGCATTTCTTCCATTTCAAGCACCCCGAAATTGAGACATGGTTGCGAGCGCGCATGCCGGGGCAACGCATTCGGGTCGTGGAGAAGCGCGCATTCATCGCGTACAAGGGTCGTTCCATCGATTTCCCCTTTCAGAAGAACATACATCAGCTGGAAAAGGATGAGTTTATCGACTGTATTCACGATCTGTACTTTGCGCGGGCAGGGCATAAATTGCCCGGTACACCACCGCGCCACCGGCTTCTCTGAGTAATTTCAAGCAGATGCTTTATACGCGATGGGGTCGTTCAATCGCGGAAAAGTTCCTCGTCCCCTATAATGAGAAGGTTTACGCAACGGATCTTGCCACGCTCGATGAAAATGCGATGGGGCGCTTTTTCCCTCATGCTGACTTGACGGAAGTCATGCGCAATATGAAGGTCGCGAACAATGCCAGCTACAATTCGACGTTCATTTATCCCGAGGGTGGCGCCATCGAATTCATCAATGCACTGGCAAGCTCAATTCGACCGGGTGGAATTGCATTGGATGAACCCTTGATTGCCGTGGACCTTGAAAGGCGGGTGGCGCGCACTTCCCGCCGCGAAATTGCCTTCGAGCGGTTGGTTTCCACCGCTCCATTCAACCGTCTGCTTGATCTCGTCGGGTTGCGCCACGACCCGACTGTTTGGAGCTGGAACAAGGTGCTAGTATACAATTTCGGCTTCGATCGCAAGGGACCGCGCGATGTGCACTGGATCTACTATCCAGATCCGGCGTGCGCCTTTTACCGTATTGGCTTTTACGACAACATCTTCGACACGAAGCAATTGAGTACCTACGTTGAAATCGGATTGCCCTCCGAATTAGTAGTTGACGAAGCATTCCTTGAGCGAACCCGCGAGCAAGTGCTACGTCGACATGCGGCGACAAGGGGTGATTACCGATCACGAACTTATCGCCGAGCATTGTGTGGTCATGGATCCAGCCTACGTTCACCTGACGCAGGCCTCAATCAGCGAACACGCGCGTCTGGCAACGATCCTGAGAGAATACGGTGTGTATTCGATTGGCCGTTACGGCGGATGGACCTACTGCTCAATAGAGGACAATATCGTCGAGGCACGCAAGCTGGTGGCGCCTTGTCAGGGTCGAGGGCATAATCCTGGTTGGGACCATTGAGTTGAGGCAGTTTCGAAATCCTAAGTAATTATCACCGGTCTGGGGATGTAGCGGCGGCACGGAAACGCGCGTGTTCGCGGGCAGCGGCTATCGAAGCAATCATTCTGGCCATTATCCCGAGTTTGACAGTTGATTCGTTGACCGGGGGTCTAAGTATGCGAATTTAATCAGTTTGAAATTTTAGAATTCAAGAGTGTAGTGAACAATTTTCAAAGCATTACCTGGTTTTTGTTGACAGTCCGAACGTGAATGTGATGAAAACCTGGGCGTGTTCATCCGAACCACCCATAATGCAGCCGGACAGGCCTACTACCACCTGGTTGAGTCGTATCGCGATGAAGGGAAAGTCCGCCAGCGCACGTTGCTGTCATTGGGTCGGGTTGAAGACGGCAAGTTGCAAGAGTTGGCGACGGCCATCGCCAAGCACACCGATTTGAACACGGCGTTGGACCTGGCTAAGTTGGTGGACGTTGAAAGCACCTATGTTCTGGGCCCGCTACTGGTGCTTCAAGGTCTTTTTGAACGTCTTGGAATTGATGAGGTGCTCGAACGGGTGCAGAGCAAGCATCCTCGATTGGGCTTGTCGCTGCGACAAGCCGTGTTCAGTCTGACGGTTTCACGATTTATTCGTCCCAGTTCCAAGTTGGCAGTCTATGAGCAACTGCTGGGCTCGTTATACCCAGCAATGGCGGGTGCCGAGTTGAAACTGCACCAATTGTATCGAGCGCTGGATGTCTTGGCAGCCGCCAAAGATGACATTGAGACTTCGTTGTTTGCACACGGCCGCGACCTATTTACACGTCAAGTCGATGTGGTGCTGTATGACCTGACCACGCTGCGTTTCGAGAGTACTCAGGAGACCGAACGACTGCGGCGCTTTGGATACAGCAAAGAACGTCGTAATGATTGCACGCAAGTGGTGTTGGGGCTACTGGTGGATACACACGGCATTCCCCTCGGCTTCGAGGTGTATCCAGGTAACACGATGGAGGGCAAGACGCTGACCGACATCGTGCGTAAGATGCGTGACAAGTTTTCTGTGCGTCGTTTCATCTTCGTGGCTGACCGCGGGCTTTTATCCAAAGAGAATCTCGCAAGTATCAAGCAAGTCGATGGTGAGTTTATCGTCGGCATGCGCATCGCATCCCTGAGCAAAAAGCGTCCGGAGCTGTACGACCGCTCGAAGTTTACTCGCGTGATGGACGGGTTTGCGGTCTTAGAAACTCAATTCGACGATGACCGTGGGATAGTGACCTGGTCTCGCGAGCGAGCCGAACGTGACGCACAAGTGCGACAAGACATCCTGAAAAAGATTCGCACCAAGCTTTCAAAGAAGAATGTCACGGCCAAAACATTTGTGAGCAATTCCAACTACCACTTCTTCCTCAAAGGATTGGACAAGGGGCAGACGCCAGAGCTCGACCCGGACAAGATTAGGCTTGCTGAAAGCAGGGATGGCTTCTACGCCATTGTCACCAACGTAAAAGACAAGACACCCGTTGAATTATTCTCGCAGTACAAGGAGCTATGGATGGTGGAAGATTGCTTTGGCGAGCTCAAGGGCACCCTACGTGCTCGCCCGATCTTTCACTGGACGGACAAGAGAATAGTGGGCCACTTGACCCTCTGCTTCATATCCTTGCTGTGTGAGGCCCACGTCACCCATGCGCTACGCGAAAACCACGATCGTTATCGTGGCCGCGCTGTATCGGACCGCATCATCAAACCGCGCCAACTATCTGCGGCCACCGCGTTACGCGAACTAGCCGAAGTACGAGCGATTCCAATCAAAATGGGTGGTCGCTGCATTTGGGTGCGAACGGACATCAAAGGTCACGTTGCCAAGCTGTTCCAGTCGCTGGGATTGCGCATTCCGCCGAAGCTAATCAGCCAAGGGGCCGTAGTGGCACAAGACGGCCAGGCGTCCGTAACATAGCGAAATTACGAAACTTTAATTTATCAACTGTCAAACTC
>CAWIGY010000084.1:0-114357 GCA_963835565.1 uncultured delta proteobacterium
AAGTCCATATTGGGCGGCGGGGCTGACGGCAACGGAACTTGAGTGCCTCCGATGAAGCGGCCATTCGAGCTGCGCAGCAGTCGCTGAGCGGCGCGCGTGCCGAGCTCGATCGTGTGCGTCGCGTCGTGCGCGACGGAATCGAAGACACCTATGACCAAGTTCAAAGTCAACTTGTTCGCCGGTCAGCGGCTCTCGCACAACAACAGGCAAGTCAGTCAGCTGCCGACGTTGCGCGGGTCCGATAGATGTGGAGACCGCCACTCACCTCGAGTTGCTCCAAGCCGAGCGCGACGCCTTTGCCGCGCAAGTGGCGTCGGTGCAGGCCAGTGCCGATCTGGAGTTGGCGCGCTTTCTTCTTCGGCTGCGCGCTGGACGTATCGTGGGAGGGGATTCATGACAAGGGCCATGCCCCAGCTCAAGCACCGCTGTCGTTGCGCCTCAAGGCGATGGCGCGCGTGGGCTTTCGCATGATGTTCCACGATCCGTTGAAATTCGTGGGCACCATGAGTGGCGTCGTATTTGCAGTGTTACTCGCGGTGCAACAATTGCAATCCTGCTCGGTCTTCTCGAGAAGAACACGATGTTCGTGGAACATGCGGGCGCAGACCTGTGGATTGCTCCGCCGAACACGCAACTGCTGCAACCGGGCGAAAAACTCGGCGAGCAGTTATTGATGCGCGCGCGCACGACGCCGGGTGTCGAAGCCGCCGAGCCGCTGATGTTTACGGCCGGGACTGTCAAGAAACCCAATGGAGGCGCCGAACCGGTTACGCTGATTGGAACCCAGTTGCCCGTGTTGCTCGGCGGACCGTGGAATCTGGTTTCCGGAGATCGGGCGCACTCGCCCAACCGAACACGATGATATTCGAGGACTCCGAGCAGGAAAAATACAATGGCCTGAACCTGAACAGCATGCGCGAGCTCAACGGCTATCAGATCCGCGCCGGCGGTTTTACGTGGGGACTGTTACCGTTTGGGCCCGCCTATTGCTTCGGCGATATCGATCTGGTGCGCGCCATGACCGGGACGCCGGTGAATCGCATGAATTTCGTGCTCATTAAGGCACGACCCGGGCAAAACTTGGCAGAGCTTCAGGCTGCGGTGCAGGCACGCGTACCCGAAGGTCTGGTATTGCAACGCGACGCGTTCGAAAATCGATTGTCGTCAATTTGCTCAAGCAGCAGCTGGGTCTATCCTTTGGCATATCGACTTCTTTTGGGCTGGCGATTGGTTTCATCATCGTGGCGCTCTCGATGTTTTCGTCGGTTCTAGACAGCCTGCGCGAGTTCGGCACGCTCAAAGCGATTGGTTGCACCAACGGCGATCTCACGTTGCTCTTGCTAGTACAATCCATTGCTTACGCAGTGATTGGATCGTTCGTGGGACTCGGCTTGGTCACCCGTGTTGCCGCAGGTATCCGCAACCCCAAACTCGTGCCCATCATTCCTGATGTCGTGCTGGGGGTGGTGCCGATCGTGATGCTTGTCTTGTGTATTTTGGCGTCACTCCTGGCGCTGCAGCGGATTCGCAAACTCGAACCAGCGACGGTATTTCGATGACACAAACTAATTTAGTCAAGGACACAAGCCGTGTGCAAAGTGCCCGCTTTGCGGTGGAAGCGCGGGGCGTGAAAAAGGTATTTGGCGAAGGAACTCTAGCTTGTCATGCGCTACGCGGTATCGATTTCCAGGTCAAGCCCGGCGAGTTCGTGATGCTCGCGGGGCCTTCGGGTATGTGGCAAGACCACACTGCTATCGATTCTAGGCTGCGTATTGACGGCAAGCGGCGGCGAGGTTACACTTTTCGGTCAGCGCATTACACACCGTTCGGAAACCGAGCTGCCTCTGCTGCGACTGAGCAATATCGGCTTCATATTCCAGGGTCATAACCTACTTGCGTCACTGACGGCGCTCGAGAACGTGGCTCTGCCGCTGCAAATGCGCGGTTGGCCGATGCGAGAAAGCTTCGGACAGGCAGCGAGTTTGCTCGATCGCGTTGACTTGACGGACAAACTGAAGAGCAAGCCCTATGAGCTGTCCGGCGGTCAACGTCAACGCGTCGCGGTCGCCCGAGCACTAGCCGGCAACCCACCGTTGATACTCGCCGATGAACCGACGGCATCGCTCGACGCCCAAGCGGGCCTACATGCGACCGGGCTATTGAAAGATCTGTGTCGCGAAAATCAAAGCACGGTAATTGTGGTCACACATGACAGTCGCATCTTTCACTTGGCGGATCGTATCGTTTACATCGAAGACGGGCTCATTTGCCCAGCAAAGGAGGTGCCGTCATGAGTGCGCGCACTTGGGCGGGTCGAGTCTTGTTGGTAGGTGCCGGCTTGTTCCTGGGCGTCAACATCGTGAGTTCCGTTTTCGCCCGCGCGCCCACCGACGCCAATCTCAAGGACCGTCAGACAGCCACGCGCGTCGTGCCTGCCGTAGGAGGCCCTGACGAACGCATGGCAATCCCACGGGGCAACTTCATAGGAGGCAATGCGATCATTGAGCCCGCCGATCGAGAAACCCATGTGGCTGCTTTGATTAGCGGAAAAATTGCCAAGATTTTGGTCAAGGAGGGTCAATTCGTCGAGCAGGGCACACTCCTTTTGGAGCTCGATCACGCGGCTCAAGATGCGCAGCTATTGGCGGCAGAGGCCGACGTCAAGGCCGCGGATGCGGACTTGCTGCGGACGCTACATGGCAACCGTCGAGAGGACGTGCAAGCCGCCATCGCCGACGCCGAAGCGGCATCGGCCAGGGCGGAGTTGTCCACCGGTGTCGCGCAGCGTCTTTCAGAGGCCTCGCGTGGCGGTGGCGCCACGCCGGACGAAGTCGATCGCGCCGTCCGTCAGGCTCAGGCGGACAAAGCCAATGCAGCCATGGCCGATGCGCGCCGACGCGCCTCAGTCGCGGGCTCGCGTTTGGAGGATGTGCTGGCGGCGCGCGCCCGCTTCAATTCCGCGAAGGCCAGGCGAGACCAGATGCTGGTGGCGGTGGATGAGTCACTCGTCAAGGCGCCCATTTCCGGTGAAATCTTGCAATTGAAATTTCGTGTCGGTGAATACTATCAACCTGGCGGCTCCGAACCCCTAGTCATAATGGGGGACACTCGACAATTGCGTGCCCGCGTCGATGTGGATGAACGAGATATCGCAAAACTCAGGCTGAGCGCCCCGAGCATCATTCGTGTGCCGGCTTTTGCTGGTCGTGACTTCACGGGTAAGATCGTAGAAATTGGTGAACGCATGGGAAGAAAGAATATTCGCAGCGACGACCCGGTTGAACGCAATGACACGAAGATACTCGAGGTTGTCGTGCTATTGGATCCCACTCGGGATCTTGTCGTTGGACAGCAGGCCATGGGATACATCACTGCGCAACCATGACGGGTGGGACTCCTTGCCATTCTGTAGGGCGCGCCTCTCAGTCGTGTCTCGGTGCCGCCGCCGATTCTCTTCCAGGTTGAATTCCCTGAACCACGACAGCGGGCTCAGTTGCGTGGTCGCGGAGTGCGCCGGGTTCGGCTCGGCCGGCGTTAAGTGAGCCGCAGCTGGGGTGTACCTAGGGCAAATTGACGACGCTCACGGGGATGCGGCTGCCGACCGTAGTTCCGTTACCGAGTTGGCCAGACGCGTTGTATCCCCAGCATTGCACCGTTTGATCGGTGAGCAGCGCGCACGCGTGGGCGCTGCCGATGCGCACCAGGCTGGCATTTGAAATGTTGGAAACTTGAACGGGAACGGTGCTATCGGCGATGTCGTTGTTGCCCAATTGGCCGTATTGGTTGTCGCCCCAGCAATAGACTCGACCACTTTCCAAAGCCACACACGTGTTGAACAGACCGGTCGATAGGGACCGCGCTGACGTTGAGATTTGCCCCAACTGCGGTGGCCGACTCAAGTTGCGTGCGCTCGTCATCGAAGCTCACAATATCGAGCGCTTGCTGCGTTATCTCGGGGAACCTCTCGAACCACCCAAACGCTCACCTGCCAGGGACCCTCCGTTTTTCAAAACCCAGGTGCTGCGGCGCAAGTACGAGGAGCTGAATTAGGTTCGCCCGGCGCGCCCCTCTTAACCCACGTCTTTGGGCGGGCTGGGTAATGCCAGGAAATGTTCGAAGCGAGATTGTTTGCGCGATTCAACAGCCGCGTTTGCTGGCTCGCTTACCCAATCGCCAGCTATTGTTCCAGCTGACCGCTGCCGACTACCTCCGTTCCGCTTCCAATTCACAACTCCACCGCCAAACCGCTCAAGAGCTGTCGAAAATTGAGGAGTGACCTGGCTGGACTTGTGGGGAAAGGCAGATCGGTTGATCGGTCAGCGTATGCTTGAAGTTTTGCGCCGTCCTGGTCAATTCATGGAAACTTTTCTTCGTCGTCAGTGTCTTTAGTGCGTGACTTCGAAGCAGCCTGTGCGGACCCGTGAACCTGAGCGACGCCAAGGGATATTCGTTTTTCAGATTCCGGAGGATCAGCTGGCCGAGAACCATACGGCGCGGGTTCTGTGGCAGCTTGTCGAAACCCTGGATTTATCTGGGTTCATTGAAGATGCAAAGTCGGTGCAAGGACATTGCGGGCGCGATCGACTCAGCGTCAAGATGCTGCTGACCCTTTGGCTGTACGCCATATCGCGAGGGATTAGCAGTGCTCGTGAGATCGAACGACTCAGCAAATCGGATGACGCTTTCCGATGGATCGTGGGTGATCAGACCGTCAGCCACGCAACTCTTTCAGGTTTTCGAGTAGGTTATCGAGCCGCTTTGGAGCAACTGATGACGGATATTCTTGGGGCATTGCTGCAGCAAGGATTGGTCGAGTTGGACTTCGTGGCCCAAGATGGGACTCGCGTCCGGGCCAGTGCCTCTGCTCCTTCTTTCCGAAGCGAAACAGCCTTGCAACAGTGTCTCGAACAAGCGGCGCTGCATGTCAAAGCGGTCATGGCAGAGGCAGACGACCCAGAGGCAACGAACGCTGAAAAGACCGCTCGTCTGGCGGCTGCACACGACTACCAGCAACGAGTCCAACGCGCTATCGAGGTCGTCCATGAGCTCAAAGCCAATGACAAGAAAAAACCCCGCGCATCCACCACTGACAGTGATGCTCGCATCATGAAGATGGGAGATGGCGGATTTCGTCCGGCATACAACATTCAACTCGCTACGGCAGGTTTTCCGATGGGTGGACCACGCACCATCGTGGGACTACGTGTCACTAACGAAGGTACAGACATGGGCTCATTGACGCCGATGGTACAGGAGGTTGAGCAGCGCACGGGCCAGACCCCTCACACCATCTTGGCTGATGCCGGACACGCACATCACGAGTGCATTTGCAATCTCATGGACCACAACATATTGCCACTGGTATCAGTGCCTGAAACGTCCAAGAATCCGGGACCCAACGCCAATTTCGAGCCAAAGGTCGATGCATGGCGAGAGGTCATGCAGACCGAACAAGCACAAGATCTATATCGACACCGCGCTGGGCTTTGTGAATTGCCGAACGCTCACTTCAAGAGTCGCTTTGGTCTGGAACGATTCCTGGTGCGGGGACTCAACAAGGTCACTTGCGTGGTCCTGATTACCTCGATTGCTTCGAACCTCTTGGCGCATGGGCACAAGCTGCTCGCCATGATCGGCTGATCGGGCGAATCGCGATTCATCTGCGCCGACACGTCTGCCATATCAAGAAAGTATTGCTCTGACGTCAAAGAACGACAAGAGCAGCATCCATTTGTTGCGGTCTAACCGTCGCGCCCGCCATGGCATGACACCGGCGTGGCTTCCGTCGATAGGTGATGTCTCGCCAATGCCAGTCAGCAAATTCAATTTTCGACAGACCTTCAGCCCGAAAAGCAGAATAATTGGAGCAAGGTCACGCCGGCCCTCTAAAACCCTCGCAAGCGAACGCTGTTCATGGTCACGCGGACATACACTGTGAAGGATACAACCTAATCAGCGTGATGCTGGCGTTGAATCAGAATCATTGAAAAAATGGCTGTATGATGTCCCGTGCATATGTCGGACTTGTCAGATTTCTCAGACGCGCACCACCTCGAACGACTTAGACAGAGCCTTTGGTCAGGCCAAGCCATTGGTCGTGCCGCAGTCCTTGTAGGTGCCGGCTTCAGTCGAAATGCGGAGCGAGTTAATCCCGCTTCGCCGCCCCTCCCAGACTTTAAGCAGTTGGCGACCGAAATGTGGGGCGAACTTAACAACTTGCCGGGACTGAACGCACCACAAGGCCTTGACCCGATTGAGCTCGCATCGGAATACGAAGGGATCTTCCATCGGAAAGCTCTAAACGATTTCTTGAGGCGAAAACTCGTAGACGCGGCGCATCGACCAACTCGCCTTCATCGACTTCTGTTGAGTTTGCCATGGGCCGATGTGTTCACGACGAATTGGGATACTCTGCTAGAACGCGCGGCCAGCGACATTGTTGATCGGCAATATTCGGTCGTTGCCACAACTGACGCGCTGGTTGGGAGTCAACGTCCACGAATCGTTAAGCTTCACGGGAGCTTCCCAGACCGCCTTCCTTTGATAATCACAAAAGAGGATTTTCGCTGTTACCCTCGCACCCACGCAGCATTCGTGAACACCGTGCAGCAAGCGGTCATGGAATGTTCGTTGTGCCTAATCGGATTTGGAGGAAGCGATCCTAACTTTCTTGCTTGGTCCGGCTGGGTGCACGACAATCTTGGCGACTCGGCTCCCCCGATTTACTTGGCCGGGGTACTTGAGCTCAACGTGCGCCAGCGCACTTACCTTGAGCACCGCCGAGTATTGCCTATTGATCTCGCTGCACTCTTCCCCAGGGGCCAATGGCCAATTGCGCAGACGAGACATCAAGCAGCCAATGAGTGGTTGCTCTTGAATCTCGCGCGAGGCGAGCCGGATCCCATAACATGGCCTTTGCTAACGCGACGTGAAGCGACGGGAGCATGGAAACCTGACCCATCTTGGCCACCGATGTTGAATCTGGATGCCCCACAAACGCACTCACCGCCGAACCCAGCGCAACCGATTATCGATATTATGAATCAATATCCAGGCTGGATAACCTGTCCGGAGTCTGCTCGTTTTCGCCTCGAGTTGTTATTTAGGGAGAACTGGGCGCTGATGAATAGTGGCCTGCAGAGTTCGGAGCGGACCATTGCACTGTCGGCTTGGCTAACTCTAATGCGTGCCACAGAAATCCTACGTGCAAACGTCTCGAGTTCTCAACTTGGACACTTGCGAAGTTGCCTTGAAGCCTGGAATGACGCCACGGACGAGTGGTTTGAATTAGCACGACTTTACGTAGCGCAGCTCCGATATGCTGACCAGTGGCACGAGCATCAAATATGGCTCGACCGACTGCTTGAAACTCACGTGGAATCGGAACTACGTCAAGCGTATCTTCGCCGAGAGCAAGTTCTTGCTGGTTTAGCTCGCCTCGACCTAGTGATGGTGAAACAGGCCCTCAAAGAGTGGCCCCCAATTTCCGGCTCATTCCAATTGGAATTGGCCCGAGCAGCTGCATTTGGCGAAGTCAACGCGTTCAGCGAAGCTGCCCGCATTGTCGAATCAGTGCTGCATTCTATACGGACGATTGCGGTTCCGGTCGAGGGCAAATTGAATCTTCTCTCTCTAGAAGGCGTTGCAATGGCGTCTCACGGCGCTTTGGTACAGGAATTGAGAAAGTATAAATGGGAGACTCGGTCGTTCGGCAGATATAGGGAACTCGCGCGGTGGGGCTGCAATCCTGCTGAGTATTTTGAAGCAGCGGAACATGATCTTCGACAAGTTCCGCTCGACCAAGGTCGGATCACGAAATCGTTCGATGTTGCACAATATGTCGTCCACTGGTCCTTTGCATCGAAGCTTGACGAGTATCGGGATAAGGCGTCCGCTGCCCTTCGATTGTTCGAAGCATTCTCCATCCCATTTCGTTGCGGTCATGTCACATACCACGTGGACCTGGCAGTCGCAGCCGCCAAAATCGTTGCTCCAATTAGCCCAACCACGGCATTTTCAATCTTCGTGCGCGCTGATTCGCAAGAGGCTTTGGGCGACACATTTGACATGCTGTTTGTCGCCAGGCTCAGTCCTGAAGCCATCGTTGCTCTCGATGAAATGGCATCGCGGTTTATTTCAGAACACGAATTGTCGGGCGAAGCAAATAGCGATCGACGTACGGAAGGTCCTCTCGCCGTGGCTTTCGAGCTCCGATCGCGTCTCGTCGCAAGACTTTCTCAAAAACGCGTCGAGACAATAATTCGCGATGCGCTAGTGGAAGCAAAACAGGAGCAGATCTTGGACCGACTTTGCTTAGCTCCTGCGGTGCTTAATTGTATCGTTAGGGGATTTGAAGCACTTCCACGATCAGCCCGCGAATTACTCGTCATTGACCTGCTGCAGATCCCTCTTCCAATCGCGGATCGACCAGCGGTTGGCACCCATTCTTGGGAAGATCCCATTCGAAAAATGCCCCTGCCAGAAGCGATTTCGCAACGCGTTCGCGATACCTGGGAACGCGCTATTGAAGAACTTCTGCTCGTCGCAAGAACGGCTGATAGCGAACAACGGTGGGAAGCACTCGCACGACTTGTTAAGTTGCACATGTCCGAAAACTTGACTCACGACCAGTCAATCGCGCTCGCAAATGTGTTTTGGTCACAAGGGGACATGGAAAGCATAGTCGCGGGGCTCCGTTATACTCATTTCTCGTTGAATGTAATGCTTGAATTACCCGACGCAACGGAGCAGTGCATTGGCGAGAAACTGCGAAATCGACTCCTTACAATGCCTTTTCCGCCAACTGACGGACAGCCTGGCAGCGAACATCGTTGGGCCGAAGAGAGTGCAAGGTATCATTTCAACTCAATGAACCACGTATTTCAGAAGCTTGGCTCGCCGCTGAACCAGGATGAAGCAATGGAGTTACTCGGGCAACTTCGCATTTGGCTGGTCGCACATCAGGCAAGGGAAAACCACAGACAAACGATAGAGAGACAAAACATTTCTGGAGATGACGTTCTTAGCGCATATATTGAACTTCTGAATGAGCACATCCTGCCATCGATCAATTTTCCAATTCCGCTTGTCACCGAAACGCTGTCCGAAATCCGAGAACGTCTCGCAATCGAGCCTGTATCGACGCTGGTTCTTGAACATCAATTTCAGCGCCTCAGCCTTACGCAGCCTCAAGAATCAATCGCTAACCTGAGGAGAGGGCTTCGATCGAGCAAAGATATTGAGGTTACGTCAGCTGCTTCAGGAATCGTGGACTGGCTGGCGAAAGACGGACATCCACCACGGGAATTACTGCAAGATTTTATAGCCGTCTTGCAGCGTCCTGGTCCCAGGTCGTTTCCTATAATACTGGGAATTATTGCTCATTTCGTCAACAAGTATCATGAGCAGATCACGCAAGCGGAAGTTGAGCAATTGGCGACAACGCTTAATGTACTTCACGATGAAACCGATGTGACCAAAGAGCAAAACGACCGATTGTATCAAGATCCGGCCTGGATGCCCGATGCCCGCTACTCGGCCACCTATCTAGCCGCTGTACTTTGAAAACACTTTCCCGAATTAAGACAGTCGCTAAAGGAATGGCGGGCGTCCGCAATTGTCGATCCCGTCCTCACGGCGCGTGAAGTGTGGCACAATGTGACCGCCGATTAGGAATTGCTGCCAGCCGAATTGCTGGACGATTTCAATACCTACCGTCTTTTGGCCCTCGATGCGCAGCGGGTTCATCGAATTCGCGAGGTAGATCAGGCCCTCCTCGGCCAAATCCTTTACGATGGCCATACAACCATCAAAATCCGTGTCAAGACCCAATACTAATGCTCCATGCGCGATGGGTTGAACGAGTTGACCCGTGGAAATCTTGCCGCGCGGCAGAAGCACCACAACCGGTAATCCCGCAGCGGCACCATAGGCCGCCAATGCAGCGCTGGTATCGCCCGTGGATGCGCAAGCGATGGCACGCACCGTAAGCCCCTGCGTGAGCGCCCAACTCACCACGCTCACCAGTACCGTCATGCCCAAATCTTTGAAGGATCCGCTATGACTATTGCCGCACAGCTTGACCCATACGTCATCCAGCCCCATCTGCCTTCCGTAGCGTTCGGCCCAAAAAAGATTGGTGCCGCCTTCGTACATGCTAACCACGCAATCGTCGGGGATCTCGGGCATCACCCATTCCTTCTTGCCCCAAACACCGGATCCGTACGGCCATCTTTGCCCGTGATAGCGATCGTCAAACAGTCGCGCCCAAAACGCCCCGTTCTCGGCTCGTAACGCCGACATGTCGTGCGCCACCTGCAGCAGCCCACCGCAAGTGGGGCAGTGATAGATGGCCTGCGTGACCGGCCATGCTCCCGCACAGCCAGCGAAACATCGAAATTCAGCTCGGTACGCCACGGGGGGACTATAGCCTACGGGCACCATCCCAAGGCACTCGGCCAGCCGTCAGGTGCCGTAATCTAGCCAATCACGCGAGCGCCGTTGTTCTTTTGGGGTCGTGACGGCACGTGCACATAGGCAGCGGTGAGCAAGTCGCTGCCGATATCGTCCGTAGGCCGAGCTTCTCAAACGCATGTTCCAAATTGACGTTGAGATTTGCCCCAACTGCGACGCCGAGGAGTGGTTGAAGAACCACGGTGGCCGTCTCAAGCTGCGCGCGCTGGTCAGCGAAGCTCACAATATCGAACGCTTGCTGCGCCATCTCGGGGAACCCCTCGAACCACCGAAACGCGCCCCGGCTCGTGACCATCCCTACTTCAAAAGTCAGGTGCGGCGGCGCAAGTTCGGCGAGCTGAACTAGGTTCGTGCTGGGCGCCGATTTTGACCCACGCTTTTCGGAAATGGGCAATGCGAAAGTGCGTTCGAACCGCGCCATTGATGCCGCAATACCAGCCGTCAGTGCTGGTCCCTATGCCGAATTACCCAAACCTGCTCTGCCAACTACAGCACACCCAATCCCATTCCGCCATCGCTGCACACTTGGGGCCAAAAGCATTTAGACCCCTGCTTGTTTCACTTAGGCGCGAGTGCAACATCGGTGCACCAAGTGACGTTCCGCGGGAAGCTGGCACACAGTCCGCGGGAATCCCGCGACCGTGTGATGCGCAGCGGGAAAACGCGCGGAATTCAGACAAGCCGCACCGCCCAAGTCGGGGTGAAGTAATGGCCGCCTTGGTCGGCCTGTGGAACGGTGACATGAGCGCGGCCGAGGCGATGCTTGTGGCCCTTCTTGATGAATGACTTCCGGCTATCAGTGATCGCTTGGTGGCGTGCTCACTTGTCGAGCTGGCGACCAGTACCAGCTGCCCGCGACAAGGAATCGAACTGCAGACCGAACTCAATACCTGCACTGGTTATCAATTCACATTGACGAACTTTGCAGCGCGACTCTTACCCTTGGAGCCATTGGTGACCGATGAGTCAATCCTAATACGTACCAAATTCGGGCTGAAATGAAGAGGTCTTCATCTCACACCAACAAGCAATGACCGAGCCAGAGACGATAGCGTTCGGAATAATAATAATTGAAAGGCTCAAGCACAGGGTAACTTCTTGTAAAATTATGAAATCGATGTTACTCGGTAAAATAGCTTATTGTTGGGCGGGAGACCGCGTGGACTTCGCCACTAGTCAATTGCCGGTTTAGCCGTTGAGGTACAATGCTTCGATTCGACTCGCCCGAGCTGATCGATCAAGTCTACGACGCTTGCCTCACACCCGAACTCTGGGACACGGTCCTTTGTGAGCTTACAAAAGGCCACCACGCCAGTTTTGGTGCCATGGGCATGTGGAACCGTCGAAAGGCGATTCACATTATTTCGCCTCGAGTTTCTGGTCTGACACCGTTACTCGCAGCGACTCTGAATGCACTAGTCTCAACCGACGCCAATCCATTTCTTGGCGCAACCTTTGGATTAAATTGCGGCGAAATTGGCCGCGCCGAAGACATTATTCCTGCCAAAATGTGGCGGCAAGGCAAGATGGGCGAGGAAGTTATGCGCCCAGCAGGCGTAGAATATGGGCTTGGGATCAATCTTACTCCGCCAAACACGGGAATGGGGGGGTTGACGCTATTCCGCGACGGTACCGCAGGACCCTTCACGAATGAAGATATTCATTCGGCCGAATTCCTCGCGCCTCATCTGGTCAGAGCGGCGCGTTTGATGACCCGCCTTTCCGAAGTGAGGACCCGAGAACACCTCGCTTGCGAGGCGCTGGAGCAATTTGCGGTGCCGGTGTTCGTCGTCAATTCGAGCGGTCGCGTCCGTTTCGTCAATGCCGCGGGTCGCGCCATAATTGCCGCTCGTGACGGACTCTGCATCGTGAACGGCCGGCTCGAGGCACTCAGAATTGACGAAACGGCCGAGCTGGCCGAGTTGATTCATGGAGCCGCGTTGGCAAGAAGACAGGGTTACTCGACATCCGGGGGCAGCCTTTCGGTTACCAGGCAGGGCAACAGGCCTGCATTCGATCTTGTCGTAGCCCCACTCAGCCCGTCGAGGAGCGGCACTGATTGGCCCATTGAGGACGCCGCCCTCGTAGTCGCGAGTCGGCAAAAACCTGCCTCTGCACGGGCGGCCGTCGCGCTGCAAAAGCAATTCAATCTGACTCCGGCTGAAACTCGACTAGCGCTTCGGTTGGGCGAAGGAATTGACCCAAAGGAATTGGCGGAACGGCTTTCGGTTTCGATCAACACCATTCGTACTCAACTGCAACGTTTGTACGGCAAGACCGGCACGAAGCGGCAGGCTGAGCTAGTCCAATTGGTGTTGACCCATCCGGCGACGATCATATCGGGTGGCGATGAAGAATCAGTGGGATCGAATAACAAGCGATAGCCTCCTCTCTTCAACCGGATGCGCGGCCGTTGCGGAGCAGCGCGACAAACCCAACTTTGCTGAAGTGCTCGTCCTTGGTCAGTGCTTCATGTAAACCGCGAGCCTTCATAGTGGCAAAGCTCACACAATCCGTGAACGAGTACCCTTGTTCAGGATGCTTCTCCAGGAAACCCGCCGCTTGGGCAAACCGCTCTGGGTTCATCCAGTCGATGGCACAGGCTTGCGATTGCAATGTCAACTGCAAGAATGATTTCACCAGATGACTATGGCCGCGTGCACAGAGCAGCGTAACGGTCTCGTCAAGCACATAATCGGTGGTAACAAAATGAGCCCGCTTTTTTGCGGCAGCGCCGAGAAACTGCGCGGCCTTCTCATGCATGTCGTCCCGTTTGACCAACAATGCGTAAAAGCCGCTGGTATCGATGAACGCCTCACGTGCCATAAACGATTGCATCTATCTCGCGGTTCGTAAGCGATTTGCCTTTGCGATCAGCGAGATTGGCAAGCTGGTAAAATGCATCATCAGCGTCGACAGTCACGGACCGAATGGGCTCGAGGCGAACCACCGGGCGGCCGCGGTAGGTCAATACGAGCGTTTCGCCCCGCGTTACCTCTCCGACTATCTTCTCGGCCCGTTGCCGAAGGTCCAGCATTGAAATGGTTCTCGGTTGGGTCATGAGTTGAAGTTTAACTTCAAGTTACCCAAAGCGCAAGCGATCCCTTCTGGGCTCACGTAAGCCCCAAGGTCAACTTCAAAGTCCTTCCGAGGCTCCTGCGCCACCCCACGCCCGCCATCATGGCATCTGAGCTCCGAGGGCTCCACGCAGATTTTTCGCGATCGTTATGCGCGGTGAAGCTTTCGCGCGCTACCGCTCTTTCAGAATTTCTTCAAGAAAAGCACCGACGTCATTCATTTGAATGACGCGCGACGCAGGCAGGCGTGTTGAGCGCTGTGCGATTTACCCTGACCAGGGGAGGACTGTCATGCTCATCAGTGCACGCTCTACCGTTCGATTTGGACTGCTCAGCTTCGCGCTTGCGGGAGGTCTCGCCGGCTGCTCGAGTGGGCAAAACGCCGCTACCGCTGAAACACCGGCCGTGCCCACCGTGCAGTTCGCGGTGGCAACCAGTAACCTCCCGCCGTGCATCAAAGCGATAGACGGCGCCATTTGGTACGTGCGGAGCTCGAGCCAGTTCGAGATCTGCAAGGGTTCAACCGGTACTTGGACAGTAACGAACATCAACGGTTACAACCCCTTGGTGACCATCGTGCCGCTCGCCGCCGGCACCGCTTGCCCCACCGGCGGTGTAACGTTCAAGTTTGGCCTGGATACGAATCGGAACGGTACGCTGGACTCTTCCGAAATCACCGCGACCGCCAACCTCTGCAACGGCGCAACGGGAGCTACCGGCGCGACGGGTGCCACGGGCGCAACGGGTGCCACCGGGGCAACCGGTGCGACGGGCGCAACCGGCGCAACTGGGGCGACGGGCGCAACGGGTGCCACTGGGCCGCAAGGTGACGCAGGCCCGCAGGGCGCGACAGGGGCCAACGGGCTTGCATGCTGGGACCTGAACGGCAACGGCACTTGCGATCTCTTGACGGAAGACAAGGACGGCAACGGAGTCTGCGATGCAGCTGATTGCCAGGGTGCCACTGGCGCAACAGGCGCCACTGGGGCGACCGGCGCAACGGGTGCCACAGGGCCGCAAAGTGACGCAGGCCTGCAAGGTGCTCAAGGAACCGCGGGTCTCAATTCTTTGGTTTTGCTCGTCACTGAAGCCCCGGGACCGACCTGCGCCAACGGTGGCGTAGAGATCGAAGCGGGTATCGACGCCAATGGCAATGGGGTTCTCGATCCAACTGAAGTGACACAGACCAAGTACGTTTGCAATGGCACTGCGGGGAACGACACGGGCAAAGCCAACCCAGTAATCGCCACGGGCCAATATCACAGCTGCGCGCTGCTGAGCGGCGGCTCGGTTCAGTGCTGGGGCGAGAACAACCAGGGCCAGCTCGGCAACGGCACCAGGACGAATAGCCTCGTGCCCGTCCGGGTTTCGGGCATCACCAATGCCATCGCGGTTGCCGCGGGCCAGTATCACAGCTGCGCGCTGCTGAGCGACGGCTCGGTTGAGTGCTGGGGCGACAACAGCGAAGGCCAGCTCGGCAACGGCACCACGACGAATAGCTCCGTGCCCGTCACGGTTTCGGGCATCCGAGACGCCATCGCGGTTGCCGCAGGTTACGAGCACACCTGCGCGGTGCTGAGCGGCGGCTCGGTTCAGTGCTGGGGCGAGAACAACCAGGGCCAGCTCGGCAACGGCACCAGGACGAATAGCTCTCGTGCCCGTCACGGTTTCGGGCATCGGAAACGCCATCGCGGTTGCCGCGGGCCAGTCTCACAGCTGCGCGGTGCTGAGCGACGGCTCGGTTCAGTGCTGGGGCCTGAACAAGCAGCGGCCAGCTCGGCAACGGCACCAGGACGAATAGCCCCGTGCCTGTCGCGGTTTCGAGCATCACGAACGCCATCGCGGTTGCCGCAGGTGACGCGCACACCTGCGCGATGCTGAGCGGCGGCTCGGTTGAGTGCTGGGGCGACAACAGCGACGGCCAGCTCGGCAACGGCACTACGACGAATAGCTCCGTGCCCGTCACGGTTTCGAGCATCAGCAGACGTCATCGCGGTTGCCGCAGGTTACGAGCACACCTGCGCGGTGCTGAGCGACGGCTCGGTTCAGTGCTGGGGCCTGAACAACTACGGCCAGCTAGGCAACGGCACAAAGCAGCAGTAGCTCCGTACCCGTCACGGTTTCGGGCATCACCAATGCCATCGCGGTGGCCGC
Organism: uncultured delta proteobacterium; assembly: GCA_963835565.1. Lineage (GTDB taxonomy): Bacteria > Myxococcota_A > Polyangia > Polyangiales > Polyangiaceae > FEN-1139. The sequence continues at coordinate 15,705 of CAWIGY010000084.1, forward strand.
TGGCGAGTATCACAGCTGCGCGCTGCTGAGCGGCGGCTCGGTTCAGTGCTGGGGCGACAACAGCGACGGCCAGCTAGGCAACGGCACCACGACGACAAGCCCCGTGCCTGTCGCGGTTTCTGGCATCACGAACGCCATCGTGTTTGCCGCGGGCTACGAGCACACCTGCGCGCTGCTGAGCGGCGGTTCGGTTCAGTGCTGGGGCAACGGCTACGACGGCCAGCTCGGCAACGGCACCACGACGAATAGCTCCGTGCCCGTCACGGTTGCGAGCATCACCAACGCCATCGCTGTTGCCGCGGGTTCCGAGCACACCTGCGCGGTGCTGAGCGGCGGCACGGTTCAGTGCTGGGGCGATCAGACGGCCAGCTCGGCAACGGCACCACGACGAACAGCTCCGTGCCTGTCACGGTCTCTGGCATCACCAACGCCATCGCTGTTGCCGCCGGCTAACGCGCACACCTGCGCGGTGCTGAGCGGCGGCTCGGTTCAGTGCTGGGGCGACAACAACGACGGCGAGCTCGGCAACGGCACCACGACGAACAGCTCTCGTGCCCGTCACGGTCTCTGGCATCACGAACGCCATCGCTGTTGCCGCCGGTGACGCGCACACCTGCGCGATGCTGAGCGGCGGCTCGGTTCAGTGCTGGGGCTACAACAGCGACGGCCAGCTCGGCAACGGCACCACGACGAATAGCTCCGTGCCCGTCACGGTCTCGGGCATCACGAACGCCATCGCTGTTGCCGCAGGTTACGAGCACACCTGCGCGCTGCTGAGCGGCGGCTCGGTTCAGTGCTGGGGCGACAACTACACTACGGCCAGCTCGGCAACGGCACCACGACGAATAGCTCCGTGCCCGTCACGGTTTCGGGCATCACCAACGCCATCGCGGTTGCCGCAGGTTACGAGCACACCTGCGCGCTGTTGAGCGGCGGTCGGTTCAGTGCTGGGGCAACGGCTACGACGGCCAGCTCGGCAACGGCACCACGACGGATAGCTCCGTGCCCGTCACGGTCTCGGGCATCACCAATGCCATCGCGGTTGCCGCGGGGCGCGTATCACAGCTGCGCGCTGCTGAGCGGCGGCACGGTTCAGTGCTGGGGCGACAACAACGTACGGCCAGCTCGGCAACGGCACCACGACGAATAGCTCCGTGCCCGTCACGGTCTCGGGCATCACCAACGCCATCGCGGTTGCCGCGGGCGAGGTTCACAACTGCGCGCTGCTGAGCGGAGGCTCGGTTCAGTGCTGGGGCAACGGCTACGACGGCCAGCTCGGTAACGGCACCACGACGAATAGCCTCGTGCCCGTCACGGTTTCGGGCATCACCAATGCCATCGCGGTAGCCGCGGGCCAGTCTCACAGCTGCGCGCTGCTGAGCGATGGCTCGGTTCAGTGCTGGGGCTACGACTACTACGGCCAGCTCGGCGACGGCACCACGACGAATAGCTCCGTGCCTGTCGCGGTTTCGGCCATCACAGGCGCCATCGCGGTAGCCGCGGGCGCGTATCACAGCTGCGCGCTGCTGAGCGATGGCTCAGAACAATGCTGGGGCGACAACCAAGGAGGCCAGCTCGGCAACGGCTTCTCGGCAGCAAACCCGATACCCGGCACGGTGGTCGGGTTCTGAAAAGCAGTCACGGCGTCAATTGGCGTCGAGGGGCACGGCATGCCGTGCCCCATCCGAGGGCAAGAGATCCTTCAGCATTTCCTCGGGACATATCTCTCAAACCAGGGCGGTTACAATGTCAGGATTCATGCACTTTCAAAGCGGGCGGTTGGTCGTCACTTGGTTGGCTTTATTGGCCTTCAGTTGTTCGAAAACCGAAGACAAAAACGCGGAATCGCTGGGTAGCGCGGCGCAAGCCGTCACGGCATTGAACTTCGATGTCGCGCTCGATTTGCCCGCGGGCGCCGTGACGAATCAAGTCGCGGCGGCTACCGAGGGTGCGCTTTCCTTGGGTTCCGCGGCGCGCGTCACATTGGGGGCTATCGACAACAAATCGACGGCGTGTATTGTAGCCTAATGACCTCGTGTTGGAAATCTGGTGCATGTACCTTGCTGTGAATGTGATGCGGAGCGTCTGTGGATGGGGAAGCCAACGTAGTCGGGATGTCAGGGCATTCACATTTGTGGTGCTTGCGCCGTTCGCAGCGATATCGATTGCTTGTTCCAGCGGCAACAACAACTCCAACAAGTCGATATGCGCAGCCGGTGATGCGCGTACGTGCATCGGGCCAGGCGCCTGTAACGGCAGTCAAGTTTGTGTGGCAGATGGTTCAGATTGGAGTGCGTGCAGTTGCGGTGATGTATCGGGCACCGGAGGATCGTCTTCAAATGGGGGCAACTTGGCGACTAGCGGAGTGACCTCAACGGGCGGCGCAACACCAGCGACTGGTGGAGTAACTTCAACGGGTGGCGCACTGAACCTGGGCGGGGCGATGGACACCCGCGTGGGCGGAGGTGGATTGAATACAACCGGCGGCTCTAACACCACCGGTGTCAGCGCGGGCACGGGCGGAGTAATCACCACGGGTGGTGCCACAAGCACCGGCGGTATTGCAATAACTGGTGGTGCTACAAACGCTGGTGATACTGTAACAACTGGTGGTGCAAAATCAGTGGGGGGCGCAAGTGCCAGCGGCGGCACGAGTTCGACGGGCGGATGGGTTGCCACGGGAGGCTTGCTGACTGGTGGAACAATGAGCGCAGGAGGCACGGGAGCAACCGGTGGAGCCACCGGAACTGGCGGAACGCTCAGCAACAAATTGAGTGCGAAGGCAATCGCGGCAGGGGCAAGCCATACTTGCGCATTGCTCAGCGACGGCACCGTTCGTTGTTGGGGTCACAATTACTATGGTCAGCTCGGTAATGGGAACAATGATGACAGCTACACGCCAACTGTTGTCTCTAGCATTAGTTACGCCATTGCTATTGCCGCTGGAAATGACAGCACTTGTGCTATTCTTCAAAATGGCAGCGTTAGCTGTTGGGGTTCCGGCGATCTCGGTGACGGCACTGGTGCCGATAGCAATGTGCCTGTTACTGTGGCGAGTATATCGACTGCCAAGGCAGTTGCTGGCGGCTTAGGCCATACGTGCATAGTGCTTGCCGACGGCACGGTTCGATGTTGGGGTTTCAACGCGGAGGGTCAAGTCGGCGTTGACTCAACGGTCAACACCAGTTTGCCCGTGGCAGTCTCAAATGTGACTGATGCCATATCGGTTGGCGCCGGCGATTGGCACACCTGCGCGCTCACCCAAGCGGGCGCAATCCAGTGTTGGGGGTACAATGCAAGCGGCCAACTCGGGGACGGCAGTGCCGGCGGCCCCATACCAGTGACAGTATACAACATTAGCACTGCCGTTGCCATTTCGGCAGGCAACTCCCACAACTGCGCATTGCTCGACAATGCTACAATTCAGTGCTGGGGAAGTAACAGTAACGGCCGTCTCGGTGCCAATAGCGAGTCGTACATCCAGTTTCCGGTCAGCGTGTATAACATCAGCAATGCCACCGGGCTTGATTGCGGATTATATCACACTTGCGCCACGCTTACTGATGGCTCGATTCGCTGCTGGGGTTTAACGGTGAGGGTGAACTGGGGAACAACAGCACAATTGATAGCTCCGTACCCGTACCTGCCTCAAATATCACGTCGGCGATAGCCGTGGCAGGCGGGGGAGATCACACCTGCGCAATATTGACAGGTGGCACCGTCCAGTGCTGGGGCGCCAACAATAACGGACAACTTGGCGACGGCACTACGACCAACAGCCTCGTGCCCGTATTGGTGAATGGATTTTGACTCAATGAACGTTGCTCAATGGAGAGGGTGTTATGTCCAGGCTAATATCGCTGACACATTCCGTAGAATTCCTCGTGGCGCTTTTGACATCTGCGATCGGCTGTTCAAGCGGTGGCAATAGTTCCAACAAGACCTTCTGCAGCCCGGGCGACACGCAATTGTGTGTTGGGGCTAATGGTTGTAAAGGCGGTCAACAGTGTACCAAGGACGGTTCCGGCTGGAGTGTCTGCGATTGTGGAAGCACCGTAACAAGCGCAGGCTCGTCTTCGATTGCAGGTGGCTCGGCAGTGGGCGGGGGCTCGTCAACGGGCGGAGGATCAAGTTCGGGCAGCGTTCCAATTGCCGGTAACGAACAAACTTCCGGTGGCACAAAGGCAAATGGTGGCGCCTCCAGCACGGGCGGACTCTTGAGTACTGGTGGCAATTACGCCACGGGTGGTACCGCATCGAGACCAGGCGGCGCTGCCAATACGGGTGCAGCTGTCGCAACAGGCGGTGGCAATATCCCTGCTGGCACAGGCGGAGGAATTGCTAGCGCTGCGGCCGGTGGGGCATCATCCGTTCTTCTCGCTTGCACTGCAAGCCCGACTGGAGGCGCTGCCGGCGCTGCAAATTCAGCGGGCAATGAACTCTCAACTTGCGCAAACCGCATCACGGACGGCGCTGAGACCGACGTTGATTGTGGCGGTCCTTTGTGCCCACCTTGCGAACTAGGGAATAAGTGTGCCGCCAACGCTGATTGCAACAATGGCCTCTGCATTGGTAACGTCTGTTACTCGGCCAATTGTAATAATGGGATCAAAGACGCTAATGAAGCCGATGTGGATTGCGGCGGCAACTGTTACGAAAAGTGCTATTTTCGTAATTTTTGCGCTACAGACTCAGACTGCTTGAGTAACTTCTGCTGGTCGAGTGGTTCTCCTTCGACGACAGCAATGTGTTATGGCGACGGCTGTGCAAACGGCTTACTCGATGGTGGTGAAACGGATGTCAACTGCGGCGGCGACGGTTGTCCACCCTGCCCAGACGGCAAGGCTTGCAGTTCATCGTCCGACTGTGCCAGTAATCTATGCAGCGGGGCAATCTGTGGCGATGGCGATTGCTCGAATTCGGTAAAGGACGGTTCAGAAACAGATGTTGATTGCGGCGGCGAGTTTTGTCCGAAATGCACCGCCGGCAAGGCATGTCAGTCGTTGGGGGACTGTCAAACCCGCGTTTGCTCAAGTGGGCTATGTTCGAGTCCAACCTGCAGCGACGGTATGAAGAACGGAGCCGAAACGGACACGGACTGCGGCGGGCCGAACTGTCCTGGTTGCCTCAAGGATCAGAACTGCGTCGGTAACACCGATTGCGCAATGCTGAATTGCCCATACGGACAATGCTTCGTTCCGACGTGCAGTGACTATATTAAGAACGCGGCTGAATCGGATGTCGATTGCGGTAGTGCTGCCTGTCCGGGTTGCGCAGACGGTAAGTTTTGCACGACCCCTCAAGACTGCCAAAGCCGCATGTGCAACGGATCGCCATTGCGCTGTCAAGCTCCGAGTTGCTCGGATGGCGTTCGCAATGGCGACGAGACTGATGTCGATTGTGGTGGGAATTGTCAGCCCTGCGCTGATGGTCTTGGCTGCATTGTGGTGACGGATTGCTTGAATGGCACCTGCACGAACGGTACCTGCGGAACCAATTTAGATGCTGGCTCGTCTTCGGGAGCGATAGGAGTATGCTACAAGACCGAGGATTGCGATGCTCTTTACGGAGCGACACTCGGTGTAGGGCTCATCTGCGGGGCATACCAGCCACATGTATGCGGCCAATGCCAAAATGACGCTCAATGCATCACTGCAGGGTATGTCAACAATACAATATGTGATTCATTTCACCACTGTATTCCGCCATTGAACACGAATGACTGCCTCGCGTATGACCCATGTCCCGAGTTTGGCTTGATTTGCGACCAGATTATCCCAGGTGAAATGAGCGCTTGTCGATATTGCCAAAGTGACAGCGAATGCCGAAGTAATCCTAAATTCGGACCAATATCAAGGTGCAGCACCGGCGGCCAATGCGTCAAGCCGCTCACATGCGTCACGAGTCAAGACTGCGATAGTAATTCAGTGACTAACTACTCCTTGGGAAATTGGGTCTGCGGAGCCTTTGAGGCCTGTGTGTGCGGACCGTGTCAGAATGACGACCAGTGCCAAGCTTTTTACGGGTCGTTCTACACGTGCAACGCTGGCGAATGTTCATTTTCAGGTGGATGTAGCTACAATGGCACTTCCGACTTCGCTAGGGTCGTGCTTATAGAAGCAGGTCAGGATCTGAAAGCGCGACGCGAGGGGTTCAGTGCTGGGGTTACAACAACGATAGCGGGCTCGGCCATGCCGGCGAACTGCATTATTGAGGGATCGTCATCGACGTTTTAGGGGCGCCGCTTGACAGCCGCGGACGAGGGGCAGAGACTGCAGGCTATTACCCGCATATGGTTTCGATGTGAACTTCCAGGACAGTCGTCGGGCATGAATAGCGAGCCACAAATCATCAGCGGTATCAAAGAGGGCGACCTGCTCGCAGGCAAGTACCGCATTGAGCGGCGGATTGGTGAGGGTGGCATGGGTATGGTCGTTGTTGCGCACCATCTGGAGCTGGATGAGCCGGTCGCTATCAAATTCCTGCTGCCGGAAGCCCTCGGCAATTCTGAAGCCGTGATGCGCTTCGCGCGTGAAGCGCGCGCCTCGGTTAAGATCAAAAGTGAGCACGTGGCGTGCACGCTCGACGTGGGCAAGCTCGAGAACGGCGCGCCTTACATGGTGATGGAGTACCTGCAAGGGTCTGAGCACCCGACTACGAAATTCCGGACCGCTTCCCGTTGATGAAGCGGTCAACTTTACATTGCAAGCTTGTCAAGCCTTGGCTGACGCGCATGCCATCGGCATTATTCACCGCGACATTAAGCCCTCCAATCTATTTGTGATCCGCAAGACCGACGGCCATGAGTCGGTTAAGGTGCTCGACTTTGGGATATCCAAAGTCACCGGGCTCGCAGCGTCCGGGACGGACATGGGGATGACGCGCACGCAGACCATCATGGGCTCACCCCTTTATATGTCGCCGGAACAAATGGCGTCATCGCGCAATGTCGGTGCACCCTCTGACATTTGGGCGCTCGGGGTCACATTGCATGAGCTTTTGACGGGCAGCCCGCCTTTTTCTGCCGAAAGCATCACCGAACTTTGCAGCAAAGTCCTCACACAGCCGACGCCTCGGCTGCGCGAATGGCGCCCCGACGCGCCAGACGGGTTGCGGCGAGTTTGGTTCCGAACCTGAGCTGGGCTGGAGCCCAAGAACAAGCTGCGGCCGAGGCATTGTTTCAAGACGCGCGGCAGTTGATGCAAGACGGCAAATTCGCCGAAGCTTGTCCCAAGCTAGTCGATAGCAATAAGCTTGATCCAGCCGTCGGGACATTGCTGTATCTCGGCGAATGCTACGAAAAGAACGGGCAGACAGCGAGCGCCTGGGCAACATTTCAAGTTGCCGCAGAATCAGCCCACAAAGCCTCGCAACCGGAGCGTGCGCGCGTGGCCAGCGACCGGGCTAGCGCGCTTTTGGCCAAGCTCTCGAAGATCACGATAACCGTTGCTGCGCAGGCGCGCACGGCAGGGTTGGAAGTCAAGCGCGATGGCACGGATGTCGGAGAAGCCACGTGGGGTGTCGGCGTGCCGGTGGATCCAGGTGAGCATGTCATCGTTGCCAAAGCACCTGGCAAGAAAGACTGGTCGCAGACGGTGCGCGTTGAACCCGACGGCAAAATCGCTGCCGTGGAAATCCCAGCGCTCGAGGACGCCCCAACGGCTCAGCCGCAGGCCCGGCGGTATGACTTCAACCGGCACGATTGCGTCAATTGGAGGAACTATCAACGCTGGTGGCACAAATCCGACGGGTGGTGTTACCACGACGGGCGGCGCTATTGCCACATCAGGCACGACATCAACCGGAGGTATTCCATCCACGGGCGGCAGTCTATCCACCGGCGGGGTTAGCCCAGCCACGGGCGGGACGAAAGCCACAGGCGGGACGAAAGCCACAGGCGGTAAAGCGCGCACAGGAGGCACTTTGGCGACAGGTGGCGCTGTAGCAACGGGTGGTGCCCGGTTAACTGGTGGCGCACCATCGAGCGGAGGCAGCTCTGCCGTCGGGTGCACGGCCCCTGTTGGCACCTGCGCGATTGTCGGTATGCGCGTATTTGTCACGAGCACGAGCTACAACGGGAACCTCGGCGGAGTCGCTGGAGCAGACGCGAATTGTCAAGCAAGGGCCGACGCTGTTAGTCTGGGAGGTACGTGGCGGGCGTGGATCAGCACCACCGCTTCGCCCGTCGCGTCGCGGTTCACGCAGTCTGCGGTTCCCTACCAACTGCTGAACGGCACGACGATCGCGAACAACTGGGCCGATCTCACCGACGGTACGCTCGCCAACGGAATTAACTTGGACGAAACCGGCGCAGTTGACGTGTTGACTGGCGAAGCCTGGACGGGAGACACAGGCGCCGGAGTGGCGACGGGTACCGATTGCAACGGGTGGACCTCCGCGAACAGCACACCCCCCCCACAAGGCTCGTTCGGTGTCGTCGGATCTACCGGCTACCAGAGCCCAGGTTGGTCCGAAGTGTCCGCAAGTATATGCTCGCCTTCGATCAAGCTCTACTGCTTCGAACAGTGACCGACGACGACACTGCCTCTCCGCAAGTCAGTGGATTGGTGGCCGAGGAGGGCCTGATCTACCTCGCGAATTCGATGAACCCGCTGCGCATCCCTTTACTCACTGAGCGGGTGGTTCCTTTTATGTTCGGTATCGTCTGTAAGGCGAGTGCTATTCCGCCATCGCCCTGCGCACAAACATTGTGCGTCGAGTGATGACTAGTACGGGCCAACAGATATCGCAGCAAGAATTGTTCAAATCACGACGCGTCGCAGTTTTGCGCTGCCTTGGTACCGAAAATCCGCAAACACCGTAGCCGGTCCTCATCGGCGATCAGTCGCTCTGTCGCCGACTGGCTTCGCCTCTTCGTTTACCCATAGGAAAACCCACGGTTTCGGTACGGCTCACAGAACCGCAGGAAACACGCCAATCGTCGAACTAAGTCAAAACAAGCGAAGAATTCACTTGCATACTTCACAAGCTTTGGTCGAGCATCCCGGTTGCGCGTTTCCTGGGGCACATCACGGGAAAGGGACGAAAGGGAAGAGTCCAGAATTGTTTTGCAATTCATGTGAAGGTTGAAGTAGGGTCGCCGGTACGATAATTGCGATTACGTCAGATTCAGAGGGGCCGGATTGATTGGGGTAGTTCAAGTCCAACTTCATCACAGGTTGCATTATGTTCAGCAGTCAATCGTTTGCGGTTAGGGTGCACAGTATCCGTCGCCCGTTCATTGTGTGTTGCATGGCCTTTGGTGCGTTATGTCAATGCGACAACGAACAGCATTGCGGTCCGTTTCTATCAATGCGTTTGTTGGATGCCGACGATCAGCCGCAACTGCCTAACCTTGGGGTCTTAGTGGCCGTGTCAGCTCGTGGGGGCAACGTTATTCGATTCGACGTTGCCGGCGGAACACTCGACAATTTTGGCTCCAATAACCTTGTGCCATTATGCGTCGCCACGGGCACTGATAGCAATGGGTTACTTTCGCAGCAACAATTAGCGCTTTTCAATCAACCTAGCACGAATGATGTTACAGCGTTTGTCGTCGCCGTGTACCCCACTGGCCAACAAGAAGCCTGGCTCAACGCGGCACTCGGTAATATCTCGAATTCCGATTCAGGACTGGAAGGTGCCGTCTCGGAACCTGCGGATGCGGGGTCAAGCCTGCCGGCTAATGATTGCAGTCACATAGGGTTTACGCCCATTGGCGTCTATGCGTCACAAGTCGTATCGCTGGGTCGTGCGGCGCCGTCGGGCACGGGTGGTGCTGGGTCCGGGCAAGGTGGCTCGACCGCGGCAGCTTCGGGCGGAACCAATAGTTCGTCAACTAGCGGCGGCAGCGGGGGTACGAGCGAAGGCGGTGGGGGCGTGACTGACGCGGGCGTTGGTGGACAAAACGCTGATGCTAGTAGCGATGGAGGTGCGCTGTGAATCGCCATCTTTGCTACCCAATTGCATTGGGTACGTTGATCACAGCGTCTGCTATGCTGGTAGTCAATTGCGGTGGAACCAAAGGATCGAACACTCGGTCGCCAACGGATTTTAACTATGAGACAATCCCTTCAGATACGTTAGATAAGTTTGGTTGCGACATCCCGGATGATGATGATAATGACGGCGGGATTCCGCATAAGAGAGGTGATCCGTACACCGTATGCGTTAACGCGTGCACCGGTCGTCTATTGGAGCCGAACGTTACTCCCGTGGCCGAAGGCCAGCAAGTCGCCATTCGCCTTGTTGGGTGGGAGGCTTGTCGGCCAACTAAGGCTATGTGTTCGACGCACCTCGTTGACAATATCGACATCGGCATCAGGCAACCGGTTGCCACACCGCCTCAAGACGCTGGCACAAGTGCCCCAAAGGCCACCGCAGTGGAACCAGCAAGTAATGCGCAAGCATCCTTATCAAGCGTTGAGAGCCCAGTCGGCAGCGCACCGTTGCCAAGTGCCGCTCCCGCTAATTTGCAGCCACTCGATGCAGCATCCCCGGCAACTGCACCCGACCAGACCGCAACTGATAAACTCATCATGCTGCTAGATAAAATGGCGAAGCAGCTGCCGTCAAAGCCGAATATATCCAACATCAAGGTACTGCAAGCAAACGTTATCTCTCCGATGTTTTCGCAGCAGGATCACATAACGAGTGGAGTTAAACTCCTAGAGCAGGTCAGGCAGCTTGCAAGTGCAGCAAAGGCAAGCAAGCCACAAGATAAGCTGGCAGATCAGGTGCAGGACATTGCGCAAATCGAGGTAAGTAGTCTGCCAGTGATCGCGTCTAAGAGAGTAGGGGATGCCGCAAAGCAGCTCGAACAGGTGAGTCCCAATGGGTTGCTGCATCCACAGCTGAAAGCGCAGGCCGTCGCCAGCTTGAATCGATACGGCGACCTTCTCCACGCGGTTGCCTCCGGCAATGTTAACAATGCTGACCAACTAAACAATGCACTCAATAGCGCGCTCGCTGACGCAAAAAGCAATATGGCGCAACTCGTAAGCGACGCGGAAACAAAGGCGAAGGCCGACGCACAGGAAGAACAAGATGCAGGAGCGGCACTCAGTCTGAAAAAGGAGAAGACCGCGACGACTTTCGGAGATTGTGTGATCACGATCCCGCAAATTGCGTATATTCGGCAAATTGTTGTGGATGTCAAGATCACGCACCCGAGCCCTTGTGATGATCCGCACTCACCGGAATATCAAACCCCGCCCTGGTGCCCCCCCGCCTCTTCGAATCATTCGAAGCAAGGCCACAATCTGGATGCGGGCACCGGGGGGAATAGTTCTGCCGCCCCAGATCCCGGTAATTCCAATGAAATCAAGATCGATCCCCGAACCACGAACACATTGGTTTATCTGACGATCTCTCACGGGAAGTACTACTACGATGTTGGGTTCATTACTGCGGTGGTGCCGGGCGGGCAGCGCACGATTAGTGCCCCACAACGTGCTGGGGTTCCTGGCGACACCGCCATCACCGTCACCAAGCAATCTGCTGTCGTAACCGGTTTTGCGCTCAACCTTTACCCTGGCGGCCACCGTCGAGATGCATATTCTGGATTCGAACCCAATTTCTGGCGACCGACCTGGGGCGACATGTTGGGACTTCAGCTTGCGATCAGTCCCGACCTTAAAACCCCTCTATCGACGCTGTTCGGAGGCTTCGTTTTCGAGCCGGTGACGGGTGCAGCGCTCAGCACGGGCTTCATTCTGCTAAAGGGCGACTTTTTGCAATCTGGGTATTACGAGGGGATGTCAACTAGCGCACCGAGCAGCGACTATGTCGTACAGAAATACATGCTGCGCGGGTATGTTGGGGTTACCTTCGGGGTTGAGCTATTTAATACGACAGCAAAACAACTGCAGCCTATGAGCAATTGATTCGCGTAGCAATACAGAGTAGGCGGCCAAGACATTCAAAGTCCTTGCGCACGGATGGCGCCTATAACGTGACATAATGCCACCGGTCGCTGCTGGATTGCCTCCCGCGGAAGTTGCTCCAGCCGCGCCAGATGTTCCAGTGCCCGCGTCATCATCTTGCCAGTCAATGGTGGGATTAAGTACGCCGTTGGGCCGCACGATTATGTTCCAAGGGATTGGTGCGCCGCGCACCAAAGTCATCGTTTGCGTTGGGGGATCGCTGAGCCAGGTTGGTATGGAGTTGCTCGTCACGGCGGAGCAAGTTTCGGCATATGGCACGTTTGAATCGATGGCGGAGAGCCTGCGTGGCGGGCTGTCACTAACTTTGTCCGGATTTGGTTTTTGGAGTCACGACATCGGAGGTTTCGAACATACGGCTCCGCCGGCCGTGTACAAGCGGTGGATTGCCTTTGGCTTGTTGTCCTCGCATAGCCGGCTTCACGGAAATTCTTCATCTCCGAACCGCCATCGGACAGTTCGGACAATGTTCGAACAAGTGCCGATGTGACAAACATCTGAAGATAGGCAGTAGTGTCCGGCCAATCATGGGATAGCCAGCAACACATTCTTGCGCGAAGACCCAGTCAAAGAAACGTGGCCCCGGCTGGTATTCCGCGTACCCGCATCATGCCAAAGGCACGATTTTCGACCGAAGCAGTCTCTTGTCCCGCGTAACGAGCGGGATGTTGTGAACGAGACTAGTGGCCGCTATCAACTCGTCCGCGGGGTCCGAATGGACGTCGAGCCGCGTGCTGGTCTTTGCGATCTCCGCTGTGATCGGCCAGACCTGAATTGCCGACAGCACCCGGACTACAGCGACGTCGTCCAAGTCAACCGCGATGCGTCCAAGCTGCGCAAGCTTTGCGATCTCCCAGAGGACGATACCGGAAATGCTCCAACGCGCTTGCTGCAGTAACTTTGTTTCGCGAGTGGTAAGGCGACCCGCCACGGCGTGCAGCAGCACGTGAGTGTCAAGATTGAGCATTCCACTTTGACCCAGTGGTGAAGATTTCGCCTTTGATCTTCAGCTTGCCCTTGAGCGAGCCGATGAGAGTCGCCGATTCTGCCCGAATTGGAATGAGCTTGGCGACGGGTTTTCCCCGCTTGGTGATCACGAGCCCCTCGTCGTCAACCCGGTCCAAGATCGAAAGACACTGTTCTTTGAATTTCGCCGCCGCAATTTGCTTCATTAGAATCCCAATTTAGCACTGGTCATCTGAAGTGTCCAGTATAAGGTCCACGCTCTCCCGTCGTGCCTTCCGAGGCGTCGTGCAGGTCGCACGGATAGCTGCTTGCCTTATGGACACCACCAAATAAATCGCACACCAGTGTAGTAGTCTGTGTTCTGATGCACCGCTTCCTTGATGATCCTTGCCTTGCGTCCAATATGACCATAGACTGTGACCATGACTATAAAGACGGTACCGGCAGGGCTTTTCAAGCAGGGCTGTCTTGCCCTGCTCGATGAAGTCGCAGAGCAAAACGTGGAGCTCGTGGTGACCAAGCGAGGACGGCCCGTAGCGCGGGTGGTTCCGATCCACGAGCCTCGCCAGCAGGAGGCTGCCATTTTACTTCGCATGCGCGCTCGAGTGCACGGCAGCATTGGACGAGCCGAAGACGTGCTGACTCCGAGCTCGAAGTTGACCCGTTGGAAGCTCATGCCCCCGAGACGATCGTGATGATCGTGCTCGACACGCACGTCGTGCTCTGGTGGACGCTTGAACCTGAGCGGCTGAGCAAGGCTGCCCGGCGCGCGATCGATGAAGCGGAGGTTCTCGGCACGCCGGCAGTGATCTTCTGGGAGGTGGCGCTGCTGGCTCGTAAACGGCGTATCAAGCTGGGCGTATCGGCGCTCGAGTGGACACGCGACGTGTTGACATTGCCACGCATCCAGACGTTAGTGCTGACTCCTGAAATTGCCGTCGCTGCCGAGTCGCTGAAAATGCAGCCAGATCCGGCAGACCGCTTCATCGTCGCAACGGCCGTACATCACCAGGCCGCGCTCGTGACTGGCGACAAGCTCATCCGTTCGGCGAAACTGGTGAACACCATTTGGTAACGATCTATGGCGCGGTGTCACTGTGGCGCGACTTGGCACCCACTAACCTTGGCTACGGGCACGTCTCGCTCACTGCCCCAAGGCTGCGCCGGTTTGCCAGCGCGCCACACGAGGGCCTATGGAGGGGGGATCGGAAACCGGAGGGTCGCAAGGCAGCGACGTCTGCGTGCAAACGCAGGACTCAGCGACCATTGAGCTGTCTACATGGGTGAATCGCGCTGGCTGCGCAGTGGCAATGGCTGGCTTCTCTTGCGCAATCTCCGCAGCTACGTCACCGGCTACTGCAACGATTACTGGAACTGGGCCCATTGGGCCGCCAATGGCACGCCAACCCCGTAAGCGGCGCGGGGCTTTCCCGGGTCAACTTAGGGCAAATCGCTGGTCGCAAGATTCGCTCCTTGCAAAGCCGGAGATCCCTCGATGCGTTCTTGCTCTTGAAGCATCGGTATTTCGATCTTCTTTTGCCGACTGGATTCACTAATCCGCACAGCAGCGCTCCACGTTTTCCGTCCCGGCGCAGATGCTTCCACTTGGTGAGTGCCCGCTCGGGTTGGAAGCGCCAGGCCCCAGGTGGCCCGGTGCTGCGCAATTCCGTCCAACAAAATCTTGAGACCATCAATTTCGGAGAGTTGCACCGATACATCGATAGTGATCGTGGGCGGTTGCAACTGTGGCGCGACGGCCTTGGGCGTGGCTGTTGGTGTTGATGCGATATTGACTGCGACTCGAGTTCGGTCTGCTTCGGTTGTCGAAGTGGTGGTTGCTACAACCGCGGGAATTGGACGGAGCGCAGAGGTACTATTCGTGGCAGCCTGGTGTGATTCAGCGGAATTGGATTGAGTCCTTCGCGCTAAGGTGCTGAAGTGACGACCACTCCCGACAGACGTGGTTGTCCAGGCCATCGCCAACCCGACCATGAGCCCCAGGGTCGCGCCAATCGCAACTCGAGACGAGCGCTTAGATAGCGCCAATCTACGCTTGCTGTGGGATAATTCCTCGATTGCGGCACGCATTTCCCGCGCCGAACGGTATCGCTGACTCGGTAATGGGTGAATAGCCCGCAACACGATTTTCCACAGTCCAGCCGGCTCCTTAGGGTGCGGCGCTATTTTCTCTTTGAGGGCATTGATTGGAGCATCTCGCCAATTGTCACCATACGGCATACAACCGGTCAACATTTCAAACAGCAGGACCCCGAATGCGTATATGTCCGACTGCACGTCTGTGTCGGGCCATAGAAACAGTTGCTCCGGGGGCGTGTATCCAGGTGTGCCCCGAAAGTATACTGCTGCAGATTTCTCCCGTTCGCCGCCCCTGAAGCCTGCGATGCCGAAGTTAGCAATTTTTACTTCTATGGTCTGATCGACTTGTGTGATGTACACGTTTTCTGGCTTAAGGTCGCGGTGAACTACCAGAAGCCCATGTGCGGCCTCCAGACCACACAGGCACTGCCTCGCGATTTCTACTGCGTCCTGAACCTCCAAGTTTTGTTGTCGGTCGAGTATTTCACGCAATGATTGCCCCGCAGGATACTCCGTCACAATATACAAGGCAGGCAACTCATGCTCGACAGCGATTGTCTTCACGACATATGGGCTGTCAAGTTTGCACCAAGTGCGAGCCTCTAGCATGAATTGCGCAAACCATTCGATACCGGAGTCACCGAAATTCAACCGTTTGAGTGCCACGTCTTGGCCAGTGGCTGCGTCTTTGGCGTGGTAAACTTCAACCGAACCCTCCTGTCCGAGAAACCCAATTACTCGGTATCTCTGGATGGCTGCGCTGCCGTCGGTGAGTGCAGGATGACCTAGCATCTCAACACATGATATAGACAGTCAAATATCAAATCAATGGTCACTCGCATTGCCGGTTCGATGAAGTATTGGCAACCCAACCGCTGCCAGCTGAAAAGATAACCTCAAAATAGCCGTTTCTGTGCAGACTGTGCGGCATGTGCCCACATACCTCCACCGTTGTACCATGATGCATCCAGTAGCGCAGTGTCCGCCGGCGCAACCTCGTTGCTACACTCGACCAAACAGTCGTGCACCAACTAAGACTTGCGACAGACCTCGACAGCTACCTTCACTGGCGGTTGCTCGGATCCGGTGCAACGCCGATGATTTGGATTTTGGGTTTTTGACGGCACGTGTAAACAGCACAGCGGCGGGACGGGCGCGGAGTCTGATTGACCTAAGGCGCGCGGTTCATTCTCGGTTTGCGGCGCCGCTGGTGATCATCAAAACCCGCTGACCGTGACGGGCACCAAGCTTCTGGTCGAGCTGCTGTTGCCAAGATAGTTGGTACCCCAACACTGGACCGTACCGTCGCCTAGCACCGCACAGCTGAAGATATCACCTGCAGCGACGGCAATAGCGTTGGTAATACCGGAAACCGTAACAGGCACGGATTCGCCAATCGTCATCGTACCATTGCCGAGCTCACCGTCGGCATTCGAACCCCAGCACCGCACCTCGCCACTGCTGAGCACCGCGCAGCTGTGCTGGCTGCCGGTTGCCACTGCCACGGCATTGGTGATCCCAGTGACGGACACCGGCACCAAGCTACCAGCCGTCGTGCCATTGCCGAGCTGCCCAACATCATTGGCGCCCCAGCATTGAACCGTACCGTCCCGCAATATCGCGCAGACGCCGGAGATAGCGATCGCGCTAGTGATACCAGTAACAGGTACGGGCACTAAGCTATCGATCCTCGTGCCATTGCCAAGCTGGCCACTGACATTGCTTCCCCAACATTGGACCGAGCCGTCTTGCGATAGCACACAAAGGAGAGCAGCGAGGTCAACAGCGACAGCACTGGTGATACCAGTGACGGGCACGGGTACCAAGCTACCACTCGTCGTGCCGTTGCCAAGATATCCACTGCCCCAGCACTGAACCGTGCCGTCGTTGAGCACCGCGCACGCGCTTCCAGAACCAGTGTTTACGGCGACGGCATCGGAGATTCCAGTAACCGACACGGGCAGCGAACTGTAGGGGGTCGTGGTGTCGCCGTTGCCAAGCTCGCCGCAGTTGTTCTGACTCCAGCAGTTGACTCCCCAACATTGAAGCGCACCACTACTGAGTACTGCGCAGGTGGTGGCGTAGCCAGCGGAAACAGCGACAGCACTGGTGATACCAGTGACGGGCACGGGTACCAAGCTACCGCCCGTCGTGCCGTTGCCAAGATACCCACTGCCCCAGCACTGAACTGTACCGTCGTTGAGCACTACGCAGACATAACGGACCGATCCCAAGCTAGCGCTGATTTTTTTTGCGATGAGATTCGTGTTCGCAAAGCCGCCAGTGGATGGGCCGCCTCCAGCTGATGACGTGCTTCCAGCGATATTCGTTCCACCGGAGGGCACCGCCGTGGTGCCGCCGCTTAACGCCATCCCGCCCATCGACTGCGATCCGCCACTACTGGCTACTGCTCCGGCACCAACTCTGCCACCACTCGTTCCGAGCTCAGTCAGCGCGGAATTGCTACCGCATGCCGTGAGCCAAACAGTCAATAAGAGAACCCAACGCATCCTAAATTATACTCCTTAGGGAATCGAAGTCACGCCACAGCTAACATCCGGCAATTGTCCCGTAGAATCGCTAATGGAGGTAGATGTTAGTACATAGCGCGGGCTCACTGAGGATGAACAACGACGCAGCGCGTGCGAAACTCCCAGCATTAGCAGCGGCGAGCCAGCTGGTCACTCGTGACTCGGCCACTACCCTCAATAGTCACGCGCGTGCCCACGACGGGGGATCACCTATTATGGATTCAATCGGCACGCCCAGGCGCTGGGCCTTTCTGAGCTGGCGCGTCCGCCAAATGGTGTAAAGTACCGGCAGCACTTCCAACGTCAGAAACGCGCTGGTTGCCAGGCCTCCGATCATCGGCGCCGCTACGCGACGCATGATTTCCGAGCCCGCACCCTCGGCCCACAATAGCGGCAATAATGCGGCCGCCATGGTGGTGATGGTCATGATCTTTCGGACGCAAGCGGCGCACGGTCCCTTCGGCATGCGCTTCGATGATGTCGTCGCGGCTGCGAATCTGCCCTTCACGCAAGCGACGGTGAAAAGCCGCGTCGATGTAGACCACCATGACCACGCCGGTCTGCATGGCTAGCCCCACTACTGACAGCAAGCCGACCCAGACCGGCGCCGACATGGGATAGCCGAGCAGATAGAGTGTCCAGAAACTTCCGACCAGCGCGAACGGCACCGAGACCAAAACCAATAGCGCCTCGGTGAAACTGCGAAATTGCAGGTAGAGCAGAGCCCAACATTGAAAATGCGACAAGCGGGACGATCCACAGAAGCCGGCGTTGCACCCGCAATCAGCAGATCGTATTGGCCTGATCCATTCGACACGTTCGCCAGGATCGAGGTGGACCGCGCCCGAGCTTGAGCGCGCCGTTCACCTCGCGCTCGAGCGCGACCACGTAGCCTTGGATGTCAACGCCATCGGCGAGATCGACATGAACGTAGGCGCAGAGTTCGCCCTTCTCTACCCGCAGCGCTGCCGCTCGTCGAACGTAAGTCGGCTTTCCTAGTAACGCCAAAGGTGTCGGCTGACTTATCCGTGCCGCAGCGCCATCAAATCCAGTCGCTGAGGCATCGGATGGTTCCGTCCCAACCGAACGGATGGTGATATCGCGCAGTATGTCGGTCTCGCCACGCGCCGACACGTCCGGAATATCGGGGGCAAGCCGAACCCGAAGCAGTCTCCCGCCCTGCTGTACCTCGCCCACCTGACCGCCAGTTGTCATCAGTTCAACCAACGTTTGCGCGGCTGCCGCGTCCACGTGGTGCCGGGCAAGCGCAGATTTGTCAAAGTCGAAGTCGAGCCAATTCTCGCCACCTAGCGATTCGAACACTGCGCTGCGCGTCCCAGGGATCTTCTCGACCAGCGCCCGCAGCGCGGTTCCAATCGTGTCGAGACGCTGAGGATTCTGCGCAATGATTCTGATTCCGATCGGCACGCGAACGACCGGTGGTCATCATGTCCATGCGAGCACGCGCCGGGCTGGTCCATGCAGCAGTCCAGCCCGGCAGGCGCACCGCCTTGTCGAGTTCGTCGATGAGCTCCGCGGACGTTCGTCGCGTCCGATCCGGCCAGATCCGCCTCAAAACCTGCGCACGGGCCCGGTTGCCCAGCTCGAATACCAGCGAGCGCGCGCGACTTTGGGCCAATCCGAGTGTGGGCGAAGGCGGATGGTGGTCTCGACCATTGAATACGGGGCTGGATCGGTTCCCGTCTCCGCACGGCCAATTTTTCCAAACACCGTCGCGACCTCGCCAAACCTGCTCATGGCGTAATCCTGCCAGCGGAGCTGCTGTTCCGCGTCGCTGGTGGTACGCCGGGTAGCGTGGTCGGCATATAAAAGAGGTCACCCTCGTCGATGCGCGGGAGAAACTCGGCGCCCAGCCGAGGAGGATCGGCAGGCATGAGATTAGAGCCAGCCCCGCTGTCGCCAGAGTGAGCGTTGGGCGACTGAGCGCGAAGTGTACGAACGGTCTGTACACTCGGACCAGGCCGCGAGTAATTGGGTTGCTGAACTCTGGGATGACTCGTCCACGTAGCAGTCGGTCTCGCAGAGCCGGTGCCAGCGTCAGCGTGACCAGCGCCGCTGACGCAATGACTAACGTCTTGGTGAGCGCCAGGGGGCGCAATAATCGACCGGTCTCGCCTGAGAATGCAAATACGGGCAAGAACGAAATCGCCGTGATCATCAGCGCAGTCAGGATTGCCGGAGCGAACGATTGGGCAGCGGCCACAATCTTGGCGCGCCGATCCTTGGCCGAAGCCTCAGGACTCAGTGTCTCGAGCTGACGGTGGGAGGCTTCGAGCGCCACGATGTCCGCGTCCACGGCCAGACCGAGCGCGATGCCGATACCACCAAAACTCATGATCGTCGCCGGCACCTGCAAGAGCCACATGGCGCCGAACGTGAGAAGCAGCACGACCGGGAGCGTGACGAGCGGCACCAATGCGCTCCGCCCATGCAGCAAGAAGATCAGGATCACGAACACTACGACCGCAACCTCTTCGGCGAGCGCCCGCAATAGTGTGTGCCTGACATGCGTGGCTAGCTCCGCACGATCATAGGTAGTCGCCACGTGAACGTCGGCGGCAGCCCCGGAGTCTTCGCGCGCCGAATCAGCGGCGCGATGCGGCAGCTTTCGAGATTCGCGAGCGATTACCGCCTTGGCTTGCTCAACCAACTGAGCGATGTTGGCGTCTCGACGCGCAATGATGATGCCGCCGACTGCGCGCGCACCAGCAACGTCGGCTAACCCGGTCGGCTCGTCGTCGGACAGGCGTCACCAGCGCGACATCCCCAAGGCGAACCGGTTCAGCGGCGCCTCGTACGGCCAAATTTTCGATATCGGCCACCGAGTGATTGTGTGGCACTTCGGTCCGCGGCAAAGATTGACTTCAGAGTGTCGAACACGTCGGAGAATGCGAGCCCTCGGTCGCGGAGCTCGCGCGCCTTCACATCGACACGTACCTCGTGAATCTCTCCGCCAACCGATGCGACCTCGGCGACGCCGGGGATTTTCGAGAGCGCGGGGCCGAGCACGTCATCTTGAAAGCGGCGCAAGTCAAGCAATGACGAGACCAGCTGGGGATCGGACAGGGCGTATTCGAAGACCCATCCCGTGGTCGATGCCGTTGGACCAATGGTGAAGCGTACCGCGGGTGGCAACTTTGGTCGAATCGCCGTCAAGCGATCAACGATTACCTTTCGCGCGTCGTCAAGACCATCAGCCGAGTCGAACACAACGTCGAGGTACGCCATTCTCGACATCGATAAGCCGCGAATCGCCTTTGCTCCCGGAACACCGACAAGAGCGTCAGTCATCACTTGAGTGACCGCGGACGCGACCGCCGGCGCTGGGTGACCCATCCAATCTACCACGATACCGATTTGCGGATCAGCGAGATCTGGAATTACATCGCCCGTCAGTCTGCGGCGCGCCAGATCGCCTCCTAGCGCCAGGAGCATCGTCGCGACAACGACGAGCAAATAGTGCCGTGCGCACCAGGCCACGATCCTTGAAATCATGGGGTAAGTTCCCCTGTTTGGGCCCCGCCAAGCCGGCGATCGGCGTCAACGAAAAAGGTTGCTCGCGAAACCACCAGGTCGTTGGCGCGCAAACCCGAGAGCACCACAGCAAAGCCCTGACGGGAAAAGGTTTCTCCGATCTCAATCGATCGTTTTTCGAATTTTTCACCGCCAGCCCAGGCAAGCACGTACGGGCCCTCGGGCGACTGCAAGATCGCGGTCTCGGAAACGCCCAACACGGCACGCGTCTTGTCCGCAATTCGCAGCCAGCCCACCTGCCCTGCCTGAATTGGATTGCCGCCTCTTGATGAGCCTTTGGCATCGACCCGAAAACGTATCACTGATGTCGATCGATCCCAAGGAACAGCTGGGTCGTTGGTGCGCGTGACTGGAATCGAAATCTTTGGTGATGCCGTCAATGAAAAGGTGCCGTGTTCTTCTGGAACTAGGGCATCGATTTGATCCCTGTAAAAGACAGCAGAAATTTCGTGATCATTTTCGGCCCGTGCCCAGCCCCGGATCTCTCGCAGCCCGGGCAGCAGCGAGTGCACCCGAACGAACTCGATAATCTTGTGCTTTCGCACATTCTCGAAGGCCGTCATGTCGGGCAACCCTGACATCCCCGAATGGCCCTTCGATCGAGCGCCTGAAGGACCGCCGATTGCCTCGAGTTTCATTCGACAGATCGGGCACTCGCCGCGAGCCGCAGACCGCACCTCAGGGTGCATCGGGCAGACGTAGCGCGCTTCGTGCGCATCCACGCCTTGGTCGCGAAACCCGATTGCAATTGCCGCAAAAAGCGCCCCAGCCGCCACGACGAGCAGAAACAGACGAACAACGACAATCGACGACTGCGAAATCGCCGGTGGTGGGGGGGCGCCCGGCACGCCTACTTCGCAATCAACAGTGGACGCATGAATTCGTTGTCCTCGTGGTCCAGGATGTGGCAGTGCTCGACATAGCCCGGGCCGTTAGTTGGATCGAAGGGGAAATAGTCCTTTCCTGCTTGAGTCGTGCCCGCGGCTACGCTCACGGGCGCCCAGCGCGTTGCAAGTCGAGTGATTTCGCCGGGGAACATTTTGATGGTGTCCTTCCAGCCCGCATCGTTCGGATCGGGGCCGCGCGACGGGCATGCTCCATTCGCGCAGGCACCCTGCTGCAGGTACTTAGGTGCATCGAAATTGAGGTTTCCTCCGACGGCGCCCGCTGAGTTCGGTATGTTGTACGGCAGTGGCGGGCCGAAGCCGGGGATGTACACGCCGGGCGCAAAAGTGAAACCGTTGAATGTCCCACCCGGGAATGCTGCGATCCAATCCGTCAAGTACGTGGCCACATCGAACGGCTGACGCGAGATCACCTGGAATTGGATCAGGTGGATGTGGATCGGGTGGGCGTCGCCCGTCAGATCTGCGACTTCCCATACCTCGGTTGACCCCTCGCGCGGCGTTTCGGTAGCGGTAACGCCGTGGCCGTTCGAGGTGGAACCAGGCACTGGCGTGGTCGTTCCTTCGATGTTACCGGTAAATTTAGTGTTGTTGACCATGGCTTCCACCGGGTTGCCGTCGTCAACCGGCGAACCCGGACCGTTGACATTCGCGGTGTCACCTTCCTCCTCGACGAGGATGAGCTGGCGCAGCTTGTCGCCATTACCGTTGGGCTTGATATTGACAATCGGTGAGGCGCGCAGCGCTGGATGACTGCCGGCTGGGTTGAAGGTCGTGTCGGTTCCTACGAGTGGCTTACTGACCCGGAACTGCATAACAAGACCGTCCGACGTAGCGTCGTCTGGTAGGCCAAAACCCGTTGGACTGCCGCCCGGGTATGGGTAGACGGCGAAGTTCTTCATGGTGAATGTCTTGCCCGCTTGTCCCCCGAAATCGATAATCACGTCGGCACGTTCGGCTGGGGCCAAAAAGAGGCATTTCTGGCCAGCTTGAATATCCGTGGATCCGCCGAGAACGTTACCGGGTGGCGGATTGTTGGTGCCGTCGCAAGCATGAATTCCATTGGCGGGATCGCCGAGCTTGACCGGGGTATTGAAGAACCCACCATCCGATCCAATCTGCCAGATTATCGGACCCACGGGGCCGTTCTGGTGCATGTCTACGCCTTGCTGATTGAACAGTTGCATATTGTAAAAGCGAGCGTTGCTGCCGTTCAACACACGGAAGCGATAACGCCGCGGCTGCACGTCAAACACTGGCCAGGCCTTGCCATTGATGGTGATAACGTCTCCGAAGAACTCCGGGATCCAGAAGGGATGCTTATCGGGGTTTCCCGGTCCGCCATTAATCCGGCGGGTGTGTCGGCGTCGGGGAAGAAGAGCTGGCCGTTGGTGTCGAACTGACGATCTTGGACCAAGAGCTCGACTTCCTGATCTCCCGCTGGGAGGGTAATCGGATTGTTAGCCGCTCCAGTGTCGCGATTGTCGCGAATGAAATAGAAACCCGCCATACCGGAGTAGACATTCTCACGAACGATGCCGAGGGCGTGATCGTGAAACCAGAGAGTGGTCGCCTCCTGGCTATTTACGTAGTTGTACGTGTTCGTGAAAAACCCTGGCCCCTTCAGGCTTAGACCCGGTGTGAACCAAGCATCGGGGTTTCCGTCGTATTGAGACAGGACCTCCGCGCCGTGCAAGTGGACGACCGTCGGAATCGGACCTGTGTAAGGCTTGGTGCAAGCCAGCGCCAATGGGGGTCCATTGACACAGTTGTTTGCGGCGGTGGTACCGAGCGGATCGGCCCAACGTAACGTTTGGTCCACGGTCAGCAGACTTTGGAGTTGAGTATTAACAAGACTATTGGAGTAGACCGCCGTCGTGGCCACATTGCGTTTGGCCTCGATAGTGCGCGCCGGCCAGCTTGGTCCGGCGTTGTTGATGTTGTAACCCCAGAGGTACGTGCCAGCGTTGTAGGGCGCCGCAAGCGCCGCATAGACCGAAGCGGGAAGCACCTTTTGTTGGAATTCCTGCATCGTGATGGAGAGCGATACGGTGCCATCCTGACGCCGACCGTTGAACGTCGGCAGTTCGTCGACGAACTTCGGGAGCGTATTGCCGATTAGCAGCGTCTGCCGCTTGCTCACCGAGGGCTGTTGGGTAAGGCCGGTAAGCTCCGCCTGGTCAGGGCTCTGGCCGCATCCCGCGGTTACGAGCAGCGCCGCCCTTACTGACATCTTGACAGGTATATATCCGAAAGTTCGCATGATTCTCCCTTTCGTCGCTGGCGCCTGTGCGGCCCGGACTTCTCTTCGATTGGATGCTGCGAAATCTCAGCTCTAGTGAAATTGCGAAGCCCCGTGGGCGAGACAACTCCCACGACCTTCGTTCCGATCGTTAATAGGTAAGTACCCGCGCGATGATAACTGTAACAACTGAACGAATCCGGCTTCCCATCCTGGACTTTGGAAAGCCCCATCAGCTTTAGAAGTAGACTAATGACGCAGCAATCCCCAATGCTACTGGCGCAAGTTCGTACCCCGAATCCACCCGTGATCGGCCAGCTTTCAGTGACGCCTCGGGCGCGCCCGAGCCCAGCAGTTCGAGACCGAGTGCCCAATAACGTGAAATGGACCAGTCGTATCCGACCCAGATACTGCCCGCGAGTTTGGTGCCCCGCAGCGAGCTGTTGTCAGCGAGGTTCACGATTGAGACAGTTCCCAGCCCTGCCATCAAGCCCGCGTGCAACCCGTATCGTGGCTTCGGGTACCAGTCCACCAAGGCCCCGAGTTCAGAAAATGAAGCAGCCGCCCGATTGGTGGCTTGAACAATAGCGCCGTTACTGGTGATTGACGCATCTGCGAATGGACCACCCTTGAATTGAGCGGTAGTCTGTGCAGACCGCAACGTTCCGGCTAGCACCAAGCCACGCGTGAGGCTCGCACCGATGGACAAACCCAAGTCCGAGCTAAGTCCAGTAACAGATGCGGACCCATTCGGGCCTTGTCCGCGAAAAGCTGCTGCGCCAAAACCGTACGTCAGCCGCAGGTAAAACCCCTCGCGGGCTGGACCCTCATTGCTGTCAGAAGATTCGGCAGTATTAGTACCGTTCGGCGGTGGTAAAGAGCGAGCTGGTGCGGCGCCGGTGTTCGCCTTCGAATCGACTGGCACGACTGTGGACGCGGGAGGTTTCACCGAGGCCTGAGGCGCTGTCGGAGGTTGAGTGGTCGCGGAAGCCGCAGGGGCATTCGGCGTGCCCGCTTGGTAAACGTCCGTGAACTCGACTGCCGGTTCGTCTTGTTTGCTGGGCTGGGCAAGAGCGGGCAACGTGAGCAGTAATAAAGCGAAACCAGCAAGTAGTCGCTGGGACACGGAGCGTATCATCGGGACATCTCGCCTGACGTTATTGGGTGACCGGATTGTCATGAGCGATTCAATCAAGACCAATCTGGAAGAAAAGATTGAAGGGCTAACGGTTGAACTCGCGAACTGTCTCATGGTGAACGTTGGCGCACAAGGACTTGATTCAACACAGCAGAGCCAGGCAGCGCAGTCGAGCGGCCAAGCTTCCGGCCACCACGGACACCACCATCACGGTCAAAGCCAGGCCGTGGCAAGCACGGGCGCGGCATCCACGACATCCAGCACGTCAGCCACCACGACGTCCGTAACGTCAATGATGAACGCCATTCCGGACGATCTACCCAAGGCGAGCGGTTGACGCCTCACCACCACTCTCGCCAACGCAGCAGGAAGCTCGCCGAGCGTCGCCCTAAATCCGCGAATAGCTCGCGCCCCACCCACGTTAACGCGATGGCCCAAAACCCCACAGCCGCAAACGCTGGCATGCGCAGCACTCTTGGAATCGAGGCTGCGCCATCGACGAACGGGTGCCACAGGACGCTCATCTCGGGGACGAAATAGCAATAGTCTGCGAGCGCAAAGAAGTTTTGCGTGCAAAGAGTGAGGCCCAATCCCTGAAAGACCAAGCCATTGACCCCCACCCAGAAAGAGAGCAGAAGCGCTACCGCAACCAGAACGCGTCGCGCCACGCTCAAGTTGGACCAATCCGAAAGATTAGCAGCCAGCGAGAAGCAGGCAGGAATCGACGCAACTAGGAAAAACCGCGGGCCCCAAAACCAACCCCCATACCACGACCACCACTTTGCATAACCGAGCACGAGACCGCCCACGAAGGTGATAAGCGTGATGTGAACCCAGCGAAACCGCGCCGGGGCCGAGGCTGGAAGCGCAAGGAAGAGGCCCGGCACGAAGAATACCAGGCCCTTGCCAAACGACAGAAAAATCGCCAATAGCCCGAAGAAGAATGGGTAGCTGAAATTGGGCAGACCCGAGTACGGCAAAGCCGTGTGAAACCCAGCATCGAAGTTGTAACCGGTGTCAAGGAAATCGCCTCGCACCCAGACGGATTCGAGGCGCATCAGGACAAAGGCGATCACCGGACCGAGCATCGGCAGCCAACGGCGCGTTCGACGAGCCTGACAGATGGCAATTCCCGCAATGCCAATCAAGCAGGCTGGTGTATTCATGGCTCCCAGCACAATCACGGTCCAGCCACGGGCCGAGTGTCCGCGCGAGAGCCAAAAAACACCAATTGTGACGAGGATCGTCGTGAATACCTCGCCGTAGTAGCGCTGCACGTGGTGCGCGAACATGGACGCGAACATCAGTAGTAGCAGCAGCATTCGTCGTACCGACGGCGCCAGTTCGTCACGAAACTCCCTCCAAATCAGCGGAAGCGCCAGTAAGAGTAAAAGCGCGTTGTAATAGGAAACGACGAGCTTTGCAGCGCCCAAGGCGCGGCCGAGCAGGTATAGAGGCAACGATAGCAGCGGACCGATCGTAGAGTACTTTGGACTCACCAGGTGCCCCGTCGTCATGAAATGCTCGAGGATTTCGTAACGCAGGCGCGCATCGCCCGAGATGGACTTCGGAATGGCCACGATCACCAAAACTGCGGTTGATAACAGCGTCCAATCGACGGCTGCGACAAACTTCGGATTCAGTTTATTGCGGGAAGCGTCTTGAGCCGACATGTCGTTTCGAACGGGCTAGGCAGCCTTTGGCTTCGTAGCTCGATTCTGCAAAAGCGCCGCTGAACTGTTTGCCTTCCTATTTGAATTGCCGGCACGCCGTGCGTTTGGTTTTCATGGGTGACCCGCAGGTTCACTACGCCCTTCGGGCGTTCCTCGCTGCGCGAGGACCGTCTACCTCCGTGAAAATGTACAGCGTGCTGTACTTTTTCACTCCGGTTCGTTGCGACGTTCTTATTGTGTTGGTCGTCTGGGCCCCGGCCCAGCCAACTGCCTTGCCGAAAAGTTGACTCAAGATAAATGAGTTCTGGGCTTTAAGATCGCCCATGGCTGGGACCGTCGGCCAGTCGCCTGGTGCGGCAAACTTGCACATATCCCTGCTCGTTGCATTCTCGCCCGAGCATGTCGGGCAATTGGGTGCTCCTTTTGCAGCAATCGGACCGAAGACGCCACGCGAAAAGTGGGTGGTCTTGCGTTGGCGCTCCGACTGGCTTTGGACGCACAAGCGGCGGGAGCCAGCGCCGTCATTGACAACACCGGCAAAGAAAACGTCGCGCGAGCATTATCGGACCAGCGCTTGCGCTTGCCAATTATCCAGGCACCTCCGGCCGCCACGACGACAATTGCGATCCCCGCCCATTGGCTCGTGCATCGTTCGACGTTCTCCACGCTGATGGCAGAGGTGCCGTCTGATCCGCGAGCGATCGACATCCCTACCGTCGATTTGCACTGCGCGGCCCCCTGGGGCTTCGACCCGGTCTCAGTGGCCGACGATCATGTGGCACGTCGTGCCGAACGAATGCTGTTCCGTTCACTGCGCAAAGCTCAGGACGGTTGGACCTCGCGCTGGCTCAACCGGTACATATCGCTATCACTATCGCGGTGGCTGGTGCGCACTCCATTTTCACCCAATCAGATTTCCGTGGCAATATTGGCCGTCGGCTTGCTTGGCGCCTATTGCGCCTCGCGTGGAACCTATGGTTCGCTCGCCATTGGCGCAGTGTTGTTCCAAATGCAAAGCATACTGGACGGCTGTGATGGGGAGGTGAGCCGAGTCACTTTCCGGGGTTCCAGAGCTGGCGAATGGTTCGACACCATCGGTGATGATTTGACGAACTACAGCTTCTTCGCGGCGGCGGCCGTGGGGCTTTACCACAGCACACACCAGGTTCTGTATTTGTTAGCTGGAACAGTGACGGTTTTATGCGGCCTATTATCCAGCGGGCTAGAATACACCTACCTGATTCGCATCGGCTCGGGCGATCTACTCAGGTACCCATTGTCGCAAGCCACCACGGAAAAGGCGCGTGGCATTCGGCGCTTGGCCCCCTTGCTCAAGCGCGATTCATTCGTCTTATTGACGATGCTCGCTGCCCTCTTAACTGGGTTGGGTTTGCGCTACTCGTATTCGCAGTGGGTGCCATCGGCATTACCGCGGCCGTATTGAAAACAGAATTGCGCTTGGCCCATCCGTCCGCGGAGGACCGGTGAAATTGAGTTTGCGAATCCAGATATTCACCGTCTGCGCTGGCTCGATTTGCTTATCGATAACCGTGGCAAAAGCCGCGCTCGGTCCGAATGGCAGCCCGATCACAATGAGCCAATACGCCGTCGATCTGTATCAAGGTCCCGTCACGACCAGCACGCGAGTCATTGGCATGGGCGGTGCGTATGACGCCATCGCCGAAGGGTTGGAGGGCAATTTTGTGAATCCCGCCGCCGCCGCGATTCGCATGCCTTGGTCTTACACTCACTTGGACTATGACGTCGGCGCCGGCATCGCTTTGCCGAGCACCTTCAGAAATTCTGACTTTTTCAATTCTGGTTCCGATAGAACCAATCTGTCTACTAGCAGCCAAAATGACTTCATATTCGTGGATCTTGAAGCAGGTTTGCAGTTAGGGACCTGGGGCCTGGGAACAGCGGTAGCACTGCAGCAGTACGGCTTGAGTAATGATAACAAGGCCAGCACTGGAGCGTCGAATCGGCGAATTCAAGCACAATTTGCGATAGGACTATTGCATTTGGCGCGCAGTTTCGCGCATGGTCAATTGCTGTTTGGCGCGGGAATACGCTACACTGGGCTTAGTGTATTGAACCAAAATACTCAAACTTACAATAGTCAGACCCTGTTCACAACACAAGGCGTTGGCTACGAGTTTGGCTGGCTATGGCGTCCCTACAATCAAGTATTTCGATTGGGCGCGAGTGTTCGATCTGCCGTCACTACTAAGCCTGAATCAGGAAGCAATATTGTTGCGGACGCCAACGGCAACCGCATACTTCCTTTGGGATCGGGCAATCAAATGTACCTCCCGGACGAGGTCGCCTTGCCTTGGGAATGGTCCTTGGGCTTCGCCGTGCAATTGGGACAAAGACCCTTCAATCCCCGTTGGACGGATCCCCACGAGATATTGGAAGATGTCCGAGCAAACAATGCGCTGCAACGAACTTGAAAGGGAACGGCGGCAACAGCAATTGTTGGCGGAAATTCCCAAAGATGCACCGGACAGAGACCAACAAGCAGCCCGCATTTGGGCCGAGATCAAGGCCGATCGCGAAAAGGACGAGGAGTTGCTCAATCAGGCCGAAGCGCATGCGCGCAAGGTTCTCAAGGACCGCGAGAAAGCGCTCGGCCGTTGGTACTTGTTGATGGCCACATCTCTCAAGGTAAGTGGACCTGTGCAAAACGCTGTCGGCGTCGAGTCATTTCTGCAGCAGGTTGTTCGACCACTCGGGTGAACGCGTCGTGGCCTCACCGCACCTCGGTGTCGAGAGTGAAGTGGTTCCCCAATGGCTGAAGTTGCGCGCCGGACTTTACGGTGAGCCCACGCGTTTCAGCAATAGCCGGGCTGGCCCGCGCATTCACACAACCGTCGGCTTTGAAACGAAGTTAATCCCGTGGTCGGTATTCGGTCTCTACGACTCTGATACTCAATGGCGAATCCAAGCCGCGCTCGATACCTCACAGCGCTACTTAGCTTGGAGCGCGTCAATTGGCATATGGCATTGAACTTGAATGCCGTTAAGGATGCACATTCACAATCGTCGCATCCCGATAGGCTACCACGCCATGCCAGGATTGGGGCACTGCGGGCGTTGTAAAGTGAAACAGCCAACGCGCATCTAATGGTGAAAGATTGACGCAACCGTGTGACCGTGGGTGGCCGAAATCGTCGTGCCAATAGGCTGCGTGCAAGGCATAACCTTCGGTAAAGTATTGAACCCAAGGCACGTCGCGCAGATCAAACTCATGACCAGGCTCATTGCCGTCCATGGTAGCCGTTACGTGCTTGGCGTGAATCTGAAAGGTACCACGCTTGGTAGCTGTAGTTTTGTGAGGATCTTCCAAGCCCGCAGCGCCCGTTGAGACCAAAGTCACATAGACGGGTTTGGTGCCATCATAAGCAACCAGCGTTTGTGTGCTGATGGATACATCCACCCAAGTTCTACCGGCAACCGCCCAACTGGGCCAGTTTGCGGGCGCCTCCACATGTAGCAGTCTTTCGTCGCGCATCCATTCGCCCGAGCGAAGTTCCACCCAATGTGAACCGAATGCAACGGCCGTCTTGCCCGTGGTCGAGAACGCCTCACGATAGCCCACCTGTCGTGCCATCGTGAGCTTATTC
Organism: uncultured delta proteobacterium; assembly: GCA_963835565.1. Taxonomy (GTDB): domain Bacteria; phylum Myxococcota_A; class Polyangia; order Polyangiales; family Polyangiaceae; genus FEN-1139. Next base: position 46,380 of record CAWIGY010000084.1, read on the forward strand.
TCCCCGGGATTTCCCACATATATTCCGGCTCTTGAAGTCATGACGAATACCACGGGCAGCCCCTGCGGTTCATCCAAGGCCAACCCGTGAAAGTGACTTGATTCAACCGGCCGCAGACGCATCAGCGGCACTAAGGCTAGGTCCGCCGTCAGCCCAAAGGCTCGCCCCTCGTCTTCGAATAGCCCGAGCAGCGAGAATGCACTCCTGGGAACAGTACTTTCCAACAGCAATGCGCCCTTATCGCGTGGATAACCGAATATATTGGCGGTCTGACGTAGCCAATTGGGCATTGGCATCAGAGAGTACTGCTGCCACTCTCGGTCAATCTTCCTGCTGGTTGCCGCGGCTTCGACACCGTGTTGTTCGTCCGGGGTCGGTAGGCGTGCATACAATGGCGGCGGCGCACCGCGCGGCATGCCGTACACATACGGCAACCCCGAAAGCCGATCGGGACGCTGGCGGCCGATGGGCACCAGCCGGTGTTCGAGATCGAGCGTGGCGGTCCTTCCGTTATTGCAGGCGTAACCATCGGGCGATATGCGATACCAACCCTGGGCGCAGTCTTCGCGACTCGCTGGCTGCGAGGCTCGGCCGACTACTGCGCCAAACCGCAAATAACCCAGCCGTCGAGAGCCGGATTTAGGCTCAGCGTAAATCCAAGTTTCTCGACCAATTGATACGAGAACTCGTTCGGCATCTTCCGACGACTGCTCGATTTCTAAGTTTGAGTCACTGGTCGTGTCGGGCAACGGTTCGCCAACGGTGGACTGTTCCACCCGTGGTGCTGCCGACCCGTGCGACACCGAAACCACGATGTCCTTTTGAGTCGGCGCGACGATTGCGCTCGCCAACATCACACCCAATCCAGATCGATTAGCAGCTATCGCCGTCCAAGCGGCGGATGAATCGCTTCCACCCGCCGGACAGCTTGTCAGACCAATTGATACCAGCGAAAGGACAATCCGGGCAGGACATCCCCGCTTGAATATCTCGCGGTGTGCCTGATTGATTTTCATCCTACGCGCGCGTACACGAAATTGGCAAGTAGGGGCAACTTTTAGGGGATTTCTCAACGGAAAGCCGCGCGCAGGGCCGGGCCCCTGCGCGCCAACGTGACAAAACATTCGCGGACTGGCACGGAGATTCAACCGTTTTTGCAAGCCACGGACTTAACAGACTCGCAAAAAACGAGACTGCAAGAGCTCGCAAAAGGCCGTCAAGTCCCGGCTAAGACGCAACATTTGCCGAAAATAAGCTAATTCATCAAACCCTCGGCTTTTAGCGCCGCGACCACCGAATCACGTGACGAGAGCCGCTCATAGTATTGAGCCAGCGCTGGCCAGGCGAAGAGATCCGACTGCGTGACACTTTGCCATGTGCGCAGGCAATAGTAGGCGTAACCATCCGCAACCGTGAACGAATTGCCCAGCAAATAAGCTTGACCCTCCAATTGCATAGCCAGCGCACCCAACCTCAAAGCCAATCGCTCTTTGACGGAATCCTTGAATTCTGCATTGGCTTTAGGATTGTACAGCGGAGATAAACCCTTGTGCAATTCAGTGGCAAGAAAATGAAGCACTTCCTGAAGCCGATATCGCTCAATGGTCCCTTGCCGCGGCGCGAGGTAAAGGTCCGGTTTTAGGTCAGCGATATACTGAACAATGACGGCGCCTTCCGTGAGGAGCTGTCCGTCGTCCATGGCTAGTGCGGGAACATAGCCCTTGGGATTGATCGCAAGATAGCCGCCACCGTCGGCAAGCTTTTTGGCGCGCAAGTCTACTTTCACCAGTTCAAATGGCAATTTCGCTTCGAGCAAGGCAATATGGGGTGAAATGGAGCAGGCCCCGGGCGAGTAATAGAGCTTCATAAGCCAAGATATTGCCGCGGCGATTCAATCTGTCAAGCGCGCAGGGCCGCTCATCAAGGTACCCACTCAATTTCTATCCTGCCAATTTCCGCCGGCATCAGCCAACTAATCGCGAGGTCGCGCGCGATGCTTGGCACGCGCTCGGCGGTAACCAGTACTGGACGAAAGGCGATTGGTTCATCGATGCCGCCCGCAAACGATTGCTCAACGCTAGCAAGTTTCGAGAACGCGTGGCCATTGGAAGACCAAGACAAATCAAAAACGGCACCCGGATGTTGCGCGAAGGCGAAAATTCGCAGCGAGCGAATGCGACCTTTCAATCGATAGGTAATCTGAGCATCGGGCTTGCCCGCCAGGCGATCGCGGTCCAACTTGCAGAGCTCCGCATGGTCGGTGGTTAATTCCACGGGACCCGTGGCGGAGTCGACCAATTGCTTGTCGCTCATTTCGTCAACCAGCACTTGCGCGGATATCAATAGTTCTTCGCTGGGCAGCGAGGGCGGCGATAGCCCGGTTTCATTGGCGGCTACCACGCGATAGCGAACCTTAACCCCGAGGGGCGCCGAATTGTCAACGAACGCTGCGCGATACGGCGACTGAGTCTCGTCCACGCGACCGCTCACAATTTGCCATTGCCCGGTGCCGGCAATTTCTCGCTCTACAACATAATAACTCGCCCCCGCCGAGCCGCGCCAACGAACGTCGCTTAGGTGAGTCAATGGCAAGAGCGCTGGCGTGGCCGGAATGGGCAGAGCGGGAACATCCTGCCCCCGAACTTCGAACGCCAGTCGCCGCATCATCTGCAGGATGGGCTGCTCTTCATAAGCGTGGCCGGAAGCGAACCCGGGGAAGTGGTACGCTTGATACGGTGGCTTTTCCATGTGGTAATAAAAGCCACCATCGCGATTGTGAAACCGCAGGCTCCACAGGAGTACCCCTTCGATATTTCGTGACAGCGCATGCTTGAGCACTCGCTCGGTGTCACTCGCCGACAATAGGCCAAACTCCCCGATAATATAGCGCTTCTTTGCGCGAATTACCCGCAGGTTCTCGTCGATCATCGACAGCGTTCGCGATACTGGTCCGTAGTGATGTGAAGACACAATATCTATGTTGGGATCGCTGAGCGAGTGTTCTCGAATCAAGGGCCCGTATGTGCCGTCAATCAGCGCGTGCGTATGATCGAGCTGCTTGATAAAACGCGCGATCTGAGTGACCCAGCGATCCGGACTTCCCAGTTCATTGCCAGTTTCCCAGGCATAAATGGTCGGGTCGTCGCGATACGCGCGGCCGTTGACCGTATTGGTTCGTAAAATGACTTTCTCGATCGTCTTTTCGAAATCGCCGATAACTTCAGGGTCCCTAAAGAAAGCATCGCGCGGTTTGCCCCGAAAACCCGCGTACTCGGCCACTCCACCCCAGTGTGCCCAATTGTCAACAAACGGGATGATAACCTTGATTCCAAGCTCGCTAGCGCTAGATAGGACTCGATCCAACGCTTGAAAACTGGCCTCGTTGAACTGCCCCGGCCCGGTCACATGCCGCACAATTTCCGGCGTATCCGTGACTTTGCGCACGGAAAGCGTGTAAATGCGAATTACGGTCCCGCCAAGCAAGCGTACCGTTTCTAGTCCGTCGTGAATTTCGAATTCGTTGGGCAGCCGGTATCGCGCAATGGAAGAGAAACGCCAGTCGTCCTCGATATAATGAAGATTGGGTAAATTGAACGACACGAATCGTGAAAAACTCGAGGCTGCTGGGTTACCTTGACCTAAGTTGGAACGCGAACGCGTCAGCTCACCTGCGCTATTCTGGCGCGCGGGTTGGGTCGCCAGTCGCCGCGACGCAGGGGTCGCGCATCCAGCAAGCATCAATAGAACGATACCAAGAAACGCGGCGCTCCCCGGGCCCGTTGCCCAGTTGCGCAAGGGCTGATGGCAGGTTTCTCGTGCGCCAATCATGGGGCACCATGCTAAACTAGACCTAGATTCCGCGGGATCTATTGTATCGCGCCGCTGGGCTGCATTCTACTCCAAGAAAATGCTAGAAGGCGCCTGGTTCATTAATGGTCACAGCGTCACAAACAGCCATTGTCCGAATATTCGGCGGTGTGGCGAAAATTGCACCACGGTCGGCTGTCCTTTGCGTCATTGCTGCCGGCACCGGTTGGTCGGCAAACCGCTGGCGAGCCGAGCCCATTTCGCTAGTGAGGTACGCAGCGCCCACAGAATGTTCGGAAGCTGCGGCGACACCGACAGCTTCGATCATGAGCGCGAAGGCCGTGTCCACACTCTGCGGTCGTGACGATGTACTTTTTGCGGATGCCCGGGATGAGAGTCAGTTCGAGCAGGGTCACGTCACTGGTGCGGTTCATCTCGCCTGCACATCAAGTCGGGGTGATGTCGGCCAGCTCCTCGGGCTACTCGGGGGCAAACACACGCTAGTTGTGTACGGAACATCGACGGAGCAGGCTCGTCAAGTCGCGGACGGCCTATTGCGGCAGACCAAGCGTCGAGACCTCGGAGTCATCGTTTTGGACGGGGGTTTCGCCGCTTGGCGCGATACCGGGCTAGCCTGCTCTTCTGGCGCTTGCGAAAACTGCACTGACTCAATCAGCCATGCCCATCCGTAATCGCGCCATCTCGTTCATATTGCGAATCGGCTTATCATTTGTTTTCGCTTATGCCGGGGTAGAGAAGTGGCGTATCGCCAGAGATTTCGTCGAACAAATCGCTAATTACCAATTTCATCCCGAATGGGCCCCGTGGGTTGCACTGCTGCTGCCCCCGCTCGAAATAGCCGCAGCCATCGCGGTATTGCTCTTTGGACCTCGCTGGCAAAAAGCCGGCGCGCTGCTGATGTTGGGAATGCTCCTGGTGTTCACGGGAGCCATGGCAAGAGCCTGGTCGCTCGGCATCAATATCGAATGCGGCTGCTTTGGAAAAGCAAGCCCGAGTATCGGGCTGATTTCGTTCATGAGAAATATTGCGTTAATGGGTGCGGCGGTGACGGTGCTATGGCTCGAGCGGGAAAGTGAGAAGAAGAATTCTTCGTCGGTGTCTTAAATATGCTATCTTTGGTCTTTTACAGTCGTCGCTGAATCATGGCCATCCCTTTTTCCGAGGTTGACGGATTGGCCCGAACGGGCTTTCCTGCTGTCCATGCGCTCAATTGCCTTATGGACTCTGACCCTCATGGCTGCGGGATGCGGCTCGAGCACGCCTGCCGCAAAATCACCGGAACCTGCCGACGACCCACCTGCCGCGGCATCAAAAGAAGATGAACCGAAAAAGGCCGCGCCCAAAGACGACGCTCCGGCATCCAACAACGATGCGCCAATCCCGACCCAATGTGCCAAGAGCGACCCTTGCGTGCCGCCGCTCGCTTACGTTAAGAAACTTTGCGCTAAAAGCTATCCGTCGGTGGCCCTGCATTTCTTCCGCGGCGGCTCACCTTGGACTCGCGGTTATCTCACGCGAAAGACTGAAGCCGGCAATGCCTCGGGTGGCATATCGGGCGAAGGATTCTTGGAATTCGACGAAGAAGTCATCATCCTTCAAAAGCGCAAGAGTGACACGGGTGGCATGCAAGTAAGCGGTGCGATGGGCGGCTACTACGTGTTGCGCTGGGACGGCACTTGTAACGATATTGCCGCCGAAGAATTGACCCTCAACAAGCCGCCGCAACCGAAGGCGTCCAAAATCGAATGGCGCTTTTTGGATGAAGATATGCAAGAAGCCCTGCGCAAAGATTCGAAATTGGACGAAATGGTCAACGCCCGCCGCAATGAGTGCAAAGGCGCCGCGTCGGGCACGGTCAGTAAGAAATGCGTAGAACTTGACAAGAAGCTGGTGGACATGTTGGCCAAAGTGGTCCGGGGTGGCATCGATTTACCCGTGCCGGCAAAACATCCTTTATGAAAATCCTGGCATCCAGAACCGCCATACTAACTCAAGTGACCGGATACGTCGGCAACCCTTTCACTTCTCACCCGCTCGTTCGTCGCGACGTTTTGATTGCGCTGGTTTTCGGGGCCCTTTCCGCAAGCTTGCTCAAGTCTTTTGCATTCCCCCAGCCGCGGGCTATGCCCTGGCACCGAAGGAATCCCAGGCCATGACTAACCCCGCATCCCCTCTTCAGAAAGCTCGTGCCGCGTATCAGCCGAAGCTCCCCAAAGTGCTCGCTGAACAAGGACCGAACGTCATCGCCGCCGAGGGGGCTCCTACGACTTCGGTGGCGGACCATGAAGCGATCCAGCGGATCTTTCCGAAGAGTTATGGTCTTCCGATCGTGACGTTCGAGTCTGGCCGTGGCAGTGCGTCAGCTGCGCACTCGGTCGGCGTGATTCTCTCCGGCGGGCAGGCTCCGGGGGGACACAATGTGATCGCTGGGCTTTACGACGGTCTAAAAAAACTCAACTCCGCAAGCGCGCTCTATGGTTTCCTCGGGGGTCCAAGTGGGCTCACGGACAACAAATACATCAAGTTCGATGACACGTTCATCGACGCGTATCGCAATACGGGCGGCTTTGACATTATTGGCTCCGGCCGCACCAAACTCGAAAAGGAGGACCAATTTGCGCTAGTGGTCAAAAATTGTAAGGCGCTTGGCATCACGGGCCTGGTGGTCATTGGAGGAGACGACAGCAACACCAATGCCTGCATGCTCGCCGAATATTGCGCGAAGAACGCCACGGGCATTAGAGTCATCGGTTGCCCGAAAACCATTGATGGCGATCTGAAAAACGCATGGATTGAAGCTTCTTTTGGTTTTGATACCGCGAGCAAGGTGTATTCCGAACTGATCGGCAACATCGAGCGCGACGCCAATAGTGCGTAAGAAATATTGGCATTTCATCAAACTGATGGGCCGCAGCGCCTCGCACATTGCCCTGGAATGCGCGCTGCAAACCCATCCGAACCTGGCCCTTATCAGTGAAGAAGTTGAGGCCCAGCAAAGAACATTGCGAGAGATTGTTGAAGAGATTGCAACGCTGGTGAAAAAGCGTGCCGAGGCTAAAAAAGATTTCGGGATTGTGCTCAGTGCCAGAAGGGCTCATCGAATTTATTCCCGAGATGAAAACGATGATTGCCGAGTTGAATGATTTGCTGGCCGATCCTTACTTCAACGGGCTCAAAGGACGATGACGACAAGCATCAATTCCTAACCAAGAAATTCTGCGCAGCCTCGGCGCAGGCCTTCAACACATTGCCCGCGGGCATCCAGCGCCAATTGATGATGGACCGCGACCCGCATGGTAATGTGCAAGTGTCCCGCATCGAGACCGAAAAGCTGCTCATCGACTTGGTGGGGGACCTTTTGAGTGAGTGGAAGGCCAAGGGGCAATATACCGGCAAGTTCAACTGGCAAAATCACTTCTTCGGCTACGAAGGCCGCTGCGCGGCGCCTTCGAATTTCGACGCCGACTATTGCTACAGCCTTGGCTTTACCGCGGCAGCGCTGCTTGGCGCCGGAAAATCGGGCTATCTATCCAGCATTCGCAATCTTACCGAGGCCGCGGAAAAATGGGTGGCGGGCGGTATTCCGCTCACGATGCTGATGAACATCGAGCGCCGCCACGGTCAGGAAAAGGCCGTTATCAAGAAAGCTCTCGTCGATCTCGACGGCAAGCCCTTTCAAGTCTTCGCCCAAAAACGCGCCGATTGGGCCATAGAAGATGAATTCCTGTATCCAGGACCCATTCAGTACTTTGGCCCTCCGAGCGTCTGCGATCGCCCGACGGAAACGATACTGCTGGAAAGAGACTGACTCTTATCCGACGGTCATGCGCAAATTTTTCCGCGCTAGATCGCCTATCAGTCGAGGATCGCTGGGCAATTCGGCCCGTGATGAGGCCCGAGTACACCTCGACGACGGTTTTTCCTCCCGGAGCGAAGCCCAATAGAGCTTTTACCTTGACTGGACGGTTTTTTGCCCGAGGTGCCGCAAGGTCAAAAATGTTGGCCTGGGCTCAGTGGCTTTTCGACAAAAAACCCTCGCGGACTTCTTGCTCCCCTGCATACTCGGGCTAGACTGCGATTGGCCGAGCCATAGATGCGGCGAGGCAGTTTAACTCTATACTGGGAAGGTTATGGTTATGGCAATGATTCGAATCAGCGGGCTCGGCATTTCTGTGCTCGGTTCGGCAGTGCTGCTCGCGATCGCAGTGGGTTGCGACAGCGGGGGCACCACAACGGCACCAACAGGAACAGGCACTGGCAGTGCCACTGACACTAACACCGGCGCAGGTGGCGGCACCGGCGTCCAAACCGGCGTTGGAGGCGGCACCCATAATACTGGCGGCGCCGGCGTCGCAACCGGCACTGGCGGCGCGCATACTGGCGGCGCGGCAACGTCGGGTACGGGTGGTGCTGCGCAAGGTGGAGGTAGCTGCACGCCTCCCAGCGCTAGTGTCTCAGGAAATTGCAAGACGGCAACCGCCGTCACCGGTACTCTCACTAATGCGGCTGGGTACATTACGGCCGGCAACTACGCCGGATACGGCTTCTTCTATATTTCGCCCTCTTCGGATCAGACCCTGACCGTTGCATGCACGGATTCTACCAAGGGCGGGAACACTTCATATTTTGGCACGAGTAAGAATTCCCTGTGCGGCGCAGGTATTGTTCCTGCTGACACCTGCTACAATGCGATAGGTGGTATCGGGTTTAATTTGAATCAATCAGTGGCGGGTGGAACTAATTCAAACCCGCCCATTTCCGGGACGATCCCACAAATAACAGTGGCCTGGACATGCACAACAGCATGTTCCGGCCTGCACATTCAGGTCGTCCAGGATGCCACGGCAAGCGGTACGCCGACCCCCTATTGCTATGATGCAGGTGACGCTGGAAGTACTAGTCCCTTGACTTTGACTGCCAGCCAATTCACGACGAGTTGCTGGAGTTCGGCAGCTCCGGGCACGGCGTGGGACGGCACGAATGCTCAGTCATTCCAATTTATTATCCCAAGTCAAGCTACGGCGACAACTCCGTTTGACTTGTGCATTACCAGCGTGACAATTACGGCTTAGCTGACAGCGGCTGAGTCTTCTCGCTTTGAATGCCAAAAGGCCAACCTAACCAGGTTGGCCTTTTGCTGTTGCTGCCGTCACGGGCCCCACAAGAAGCCTTGCGTATTAGATAAGCCAAATGCCAACCCAGAGACGAGTTGGCATTTGCTGTGCTGCGAGAAGCCCCTGTGCGAGGCATCTATTGGGCGCAGACGCCCGTCAATTCACGATGGCGCAGAACCGTTGAATCTGTAGACCCACGGCACCATTCCAGATTTCGGTGCCTCCAAAGATCAGCGCTAGCTGCTGCGAACTGCTGATGTAGCCGCGGTTCCTGGCATCCTTGATGAAGTCGTTCAGATCGAAGTCCAGCGAATCGATGTTGGTGGCGGCCACATAGGAGACGCAAGGAGGCTGGCTGCCGTTCTGGCCATCACTCCAAACGCGCCAGCTACCGCTGACACCACTGATTGATTGCGCTTGGCCACTAATTGACGCCCCCCGGGGTTGAAAACCCGTCGGCTGAAACAACCAGACCATCAAATAATAACCACCGGTTCCGGGGTTTCCGTTGGTTGTGTCCACGGTACCATTCGGGTTGAACCAAACATCATAGGTGACATTGAATTGGCCACTGGTTGACGAGGCATTGGACGCTAGGTAAGTTGGGATCGTCGTGAGTGAAGTTACTGGTTTTGGAAGATTGCTCCCGGTTGAGGTACCACTATTGCCGTAGTTGCCGATGAAAATCGATGGAAACCCCGATGGGCTGGTATCGGGCGAACTACTCGCCGTGCCGCCGATCGTATAGGAATTGCCATTGTACGCTACCGTTTGGTTTACGAATTGATGCCACCAGTTCGCCGTAATTACGTAATTCTTAGTGGTTCCAGCGATACCGCCCACCGTGGTATTTTGGAAGCTTTTCGTAAATACTCCGTTACCTGTTGCAACTTCAGTGCAGTCGGTTGCTATTACGGGCGCACCGCCCGTCGCCGGAACACCGCCCGTCGCCGGCATTCCACCCGTGGCATTATTTGAGCCGCCCGTGCTGTTCGCGGTTGCGCCCTGGCTGGTCGCACCACCTGCGCCCGGGCTGCCGCCCGTGGCCACAGCTTGACATTGGCTATTGCTGCAGTTTGAAAGCGTTGGGCACGTTGTGCTGCAACTGCCGCAATGCGTAGCGTCTGAGGCAAGATTCGCACAAGACTGCCCGCACAACGTCAAGCCAGTGCCGCAGCTGCTTTGGCAAGTTCCACTGGAACAAACTGTGCCTGTTTGGCAGATACTTCCGCATTGACCACAATTGTTCGAATCCGATGTCAACCCAACGCATGTCCCATTGCAGAGGGTAAGACCGGTTGCGCAGGAGCTTCCCGTTGCGCCCCCCGTTCCCAGCGTCGCCCCGTATCCCCCTGTCCCTTGCTGGGCACCACTAGCCGAGCAGCCACTAACAATGAGTGCGTATAAGCACGAGCTAAGTGTGACATTTACAACATTACGCATATTTCACAGGCCTCCTGTACGCGGGATTCGGGGGACACAATCGAGGATAGTTTACTTCCAGATTCGTCGATTGTCTCGTCATCAATTTCTCGGTATTGGTAGTATTGTTGCTGGGGTTGAGGGATAACCGGCGTGGTTGTACGGCGAGCGCGCGCGAACCGAGTACCTCAATGTGGAGAATCGTTTCGACATGGGCGACCTAAAGGCGAAAAAGACATGGTGCCCGAGCCAAGTTTCAGCACGCAGTTGACTGGGCCGGGCCCCCGGCAACAATCACAATCAAAACCTCCGAACGAAAATTCCCAAGTAATTGTGCGATGAGTTGTAATGATTCTTGACACCCTCCGTTATAGCAGATATGTGTCAGCTATCTTGACAGGAGTTCCCCAATGACTGAGACCCAAGCCCACCACCCAGACACCGTACTATTGCACGGCGGTCAAGTTCCTGATCCGACAACGGGTGCGCGTGCCGTGCCGATTTATCAGACTACTTCCTACCAGTTTCGTGACACGGACCATGCCGCCAATCTCTTTGCTCTCAAAGAATTCGGTAACATTTATACACGCCTAATGAATCCAACAACCGACGTGCTGGAGAAGCGCATGGCTGAGTTGGATAGTGGTATTGGTGCACTCGCCGCAGCCAGTGGGCAATCGGCCGTCACGATGGCGCTCTTAAACATTGCGCGTGCCGGTGATGAAATTGTCTCCGCAGACAATCTGTACGGTGGCACGTATAACCTGTTTCACTATACGTTTCCCCGCTTAGGGGTCAGCGTCAAATTCGTACCGTCCAACAATCTCGAGGCTCTCGAGAAAGCAATTGGGCCTAAGACTAAAGCTATTTACGCTGAATCGATCGGTAACCCCAAGCTCGACGTCGCGGATGTAACAGCGCTTTCCGCTGTTGCACACAAGCACGGGCTGCCTTTCGTCATCGACAATACAGTCAGCCCCTACATTTTCCGTCCCATTTTGCACGGTGCAGACATTGTGGTGTATTCGGCAACCAAGTTTATCGGCGGACATGGAACGTCAATTGGCGGCATCATCGTGGACTCGGGCAAATTTGATTGGACCAACGGCAAGTTTCCAACCATCTCGGGACCCGAACCTGCCTATCACGGGCTGGATTTCGTAGAAGCTCTGAAGCCGCTCGGGAACCTCGCATACATTATTAAGGCTCGGACCGTATTGCTGCGCGATTTAGGCCCCGCCATGTCGCCGTTTAATGCCTTTTTGTTTCTTCAGGGGCTGGAAACTTTACACCTACGAATGGCGCGACATTCTGAGAATGCCCTCGGCGTCGCGAAGTACCTGGAGAAACATCCGAAGGTGAGCTGGGTGCTCTATCCAGGCCTGGAGTCAAGCCCTGAGAAGGCTCGCGCCGCGAAGTACTTACCGCTCGGGGCGGGCGCCATTCTCGGATTCGGCATCAACGGAGGTCTTGAAGCGGGCCGTCGATTTATTGACGGCTTAAAATTGATCTCCCATCTGGCTAACGTAGGCGATGCGAAGACCCTGGCAATTCACCCGGCAAGCACGACGCACCAACAACTCTCGCCACAGGAGCAGGCCGCAACCGGTGTCACGCCGGATTACGTGCGTCTTTCGATCGGCATCGAACATATCCATGATATTTTAGCCGATATCGAGCAATCGCTGGAGAAGGTGTAGCGGCACCCCACCACGTGCGTCAAGTTCTGAACGAGTACTTCTTATGTCCGAAGTAGCTCATAACTACGATGACGGGCAAAATGACCGCCTGCGCTATGTAGGGTGCGAGCACAGGGTTCGGGTACGCCAACCGGACCAGCACCACAAATATGGGAAGCAAACCCAAACTAGCCAAACAGGAAGCCCCATACACCAGGTAAGTACGCAGATACTCGCGCAGGTAATTGCCCTTGGTTTTGAAGACGAAGAATTTATACCCAAAGTAAGCGACCGAAATGGAAATCATGTTAGCCAGGACATTTGCCACCATGTACGGATACGGAATGACTCCGGTCAGCACATAGTTCAACCCTGAGAACACTCCATACCCAAAAGCCGTATTCCAACCACCCACAATGAGATAGCGCAAGACTCGACGAAGATCGCGAGACTGGTTAGGAATTTGCTGGGTCACGGCGCGGGTTTGTCACGCTGAAGCTGGGCGCGCTCACGCAAGAACTCGTCATAATCGCGGATGTAGTCTTCAGCCTCATATGGCTCAGAGGCCAAGACTAGGAGCATCGCGCTCGACGTAAACTTGTACTGAATGCCCCAAACCATTGGAGGCAAATACAAAGCGAGCTCTGGCGAATTTAGCTCAAACTCTTGGCGATTGGCGCCGTCATCCGCCACCAACGACAAAGAGCCCCGAAGACAGACGAGCAACTGCTTGCACTTGCGGTGAGCGTGCGCTCCTCGAAGTTCCTTGCCAGGCACGTCGAGCACCACGAAATATCGCTGAGGTGCGAAGGGCAATCCGTACCCAACCTCACGCGCGGCGAGGTTTCCGCGCAGATCCTTGATCAGAGAGATTCGCTCCAGGGTGACACCTTCTACAGTGGCAGTGAGCGAGGTCGGAGCCGCTGGTGCTGATCGCTGGTCAGCGGCACCCACGTCAAGGGTTGACCCATAGCGCAAGATGCGCGCCGGGTTTCCTGCCACTATTGCGTGAGGCGGAACCGAACGCGTTACTACAGCGCCTGCTCCAACAATGGCGTGCTGGCCGACGGTCAACCCGGGTAGAATCGTAGCGCTGGCTCCAATCGAAGCACCTCGCCGAAGAATAGTCGGCCGGTGTAGTTCTGCATCTGGTTTCTTGTTGGTAAAGGAATTGTTGGGAAATGTGGCATTGGGACCAATCAAGACATCGTCCTCGACGCGCAGCCCGTCCCACAATTGGACGCCACACTTTACGGTTACGCGATCTCCCAGCACGACGTCATTCTCAATGAACGTGTGGTCGCCAAGATTGCAGTCCTTACCGATTATTGCATGCTCGAGGATGTGGCAAAAGGCCGATACATAAGTACCTTCTCCGATGTGAGCACTTTCAACAAGAGCGGTTGGATGCTGGAGCAATCGGGCCATTCAAATTGCGTTTCCTTGCACGGTTGCGTCACTTCGCCTAAGCCATACCTAGGGTGGTGTTCAGGAGAGCACATGGTTTGGCGCGAGTCCACGGCTTTTCCAATCATAGCGGGAGCTCAAAGGTCTCATGGACAAAGCTTCCCGACCCAAACGAGAGCTTCCACTGATAGAGCCCCACATTGAGCACTCTACCGCCATCCTCGTTGCTGGTTCCGATACTGAAGCATGCCCGACCCAGTTCTTGCGCTCGCTCGATGGCAGCTTCCACCACTTTCGAAAGCGCACCTAGTTCGCGCCCGTTCGGACTGCTGGCCAGGTACTGGGTATGGGTGACTCGTGCCGTGTGAAACAGCACGGTACCGGCTACAACTTCGCTACCGACCCGAGCCAGGATCAACTCAATCTCTTCGGGAAAAAGTTGGGACAGTTGGATGATCTCGGCCAGAGAATGTACCGGGCGGGTTGCATAGCGAGATGCCAGCAGCCCCTCTAGCATGACCCAGAACTCGGGCCAGGATGAACTCCTAATTTCCACTACCACTCCGTGTTTGGCTGCCTCTTTCAGATCGTGCAGACGCCCATGCGATGGTTTTTTGCGGGCAGCCAGCACGAACCCAGCCGCTAAATCGACTCGCGTACGATTGGCATTCAGTCGAAAAAGTGCGTAACTGTCGTCATCTGCTGTCTCTCGAAAATAAGGCCGCGGAATTGCGCGGTACCGTAGCATCCTATAGCCATGGTCGCGGTAGTAGGTCGCGGCTGCCTGTAGCGCTGCGATCGCTTGGTCACCCACCAGTAATCCGTGATGCACTAGTCCACCGTATGTAATTCCAGGATGTGAGTCGACAGTCCCTGAATCGCTACCGGCGGCTGCCGGCAATAGACCGATGACTCTTGCCCGCGAATCAAGCACTAAGAGAGACAGATCGTGAAACCGGTCAGCGTGATAGCTGAGGAAACGGCGACTGTGCAGAAAAGTTCCATTGAGCGAGGCGGCCACGAATTCATCCCAAATCCCAGCATCGCCTGGGTCGAAGGCTCTGACCGTAGGCCGATCTTCAGACATGACGATCCATGAATAATTCCACCCCCTGCTCACGTACTAAATTGAATCCGTAGCGGTTATACAGCGCGATGGCGCGTTTATTGTCTCTCCAAACGCGAAGATACACTCGCGCGCAGCCCCGCGCCTTGGCTTCGCCAAAAGCGGCCAGCAGCATTTGGTAGCCATGGCCAGCGCCCCAAACCCGTTTCTCGCCGAGATAACCGAAGTATTCGGCTTGTTCCGCCGTGATGTTCTTGAGGCCGAAAACTCCCACCGGCTCGCCGTCAAGCTCAACGCCCCAAACCGCGTAATTTGTTTTGGACGGAAGCGTAACGAACCATCGCTCCTGGTCTTCATCGGTAAAGGGCGGAGTAATGGTGAGCGCCGCAATCTCAGGATCACGCAGCCACCGCCTCGAGGCGAGCAAAAATCGGCGATCGTACTCAACAAACTTCAATGGCATGGCGTTTTCGCCGAGTTTAGAGCGGATTTTCCGATTATGAAACAGTTGAAGCGAAACCCGCAGTCGTGCTCGCCGGCCGGGAGCGCTCTATTTTGCCAGTCATCCTGAATCATACAACGAGCGAGCTACAAATATCAAAGTTTCTCAGAACAGAGTTCGCTCGATCTAGCCTTGCAGAAGCGGAGGAGTTGAACGAATATGGCACAAGGCAAATTCGACCGCCGCGGGTCCCAATATTACCGATTCCCCTTCGTATCTCTGTCATTTATTGTACTTTGACGCATGTTCGCCAGCCTTGATCGAAGCACCAAGTTCTCGATTCTAGTCGCCTTCTTGGTTATCTCAACAGCATCGTTGCGATACATACCGTTCATGAAGCCGGTCGGCCTCGATTTGCTCAACATCGTTGTCTACCACAAGTGTGCGGCGCATCGCTCGCCCTATCTGATCGATGCTGCCACGTGCGGGGATATTCTAGGTCGAGGTATGAACTACCCGCCGCTGCTCTTTCATTCCTTCCGTTGGTTGCGCGGAATGACATTGGAAGCGGCCATGCACGTGTGGACCCCATTCTTGGTTCTGGCGATGGTCGGAATCTTGTACGTGTGGGTACGCGGGATTGCTCGCCATCGTGCCGACGATCGCGCTTGGGAGGTCCCGATTTTCTGTGGGCTAATCCTGTTTCAATACCCCTTCGTGTTTGAGGTCGAGCGGGGGCAAACTGACATTGTCGCGTTGCTGTTCTTCACGGCGGGTTGTTATTGCTTCACGCGGCGCAAACTCTGGCTAGCAGGAGCCATGTTCGGCCTGGCCACCGCCTACAAGCTATATCCCCTGTTTGCTTGCGCAATCGTCACCCTGGGTCTGCTGCTCGCCCGATTGAAACGGGGCGGTCGCCCTAACGCCGACTGGCTGCGCTTCGGGTTTGGAGCGTTCGGCGCTTTTGCGGCCATCAATCTCGCGTTCTATTCCGACTCGAAGCTCTATTTCTTCAAAGTACTTCCTCAAGTGTCAGCAATGTATACGCCCGCATGGACCTGGGTCCACGCCCATTCGTTCACTAGCCTCGTGGGGCCAGACTACACCCCGTTTAGTTGGGCATTCTGTGGAGGGATCGTTGGTCTGTGGGGCTGGGCGACATCTCGCGCAATTCTGGCTGACGAGGCCCCAATTGCCTTGGCTGGCGCTCTTGCGCCAAGCACTTATTTTCAAGCGTTCACGTTCGACTACAACTTGATAACCATCTATCCGTTGCTACTGCTGCTATTCTTGCGGGCACGCCGAATCGACCGATGGGGTCTGCTTGCATTCGGCTCGCTCGTGGTATTTGGCGACCGGCAGAGCTTCGCGAATCCGGAAGCGGCAATTTTCAACCCAACCGTGCATATTGCGCTGCAGCTCGCATTCTTGGTCGTTGCAGCAATCGCCGTCGCGCAGCCGGCTGAACCTCGAATTCGCGCTAGTTAGTTCTCGGAGAAAATACGCGTTTCAACAGGAATTTACTGGTTTCCCGCTGATTTATCGTTGTTCTATTTCTCACGGTACCGTCGAGTTTGTCGCTCTCTGCTCAACCCTCGCCTCCAAGATTGGAAAAACGACTTATCGCACGCTCTTCGGAAAGTACATGCATGCATAAGCATTGTCCGAGAGGGTGCAACATATGATCAAGAACGCGCAAAATAGGATGGCTTTGCCCACCGACCATGTCCACCGGCGCGATTCGGAAGTACCCCCCATGGTGACCACCGCATATATCAGCAGGTGCAGAGGTAAGAAGAACCGTACTTCCACCGTAGTCGGTACGGCTGCCAAGACCAGCAGCAGAGGTGCCGCAACCACCGCACCAAATGCGACCCTATCTACCCGGAGTTTGGCCACGTTTGTACAAGTTGATAGGAATACGAAGATCATCGAATAGTTAATGAGCGACAGCCACCAGTATTTCAGGTAAGGATTCTTGATGTACACCGTTGGAAACTTGACGTCGAGACCGCTGAAAAGGTGGCGCGCATAGATCGCCATGAACTCGATCGGGTATTTGGAGTACAGGCGGAGAAGTTCGCCGTAGGAGCGGGCATTCTCCGAGGCAACGATGGACTTGCCCGTGGGTTCCATGAAGTGCACCTGGGGATCGGGGTATTCAACGCCGACGTTGCCTTCGAGTTTTTGTACGCCGATCCCTGTTTGCAGCTGATACAGGTACAGACCTTGACCGTAGACAATATCCGTGGGAGGCATTAGGGACAGCCGGTCGAAGTTATGCTGATTGATATAGACCTGTGGCCCCAAAACTAGGCACAATCCAACTACAAACGCACCGCAACGGTTAACCGCAGCCGATTTCAGATGGTTCCGCCACGAATACCTCGCTCGCCAAGCTACCAGCACGAAAACCGGAACAGCGGCTATGAGATAGACAGGTCTGAAATTGATAGCCAACCCGAGCAGTAATCCGGGCAACAATCCAGCCGCGGAGATCTTGATCAAGCAGAGCGCTCCCAGCAGAGCGGCCAGCGCGGGGACGTCGGTCAACGGGTAGCTCGCATAGCCGCGGAAGTACAGAAATACCAGAACGTTGAAGGCCAGTATGTGCCAAAATCCCGGCTTGCACTCCGGCACCGTTGACATGACCAACAACGGCACAATGATCGTTCCAAGCGTCGCCATCAGCACGGAGGAGGCCGCCCAGAAGACATTCTGCGGGTCCAAGTGAAGCCAACTGGCGAGCTGTCGGATCAAAAAGCACAAATAGGGAAACGAATATCCACGATAGGATAGGTGGTAGTCGTTCAGCGAATAGGATGTAACCGAACTCCAATACGCTCCCGCGTCGTACCAGAAGACGCGATCCGCCGAACTTAAAAAGGAAGACGAAATAGGCAGTGCATACAATGGCAAAGGCCACCCAACGTTGGCGTCGCTTTGTCAGGGCGGGCCCGTAGTTGAGAAACGCCAAGCCCGTAGGAACTGCAGGAGAGAAGCTGCGATTGAACTGTGCCAGCACCGGAGATAGCAAACTACCACGGCGTGACCGAACTTGCTCGATTAGTGCAACCAGACGTTAATTCCGCGAGTTTGGGCCGCCAATGGTGGAAGGGAGCGCATAATTCGGTCGAGTTTTGAGGAGGGTTTGAGCGACGAAGCGCTGGATCGCCTAGGCCGATAACCCAGCTCATCTCCGGCGAAAGGTACGTCATTGCATCTCTTGGAGTTCGGCCACACCGAAACCGGTCTTGCCGTAGCCATTCCCATTGTAGATGACGAAGGTTCGCTCGCCAGCTCGAAATAGGTACGGATAAGCTTGCATCTCACGATCCCACTCCTCCCCGCTCGGGTGGATCGAGAGCTCAGAATCATCTCTTGTCCACGTAACGCCGTCGGGAGAGCGAGCAAATCCTAAGCGATACCCGAGTTCCCGGTCAGCGCGGGAAAACAACATCCAGTACTCCTGCCCCACGCGGCGAACGTGTGGCCGTCCCAACCTGTACTCGTTCGGCAATTGCGGCCGCAAGCAAATGCTGCCAGGCAAGCGATACTCGAGTTCATTGGGGCTCACAACATATCGCATATCGTAACAGGGCCGGGAACCTCCATGTGCATTCACAAACGTGCTGCCGGCTGTGTACCATGTCTTCCAGCATCCCGACTCTATCAGCACCGATCCGACAACACGGATCACTGACTCATTCTCCATCCGCTCCATCACCGGCACGGTCGAATAGCGCTGAAAGGATTCACCGTCATCGTCACTCACCGCCAAGCCGGAATACGAGGAGAATTTCACTTTGACGCCGAGTTGGTACCCCTCGTAGTAAAGATAAACACGAGCGTCGTGCCTCAGAACCTCAGCGGGGACCACTCCATTGTCGTCGAACATGCCCACATCCCCAACGTCTAGCAAAGGCTTGTCAGACACTCGGATAACTCGTGTCGGGTCGGCTGGATCCAGATCAATGTATGCGGGACGACTCACGCCCAGCTCGTCGCGAAAGCCGGCAAAGACCCGGGGGGTGCCGTCACTGCGAATGAGAACGCAAGGTTTGGTAGCGGAATGGCGTGCCCAAGGGAGGTTGCCTGGGGGCACGAACACGTGTTCAACTTTTTGACCACTTCATAAGAATCACCAATACCTTATTCGTTCATTGAAATGTCCGTACGGCTGTCTTCCAACAGATGAGCAGGCGAACCGTTGTACACGTCATGGGATAGAAGAATATAGTTCGGTCGAACCTTGGTGTTTTCGAAGGTGCGCCACAAGTAGCTACCTAGAATTCCTATTCCCAGGCAATTGAGCGTACCAAAAAAAGAGATAAGCACCACAGTTGCGGCATAGCCGGGCACCGGTATCATCCCAGATAGCTTGGTTACCAACACGGCAATTCCAAATAATACACTTAGAGCCAGCCCAATTATTCCAATTGAGGTCAAGATCCGAATTGGCAAATCTGTGAAACTAAAAATACTGTCCGTCAGGTAGCGGAGCTTCTTTTTGAACGTCCAAGCAGATTGACCCACCTCACGGATGCGCCGCACATAAGGCACTTCCGCTCGACGAAATCCAACCCAATACAAGAGACCTATCAGCGAGCTATTCTGTTCACACAAGCGCAGAATTTGGTCACGGACTTGGCGTCGGCAACCGAACGCGTCAACTCCACCGGGCGGAACTTGCGGTTCCACAAATTGCCGATAGAACCACCAAAAGACGCTGGAAAATGCTCGCGATGAAAGCGGATCTGCACGACTGACACGGCGCCCGACGACAACGTCTACGCTCTCGTTTTCCATCTTTTGGACAAAATCGACGATCAATTCAGGGGGTTCCTGGAGGTCGGCAGCCATCACGGCGAACAGCTCGCCTTCGCCCAATTGAAGACCTGCTCGGATAGCCGCAATTGAACCAAAGTTGCGCGAGAGCAATGCCAGCTGTGAGCGATAACCGACTTTGGGCAACGCTTCCACCAATTGCAAATACGAATCATCCGGGCTGCCATCGACTACAAACACGACTTCGAGCGGCGTCGTGAGTTCACTCTGCAAATGCTGCAGCGCCGACAGCAATGGTACAATATTGCCAGAGTTACAATATACTGGGATTACTAGGGAAATCATACTTTCCAACTGTTGACGGCCTCGACGACCCGCGCGACTTCTGATTGCGTCAAGTAAGGGTGAATTGGCAGAGACACTTCGCACCGACTGTAGTCCTGCGCGCGATTCATGGGTCGCATAACGAGATGCGGAATTTGCTTCATTGCGCCTTGAGCCGGAATGAGCATTGGATAGTGAATGGCTGAGTCTACCCCCGCATTCGCGAGATGACGCTGAAAATCCCCGCGATGATGCGCCGGCACCAGGACCGGGAATAGGTGCCAGACGGACTGCGAACCTGGTGGAGCACCCGGCACTTGCGTGGCTGGGTTGCAGAGCCCGGCTTGATACTCTGAAGCAATAGCCTGACGACGCCGAGTCCATTCAGCGAGTCTTGGCAAGAACGCGTCGCAAAGTACTGCCGCGTGCAGCTCATCCAACCGGCTATTCATGCCCAACAAGGCATGTTGATAGCGCGCGGTCTGCCCATAATTACGCAGCGCGCGGCAGCGTGACGCGACAGCCGAGTCGTCAGTTGCGACTGCACCTGCGTCGCCCATTGCTCCGAGGTTTTTCGTTGGGTAAAAGCTAATTGCGCTCGCTTGACCGACTGAGCCAATGGGCTGCCCCTGGGAGAAGGCGCCTATTGCCTGTGCACAGTCTTCTACCATTGTCAACTCGAATTCACGCTGCAACTCCAATAACGCAGTGCGATTTAGAGCATGGCCATAAAGGTGCACGGGCACAAAAAAGCGTATCGACCCATCTTCCTTTAAGACTTCGCGGCACTGCTGCATGTCGATGAGACCAAATTCGTCAACGTCCACAAAGACCGGCACACCACCTGCCCGAGCAATGGCTAAGGTTGTGGCAAATGCGCTAAGCGGCGTTGTCAATACCCGCTGCCCGGGAGCGATTGCTAGCGCGCGCAGCGCTAGCTCCAGGGCATCGAGACCGCTGGCACAGCCGACTACTTCTTGACGCTCAATGTAGCGTGCCAGTGACTCCTCGAACTGGGATACCTCTTTGCCGAGGATGTACCAACCGCTGGCTCCCACTCGACTGACGGCACCTAGAACCTTCGAAGCGGTGTCTGACCATTGTCGTGCAAAGTCGTTCAGTAGAATTTTGCTGACCAGCGCTGAGCCGTTTTCGACGCCAGCATCGGCGTTTTCCCTGACTGCCGTTGAGTTTCCTTCAGTCACGGCCCGAACCCTCTCGGAGGCAATACTTCGGCCATATTTGACCATGGCTGGAGCGGACTGTCACGATCCGCATAACGCAGCCTGGCGCTAAGTTGCATTTTGTCTCCAGCGAATTCAAGACACCGTTCGTCTGGCCTGTGCGACGACCCGATTTTTCCGTGCCATTACAACAAAAACGCTAAAATCGTCCCGGGCGGTTGTGACATACCGGACCCGACGCAGCAGACTCGCACACCAGCCTGTCCCGACGCACTCCGCAGAGTTCATCGGCCAAGAGGTTTCCCTGAGTCGTTCGACTATGGTCTGACTGGGACCGATCTCGGGTGTTGTGCCCGATTCGCTGGGTGAGCTAGTGTCGGCGTTGATGGCCGAAGATCCTCAGTCCACGCTGCTCTCCTTTTCGAGCAAACTCAGTTCCCACCCATGGAAATGGGTTAAATGTTTGCTGTTGGTGCCGCCTTGTGCAGCAGTAACTTTGGTAGGCGTCACGTTGCGTCACCACAACCTGAACGAACCATTCTTCGCGAATACGGCGTTCTACGTCTTATTTGCCATGTTTGCAGTGTATGTGGGCGTTCTGGCCGCCGGCGAAGGCAGCGCCGCACCAGTTCGCCAGTGGATAACCGACAACCGCGCAGGGATCGCGGTGACGGCGATCATTACCACAGTTGTGCTACTCGCGGTGGCGCCGGGATATCGAGTGCTCGCGGACGAGGCCAATTTAGTTGGCGTTTCCAAGAATCTGTTCTTTCAAAGAACGGCCAATTTTGCAACGACCGGTAAATGGTATTTCGAAAATTACTGGAATATCAATTTAACCATTGATCGCCGTCCGGCTTTGTTTCCGTTTCTAGTGAGCCTACTTCACATTTTGCGTGGGTATCACCCGGAGAACGCGTTCCATACTAACGCGATTATCTTCATTCTCTTCGTCTTCTCATCCTATCGTCTGGGTAAGCTCTTAAGTGGCGAACTCTTCGGCGTGGCGGCGGCCATCTTGGTCGCCTCCCATCCGAACACATTGGTGGCGGCGCGGTCCGCAGGGTTCGACCTATTATCCAGTTTCATGCTGCTAATAGTCATTAAGAGTTTCGTCGAGTATGCGAATCAAAATAGTCCGAAGCGGCTGGCAATCCTGTCGTTGAATCTGTGTATTCTGGCACACGTGCGATACGAGGGTTGGGCGCTGCTCCTCGCCGCCACCGCCGTTCTGTTGGCATTTCGACTGATTCGGCGCAGCCAATTACAAGGCTACGGTCTTCTGTATTCTTTCATTCCAATCTTTCTATTACCCCGTTACTGGCAAGCCGTGGCCAAGGCCAACGACGCCGAGCAGCCGCTGAGCGCGTCATTGTTCAGCGTATCCCATTTCATCCAAAATTTCCGAGAGTACCTGGGACTGGTACTGCGGCCGCTAGACGTCAGTAGTGCCCATGCCCCGCTGCTAATCATGCTTGCCGCCGGCGGCGTTTTGCTGGTTCTCTTCGGCCTCTTCGATAGCAGTCCCCAAAACAAGCTATCTGCGCTCAGCATAAAGTATGCGGTCTTCATCGCTGTATTGTTCGGATTGGAGACGGTCATATCTTTTTCTTACGCATGGGGCAAATCGCTCCATCCGGCCTCAAGCAGGCTATTCATATGGTTGGACACCTTCGTTGCATTGAACGCGGCCTGGTTTTTAACTGTGTTGGGCAGGCGGCTCGCGGTGCCCGTCAAATTGCTACAAAGGCGGTCTGGGGCACCGGTCACGTTGCTTACGTGCTTGACATTATTTGCGATGCACGTTCCAGCCGCGAGCGAAGCCCGTTTCGTCAATTCACTGATTTTGACTCGTCAAGCAGCGCGAACTTGGGAATTCTTCTCCAAGCTTGGCAATCAGAATATCCTGATCATGACGGACCGTCCGGGACTATATACGATCATGAACTATGGGGCTCTTGATATTTCGATGGCAGTCAGCAGCCGTGACCCGCTCCTGGAATTGTCGCGGCATTTGTACGACGATATCTACCTAATACAAGAAGTCGATCTGAACACGCATAAGCCATTGCCGGCATTCGACGTATGGACCGATGTTCCGATGGAAACCGTGTTAGAATTTCAAAACACCGATTCAGCGTCGGTTCGAATCGCTCGAGTTAAGCGCTGACCGGCAAGAGTTGAGCACCGTCAGCTACAAAACGAATCGGCGTGACATCTGGTAGTGACGCCACGCCTTGTTCAAACTGGGCTCTAATCTCTTCAGCCTGTGGTGACGGCAGTGAGCGTCAGCAGGGTGGTGAGTGTTGCTAAACTGGTATCCGTTAGTGCACTTGTGTCAGTTAGAAGGCTCGTAATTGTAGCGGTCGCGGTTGCGGTTCTGCTCGCCGTGCCGTTAGCTGTGCCAGTGCCGGTTGCGCTTCTAGTACCAGTACCCGTTCCGGTATTTGTAGTCGTTCGGGAGTTCGTGCCAGTTGCAGTGCTGGTAGCGGACCTGGTGTTGGTCCCCGTCGCAGTCGAGGTGCTTGATCGCGAATTTGTTCCGGTGCTGGTGTTAGTGCTGGAATTACTCGCGCTAACACTGGCTGTAGCTGTACCTGTACCGGTCCCTGTGTCTGCAGGGTTCGCGTCGGTTGAACTACTGCAACCGGCCGCTAAGCTAACGCTCAGGGCCGCAACCGCGACTATCAAACCTCGCATACTATTCGAACTCATGGGGACCTCCAAAGCCGTACTTACCGCGACTTATCCGATGTTCCGTGTAGATATTGCAATCAAAAGGCTCACGTGAGCCTAGAATTTTCTAATAGGCAGGCTGCAGAAGTCCACAAGATTCGTCGGTCGGATCCCCCGCTTTACCAAAAACAACTGCAAAACAGCCCCTAGACGGTTTCTCCAGTGTCCCCAAAATGCGTCAGGGCCGCACCCTGGTCAAGGGACGGCCCCGCCATCGAATCGATGGAATTTCCGGTAAGTACAAACTGACGATTGGCCCAGAACGCGCGGTCGTTAGCGCTCTAGCCAGTACCAGTCCCCGTGCCGGTTCTAGTCCCCGTGCCCGAGCCGCTGCCGGTTGTTGTGCCGGACACCGTCACTGTACCAGACGCAGTCGCCGTGGCACTCACGGTCACAGTGCCGGTCGCCGTGCCCGTGGCCGAAGAGAGAGTAGCCGTGGCCGTTTGAGTTACGGTTTCCGTGTGAGTTGCGGTTTCCGTGTGAGTCGCGGTGGCAGCTCCAGTACCCGTTCCGCTCCCAGTTCCAGTGCCCGTATTGCTACGGCTTCCGGTGCCCGTACCAGTTCCGGTACCCGTATTGCTACGGCTTCCGGTGCCCGTGCCAGTTCCGGTTCCAGTACCCGTATTACTACGGCTTCCGGTGCCGGTGCCGGTTCCGGTTCCAGTACCCGTATTGCTACGGCTTCCGGTGCCTGTACCTGTGCCAGTGCTAGTAGCAGTTCCAGTGCCGGTGCCCGTAGGAGTGCTAGTGGCGCTGCTGGTAGCGGTGCTCGTGGTGCTGCTGCCGCCAGTTGCTTTGGTGCCCCCTGTTCCTGCGCCGGCACCACCGGCGCCGCCCATACCCGCATCATCGGTGCTGCCGGTGCCCGGAGTAGCGTTGTCCGAACTGCCGCACCCAATCAGCAACCCCACACTCAAGCCTGTAGCGGCTATCGCCGCAATTAACGTTCGCCGACCTACCGGACCCATGGTGACCTCCTAAGTGCGCGACCGAGATGGCCGTACATTCATTCGTGGTGGCAGTGTCAGGCCCCGCCGGCGGCGGCTCATCAAGTAGATTTCTAAATAATATCGGGTAGTTCTGGGTGTCATAGCCAAGTCTGACGCTGGTGAAAGTTTATATCTTTAATAGAATATCAATGAGGAATTGCATGCTGTTTGGAGCCGCACCGCTCGGCGGACCGACCCTGCGCGCCGCTCTTGGTTAGCGACCTTTACGCCCAGAACTCATTCATCTTGAGTCAACTTTGCGGAATGTAGTTGTCTGGGCCGGGCCCAGACAACCAACACAATCAAAACGTCGCAACGAACCGGAGTGAAAAAGTACAGCACGCTGTACATTTTCACGGAGGTAGACGGTCCTCTCGCAGCGAGGAACGCCCGAAGGGCGTAGTGAACCTGCGAGTCACCAACGAAACCAAACGCACGGCGTGCCGGCATTTCAAATAGGAACGGCAAACATGGCATATCCGGCTGGGAGGACTCCGGTTAGGTATTTTTGAAGACTTGTAGGAGTTCTTCGCCAGCAACTAGATTTCGACGCGATCGCGGCCCGCTTCCTTGGCACGATACAGGGCTGCATCGGCCCGGGTAAAAAAGTCTTGGACCGACTCGGCACTTTGCATCACGGCAACGCCAATAGAAATAGTGACGGCCGGGAGATGGCCGCCGTCGGCGGCTTCGACGGTGTCAGCTTTTACGGCCTGTCGTAATCGCTCTGCAGCGGCCCTGGCCCCCACGTCGTCGGTCATGGGCAGCGCAATCACGAATTCCTCACCCCCCAGGCGCGCCGCAAGATCCATGCTGCGCAAATTGACGAAGAGCGCTTTGCCAACATGTTTGAGCACAATATCGCCCGCGATGTGACCGTACTGGTCGTTATATTGCTTGAAGTGATCGATATCCAATACCAATAAACTTAGACTGTGTTGGCTGCGTTGCGCGCGTTCGACGAGACGCGCGAACTTGTCGTCCCACCAGCGGCGATTGTGAAGGGTCGTGAGCGGATCAACCAGCGCATCCCGCTGCAACTCGCGTCCCAGGAGCGTCACCTTTCGAAGATTCATATTGCTATCGCGCATGCGACGCGCCAATAGTTGCAACAAATTGATGGAGAACCGATGCGAAGCGGAAATTAGATTCCAAAAGGTCCGGTCGTTGACTTCAAGCAATCGACTCGAATCTATCGCGATCACATGGGCAGACGCTGGGCTGCCATCAATTACGCTCATCTCACCAACGGTTTGACCGGGCTCAATATGTGTCAGTGGCGGCTCTCCGGGTTCATCGAGAAATATGCCAAGCTTGCCTTTTAGCATGAAGTACATGCGCCGATTCGGTTGCCCTTTGGTCAAGAGCCATTCGCCTGCATTAAGCCTACGCATGGGGCAATACTGCAGCACCGCCGTCACTGTGTGAAAGTCTACACCGGCCAAGATTTCTTGAGAGGCTAATTCATCGGCCGTTAGAACTGAGGGGGGCGGACTGGTCTCGACCATGTGCGACGGAGTATACGGATAAATTCGCAAGCACCTACGCAGTCTACTGCCGGCTGGGCAGCATTTTCTGGCTCGTTATCGAGGAGCCGAACGCCAGCAGGCCCGAGGGCCCTGGCTAGGCTAGATGTGCGGCAAGTGCCTGACGCGTGCCGTCACGACCACCCAAGCAGCAGCTAATAGAGTATTGATTTACTGGCGCCGTCAACCGCGCACGCCAGCAATTAGCCCTGCCGCGGCTAGAATTATCAAGCCCCCGGTCATGCCCTTCTTTTCACCTAGGCGAGCCAGAGCGCAGCTGGCTGAAGCTTGAGCTTGACAAGTGTTGCCCGAGCAACTTGCAGAGCCGGTGACTTGGATGTTCAGCTCGTCTTTGAGCGCGGTTATGCAGCTTTGAAGGTTGTTACCGACATCCACGTATTGACCGTTGCAGAACAATCCGCCCTGACCGGTGTTCTGGCACGCGGCTTGGCAACCGCCCGTGCAGCTTAGATAGCCGTTCGACTGGCAAGTGGCCTGGCAATCAATGCGCGCCGAAGCATTGCAACTTCCTTGGCAAGAGGCGGTGCACTTGCCAGTACAATCGGCACTGGCGGAACCGGTGCACGACGCGTCACATTCGCCTTGGCAAGTTGCCTGGCATGATGCGTTGCAATTGGTCATGCAATCAGTTTGATTTGCATTCGTTTGGCAATAAGTTGTACAATTTGAATTACAGTTACCCTGGCAGGTGCCGGTACAGTTGGCGGTGCAGTCGAAGTTCGCATTGGCAGAGCACTGGCCTTGGCAGGTACCACTGCAACTGACATCGCAGGAAGGCGGCGTAACATTGCAGCTACCTTGGCAGCTTGCGTACAGGGCTGCGCTGCAATTGATCGGCGTGCAATTCGCCTCGCAGCTAACGCCCGTTTGGACGCTACAAGTGGCGTTAGCCTCGACGTCGATATTTCCGCAGTCCGTAACGTTGGCGGCCTGGGCCGCGGGCACCAGCGAGAATAATGAAAGAGCCGTCACCAAACCAACTGAAGTCAATCGAGCCATCGCCACACTCCTGATGCAAGATCCCGGGCCTGGCCCAAGGATTACAACTCCGTTTACGGCAGTTGGAGCGTGATCTTCCCGCGGATTGGCCGAAATTGCCAATAAGTCTTGGGTGAAATCATTCGGACGTGGCAAGGAGCACGAATCGGCCGCATCTTGACGTTAGGCCAAATACATTCGCGGTTGTGCCGAATAAGGCGTAACCTCTTGGCCGACCGAACTCGCGGGCTCACTGAATAATACGCGGACTGCTCGTCGCGATGTGGCGTGTCCTTCGACCAATGCGCCGGCCAAGGCTAGCAGCCGCCCTTGTTCCTCAGCATTCTTGGAATTGCCGCCCCAGAGAATGAGTTCATGCGCGCCCGCTGAGGTCGGTTCGCCTAGCACACCTCGCGCCAAGCGATATCTCGTATCCGAAGTCATCACGTCCCAACTAACGTTAGGGCCGAGCACAAACCGGTGCGGCGGAGCGGACGTATTGAGTAGATATTGCCAACGCTCAAGCACACGTTTCGCGAATAGTTCGGCGGGCTCACCGGGTAATTGCACGACGGCTTGGACATTGGCAGCCGTCTTTCTGAGGTGGCGGAGGTATTGTGGCCATGCCGCCCCCGCCTCTAACGCCATAAACAGCGTACCTTCGGTAAATTTCATATTGGCCATAGTGTTAGTTTGTTTTGATGTCCTCTCAAACGCGCCTGCGTCTGATTTGTTCCCGCTCACCCGCAAAGTAAATGCTGACTCGGCATTTGGCACGCAAACGTCACCCACGTGAACGCGCCTCTAGCCCCGGAACACCAAACACAATCAAAACGTCGGAACCGGAGTGAAAAAGTGCAGCGGGCTGCACTTTTTCAAGGAGGTAGACGGTCCTGGTCCTTCGACCACTCCTCAGCGTCGTCGCGCAGCGAGGAACGCCCGAAGGGCGTAGTGAACGGACCTGCGGGTTAGAAACGTGTGACGGCACGTGAAAGTCGTGCCTCCGAACAGCTTCTCCTGTTGCGATACGAGCACCAGTCAGTCGTAGGACGTCACAGTTGTCAACATTGCCAGATGCTATGGGTTTTTGGCTGGACAGTTGTCGAAGGTAATCAAATGAGGTCGAGCCCGCGGGCAAAGGCCCCCAACTGCGTATCTTCCACGGAGATTCATTGGGCCAAAAATAGCCCCGATTGACTGGTTTTGCGCCGTGTTTCAAATGCTCGTTGCGGTGAGGCGAGCAATGATCTACGGGCGAAGCAGATGTCCAACCCAAGCCGCGGTGAACCCATCCGCATGAACGCCGAAGGCCATCTCGAAGTTCCGGATGAGCCCATAGTTCCGTTTATCGAAGGGGACGGTACTGGTCCTGACATCTGGCATGCCGCACAGCGCGTGCTCGACGCGGCAGTCCTTCGTGCCTACGGCGGCAAGAAGAAGCTGATGTGGTTTGAAGTCTTTGCTGGTGAAAAAGCCAAACGTCAATTCGACAACTGGTTGCCAGACGAAACGGTACAAGCTTATCGCACGTACCTGGTTGGAATTAAAGGGCCGCTTACGACTCCCGTCGGTAAGGGCATTCGATCACTCAACGTCGCTCTCAGGCAATTGCTAGATTTGTACGTGTGCCTGAGGCCCGTACGTTGGTTCAACCGCGTACCGAGCCCGGTCAAACGACCCGGTGACGTGAACATAGTGATTTTTCGCGAGAACACCGAGGACATCTACGCGGGGGTCGAATGGGCCGCAGAAACCCCAGAGGCTCGAAAAATTATCGATTTTCTGCGAAAAGAAATGGGCGTCACCGAAATTCGCTTTCCGGATTCTAGCGGCATCGGCATCAAGCCCGTATCCCGTGAAGGCACCGAACGGTTGGTGCGAGCCGCCATTCGCTACGCGCTCGGCAATCGCCGAAAGAGCGTGAGCATTGTTCACAAGGGCAATATCATGAAGTTCACGGAAGGCGCATTTCGTGACTGGGGTTATGCCGTGGCGAAGCGTGAATTTCGGTCGGAGATTGTCACCGAGCGTGAGAGTTGGATCTTGGGCAATGCGGAATCGAACCCAAACCTTAGCTTATCTGAGCACGCAAGACTGATTGAGCCTGGCTACGAAGTCGCGCCCAGGGATTCACAAATTGGCTTCGAGGCGGAGGTTCAGCAGGGGTTGGACCTGCTTACGACACATGGAAACGGCCAGTATCAGAGCAAGCTATTGGTCAAAGACTCTATCGCAGACATTACCTTGCAACAGGTGCTCACGCGCCCGAAGGAATTCGACGTAATCGCAACACTCAATCTAAACGGCGACTACTTGTCCGATGCCTTGGCCGCTCAAGTGGGTGGCATCGGTATCGCGCCGGGCGGCAACATCAACTACGACACGGGCCACGCCATTTTCGAGGCCACGCATGGCACGGCGCCCAAATATGCGAACCTCGACCGGGTCAATCCGGGCAGCGTCATATTATCGGGTGAGATGATGCTGCGGCACCTGGGCTGGACAGAGGCCGCCGACCGCGTGATCGCCGGAATGGACGGAGCAATTGGGGCCGGAACCGTCACTTATGATTTTGCACGGCTCATGGAGGGGGCGCGCGAAGTCAAATGTTCAGAGTTTGGGCAAGCGGTCATAGACCATATGGACAATTAGCGATCCAGGGCGAAACTGTCATGGCGTTTGAGTCAAGTTTTCAAAATGTAGTTTTTGGGGCAGGGGCCCCGCGGTCCTAGCGGGAAGAACTCAGGTTTATTTAGCTACAAAAGGCAATACGATGGGACGAAAGAAGATTGGGCTTATCGGTGCAGGCAATATCGGCGGCGAACTAGCCAATTTGCTGGTGGCAAAACAGCTGGGCGACGTCGTGCTTTACGACATTGCGGCGAAAGAGAACACTGCCAAAGGCAAAGCCCTCGATTTGGAACAGGCCACCGGGCAAAATGGCTCGGATATTCTGGTAGTCGGTACCTCGAATTGGGAAGACGTGGCGGGAGCCGATGTGCTGATCGTTACCGCTGGCATTCCGCGTAAACCAGGTCAGTCGCGTGATGATCTGGTCATGACTAATCTGCCGATTATTCGCGACGTGGCTGATCGCGCCAGGCGCTACTGTCCCCATGCATTTTCGATCATCGTCAGCAATCCGCTAGATGCTATGGTCTACGAATTCAAGCGCCGCACGGGTGCCAATCGCGAAAAGGTCGTCGGCATGGCCGGCGTTCTTGACAGTGCGAGGCTCGCCGTCTTCTTGGCTCGCGAACTGAAGGTCAGCGTCAAAGACGTCAGGGCAATGGTGCTAGGTGGCCATGGCGACGACATGGTGCCAGTTCTATCTTATACGACCGTCAACGGTGTACCGGTCCGGCAATTGCTGGCGTCGGAGAAACTGACCGCCATCGTCGAACGCACTCGCGGTGGTGGTGGCGAGATCGTGAAATTGATGGGCACCAGCGCCTACTATGCGCCAGCTGCCAGCGCAGTTGCCATGACAGAAGCGTATCTGCTCGATCAAAAGCGCCTGTTGCCTTGTGCTGCCTATTTGGACGGAGAATATGGCTACAAGGATTTATACATGGGCGTGCCCGTAGTAATTGGTAATCGAGGAGTCGAGCAAATTGTAGAAATTGAACTCAACGGCGAAGAGCGATCCATGCTCGATAGGAGTGCCGCTAGTGTGCAGAAAGTCATCGATGTTGTGAAATCGCAAGTGTCAAGTTGAAGGTCATGCAACTGAGCATCGCCGAAGAACTCGGGAGTTCCGGAGAAAACACTAACGTTCGGGTTACAGACCTATCGGGTTGAAATGGCAACGCCAAGAACTCATTCGATCTTGAATCAAGTTTTCAGAACGCAGTTGTCTGGGCCGGGGCCCAGACAACCAACACAATCAAAACGTCGGAACGAACTTGCGGGTCAGGAGTGAAAATCTAAGCGCACGGCTTGTCGAGTATTCAGGTTGAATTAGTAGGTAGGGTGCAACGGCTGGGAGGAGTCCCGTTAGGAAACTTAAAGCATGAAAATCCATGAATATCAGGGTAAGCAGATCTTCGCGCGATACGGCATCGCGGTGCCGCGCGGAATACCCTGCTTTTCGGCGGATGCGGCACAGTCCGCCGCACAGCAGTTGATCAAGGAAACGGGCAACCCGATCGTGGTCGTCAAAGCCCAAATTCACGCGGGCGGCCGCGGCAAAGGCGGGGGCGTAAAAGTGGTCAAGGGTGGACCTAGCGAAGTCGCGAAGGTAGCCGCGGGCCTACTTGGCTCGAAGCTCGTAACTCATCAGACCGGTCCCGAGGGTCACATCGTGCGCAGACTTTACGTCGAGCAAGGGCTGGCAATCGCCCGCGAATTGTACGTCGGTTTGGTCGTCGACAGAACGTAGCGGTCGACTCGTCGTGATGGCATCCTCGGAGGGCGGGGTTGAAATCGAAGAAGTCGCAAAACGCAATCCCGAGAAGATTCTCCGCGAAACGCTGGACCCTTTGGGTGGGCTCAAGCCTTATCAGGCAAGAAAGCTTGCCTTTGGGCTTCGCGTAGGCGACCAGAGTCCGTCGCCTAAGCAAACGGTATTGCAGTTTGCCGAAACATTGCAGCGCCTGAGCACACTTTTCGAAGCGGAAGACTGCTCGATGTGCGAGATTAATCCCCTGGTTATCACCGATCGGGGGCAGGTAATCGCTTTGGACGCAAAATTGGTTTTTGACGACAATGCATCGTTCCGGCACGAAAGCTGGAGCGAACTCGTCGATTCCGACGAAGAGGATCACATCGAATTGCGAGGCCAAGCGCGCAGGCCTTTCGTATGTGGCGCTCGACGGCAATATCGGCTGTCTAGTCAATGGCGCGGGGCTTGCCATGGCAACCATGGACATCATCAAGCACTACGGAGGAAGCCCCGCGAATTTTCTGGACGTGGGTGGCGGGGCCAGTGCCGAGACAGTCACCCAAGCGTTTACGATGATTCTCTCCAGTCGCCAGGTAAAAGGGATCTTCGTCAATATATTTGGCGGAATCATGCGCTGTGACGTGATAGCCGAAGGCATCATCCAAGCCACCCGCCAGCTGGGGCTAAAGGTGCCACTGGTCGTGCGGTTGGCTGGCACTAACGTACAGCAGGGCAAGGATCTGCTTCGCGCCAGCGGCCTGCAAATTGAACCGGCAGATACCATGGGTGACGGTGCGCACAAGATAGTCGAGGCTGTCCAGCGTGCCGCATAAAACATAAAGGAACTTGGAGAATCGCAATGTCAATCTTGGTAGACAAAAACTCGCGCGTGGTCGTTCAAGGCATTACTGGCTCCGCGGGTAGCTTTCACGCCCAGCAATGCATCGCGTATGGGACACAAGTGATTGCTGGAGTAACCCCCAATCGCGGGGGAACCCTGTTTGACGCGCAAGGGCCGAGTGGCGACAGCGTCCAGGTGCCGCTGTTTGACACGGTCGTTGATGCCGTGAGCGCCACGGGGGCGGACACGTCAGTCATTTTCGTGCCGGCGGCGGGAGCCGCCGACGCCATTCTCGAAGCTGCGGACGCGGGCATCAGTCTGATTGTGTGCATCACCGAGGGCATTCCAGTGCTGGATATGATTCGTGTGAAAGGCGCGCTGGCTGGCCGCGCAGCGCGACTGATCGGACCCAATTGCCCAGGCATCATTACGCCCGGACAATGTAAAGTTGGAATTATGCCGGGCCATATTCACTTACCGGGTACAGGTGGGCGTGATATCGCGCTCGGGCACTTTGACCTATGAAGCCGTCGGGCAGCTCACCGAACTCGGGCTGGGACAGTCCACGTGTATCGGGATCGGAGGCGACCCAGTAGGCGGGCTTGATTTCGTGCAAGTGCTTGAACTATTCAGTCGCGATCCTGAAACTGATGCCATCTTGCTCATCGGCGAGATTGGGGGCACCGCCGAAGAACGCGCCGCTGAATACATTCAAAAAAATGTCCGAAAACCAGTAGCGGGGTTTATTGCGGGCAGCATGGCGCCACCGGGCAAACGCATGGGTCACGCGGGCGCAATCATCTCGGGCGGCACCGGAACCGCCGCCGAAAAAATAGCCGCACTGCAGGCCGCTGGCGTGAAAGTGGCCAAGACTCCGGCGGACATGGGCAGCACTTTGAAGAGCCTTTTGTAGCGGCCAGAGCCCCGCACATCAATGCTCAGGGCATGGTCTCGCCAAGGATGTCGCTTGCCTTTTCTGAATTGTCGGCACGCGCTAATTCGCGGCGACTCTCGAGCCAGCCGACGCGACAAGACGGGCACGCGCAGATTTTGCCGATTTGGGTGGTAGAACAGCATGACTGTTGTGTTTCCGCTCGGGGGGAAAAATCGCGGTGTAAACCCGGTATCCGGGCTGGCATTGTTCGAGAATTAGGCTCGAATCGCGGTGACGCCCCCAAAACGGGCTTGTTCATTGTTGCTGTAATATGCAAGAGGGCTGGCCCTGAAAAGCTAGCTGCAAAAGATTCCCTTGCGCAGTAGCACCGATTTCAGGCAAATAACCGGCTCGGCGGGATAGCGACTGCTGTTGGCACTAAGCGTCTCGCGCAAAGGGCTGCGGACGACATGCGTTGATGTTGCACGAAGCAAGGTAGATTCAGAGGAGATTCAAGAGATGAAACTTTCCTATCATAGTGGCTCACGAATTCTGGGTGTTGCGTTGCTGGCGGGGATCTGGTCAGTAGCTTGCAGCGGCAGCAATAACAATAACACGACTACCACAACGGGTGGGACGAGTAGCACTTCACCCACAGCAACGGGTGGCAAGGCGGGCACCGGCGGCGCGCCTGCGACCGGCGGCGTAACAGCGGCGGCCGGAGCCCATACCGGCGGCACCTCCTCCGCAGCGACTTCAGCGACGGGCGGTATGGCTGCCTCGACTGGTGGCATGGCAACCACGACCGGTGGCATGGCAACCACGACCGGCGGCATGGCAACCACGACCGGCGGCATGGCAACCGCGACTGGCGGTGTAACCAGCACATCAACAACGGCGGGCGGCGCGGCTACTGGCGGCGTAACCAGCACCTCGTCGGCAACGGGCGGCATGACCAATGGCGGCACCACAGGCACGGCGGGCAGCACTTCCAATGGCGGCACGACTGCGGCCGCTGGCAGCACCAGTTGCCCGATTATTTGGGATTGGGAGAGCACGACGGTCGATAGTTGGGCGGCGGACAATACCGACACTACTTTGGCCGTATCCACGACAGAGGAGTTTACCGGAACTCAGTCCCTGGCAGCTACGCTTCCAGCGCTGACAAGCACGGCGAATCCCGATGGCGGCGCGGGTGGCAGTTCAATGACTCGGTCCATTCAAATCACTCCCGCTACGGCTTCCAATCTGTTGCCCGGGGCGACGGTCACCGCTCACATTTGGGTTCCTGCGGATTCGGGCGGCTCAACCACCAAGACCTGGGTGCAGATCTTCATGCAATCTAACAATTGGGCCAACTGGGACAATTCCACAGAGGTCACACCCACGGCGAATGCCTGGACAACGTTGACATTCACCGTGCCCGCGGCCTCGAGAATTCTCCCCGGCGGCATCAACAGGCTGGGCATTCAGATCGGCGTCAGCAACGGCAATTCATTTGCGGGTGGTAATATCTACATTGATTCGATCACGGTCTGCGGCGGCTCCGCGTCCTGCACGGGAACGACTACCGGTTCATTCGATTTCGAGACCGCGGCAACCGTTGGCTCCACTGGTGATTGGGCGCTGAACGGCACGGCGACAGACACCGTGGTCTCGCAGTCCACAGCTCAACATTACAGTGGCACCGGGTCAATGTTGGTTGCCATGACTGCCGTTCCGGCTGCTGCCTCCTCCTCAAGTTGGACGTCCAGGCAAATCCAACTTACTAATCCGCAAGCGTATTGCGGTCAGACAGTCACGTACCACGTCTACGCTGATACCATCGCGAACCTGAACGTTCAGCCCTTCGCGCAAATAGACAATTACCAATGGTCTTCGGGAACGGCTACAACGATAACCACCGCCGACACTTGGCAAACGATTACATTCCCGGTTCCAACGTATAACTTCCTGGGTATTCAGGTCCTGGGGGTTCAGCTGAGCAATACGTCCACGACAGCCACGTACACCGGCAATGTGTACATTGACGATATCACGTGGCAGTAGTCATGCGCCGTCAGCGGCTTGGTTGACCACACGCAATATCACACCAAGCTGAACTGAAGATGCCCCGCTGTGAAAACGGCGGGGCATCGGCATTTTGTAGATTTAATGGTGAGTACCGATGACGCCGATCCCATTGCCGATCGGCATTGTGTAAAAAACACACAACTGAGTCCAAGTGCCGCCAAAACCAAAATCTAAGGCACGGCTAGTCAACTTTTCAGGTTGGATTCAGCAGGTCGGACGTAACTGGCTGGGAGGAGTCCCGTTAGACTGTGGACCGTTGATGGTATTGCCGGCCCAGCCACGGTAACTTGCGGAATTGACTGGTGATCAGAGAAATTGCGCGGTTGGCGGGCTAACCTGCTAAACAGCAATTGTCAGGGGACGCTTATTTTGCTAAGTGCACAATATATATTCAATGAAAGGTGAGTCGATGACACGCGGGGTTTTTGCGAGCAGTCTTTGGGGTTTCGTCTTCGTCGCTGGGTGCTCCTCATCGACCACGACGCAGAACAATGTCATCGTCATCGTCAACGCCGGCACCAGCGGCGGCAACAATGCCGGGGGGAATTTCGCGACGGGTGGCACCTTGGATACTGGCGGCGAGGCGGCGACTGGCGGAGCACCGGCGGCTGGCGGCGAGGCGGCGACTGGCGGAACCATGAGCACGGGCGGAACCATGAGCACGGGCGGGGTCATGGCCACCGGCGGATTCATTGCGACCGGGGGTGCAGTAAGCACGGGCGGTTCCAAAGCGACTGGCGGGGCCGCCACCACGGGTGGCTCGCGCAGCTCCGGCGGCAGCACGACGATGACTGGTGGCTCGGCTGCCACGGGAGGAGCAGCCGCGACAGGCGGCAGCACGACGATGACTGGTGGCTCAGCTGCCACAGGAGGAATAGCCGCGACAGGCGGCAGCATTAGCGCCGGCGGGGCCAGCAGCACTTGCAGCATGCCCGGCGCAACGAGCTCGCTCAAAGTTACCGGTGGTTGGGTTCAAGTGGGCAGTTGGAATGGCTATGCCTTCGCCTACGTTGCGCCAACACTCACGGGAAGCACCCTCTGCAACGGCAACACGAATTGCTTTTCGTCCTTGAATTCAGCCCCCATTTGCGTAGACGGTTCGCTCGCTGCGGATCCTACGTATAAGACGACTGCAGGATTGGGCGTCAATCTCAACCAGGCTCAGGGCTCATCGACAGCAGTAGGTAGTGTCGTCTTGACCGGAACATCATTGTATCTGGATTACAAGAACTGCGGCACCAGCGTGCTACGCGCACAGTTGTCGTCGGCGGATGGCACCAGCAGTTGGTGCTACACGCTGACAACAACGGGACCACTTACCATTCCGTGGACCGCGTTTACAACAGCCTGTTGGGACCCCACCAACCCGGGAACGCAATTCGACCCCACGACGCCGATTGGCAGCATTCAGCTAGTCGTGCCCAGCAGTAGCAACGTACCAGTGCCGTTCAGCATTTGCTTGAACGACTTTGGTCAGAAGTAGGGATCACAAGGGCGCGGTCCCAGCACCCCTCAACAGTCAGCTTATCCGTTCCGCAATAGACAAAAGAGTATGACTCAACTGGAATAGAGTCGCACTTGCCTACGAAAATGCTCGTGAGTGACATCGTTTTCCCTGACACGTGGAGCGGGCCCAGAGTAACCTTCCTTTCGGCGGTGCCCAGCTGGTTCGGCGGTGCTGCTTATAGTGGTGAGCCCGCAGCGGCTAAGGTGCTGTTCGTTCACCCGGGTGTTATCGAATACTTGAGGAGAAGCAGATGGCGAGCGCAATTCGATCCGCATTTTCTTTTTTGGGCGTTGGGGTTGTAGCCAGTGTCCTCGTTGCCGCGTGTAGCGGTGGAAACGATCAGGGTACGACGACTACTGATATGTCGACTGGCGGCGCAACCACGCTTGGAACGGGGCCCGGAGTCGGTGGCAAAACGGGCACTGGTGGAGCGGCTAGCACCGGCGGAGCGAAAGCAACTGGAGGCGCGTCAGCGGCCACAGGCGGCTCGAAGGCTGTAGCGGGTGCCTCAGCAACTGGCGGTTCAAAGGCTGCCGGCGGTACCAGCGCAACCGCCACTGGCGGCATGACCACAGCAGCTGGCGCATCAGCAACGGGCGGAGCAACCACAGCAGGTGGCGCGTCAGCAACGGGCGGAGCAACCACGGCAGGCGGTGCATCGGCAACTGGCGGAGCAACCACGGCAGGCGGTGCATCGGCAACTGGCGGCATGACCACAGCAGCTGGCGCATCAGCCACGGGCGGAGCAACCACAGCGGGCGGCGCTAGCGCCACGGGCGGCACGTCCACTGCGGGTGGTGCATCAGCCACCGGTGGATCGGTCGCAACCGGTGGCTCCTCCGCCGCAACAGGTGGCGCGCCAGCAACAGGTGGCGCAGCAACGGGTGGCTCCGCGGCGACGGGCGGCTCGTCCGCAACCAATGCTTGCGTGGCTGACACCAGCGGCATAACGCTATTTTGCAGGCCGACTAGCAGCAGCATTGACGTGACTGGTTCGGCCGCGACGCTGAACGGCATTAAGTTTGCTCCGAACGGCGCAAGCATTGCCATAACAAGCGCCAACCCCATCACGTCTGGGACGTCAATCACGGGCGTATCGCCGTTCACCGATGCAACTTGCAACGGTGCCGGCGTGGACGCCGAAGTTGCCAATTCAAATCCAGCGGTCCCGTACACGGGTATGAGTTTGTCGGTTGTAAATTCGGGGTCCGTACCGATTACGATTAGTCTGATATTGGATGATCGTGCAACGGGCGGCGAATTCGTTGAGAGAACGTATACACTCGGTCCCGTTCCCAATGACGGAGCCTCTCACGATTACAGCCTCAGCTTCACGACTTCGCCCCACACGGACTCTTGTTCACTTCCGGGTACGTCCACTTTTGACCAGACGCATATTCTGGGCCTCGGGTTTGGCGTGGTGTATAGCGGCACCGGTGCCACGTTGAATTTGACAATATCAAATATTCAATTCGTAACGACCTGAACCCGGTCGGGTCTCATCGCATAATCCCGCATGGCTCGTCTGGGGCCGTGCGGGATTTGCTAACTCAAGTTGAAAAACTCCTGGCAGCGCACCCTTGGACCCTGACGCGATCTGTTGTACGCATAAGCTTTAATCAATAGTACAATGCAAATCCTCGCGCGTTTCTTCTGTTGACAACTTAGAATCGGGGGTACAATTCGTCTCAAGACTGAGGGTCCACTTTAGATAGGGCGCGCAAGAAAGGGCACAACAATGAAAATCGCTATCACACGCAATACACTGCTAGGGCTCAGCCTGTTCGCATGCGTTTCTGCGTGCAGTGGATCATCTAACAATAATACCTCCGTTGACAATTCAACCGGCGGCACACCTGCTACGGGTGGTGCCATGGCTACTGGAGGTGCTCCGAGCGCGGGTGGCACGACCGCTAAGGCCACGGGTGGTGCAAATGCGGCGGCAGGTGCTTCAGCTACAGGCGGCGCGCCCGCCACGGGTGGCAAGGCGGCCACCGGCGGCACTTCCGCGACTGGCGGCAGCAGCACAGCCGGCGGCGCTTCCGCAACGGGCGGCAGCAGCACGGCCGGTGGCGCTTCCGCAACGGGCGGCAGCAGCACAGCCGGTGGCGCTTCGGCAACAGGCGGGTCTGCAACAGCGGGCGGCGCTAGCACCACGGGCGGCACTTCTGCTGCTGGCGGTTCAACGCTGGCCAACGCATGCGTCGCAGACACGAGCGGCCAAACGTTGTTCTGCAGGCCATCGTCGAGCACCGTGAACATTGCTGGTACCACCAGCCTCACGCTCAACGGCATTACATTTACTCCGAACGGTACGAGCATAGCTATAACTACTGCCGTTGGCCACCCAGTCACGTCGGGCACTACGATTACCGGCGTGTCGCCTTTCACCGATGCGACCTGCAACGGTGCTGGCGTCGATGCTGAAGTTGCAAACTCCAACCCCGCCGTTCCCTACACGGGTATGAGCGTAACCGTACAGAACAGCGGAGCCGATCCGATTACGGTCGAATTGATTCTTGATGATCGGGCTACCGGTGGCCAATATGTGGAGCGTACTTATACGCTCGGACCGGTCCCAGCGGACGCGACCGCTCATTCGTATACTCTCACTTGGAGTGGCGTTGCGCATACGGATAGCTGTAACCTGCCCAGTGGCTCCACTTTCGATCAAACGCATATCCTGGGGCTAGGATTTGGCGTCGTGCTTAGCACTGCGTCAACGACACTGAATGTAACCTTGTCGAACATCACCTTCACTACCACCTGAACCGCCTCGATTGGGGGCTCGCAATTTCCCGCACAGTTTCCTCGGAGCTGTGCGGGTTTTGCTTTTTTGGCGATTAGACACGCATTCCCGAATTTCCCACGACGCACAAACTCCGGCGAGTTCGTCGTGCGCACCTTGGGGCAGCAATTGCCCGTTAGCGACAGTCGCATCTGGTGCTATTTGTCAACAATTGGCCAATCCCCCCAAGCAAATCCTATGCAATACACCAAATACCACGGCCTCGGAAATGACTACATCGTAATCGACCCGGCTGCTGTCGGGCGCGAGCTTACGCGGGCAGAGGTGCGGCTGATCTGTCACCGCAATTATGGTCCTGGCTCGGATGGTATTCTTTGGGGGCCTTCGGTGACGGCCTCGGGCGACACCGTTCTCAGGGTATTTAACCCGGACGGCAGTGAGGCAGAAAAGAGTGGTAATGGTCTTCGCATTTTTGCACGTTACTTGTTTGATCAAGGATTGGTAAAATTCGAGCCGTTTTCGGTGCAGACGCTGGGGGGCAAGGTGCGTTGTTGCGTCAGGCCTGGCGGCGAATTGATTGACGTCGAAATGGGCCAAGTGAGTTTTGACGCGGCACGTATTCCGGTCAGTGGCTGCACGGGCGAGGTTCTCAATCAAACGCTGTCACTGGATGGGAAAGACTATCGATTTTGCGCAGCGACCATCGGTAACCCACATTGCGTGCTGCCTTTGGACGACGTAAGCGAAGAGCTAGCGCGCCGCCTGGGACCACGGATTGAGAATGAACCACGGTTTGTGAATCGTACCAATGTGCAATTCTTGAAGGTTCTGGGCCGCTGTGACATAAGAATCGAAATTTGGGAGCGGGGCGCCGGCTATACACTGGCCTCGGGTAGCTCGAGTAGTGCCGCAGCTGCCGTGGCGCATCGGTTGGGCCTGTGCGATCGGGACATCACGGTACACATGCCCGGTGGCGAACTCAAGATTGCGCTCACCGCCGATTTTCACGTCTCGATGACCGGCCCCGTCATTTGCGTTGGCAAGGGTACGATTGCGGATGAGGCATTCTCTGTTAAGCTGCCGGCCTGACGCAACGCAAAAACTTACCATGGCAACCATCAATATCAATTATGACAAATTGGGCGCGGGCTATTTGTTCCCGGAAATCGCGCGCCGGACCAAAGCATTCGCCGAAAAGCATCCGGGAGTCGAGCTGCATCGATTGGGCATCGGTGACACTACGCAGCCATTGACTCCCTCGGTCGTGCGCGCGCTCAAGGACGGCGCGGACCGCCTGAGCAAAGCGGACACTTACACGGGTTACGGAGACTACGAAGGAGAGAAATTTCTTCGCGAAGCGATCTGCGATCTTTACCGCGAACGCGGCGTGGATCTTGGACTTGATGAAGTATTCGTGAGCGATGGAGCTAAGTCAGATTCAGGCAACATTCAGTCAATATTCGGCCCACAGAATGTTATCGCCGTTCAAGATCCAGCATACCCAGTGTACGTGGACACTAACGTGATGGCGGGGCGCACGGAATCGTTCAACACCGTGACCGGGCAATATGCCGGAATTGTTTACATGCCCTGTCACGAGAACAACGGCTTTTTCCCCGAGCTGCCCAGCGAGAAGGTCGATCTCATCTATATTTGCAGCCCCAATAATCCCACTGGGGCAGTGGCGACGCGGGAGCAATTGGCGCGTTTCGTCGAATACGCGCGCCAGTTGCAGGCGGTCATCATCTTTGACGCGGCTTATTCCGCGTTCATATCCGACCCCCGATTGCCCCGCAGCATTTATGAGATTACGGGCGCTAAACAATGTGCAATCGAGGTCAACAGTTTCTCGAAATCGGCAGGCTTTACCGGAGTGCGCCTGGGTTGGTCGGTGGTGCCCAAATCCCTCACTACAGAAGATGCCCCGGCTGGCAAGGTGAACGCCCTGTGGTACC
Organism: uncultured delta proteobacterium; assembly: GCA_963835565.1. GTDB lineage: Bacteria > Myxococcota_A > Polyangia > Polyangiales > Polyangiaceae > FEN-1139. The sequence continues at coordinate 88,267 of CAWIGY010000084.1, forward strand.
GCCGCCAAAGTACGTTCTTCAACGGGCCTTCCAATATCGTCCAATATGGCGGGGCCGCCGCGCTTTCGCCCAAGGGTCGGCGCGAATGTCAGACTATCGTAGATTATTACATGAACAACGCGCGCATCATTCGCGATGGGCTCACAACCCTTGGCCTTGCCTGTTACGGCGGGGATAATGCGCCCTACATTTGGGCCAAGACTCCCAATGGCTTGCGCTCATGGGATTTCTTCGACACGTTGCTGCGAGGGGCTCACGTGGTTGTAACCCCCGGCTCTGGTTTTGGACCCAGCGGCGAGGGATTCATTCGGCTATCTGCCTTCGGTCGTCGTGAATCAACGGAACGAGCCATGGCCAGCATTAAGGCTCATTTGAAGCTAACATTATGACCTGACTCATCTCCTCATTTTGAACGGATGAATTGGTGATTTGCCAAGAACGTATAGCATTCGGCAATGTCGACGACTGTGACGTCTTACGACCGATTTGTACCCATATTGCAACTGGAGAAGCTATTCGGAGATCTTTATTCCGTGGGTCAGCGGGTCCCGAGCCCGCTGACGGCATTCGGCTAAATCCGTACCAAGAAATGAGGGGATTTCTCAGCCAATGACCCTGAATCCGTTTGGACATGTCACAGAGGCACAGATCGCCGAGGCCGCCGAGCGCTTTGGCACACCGCTATTTATCTACGATGAAGCCCTCATCATCGAGCGTTGCCAGGCGTTGCTCCGCATGCCCAATGCCTACGGATTGGAGGTTCGATTTGCGATGAAGGCCAACCCGAGCCTGGCGCTATTGCAAGTCATAGCAAGCCACGGCTTGGGGATTGACGCAAGCTCGATAAATGAAGCGAAACGCGCACAGTTCGCCGGCATTCCCTTTAAGCAGATGATGCTGACCACACAAGACGTGCCCCTGGGAGACGACCGAACGGACCTCGAAGACATGCTGCACGAGGGAATGACTTACAATATCTGCTCACAGCGACAACTTGAGCTGGTCCTGCCGTTTCTGCGGCAACATGCCGTAAAGATCGCAATTCGAATCAACCCGGGAGTTGGTGCCGGGGAATCCGTGACGCGCAATACAGGCGACAAGTACTCGAGCTTTGGTATTCACCTGGTAGAGGTGGATGGGGTCAAACAATTGCTGATGCCATCCAGGGTCCGCATTGAACATGTTCACGCTCACATCGGATCCGGCGGCGATCCTCAGGTGTGGCGCGACAATATCGATCGCATGTTGCAGCTGACGGAGCAACATTTCCCCGACGTCAAGATCGTCAATCTGGGAGGAGGCTTCAAGGAAGCCCGCATGCCAGACGAAGTGGCCGCAAATATTCAGGATCTGGGCGATTATGCCCAGCAGCGATTTGAAGAATTCCATAATAGAACGGGCCGCCAACTAGCTGTCGCACTCGAGCCCGGAACGTATATCGTGGCCAACGCCGGGTATTTGGTGGGCAGCGTACTAGACATCAAGTCATCGGGGCCCGATGGTTTCCAATTTATAGTTCTCAACGCGGGCATGGAATCCAATACGCGTCCGCTGCTTTATGGCTCGCGTCACCCCATGTACGTAATTGATTCGCGCGGCCAGTTATTGTCGTCAGAGTTCAACTTGAATACCGCAGCAAAGCGTCCTGTACCCTGCGTGGTGGTGGGCCGCTGCTGCGAAAGCGGTGATTGTCAAACCTTGGATGACAAGGGTTATATTAAGCCACGCAACCTGGCTTTGCCGCAGGCGGGAGATTTTGTAGTGATTGGCGGTGCGGGCGCTTACTGCAGCGCAATGTCCCTCGGAAACTACAACTCGTACTTGCAATTGCCGGAGGTCTTGGTGAAAAGCGACGGACAGCTCGCATTGATACGTCGCCGGCAGACATTTGAGCAGATGGTTACTAACGAACTGCCGGTTGGCGGCGGTTTCTGAGTCACCCCTCGAGATTCGCTGGCACGTGCGCCGTAATTGGCTACGCTATAGAGTCCAGCTAACTTTCACGGGCCGTTCATACAAAAGAGTCGGCCATTAGGCCGTATCGCACCCTGTGGATTTCCACATTTTCTGAGTTGTAAACGCGTCCACTGCTGTCATAACGCCCCGACCGACTCGGATCCCCAATCTGACTCTTGGAAAAACCGATGACCCGTCAGCGAACGTTGTGCATCATCAAGCCGGACGCCTGCGAAAGGCGCAGCCAGGGCACCATAATACAGCGACTGCTCGATGAGGGATTTCAGTTGCTGGGAATGAAGCAGCTTGTCCTAACTGTTGCTCAAGCAGAAGGTTTTTATGCCGTTCACCAGTCGCGGCCGTTCTTTCCGCGATCTTTGCGCCTTTATGACACGCGGTCCGGTATGGGTTCTCGCATTGTCGAGAGACAATGCCGTCGTGCACTTGCGGACCGTGATAGGTGCCACGGATCCAGCCAAGGCGGACGCTGGCACGGTGAGGAAGCACTTTGGAACCAGTGTGACTGAAAATGCAGTCCACGGTTCGGACTCGGAAGAAAACGGTCGCATTGAATGTGGCTACTTCTTTGCAGAAAGTGAGTTGAGGTAAGCTTCACTGTCATGTTCTATAGCCAACCCCCGTCGTGGTATCCCGACGCGACCAGCAAGAGTCGTGTCGATGCTGCAAGGGGGGCGGTGCGCGACGCCCTGGGGGGGCTGCGCAACCTCGAACAACTTTCGAGTTCGATGCGAGTAGGTCCTCGGTCACTGTCCTCCGTGCTTCCGGATGTGAGTGCCTCTTGCGTGCCCTTGCGTGAGGGTCTCGAGGAACTGATGACCGCCGTAGCGGCGGCGCACCGCACCGATACGCACAATGCCCTGGCCTCGCTGCGTGAATATGCCATGCCGCGTATCGATGAACTCAGCGAGGCACTCACCCGATCCGAACGCCAACCCATGCAGGCGCGCAACCGGCTGAATCTGCAGCATGTCATAGGGCGCCTCGGGCAAGAGCTGGGGCTGGCGGCGGAGTTCGTGGATTTCTTGGGCGTATCCGTGTGGAGTGAGCCCATGACCGTAACGATGCAGGATCTGCTTTTGGAGGCATTCCGCTCCGGCGAACCGACGGGGGATCCTGCAGATTTACGTCAAGTGACGCTGGTGCCAGCTCGCGGCGAAGCCGAGCTTCACACAAGCCCACGCGCCGTCATTCCAATGCTCGTACTGCTGGTTAGGGTCATGCTGGACAAACATGTGGGTGCAGTGCCCCATATTTCGCTGACTCATGAAAAGCCAGGGTTTTCCGGGGTAGTCGTTTCGGCCACTGGCGGCGAGGGTGATCCGCGTTGGATAATAGGACGCCCCATAATTCCCGCGGCAAAGGACTGCTTGGCGACGGCAGCGCTCGCGCTCAACGTCAGCCTTGAGATGTCGGCCAGCCTGGACCGAATTGTCGCGGAATTTGCGCTAGCGCCCGCGAATCAATCGGCGACTTAGCTCGGCTTGGGCATGACGGCCCAGTCGACTTCGGGTGTAAGGTCACCGAGGGCGGCGCGTTTCTGAGGTGAATGCCAACGGAGGCAAAAACCATGACCGCTCGCACCCAATCTCCCATCTCCCTGTTTGCTCTCGCCACTTGTTTTCTAATGAACGCCTGTGTCAGCGCAGGTGCGCCGGGAAAAAATGCGCAGCCTAATTCTAGCGCTGACACAACCGAGAAGGCGCCCGCACCGGAGTCGCAAACTTCAGATACACCGCTGGCTGAACACGGATTTGCCCAGGTTCCAGCAGTTGCTGGCGCCGCACACCCTGCACCCGCTGACGAAGTGGCGGCTGATAAAGGCCCATCGGAGCCCAGCTTGCCCGAGAGCGCTCCGCGCCCCGCGAAAAAGTCGGCCCCGTCTGCCTCGGGAAGCAACGCCCCCGCTGCCATGAGCGATCAATCCGGGAGCAGCGATATCAGTCGTGCCCGCGGAGAAGCCAAGGCATCGGCTCCACTACTTCGCGACTTGGAACGACCGGGGTTGGCGACCCAATGGGGCGAAACGCGTTCAAGTTGGGTCACAACAACCACATTCAATCGCGATAGCAATCAGCCCTGGAGCGTGCTGCGCATCCAGTACGACGACGAAGCCGGCATCATGGCACGCACCGGACGTCGTAGTTACTCAGAACTGCTTACGAACATCGCTGAGACAGCCAACGGCTTTGTGTCGGTTCAGGTTATCGATGCCGGTGGTAATCCCTTGGCTGGGTTGGCCCAAGGTTCACGCTCCTATGTAGTCGGTCGAAGTGGTGATCGCTACCGCATTCGCATCATCAATCATTCGAGCGAGCGTTTCGAGATCTTGGCTACGGTTGACGGCCTCGACGTCATTGACGGACGCGCGGGATCGTACAGCAAGCGGGGCTACTTGATCGACGCCTACGGAACCCTTGACATCGACGGGTTTCGACGCAGCTCGGATGCGGTCGCTGCGTTCCGTTTTGGTTCCGTCCGCGATTCTTACGCGGCGCGCACTGGCAGCGATCGCAACGTGGGTGTTATCGGCATCGCAGTATTCCGCGAGCGTGATACGGTTGACCAGCGTCGCTGGGAGGAAAATCGGCGCCGGGACAATGCCGACCCCTTCCCTAGCCGCTATTCCGCTCCACCTCCGCCCGCTGCAATGATTCGAAATTGAATAAGCGCAGCAGCCAATTGCCGGGGTCGAGGCATGCCTCGACCCCGCCCTTCGTTTGTCAATCTGCCTCGCCCAAGTCTTGTCCGTAGGCGGTCAAGATGAGCTCAGTCTCCTGTTGTTCGTGCACCTTGAGCAATCGCAAGATCTTGGTAATCTGTTCGGCGAGCTCGGTCCAAGCACCGCTGTTCGCTAAGTTCAGTTGCTTAGCCTGCGTGCTGATTCGAGAGAAGTCTACCTCCATGCGACGATGTTGCTCGATGAGTCGATCGACCGTATCGACTAGCCGAGGCAAGCGAACTCGAATATCTTCAAAGACTATCGTCTCTTCGCCATGGAAATGTGGTCCTAGGTCTGAATTCAATTGATCCAATCTACTGCAGAGGCCAGAAAGCCAAGCATTGCCTTCTTGTTGCCTTCGCTCGACCCAGGCCTCCAGCCGATCCACGAGATGACGAATATGGTGGTGCTCGGAGACTACGTCATAAGATCCAGTTCGACATGGTGTTTTCAATACTACTGCCGTAAGCGATGATCTAGTCCGACGGACCGAAATCCTCGAAACGCAGCCTCTTACCCCCAAATTTCCGGCTGTTGTCGGTTCCGCGCGGGGTCGAGGCATGCCTCGACCCCAACAGAATTGGGCGCAATGGTCCAGACCTTGGGGTAAAGTTCTCGCTTGCCGCAAGTTCCGGCAATTGCCATGTCCGATCTTCAATTACCTAAATACGTTTTTCCAGACGCGCCGCGCAATGTTTACTGGGAAACTACCATCGCTTGTAGCCTGTCTTGTCAACATTGCCGAGCACAAGCCATCTCGCAGCGCGATCCCGAAGAACTGACGACCGAGGAAGGCTACCGACTTATTGACGATATTCGTGAGCTTGGCAGCTTACTGGTGCTAACCGGAGGGGACCCACTGGAACGGCCTGATCTCATTGACCTGGTGACTTATGCGCGAAACCTGCACGTGCCGATAGCCGTAACCCCGAGTACCACTCCCACATTGAAACGGCAAACCGTGGTGCTTTTGCACGATCTTGGCATCACCGCACTCGGTGTCAGCCTCGACGGGCCGACTCCTGAAATTCACGACAGCTTTCGTGGAATTGCGGGCACTTTCGTGCACTCACAAGCCGCCTTGGCCTGGGCCAGGGAATTTGGCGTTCCTGTCCAAATTAATACGACCGTTACGCAGTTTACTCGTCCGCATTTAGCTGCGCTCTATGAGGTCCTTTGCAAAAATAGCCCGCCGGTTCGACGCTGGAGCTTGTTTTTGTTGATTCCCACGGGGCGTGGGCAGAGCCTCACCGCCCTGATGCCTCGGAAATCGACGCGCTTTTCGAGTGGGCGTATTCGATTTCCGAAGCAGCGCCGTTCCACATCAGCACGGTTGAAGCCCCTCATTATCGCCGTTACTGGTTGGAGCGCAAACGAGCTGAGGGCGTCACCGCCCCGAGCTGGTTCGCATTGGACCGCGGATGGGTTTCGGTATTCGCGACGGCAGCGGAGTGGTTTTTGTTGCTCGCAACGGTGATGTCTATCCGGCAGGGTTTCTGCCCCATCCGAAATTGGGCAATGTGAGAGTTCACCCCTCTTTCCAAGCTTTATCGCGAGGCACCTGAACTTTTGGCTTGCGCAACATGGACGCCCTCCGAGGGCGTTGCGGCCGTTGTCAGTACCGTTGGCTTTGTGGCGGTTCGCGGGCACGAGCCTGGGCCGTCAGCGGGAACTTACGCGGTGAAGATCCGGCCTGCAGCTACCAGCCCACCGAAGCTGTCGAACCTATATGGCCGGGTTTTCCCGTGCCAGTGCCGAAACACGACCTAGCCACCAGCCACGGGCATCCAACGGGTTTGCAAACCGTTTAGTCAAACTTATGGCGCAAAACTCGTTGCTCTTGAGTCAAGTTTTCAGAACGCAGTTTTCGGGGTCGAGGGCCCCGAAAACTCACACAAAAGGAAACGTCGGATCGGACGAGCGGGTCACCAACGAAACCAGGCGCACGGCGTGCCGGCAATTCAAATAGGAACGGCAAACAGGACTTCACCGGCCGGGAGGATTCCCGTTGGTCTTTTTGCTTGCGCGGCACGTGGACATTGGGCACGTGTTTGCTGTGAATTACCCGAGCATTCGCGACATTCTGAGGAACCAGATTACCCTTGGGCAGCCGGTGACGGCGCGCGGTTGGGTGCGAACGCGACGTGACTCCAAGGCTGGCTTTTCCTTCGTCCAACTCTCGGACGGCACCTGCCAGGGCACGCTGCAACTGGTAGTTCCTAGCAGCCTAACCAATTACGCAAGCGAAGTTCTCCATCTTTCACCCGGATGCTCAATTGAAGCAAAGGGACAACTGGTAAGTTCGCAGGGTAAGGGTCAAGCGCTTGAAATTGCCGTTGAATCGCTGAAGGTATTGGGCTGGGTCGAAGATCCGGATAGCTATCCCATTCAACCCAAACCTCACAGTTTCGAATTCTTGCGCGAAGTGGCCCATCTGCGCCCTCGAACCCAGACCTTCGGAGCGGCTGCCCGCATCCGCGATTGTTTGAGTGCTAGCATTCATCGCTTCTTTCGCGACTCGGGTTTTCTTTGGATTCATACACCAATCATTACGGCCAGCGATTGCGAAGGGGCTGGGGCAATGTTTCGAGTTTCCACGCTCGATATCAGCAATTTGCCGAAAACCGCCGCGGGTCAATCGACTTTTCGCAAGACTTCTTCGGCAAAGAAACCTACCTGACCGTTTCGGGGCAATTGGAGCTCGAAACCTATTGTTGCGCCTTGTCGCGTGTGTACACGTTCGGTCCCACATTTCGCGCTGAAAACTCGAATACCAGTCGTCATCTCGCCGAGTTTTGGATGGTGGAGCCGGAGGTGGCCTTTGCATCTCTCGCTGATGATGCAGACTTGGCCGAGGAATTTCTAAAGCGCATTTTTTCTGATGTCCTCTCCGAATGTGGGGACGAGCTTCACCACTTTCAGGCTCAGGTTAATCCAGAATGCATGGGTAGACTCGAGCGATTCGTGGCTACGAGCTTCGAAAGGATCGATTATTCCGAAGTGGTCAGTCAGCTCGAGCAGGCTTCAGCCAAGGGTCATGGCTTTGAGTACCCGGTTCATTGGGGTGTGGATTTGCAATCGGAACATGAGCGTTACCTGACCGAAGACATTGTAGGGCGCCCGGTGGTAGTTATCAACTATCCCAAGGAAATCAAAGCTTTTTACATGCGGCTCAATGACGATAGTCGCACCGTGGCAGCGATGGATGTCCTGGCTCCCGGCGTCGGGGAAATCATCGGGGGTGCTCAGCGTGAGGAGCGGTTAGATGTGCCTCGATCAACGCATGACCGAACTTGGATTGGACAAGGACCGATATGGTTGGTACCGCGATCTACGCCGCTACGGTACAGTGCCGCACGCAGGGTTTGGTCTGGGTCTTGAGCGCACACTTTCTTATATTACGGGTCTGAGCAATGTTCGCGATGTGATTGCATTTCCCCGCACGCCGCGCAATGCTGAGTTTTAGTCAATAGCCCTTTGAAGCGCGGCGGGCGTCGCTCTCGGCGGCATGGGTCAGAAATTGCTGGAATGCTGCTTTCTGAGCGGAAGATGGGACAGTCTTATACGAAAATACGGTATGCTTTCCTTGCGACATCAGACAAGTAATAGCTTCGTCGAAGGCACGCACTGCGGATGATATATCGCCTGACTTGGTGCTCTGATTGGCAATATTAGTTACAACGACTTGCAGCTGTTGGCACCAACCCGTTGTTGCCGGCAGTTTTATTGGCGGCGGCTCATGGCAGCAATTTCTTTGAATAATCCCGGTCGCCAATAGTTCGTACCAGCCCAGCTGCCAAGTCCTTGTCGCTGAACCAGCCTTGACCACCAGTGCACCGGAAGTGACGGGCGGTGGTGCACGCTGGGTCGGCAATGAGCCTGCTCCGTCGAGCACGCCTCCGTCCGCTGTATCTGCCGATACTAGGATAGCCAGCGCGTTGAGTTGCTGCGTAACATCGACAAGGTTTTCATTTTTGCATACGAACTCAAGATCGGGATCGGTTGCAAAGGTATCGGCTGGATAATAGGAGCGCACACAGGCGTCGCGTTCTTTGCGGGAATTTATGGGTGGGTGTGCCCTGGTGGACGGTGTAAAAGGCGAAAAGGTGCGTTGCTGGACTGCTTTGACCAAGCTCCGCGCTGGGCCCGAAGCATTGCCTACCAGAGATACTACAGCCGCGCCGACCGCTGCTCCAACCAGCGCTACCAGAACAGCCAGAACACCCCAACGCGGCCGGCGGCGGAGCCTCAGTGAAAATGTATCTGAGGAAATTCGGCGGCGCGCCGGACCCGCGGAGGGGCGTAATTGCTGACTGAAGCCAGTTGAGCTAGCCCTGGGGACGACTGATGTCCCACGGGATATATCGGACTCACTCGATGATGTTAGTGGCCGTTGATCGGGGTTCGCCGTGACAGACTTGGAGTAAATTGCGGCTCTTGCTCCTCGACCGCTGCCAATGATGGTTCAAGGTTAGTGGGCAGCTGCTCGTCACTGAAGATCACTTCGTCCCAAGCTGCGAGCTTTGCCGTCTCTTTGGTTGCCAGTCGATCGAGCCCGGCCGGCGCAGCGGATTGGATCGACATCGGACTGCGGCGCTCCCAGCGGTCCAGTGAGTCTATGACATCATCAATAAGTGCCGGACGACGGCGTCGCTGAGGGGAAAGTAAGCGCATTACAATCACTTCGAGTTCGCGCAGATATGGCCCGCTAATCGAGGAGAAATGAGTGTTGTCAGCGCTGTAAATAGCTTTCAGCAAAGCGGTCGGCGTATCACCCTGGAACGGCAACGCACCGGTAACGAGCAAATATAGCAGCACGCCGATTGCCCAAAGATCATCGCTGGGCGATGGTCCCTCACCTGTCAGTCGTTCGGGGCTGACGAAGGTACCGAGCTGCGGGACCAGAAGCTGTGTTATGACAGGCGAGATGGCACGACCGCGTGCAGCGGCCAAAACACTATAGGGTGATATCGCGCCATGTGCGGCACCTCGCGAATGCAGGCAACGGATAGCCTCAGCTATTCGAAGAACCCAAGCGACAGCACGATCTAGACCTAACGGTTCGCGTTGAAGATGCTCGTGAAGAGTCGATCCACGGAGCGCTTCGGCGACGATCGCTTGCGTGCCCGTCGCAAAGGTCGACGGTGACGGAAATGCCTTAATGTCCGGGGCATCAATGACGTCGATTACCGATGCAAGATAGCGGTGAGTCGCGCCCCGGGAGGCGGCCAGCCATCGTGATTGGGGAGGAGCCGTCAATCGAACCACAACTGACCGGCCCGTCGTGGTGTCGATTCCAAAGAACAGGATAACGAGTAGTCGCCGGGGACCGGAATTGCAATCTCGTAACGTGAGGCGAGCAATACTCTTGGCTGTCGCATGTCTCAGTCGTGGCCCGGCATCGACGAGCCCGAGCCCTCACGTTACCAGAGGCCACCACAATCTAAATTCCCATTCTAGGTCTTTTCGAAACCTACGCCTCCCGAACCGGAGCCCAAGGACAGGTCAGCCCATGCCGCCGGCTTCAGATAGTGTAGGAATTATTCCGACTTGACCTCACCTAGGAACGGGCAGACTTAAGCTGCATTGGCTGGTGGCGCCCGTTGGCCGGCTCGTTTAGCGAGCCTGGTGCCGAGCAGTCATTTCGCAAATGCCGAATTGCGCGGGCACTTGGAGAGGAAATGTCTCATCCAGATAAGCGTCAACGTTGAGCATTCGTTGAGTCCGCCACAACACGCGGGCTAACGCGCCGATTTGCCCTGGGGTAAGCCCCCTCACCCAACGCAACCAATGCTTAGCGTGACCTACACCCAGTACATTGCGGCGCCAGCATTCTACAAATAGTTCGAAGAACCTCTGACGTCCAAGCTTGGGCTCGTAAAGCACGTGGTGCATGTCCCACTTCGACCAATCAAAGTCCGAGATTCGAGCCTGCAATTGTGCAAAAAGTGGGGTTCCGGGTAACGGTGTGAGAACCGTATAGCCAAGGCGGGTCAACTTGAGACGGTCAACCATCAACCATAGCTTTTCAAAGTCGTCTTCGCCCCAATCAGGGTCGATAGTGAAGTTACCAGTGACGCCATAACCATAGTGCCTGGCCACTCGAACACCTTCTTCAACGGCCTCCACTGTCATGTCCTTGTTGAGCGCGGAGAGTTGCGCATCAGTGGGCGCTTCAAATCCGCAAAACAAGTCGATGTCTTTGCGCAAGTGGACGCCACTGTTCTAGCAGTGTCGGATTTTTGGCAATAGTGTCCAGTCGAGTTTGCACGAGTATCCATGATTTTCGAATATCACGAGTTCGCAATGCTTTGGCCAGCTCGGCACTATGCGGCGACGGTGAAAAGAACAGATCATCGACAACGAATAAATTGGCGCCGGTGCCTTCAAAATCAGCGACTACCGCGGAATATTCGCGCAACCGATGGCGACGGTCATTACGCAGCGATGTCGAGCAAAAGCTGCAGCGGTAAGGACAGCCACGCGACGTTTCCACAGCCCAGAGTGGTTGCTTGTGAACACATAGATACTCCCGGCGAAATTCCTCGACCAAGTGACGCGCCGGCAAAGCCACTGTCTTGAGCTCATCGGCGCCATTGTCCCAGGGCGACAAGCTAAACCGACTTTTCCCTCGCCCTAGTGTGACTCGGACCCAGAACCCTGATTGATGGCAGTTCTGTTTTCCGTTATCCAAAGCCGCGACGAACTGCGGAAACGCAATTTCTCCGTCCACGATGCAGAGCGCATCTACGTCCGGTTCGAAAAATGGGTCTGGGTATAGCGCGACAACATGTCCCCCCATAACAACCTTCGCTTGGGGGTAAGCTTGCTTTACTATCGTGGCGGCGGCTAAAGCGGTTGGGATGTCAACCGTGTGCATGCAGCTGATACCGACTACATCGGGCCGAAAGTCAATAACCTGTCGCTGTAGTGGCATCGCGAACCGTTCGTCTACGATTCGAACGACCTGGCCTGCTGTCTCCAGTGCGGCCGCAATATACTCGAGCCCCAATGGCTCGACTCTGAAAAACGGGCCCAGCCCAAATCGTTCATTGGGCGATCGAGGTCTTACCAGGAGAATTCGCTTGCGAGTCAATCTTGGCTCAAGCTTTCAGGATGCCGCATTCGGGGACGGGGCCCCGAATGCCAATACAATACAAAAGTCGCAGCGACCCCCGTATTCGGACGGAAAATCTGAGCTCTCTGGCGTCGACGTGTCGGCTTGCAACGGAAGGCATGGCGATTCGAGTGGGGAGAAGGCGCATTTCATGATAGATTCTCGTACCCCGAGGTCACGCATCGGCCAGGACTTTTTGCGGCGACTTCCTGCCGGGCCTTCGCAAAACCACTTTGAAGAGTCTCAAAGTGGAGGCAAAGTAGCGCGTCATGAGCCTGGTCCCCCTGCTAGATAGCGCAAACCCCAACTTTGCCGAAGATGTCAAGGCACTTTACCGCAAATTGCGCGGCGGAGCTCTCACGGCACGCGCCGAACAGGAAAGCTTAGACGTGCCTGAGATTGTGCGTAGAATCATCAGCGATGTCAGAGCTCGTGGTGACCATGCAGTTACCGAGTTGACCAACAGATTTGATCGAGTGGCGCTTACCGATGAAACGCTCCGGGTGCCGGATGCACTGCTTGAAAATGCCCAAGCCAACTGCGACCCGGATTTTTTGGCTTTGATGCGCAGGGCTATTACCAATATCCGGGAGTACCAAGAACATATCATGGTGCGTGCGCCCGATCCCTTGGTCCGAAACGGTCGCGTGCTGGGCTTGCGTTACTCCCCCATCGAACGGGTGGGCGTCTATGTCCCGGGAGGGCGCGCGCTTTATCCCTCTACGGTACTTATGACAGTCGTTCCAGCGCAAGTGGCAAGAGTGCGAGAAATAGTGATGGTGAGCCCACCTACGGGCGGAGATATTAACCCGATGACGCTGGCAATCGCCGCCGAACTTGGGGTGCGCGAGGTATATCGGGTTGGGGGTGCCGTCGCCATTGCAGCATTGGCCCTTGGAACACCACTGATACGTGCTGTTGATAAGATAGTTGGTCCGGGCAATGCATTGGTAACCGAAGCCAAAAGACAGCTATTCGGACGTGTCGGAATTGATTCTATTGCCGGCCCCAGTGAAGTCTTCGTCGTAGCAGATGACGCTGCAAATGCCGACTGGGTCGCCGCTGACTTAATTGCACAGGCCGAACATGATCCGGGCTCGGCCATTCTCGCCACTCCGTCGCGGGCGCTGGCAGCATCGGTATGCACGGCGCTTGAGGTCCAAGTTGCAACCTTAGAGCGCCGCGAGGCTATTGCGGAGGCTTTAGGTCGATACAGTGCTGTCTTGATTACTGCAAACTTGGATGAAGCTTGCGACTTGGCAAATCTATTCGCTTCTGAACATTTGCAGATACAAACCCACGACGATGCGCGTTGCGTGGACCAAATTCGGCACGCCGGCGCGCTGTTCATTGGAGCCTACACGCCGGTGCCGCTTGGCGACTACTTTGCAGGACCTTCACATGTTTTGCCGACCGGAGCAACCGCAAGGTTCTTTAGTCCTTTGTCGGTCAATGATTTTCTGAAATCATCAAGTTTATTGCACTATGACGCAGAAGCGCTGGCTCAGGACGCCGCCGCAGTCATTGACTTTGCCAACCGTGAAGGGCTGACGGCCCACGCGGCGGCAATCCGGAAGCGACAAAACTAGCAATTAGGCGCGACCGCCCCCGGCAACGGTGGCAGTTCTAACTTGTTTCTTGCAGATTTGGCAAGCGAGGAGCATATCACCGACGCCATGAGCGAACGTTCCGCAACACCCAGCACAGATTCCACCGCCACGAACTTCGTACGTGACATCGTCGAAGCGGACGTGACAATCGGCAAGGCTCAAGGAAGAGTCGCCACGCGTTTCCCTCCAGAACCCAACGGTTACTTGCACATTGGTCACGCTAAGAGCATCTGTTTGAATTTCGGCTTGGCCGAGAAATTCGGGGGAACTTGCAATTTGCGTTTGGATGACACAAATCCGCTTGCCGAAAGCGAAGAATACGTTCGTTCGATTATCGAAGACGTGCATTGGCTTGGCTTTGACTACAATGACAGGCTCTATTTTGCATCCGACTACTTTGAACAAATTTATAAATGGGCGGAGCAACTCGTAGGCCAGGGCAAGGCATACGTTGACGATCGCGGACTCGAGGAAATTCGCTCGTCCCGCGGAAACTTCTATGCGGTTGGCCAGGAAAGCCCGTATCGAAATCGGAGTATTGACGAGAATTTGGACTTACTCAAGAGAATGCGGGCAGGCGAGTTCGGCGATGGCGAACGGGTGTTACGGGCCAAAATCGATATGAGCTCCGCAAATCAAAATATGCGCGACCCGGTAATGTACCGAATACGTCACGCACACCACCACCGAACGGGGGATGATTGGTGCCTGTACCCAATGTACGATTGGGCCCACGGCCTGTGCGACGCGATCGAACACATTACGCATTCAGTGTGCACATTGGAGTTTGAGGATCATCGGCCACTTTACGATTGGTTTCTGATTGAGCTTGGAATCACGGATGACCAAAAGCCGCAACAAATCGAATTTGCGCGCTTGAACTTGACATACACGGTTCTTAGCAAACGTCGCTTGCAGCAATTGGTCGAGGAAAAGATGGTAGCTGGTTGGGATGACCCACGAATGCCTACGTTGGCTGGCATGCGTCGGCGCGGATTCACACCTGAATCGATTCGAAAATTCTGTGATCAAATTGGCGTATCCAAGCGAGAAGGTACTGTCGATGTGCAACTGCTCGAGTTCATTCAACGGGAAGACCTGAACCAACGTTGCCGACGGGCCATGGGTGTCCTTCGACCACTGAAACTTACTATCGACAATTGGCCAAAGGATTGTGCCAGAGACGTTGAATTACTCAACCATCCGGAGTATCCGGAACAAGGGACTCGGCGCGTTCCATTCTGTGGCACACTCTATGTGGAAGAGGATGATTTTCGTGAGGTCGCTCCGCCAAAGTGGTACAGGCTGACTTCAGGGCAAGAAGTTCGCTTGCGAGGCGCTTGCCTTGTCACTTGCAAGCAAGTAATCAAGGACCCTACGGGCAAAGTTGTCGAGCTGCGGTGCGAATATGATCCGAATTCCTGGGGTGGCCAGGCCAGCGATGGTCAACGTGTCAAAGGAACCTTGCATTGGGTTTCAGCAGTCCATGCAATTGACGCGGAAGTGCGCCTTTACGACCGTCTTTTTACGGCGGAGAGCCCGATGGCAGGCCCTGAGGGTGTCGATTGGCGCAGCCTGATTAACGGCAAGTCCCTGGAAATTTGTCCCCAAGCGAAACTTGAACCTTCCTTGGGTCAAGCTCCAGTGTGGGCTCACTTGCAGTTAGAGCGATTGGGGTATTTTTGTGTCGATCGTGACACCACCCCGCAGCGCGTAGTTCTCAATCGAACACTCACTTTGAAAGATGCTTGGGCAAAATTGGAGAAGAAACTTGCAACGGGCTGAGAGATCATGCTGGACTCGGCCTTGGGAAATCGAAGCTAAGGGACTAACTGTTCGTCAGTGTCTTCATCCGTAACCACAATTGCATCAGTTGGGCAAACCCGGGCGCCCCGAAGTATAGTCTCGGGATCGTCCGTCAATGGATATTTCACACAGGCAATTCCATCCGTCGAAAGCTCAAATGTGCCTGGCGCTTCATCGCAGCACGCTCCATCGCCTATGCAGTCATCGACCAATATTTTGATCTTGAGTTTCTGTGCCGACATTTGCCCTCTCCTACTCGATCACTTCGTCGTTGACCATTAGCGTTTTCGGCCAAGAATGTTCAACCCTACCCGCATCGGGCAATCTATCACCAACGTCAAGATCCCGGCGGGCAATCCGTGGGCTCTTCGCCACATTGCGGGCTACGACCCCGACAGAAGCTCGAAATTACCGCTCAGTCACGAACACCAGGGCCTCGCCCGGTCGCAGTTCGTAATGAAAGGGCTCATGAACGTGGTCAAGCGGGTTGTCGGGTGACACACACTTGAGTGGAGCTTGAGCCTGCATCAAGCGCCTCAGCGTGTCGATGCAAAATACCTGCCGCTCGTGAACATCCGTATTCAATATAATCAGTGCCTCTTCGCGACTTTGCGTTGAACCTTTCCAAAGCCCCAATACGTTGCGATTTTCAAACTCAATAATTTGAGCCGGACACTCCTCTCTGAATACCAGGTACTTCACTTTGAGATCGTTGATGCTCCGAATGAAATCGCAAATGTCCAAGTTGGGAGTCTCCCAATCCGTGGGCCGGGAGTCAGCGACATGAAGTGCTTTGCTAAAGCCAAATTCGAAACCAATCGGAATCATCGAACCTGTCGCAAATAGGAAAGTGAAGAGAGTGCGCTGTTTTATGGCAGCCTGGTTGCCCCCAGATTCCGTAAACAACCTTTTCGTGTCGTGACTCTCGGGAAACCCAATTGACGGAGCGATCTCGCGAGTCAAGTTGTACTGCTCGAGCAGCCAAGTCTCGTGAAAATCCCACCATTTGCTGCTGTTAAATACAAAATCAAATCCCGCCGTGGCAGTGTCGCGAGTTTGATCGGCAGTACAACCCAATGTTTCGGCCACGAACATGACCGTCGGGTGGCGGCGACGCGTCTCGGATATCAGGCGCGACCAAAGGCGTTTTGGAATCTGATAGGCCGCATCGCATCGAAACCCGTCAATACCCAAAGCAATCAGGTGTTCCACGACACTCGTGATGTACTTGAACAACCCTTCCGAGTCGGTGCTTCGTTGATGGTCGAATTGTGCTAGGTCGTACCAGAAGACCTTTTCGCCATTCTCTACGCAATACGGGTGTTGGACTTTGCCCGATTCGCGCACAAACCATTGTGGTTCCTTGGTAACTAGCGCTGAATCGATGGCACAATGGTTAATCACGAGGTCAATCATGACGCTCAGTCCCAGCCGGTGGGCGATGGCTATTGCGGCCTGGAACTGCTGACTTTCCGAGAGTGCAGAGGTAGCGTCAACCAGCAACGGATTGAAACCAAAGTAGTCAGCGACTGAATAGAGACTGCCTGAACGCCCGGTGCGCTGAACGGGATTCACGAACAACCAGTTGAATCCCATTTCAACGGCGCGCATGAGGTGAGGTTCCCACTGATTGAATTTGCCAGCGAGCAGAGGAAAAAGATTGTAGATTCTCATGTGGGACCTTAAATGCCGCTCAGTTCTTTCCGCGACCGGCAATACCTTTTGTATCAGCTGTGATTACTCGCGCCGGATCCTTGGGTCTCAGGGCACGCGTGGCCTTGCCGGCGCTCCACATTTCACTGTTGCCGAGTTCGTCCAGTTCCTTTTGGAGTTCCGCCTGGTAGTTGGGGCCTCCGGTGGATGACAGAACTCGGGCCGTCTCTGCTCCCGACGATACGCGACGATACAATTCTTTGAAAACCGGCAAAGTTGCGTCGCGAAACTTGGGGCGCCAATCCAGTGCACCACGCTGGGCGGTCGCGGAGCAATTGGAATACATCCAGTCCATTCCGTTTTCGCCCACCAGCCGAATCAGGCTTTCCGTGAGTTCTTCGACAGTTTCATTGAAGGCCTCACTGGGAGAATGACCGTGTTCACGCAATACCGAGTACTGTGCGTCCATAATGCCTGCCAAGGCACCCATCAGTACGCCGCGCTCACCGGTAAGGTCGCTGAATACTTCGTTCTGGAATGTGGTTGGAAACAGATAGCCTGAACCGACCGCAATCCCAACCGCAATGCAGCGCTCACGGGCGCGTCCCGTGGCATCTTGGTCGACCGCAAAGCTGGAGTTGATGCCTGCTCCGGAAAGGAAGTTGCGTCGGACGCTGGTGCCCGAGCCCTTGGGAGCCACGAGAATCACATCCACGTCTTTCGGCGCTATGATGCCGGTTTGATCCTTGTAAACGATTGAAAAACCGTGGCTGAAGTAGAGTGCATTGCCCGGCTGTAAACACGCTTTGATTTGCGGCCAAATTGCCTTCTGAGCGGCGTCCGATACGAGCATTTGCACAACCGTGCCTCGGGTAGCAGCCTCTTCGATATCGAAGAGTGTCTTACCGGGCTGCCAACCATCGTTAACGGCGCGGTCCCAGTCGCGCTGGAACTTCTTCGACTGACCGACAATAACGTTGAACCCATTGTCCCGCATGTTGAGGGATTGAGCGGGACCCTGTACGCCGTACCCAACTACCGCTATGGTTTCGTCTTTCAGCACCTCTAGCGCCTTTTGGATGGGGAATTCTTCCCGGGTCACCACTTCTTCCTTGACGCCACCAAAATCGATGATTGCCATCTGCTCGAATCTCCTCAACTCGCACTGATCCGTACGTGACTGCTCCGTGCCCAAACCCGGGCGGGGCTCCCGGCCCGCACGGTTGCCACCGGCGGTTCGGGGGCAGAATTATCGACTTCGTTCGCCATCCAGGCAAGCCATGACCGATGACCGGTCGTGTTTTGGGACCCTTTTTGTTTTGCGTCGGCACGTGGGCTGCGCGTGCGCTCGAGACACAGCCGAACGACTAAACCCGAGTCCATGTGGGGCCGCGCCAGAAAAGAAAAACACGCAGCGCAAATCCAGATTGACGCCACCGCCCGGGACCCGGCCCCGGCGACGGAGTTGGGTCAATTTTTTGTCGATCAGTTGCCGACGCTCCTGGATACGCCGGGCGAAGCATCACCCAAGTACTTGCCGATTTCCTCGCGTTTAGCGCTGATAGCATCCAGCAAGACGAGCGCATGCGCCACGCGCTTGGGAGAAAGCGGATTCGGATGTGCGAGACGGACTTTATCCCAACGGAGTTTTAACGTGTGCTGAAGTTCCCTGAGATCATGCGTAGCGCGACGGCGAGCCACTCGATCTCCCGCTGATGGCCACCCGGCATCAATTGCAATGGCGAGCGCTGCGATACAGCCGCAAATAACCGCCTCGCTTGTCATGTTCGTAGCCGCAGCACCAGCCGCACCGATGGCTGCAAAGAATGAAATGCTCCGCAAGGCCCATAACCGGAATGCCTCGGTTCTCCCAACCCGAAGATTCGACCGCGCCCAGGTTTCAAGCTCGGCGATTTGATCATCAATGGTCTTATCGGGCGCCACGGCGATGTCCGTGCGTTGCGCGTAAGTCTCCTCCAGTTCATCCATCCCGGGTGGCGGGATCGTGATCGATTGGGGACGACGCGCAGACGATGCACTGGAGTTGCTGCGGATGGGCCCGGGCGGGGGCGAACTGGGTGCCGAGCCCGACTTCTCGGTCCGCTCCACAGTTTCGAGCTTTTCTTGGGCGTCCGAATTGTCCGGGCTAGCCGATTTGTCTGGCTCCTCCGTCATCATTCTGTGCTCCTTACGCCCACATGAGCAAAATCGCAATAGCCAATGCAAGCCCCGCCGCCCCTCGAGCGACCCAAAAAAGGCGGGTTTTGCAGCTATTTGGGGCGTTTTCCGCAATAAACAACGCAATAGCGACCCATCGGCGACCAATTACCATTTTTCTAAGGATCTTGGCATGATTGCCGGCGGTCCTCGGGCAGGGATCCATTGCCACTATTTGACCCTTGTGGGGTGTCGAGCGGCGTGAGAAAACCTCGCCCATGAAATCGATTCGAGTCCGTACGGGTGGTGCCGTTTCACTCTTGGGCTTCATTGGCCTCGCAAACCTACCTAGCTGTTGCCCCTGTCCCTACACACAGTCGGCACAGAACGTCGTATCTCAGGCAAGTAAGGCGAGTAGTAGCAGCGCTCCGGCACCGAGCGTGAACTACCAGTGGCAGAGTGTCGTCATCCTGGGTGGCGGTTTCGTAACGGGCGTGATCTTCAGCCCGATTGAAAAGGATTTGATCTACGCTCGCACCGACATTGGCGGCGCGTACCGATGGAACCCCGCGGATGGGTCATGGATACCACTCACGGATATGTTGGGTCCGTCCGATTCTAGTTTCCTCGGCATTGATAGCTTGGCGCCTGATCCCAAGGATCCGAATAAAGTCTACATCGCCGTCGGAATGTACACGGCTGGATGGGCTGGTAACGGTGCCATGTTGCGGTCCAATGATCGGGGCAACACTTGGAGTCGCACCGACATGCCCATCAAAATGGGAGGCAACGAATGGGGTCGGTCGAATGGGGAGCGCCTTAGTGTGGATCCAAACGAACCGAAAGTCCTGTTCTTCGGCTCACGCCGATCAGGTCTTTGGAAAAGCGAAAGCGGCAGCGAAAAATGGGAGCAGGTTAGTAGCTTCCCCAACAAGGAAGAATCCCAGGCCGTTGGCATCATGTTCGTCGTTTTTGACGCCAAGAGCGGCAGCGCCGGCAAGCCCACACCTGTGATTTATGCGGGATGGGCCAGTACCAAAGATCCCAGCCTATATCGAAGCACCGATGGGGGCGGCAGCTGGAGCCCAGTTCCAAAGCAGCCCAAAGGTCTGATGCCGAGCCATGCCGAATTTGACAAGAACGGAGTCCTTTACCTCAGCTACTCCAACCAACCAGGCCCCGGCGAGCAAACTACAGGCGGCATTTGGAAATACGAAAGCAAGGGTGATACCTGGACTGAAATTACGCCGCTCAAGCCGAGCAACGACGACAAATTCGGCTACGGAGGGGTCTCGGTCGATGCCCAGCATCCAGCGACCCTGATGGCGGTAACCATGGATCGCTGGACCAAGGGCGATGAGATCTTTCGCACCGTAGATGGCGGGAAGACCTGGGCTGCGATGCAGGCCAAAGCCGAACGCGATGACGACGGCGCCAAGTACCTTTACTGGGGCCGCGACAAGCCAAGCTCAGTGGGCTGGATGGGGGACGTGGATATTGATCCACTTAATACCGCTCGTGCATTCTACGTAACCGGCCAAGGCATTTGGATGACAACGGATGCGAATAACGCCAATGCCGACAAGCCAACGCACTGGAAATTTACCGACCGGAATCTGGAAGAAACGGTCGTGCAGAATTTGATAAGTCCGCCGAGCGGTCCCACCCTGTTGAGCGGTGTTGGCGATATTTGTGGCTTCCGGCACGACGATCTCAAGAAGCCTTCGCCGGACGGCATGTTCAGCAACCCCATTTGCGGCGGATGCGGCGGGCTCGATTATGCGGAGAGCAGGCCCGAGTTCGTGGTGCGCGTGCATTCGACCGAACCCAACAAGCCCAAGGGTGCATACTCGACGGATTCCGGGAAGACTTGGACTCCGTTCGCTTCCGATCCCAAGGGCTGGGGCGGCATCGTTGCATTGTCGGCGGATGCCTCAACCATCGTATGGGCGCCCAAAGACGGCTCAGTCGTCGTTTCGAAAGACAAGGGAACGAAGTGGACTCTCGCCGACGGGCTCCCCGAGCCGACCAAGGTTGCCGACTGGGCTCCAGTCACCATGCGTATTGCCGCCGATCGGGTCGCCCCCAAGAAGTTCTACGTTTACGATGCCGCCGCTGGCAAAGCCTACGTCAGCGACGACGGGGCACTTCATTTCAAAGCAACCGTCAGTAGCCTGCCGGCCTTACCCGAATATGCATTGACTCCCGCCTCAATCCGCGCCGTGCCGGGCAAGGAAGGCGATGTTTGGATTAGCACAGGTAAAGATCTCTATCGATCGACGGATTCCGGCAAGACATTCCCGGCCATTAACGGCATTGATGACGTCAAGGGCATTGGCTTCGGCAAAGCCGCAGACGGCAAGAACTACCCGGCCATCTATACGTCAGCCACCATCGGAGGAGTGTACGGGTTTTATCGATCGGACGATGAGACCAAGAGTTGGGTTCGAATCAATGATGATCAGCATCAATATGGCGGACCCACGCTGATCATTGGTGATCCGCGCAAGTATGGGCGTGTTTACGTGGGAACCTCAGGCAGGGGAATTATCTACGGTGATCCCAAGTAGTAGAGGTTGCACAAGCCTGCTTTTGATTGTCATTGGTGGATGCACTTGCCATGAGTCACAGGCGCCGGCCATTACTGTGTCGCTCAATGCGTTGGCGCCATCCGCCAATGAAGCGGCCGTCATTCCCAAGGACGGGACACCGCATGCTGTAGTTCGGCGCCAGAACTATCGGTTTGAGTTTGGCACTTGTGCCGCCGAGATTGATCCCACCGACGGCGGCCGCATTCTTGAGTTCTCGCTCGGCGGTCGCAGCGTGATCGTGCCGAGCAGTGAATCGCCTGAGGCCTACGCATCGTCATTTTGGCCGAGCCCGCAGAGCGCTTGGACATGGCCGCCGCCGGTCGAGTTCGACAAACTTCCTTGGACCGTCTCACTCGAGGGTAAGGCGCTCAAGTTGACCAGCGCCACTGCAGAAAAGTTGGACCTGTCGGCTCAGCAACTTCTGATGGCTGTGCCTGAACACAACGCGTTGTCCAGTAGAATTTCGAATTACCAATCATGCTAAGTCGCCACGCAAAGTAGCACCGTGGCAAAATACGCGCGTACGGCCGGGGGGCATCACGTTTTACCCCAGCAGCGAGCCCAGCTATGCTCAAAGCAGCCTGAAACTGATTCCGAAGGACGGGATTACCTGGTACGCCCACGATCCCTCGCAGGTCAAAGAACAGCTTAAAATCCTACGCCGATGGGA
Organism: uncultured delta proteobacterium; assembly: GCA_963835565.1. Classification (GTDB taxonomy): domain Bacteria; phylum Myxococcota_A; class Polyangia; order Polyangiales; family Polyangiaceae; genus FEN-1139. The sequence continues at coordinate 110,567 of CAWIGY010000084.1, forward strand.
AAGAGGGCTGGATGGCGCAAACTGACGCTGATCTACTCTTTGTAAAGGTGTTTCCCGACATACCACGTGAAGCACAAGCCCCAGAAGAAGGTGAGATTGTCATCTACGTGCACAACTCTGGTCGTTTCGTTGAAATGGAACAACAGGGCGCGTACACTGAACTATTACCCGGCAATTGGTTAACTTGGCCGGTATATTTTGCAGTGCAGCGCATTCCGAAAACCGTTGAGATCAAGGCTTACAATCCGCAACTAGTGGAAATGGCGCGACAGATGGCAAAAAGCGTGCGACCTTAAAGCCGTCCAGTCATATTTCGTCACCCAATTCCGGATAAAGTGGGTAGCTTTTCAGCAATTCAAGCACCCGCGCTTGGGCAGCCTGACTGACGGCCCCATCAATTTGGAACTTTGCGCGGTTGGGCTTGCCATCGGGACCGTTGACGGGGCGCGTCGCGGCGAGCACGCTCATTGCTATAGAGGCAATTTCCTTCATCTCGTCCTTGCCCATCCCCAGCGTAGTAACGGCAGGTGTTCCCACGCGCAAACCACTCGTATACCAAGGGCCGTTGACATCGTCGGGCAGTGAGTTGCGGTTGAGCGTAATTCGGCACTGGCGTAAAGCGGACTCGGCTTGCCTGCCGGTGAGACCAAAACTTTGGGCTACGTCGACGAGTAACAGATGATTATCGGTACCTCCGGTAAGCACTGTCATGCCTTCGGCTTGACAAGCGGCTGCCAGGGCACCCGCATTCTCTACGATTCGATGAGCATATGCCTGGAATTCTGGAGTAAGCGCTTCACGGAATGACACAGCCTTAGCCGCCATAACGTGGGCTAGCGGGCCACCCAATATGGCTGGGCAGCCCTTGTTCACAAATTCGCCGAACTCCTTCTTGCACAGGACAATGCCGCCCCTGGGGCCTCGAAGCGTCTTATGCGTCGTGGAGGTAACGACGTGTGCATGCGGCACTGGGTTGTAGTCGCCTGTAAATACCTTGCCCGCGACAAGCCCGGCGAAATGCGCCATATCTACCATGAAAACGGCACCGACCTCGTCGGCAATTTCACGCATTTTGGCGAAATTAATCCTACGCGGATAGGCGCTGTAACCCGCTAGGAGAATGGTCGGCTTGACCTCATGCACTTGCCTGCGAATCGCGTCAAGGTCCAGCAACTTGGTGTCAGGCTGCACCCGATATTGGTATACGTCGAACAACCGAGCTGACAGATTGAATCGATAGCCGTGGGTCAAATGCCCACCAGAATAGTAATCAAGCGCCAGTAGTCTCTGGCTTTGCAGGCGCGCACGCAACTGGTTCCAGACTTCACGGGATAGAGTCGACGGATTTTCGACCCCACATTCAACCAAAAACGGAGATTCCGTCCTTTGCGCGAGAATCGCGGAAAATGCCACCAGATTGGCATCTGCACCCGAGTGGGGCTGCACATAAGCGTGATCGGCTTCAAATAACTGGCACGCGAGTTCGGAGGCTTCAATTTCTACGGTGTCGACATTGTCGCAGCCAGCGTAAAAGCGATGCCCCGCGTATCCCTCGGCGTATTTGTCAGTCAGCAGATTGCCCTGCGCCAGCTGCGTGGGTAGTGAGCAAAAATTCTCACTGGCTATCAACTTTAGGTGCGTTCGCTGATCCTTGAGCTCAGAGACAATTGCCTGAGCAACCTTGGGTGACCTCGACTCCACCGCATCCAGCCCAGCGAGCACGGCTGCAACTTCGGGCACGATCGGCCGTCCACTGAGTTGACTGAGATACCGTGCCAAGCGAGGAGAATTTGGATTGGTGGACGCCATGGGTAACCTCCGAAGAACGTTCGAAACGGCGGCTCTCCGCTCGATTCGGGCCCAGGCGCGCGGCACTCAATGCGCTCGGACTCCCCTGTGGTTGATCCACAAAGCGCCAGTTGTCCGAACGCACAAACGATGACGAGCCGCTAGCCGGATGTCAAGCCAGCCGTTTCGACTTGCGGGGCCGTAAGGCCACTTGCGAGACAAATATTGATGATTTCGGGGACTTGACGGCACGCGCAAGCCGCTCGGCGGCGGGACTGGCGCGGAGTCTGCTTGACCCAAAGTGCGCGGCGCGCCCTCGGTTTGCCGTACCAATTCTGACGTTCAATTCTCAATGACCGTGACCGGCACGGAGCTGTTTGTCGTGGAGCCGTTACCAAGCTGGCCGTAGCTGTTGTCCCCCCAGCACTGAACCGTGCCATCAGCCAATAATGCGCAGTTGCCACTTATAGCAACAGCATTCGTGATGCCCGAGAGGGTAACGGGTACGGAGCTGTCCGTCGTAGTAATGAGCTCAAGGTACTCATTGTCCCCCCCGCATTGAACTGTGCCGTCGTTCAGCAGTGCGCAGCTGAGACCGATAGCAACGGCGTTCGTAATGCCCGAAACCGTAACGGGCAGAGAACTGTTCGTGCCGTTGCCGAAGTTGGTGTTGCTGTTGATTCCCCAGCATTGAATCGTGCCACCGCTCAGCACGGCGCAGGTATTAGCGCCGGGGACGCTAATACCGGTAGCGTTAGGGATGCCCGAAACCGTAACGGGCACGGCGCTGGGCGTCGTGGTGCTGTTGCCGAGCTCACCCTCGGCGTTGCGTCCCCAGCATTGAATTGTGCCGCCGCTCAGTAACGCACAGGCGTAGGACCAACCCACCGTGACAGTGGTCGCATTACTGATGCCGGAGACCGTGATGGGTCCATAACCCCCCCCTACCATGTTTGTGCTGCCATCGCCGAGCTCGCCGGGCTGAGTGTTGTTCTCCAGACATTGAACTGTGCCGTCGCTGAGTACAGCGCAGACGCCGTACTGGCCAGCGGCCACAGCGGTGACGTTGGTGATGGGCGCGCGCGTCGGCCTCACGGGGGGCTCTAGATAACACTCGTTGTTAGGGTCGTCACCCCAACACCAAATCGTGCCATCAGCCAGCATCGCACAGCTGTCATAAGGGCCGACGGCAACACCGACAGCATTGGTAATGCCGGAGACCGTGACGGGCACGGAACTCTGTGCCATCGTTGTGCTGCCGTGCCGAGTTCGCCGATGGAGTTGTCACCCCAGCACTGAACCGTGCCATCGTTCAGTAGTGCGCAGGCATGAATGCCACTAGCGGCGATCATTTTTGCCACGAGTTTTTGTGCTGGTGTCTTGCCGGCGTCATTGGAAGTGCTTCCGCTACCTGCCGCCGCTGCCGTGCCGCCGCTGCCGCCATTCGTTCCAAGCTCCGAGGGAATTATCTTACTACTACCGCACGCCAGCAACCAGAGACTCAGAAAGTGAATCCAACGCATCCTGAATTGTACACCCACGGGAAGCGAAGTCACGCAATTCGGGAGACGGCTAACGAAATGCCTCGTTGGTACACGGCCCGGCCCTCATTGAGCACAACAATAAAGTGCGTGCGGTGCGCCAATTTCGCCACTCCAAGAGAACACCACCGAACTGACGCCGGCAACGTATTGCCCGGGACCAAATCCGCATTTGCTCCCTTGAAGTACCCAGAGTCCCAGTCAAACCCTGGCTGCCCGAATCGTCCGGCGAAACATTGTGACCTGGCGAATCGCCCGAATAGAACGTGAACATGCAGGGGGAATGTAAGACCTGTCCAAGTCGGTGAGTATGGTGGGTCGTATGGGGCATTAGATAACTCGGCAGTTCATCTTGTCCCGGACAACACAGAATTCCCGAGATTTCTCCGCTCCCATCCTGCGCAACAGCCGCCACGTACTCATTGCACGGACATTCACCTTTGGCGAAGTACGGATCCCAGT
>CAWIGY010000085.1:0-10975 GCA_963835565.1 uncultured delta proteobacterium
TTCACCGCTCATCAGAATTGACCCACTGATGCTCGCGTAAACGGACCCAGGCGCAAGCGCTCGGGTTGAAGGACCCGGGTCAGTTTCGGTGAGCGCGGGGTGGAATGGTCAGTTCGGGCGAAGCGTGCAAGAAGGCGTCGGCGTCGTGGCGGGTGTTGGACATCAGCTTCAGGTCAGGCCATTGGCTGCGTTTCGGGTCAACGAAGGTGTCGTCGGCTAGCAATCGCGTCACCGATAGGGGATGGTGCGTAAGCGTCCCTGTCGAGTCTGTGGCCGTTGGTTTCAACCGCATCGGCGGGCGGGAGATCGTCAGCACACCTGTGGTGATCTGGATTGCCAGCGGGAGCGACATCGACGGGCGTGTAAGTTGCGTGGCACGGACGGCACGCTGGCTACGATCAAGAAGCGAGGCTGCGGGCGAAGCTGCATCGAGTGACGGTAGGTGCGGTCGAAAGTCAGGCGGTTGAAGTTGACCCGTTGCGGCAACTGGACTGGGAGCGGGCGCGAGACGCAGTTGGTTTACAGGTAGCGGTAATCATTGAGGAATCCGCTCAAGTCCTGGTGGACTGGGCGCGAGACGCAGTCCGGTCGCATCGTCGCGCAATTACGGGGGAATTCGGCAGAGAGGTCACGGTGGCCGCGCGAGACGCCATCGTGTGCGCGCAGGGGCCGCCCTAGGGTCAGCCGCGCTGATGGACCTGGAACTTGGGCAACTGGATCTGCGTTACGCAGCGCTTCGCATGGCGGCGCCCGAGCGCGATGCCGAATTGTGTGCGTCGTTGCTTGCGGAAGGGCAGCGCAGTCCGGTGCTGGTGGTGGCGGTTGCCAACGATCCGAATCGCTTCATCGTCATTGATGGTTACGCGCGTGTTCGAGCGCAGCAGCGGCTGGGCAACGACATAATCCGGGTGCAGGTTTTGGATTTGGGCGAGGCCGAGGCGCTGCTGTGGCACCATCTGTTGCAGAGCGGACCACGACGTCATGCATTGGAAGATGGCTGGCTTGTCAGCGAATTGATCGAGACACATGGCTGGTCGCAACAGAGAATCGCTCACGAGCTGGGACGGACTGTCAGTTGGGTGTCACGACGGTTAGCGCTGGTAGCGACGTTGCCCACGGTGGCCCAAGAACGCATTCGCACGGGGCAGCTCAGTGCCCAGGCGGCCATGAAGTATCTAGTGCCTTTGGCTCGGGCCAATCGGGCACACTGTGAGCAGCTGCTGGGGCAGCTGGGCAACGAGCGCCTCAGTGTCAGGCAATACGAGGCGCTGTACACCGGCTACCGACGCGGTGACAGCACGCAACGGCGACAGTTAGTGCAAGAGCCGCTCTTGTATCTGCGGGCCAAGCGCGTTGCTGAATTGCCGGCCACTGCGTGGGAGCAGTCGCCACAGCAACGATTGATCGAATCGCTTGATGAAGTGAGCCAGCGTTGCTGGCGCGCTCGCAAGGTCGTGCTCCAGGGTGCCCTCGGTGTTGCTGTCCAACCGACGCGGGACCTGGCCCGTGCATGGACAGCCGCTCGCGATGCTTACCAGGCGTTGCAGGTCACCACTGAGCAACACCTACCCGCTATTTGCTCACCACGGTTGGAGGAACGCCATGCTGGAACTGGACACACGACCAGCGATTCTACGTCTTGCCACTGAAGGACATGGGGTGCGTGCCATTGCCCAGGCGCTGAGCGTATCGCGCAACAGCGTGCGCCGCGTTTTACGCGACGGTCAGGCACGTGTGCCCAGCCTAGAGCGACTGGAATCGGCGTTGCCGTACCTGGAGCACATCCGCGATTTGCACGGGCGCTGCCAGGGCAACCTGGTACGAGTGAACGAAGAGCTTGAGGCCATTGGGATCCACCTCGGATATTCCACGCTCACGGGCTTCTGTCGCCGCCACCACATTGGAGTCGAGCCCCCGAAGCCCGTTGGCCATTACTTATTTGCTCCGGGTCAGGAGATGCAACACGACACATCCCCGCACGGGGTGATGGTGGGCGAGAGCAAACGCAAGCTGCAGTGCGCCTCGCTGGTCCTGTGCCATTCCAGAATGATCTTTGCCCAAGCGTATCCAACCTTCACCCGTTTCTGGTGCAAGGTATTTCTGACTGATGCGCTCGTGCACTTGGGGGGCGCAGCGGGTCGTTGCATGGTGGACAACTCCAGTGTGGTGGTCGCACGCGGAACCGGAAAAAATGCAGTTATTGCTCCCGAGATGGTCGCCTTTGGCGAACGCTTCGGATTTCACTTCGAGGCTCACGAGCTCGGCGATGCAAACCGCTCAGCCCACGTTGAAAGGCGCTTCCATTATATTGAGCACAACTTCTACCCCGGCCGCTCATTTTCCGATCTCGACGATTTGAATACCCAGCTGCGCGCGTGGTGCGACAAGGCCAACGGCACATCGCGCCGAAGCCTCGGTCATGTGCGAGCCGTGGATCTATTTCAAGCGGAGCGCCTCGCACTGCGCCCACTACCGCTGCATGTCCCGCAAGTCTACCAGCTGCACGAGAGAATTGTCGATCTGGAAGGCTACGTCAATGTGCACACCTGTCGCTACTCGGTGCCCGTGGATCTAATTGGGCGACGCCTTGAAGTACGAGAAACCAAGGACCAAATCCGCATCTTCGATGGGCATCGTTTGGTATGCGAGCATCCACGACGGCCCCAAGGATCTTGGGATAGGTCCACGTTGCCCGAGCACCGCTATCACGGTCGCTGGCGCTTGCAACAGCACACCACTGTGTCGCCAGAGGAAGCGACTTTGCGCGTGGCTGCACCGGAGCTCGGGCCTTTACTCGACGCTCTCAACAAGCACCACGGTGGGCGCGCAGTGCGACCGATCCGAATACTGCATCGACTGTGGCGCGATTATCCCAAAGCATCGCTGCTGCGTGCTGCCACAGCGGCACTTGAACACGGTTTGCTCGACTTGGCACGCATCGAAACCATGGTCCTGCGAGACATCGCCGGCGACTTCTTTCGTTTGCCCCAGGCTGAGCCCGAGCCGAATACCGATCACCAAAAGGCCCGCGATGACACCAACCCCGACGACCCGGAGTCCACCGATGAATGACGACCTCGACCAATTACTCAAAAATCTCAAGCTAGCAAAGATTCGTCAGATCCTGGAACGAGAGTTGAAACGGGCCGAAAAGGCGCATCCCAGTTACGCTGAGTTTTTGGCACGCTTGCTGCGAGAACAAGAACAATACCGCCAAGAGCGAGCCGTCACCTACCGCATCGAGCAGGCACACTTACCCGAGCGTTGGTCCATCGAGTCCTTCCCTTACGACCGGCAACCCGGCATTTCAATCGCTACAGTCAAGCAATTGGCCGAACTCGACTTCATCGTCCAGCACCGCAACCTCGTCTTGATCGGAGAGCCCGGAGTGGGCAAAACCGGATTGGCGGTGGGGTTACTGCTCAAAGCAATCGAGAACGGGCACCGGGGTCTCTTCATCAAAGCCCAGGACCTTTTCGATGAGATGTACGCCTCTCTCGCCGACCGCTCAACACGCAAACTCGTGGACCGCCTCTCCAAGATCGATTTGCTCGTGATCGACGAGATGGGATATCTCAATCTTCGACCCGAACAGAGCAACACCTTCTTCAAACTGATGGAGGAGCGATACAACCGGCGCTCTACCATCATCACGACCAATCTCGACTACGATGCCTGGTACGAATTTCTAGGAAAAAAAGAAATGGTCAGCGCTTTGCTCAGCCGGCTGCGCCACCTGTGCCACACCCTGCGAATTGACGGCCCTTCGCTTCGATCAACTGACGGCTAACAACCACCACCATTTGCCTTGACCCCACCCTCCTCGCAATCGGCCTGGATAGGTGGGGTTTCTGTATTTGCACGTCACTATGCACGGGTCCATTTCCGTGAGCACTGCGAACACCAACTGACTTCCCGATCCCAGCCCGGATCAATTCGGCCCAGCACAAACGGATCAATTTTGGAGAGCGGTGGCGGTTTGAAGGCCGATAAAGCGAGCACTCCTGTAACATCGAACGTTACCTTCTTGAATACGAACGGGACGTCAAGGGTGCGTTGTCCTGGCGCCGCATGAGCCACAAGCAAAACGTACGCATTATCAAAGAGCGCTGGCGCACAGAACGGATGTACGAAGATCTCAAGGGTGAACTGGGACTCGACCACTTCGAGGGGCGGTCGTGGCACGGATGGCACCATCACGTATCGGTCGTCATCTGCTGTTATGCCTTTATTGTCGCGGAGAAAGCCCGCGCTTTCCCCCCTCGGCCAGAAGCAAAGATGGAGCTGACGCGTTCCATCTCGCGGCCTGAGAGACACTTCGCCGATTCGTTCGTTACCTTTCGACTCGCGTTCGCTCGCGCGCTGGTCCGCTGGTTGCCACGCTGCCCCCTCTGTCACGAGTCGCATCGGCGCGCTTGCAGTTCAGGCGAGTCTCCCGTCACAAGCACACCCCAATGACTCCAATCTTTTCGGCAGTAGTGTTAGATTCTTGGCAAATGGACGGGGCTCGCATCAAGCACGTCCACATGTTGACATGGGGACCATCACAAGCTCAAAAGTGCGAGCAAGTAACGAGATAACAAGTCTGGTCTCCGCCTGATTCGGATACACAACGGTCGAGAGCATCGTCCTCAACCTGGGTCATGTTGTTCAAGCCAAAGCCCGGGGTAGTCGCTTCGGTTACGGGGTACTGATCGCCGTACGAGTCTTCCGCTATGCAACTGACGTTGTGGACATTGCCCTAGTCCCAATAATGGGCTGGACGCGAAAACTCTGGATGGTTCCAGTGGTTCCACTGGTGCGAACCGTATGGGACCGTGCGCGGGCTCACTCTAGTCGCGCCCCACGTGATCAAAACGCGGCGGTCTTGGATGATCGTGTCCAGCATAGCAACGACCGAGCAGAATCCCGACCCCCCCCGCACACTCTGTGCGGCCCTTGTGAGGAGTTTTAGGGCTTCGGGGTTCTCGCCGGCAACACACAAGCCTGTGACGCCGATAGTGGAGTTTTCCGTTGTGGCAGTCTCAGCACTTGGCAGAGATTTATTGCCACCCAGAAAGTGCAAACGATTGCACTAGATGAGAGGCAAGGAGCAATTAGACCAACCGCAGGCATTGTACGGAGCCAGTCGGCCGGGTAGTTCAACGGGCCTAAGATGTGACCGTGCCTCGGGCGAGTGAAACCAATTGAACGTGACGATTAACGGCAATTTTCCGAAAGGTGTCTTGAAATAATGTCCACGACAACTAGTTCCGCACGCCAGAAGTTCGCCCATGGTTGTAGTAGCCCGCAGGCGGAACTAGAGGCGCGCCGCGGCGCCAAAAGACTGCCCGGACTTTTGGCAGGCGGCACTAGCGCCACTCGAAGAGTTCAGTTTTCGAGATGCCTTATGCTATCCGGCATAGTCGGGTCTTTGATTCCGGGATGTTCCGGTTCTGACGCGGGCAGTCCTTCGCCTGGGACCAGTGGCGACACGAGCTCGGGCGGTAGCAGCAGCGCTTCAGGTTCTACAGCCATGGGCGGCGCCCTCAACACGGGAGGAAGCGAAGCGTCGGGTGGCAGCGTGAGCACCGGCGGTGCGGTTGGCGCTGGCGGCTCTCTAATGACAGGCGGCACGACGGCCAGCGGAGGAGTGAACGCCACGGGCGGGACGAATAGCACCGGTGGTGGCGTGGCGACTGGCGGCAGCAAAGCCACGGGTGGCACGACTAGCACAGCCGGTACGGCGGCCACCGGTGGTTCGAAGGCTACGGGTGGCGTCCCGGGCGCGGGCGGCGCCGCGACCGGTGGCAACTCAGCGACTGGCGGTGCTGCGGCTGCTGGCGGCCTCAATTGTTCGGCGACCATGCCGACTGGCGGTGTTACGGGGGCCATAACTACTTCTGCCAGTGCTTCTGGCGTCGCCGATGGTCTCGATTATGGCGGCTGGACCAACGGAAGCGGGGGAACCGTCACGTACTTCACGAGCACGCAAGCATTTGGTGCGTCTTGGAGTACCACCAGTACTTCCAATGATTTCCTGGCCCATCTCGGCCTGGACTTCCGCAGCCCTAAGATTTACACGGCTTACGGAACGGTTGTGGGACAATTCGTCGAGTCAAAAACGGGAACCGCCGGCAGCTTCTCGCAAATTGGAATGTATGGGTGGACGCAAAGCCCATGTGTTGAATGGTACATTGTCAACGACTCGTTCCGAACCATGCCGACACAGAAGAGCAGTGTCACCGCCACCATTGATGGGGGTACGTACTACTTGATTACGAACCAGACGACCGGAACCGGTGGCAATGCTTGCGAATCCGGTCATACGGGCCCTTGGACTCAGATGTGGAGTGTCCGGTCGGCAGCTCGCCAATGCGGGACAATTACCGTTAGCGACCACTTTGCGGCGTGGACGAACCAGGGCTGGAGTCTGGGGAACTTGATCTCGGTTTACATCAATGTAGAAACAGGGGGTGGTACCGGAAGCATTCAGTTCCCAGTGGCAAACGTTACAACGACCAGCAACTGAACTGGCTGCTTCGTTCGCCCGCCGCACCTTGCTCGGGTTCGTCAAGGCGGCAATCACGAACTGTTGCTTCCAAATGCGCAGTAGTCCGTGCACCTAAAGCGGAATTTTGAGCAGCCTTGAGATATTGACATTGCAGTCGCTCACTTCAATTGACCGCTCAGTTACCAAAATCAAAACGTTATGCCGACGAAGCGTAAGAGCGTAAATTTGACGCCATAATCAAGGTTTTGCAGCAGAACGGCGCCGTTGTCCCAACCGAGAAACGGGCCTGTTGACAACCATAGTCTGGGGGCGTGTCCGTTGAAGACAAACGTGGAGGTTTCGCATGTTCAAACGAGTATCGACATTCGGGCTCATTCCAGTTCTGACGTTGGCGACAAGTGCCACGGCGCAACAGAATCTTGGAACCCCAGTGCATTTCACCGTTCAACCTGGAATATCGACAAGAGTAGAAGTTCAGACGGTGCCCTATGGCAGTTGTGTCTTGTATTCACAGAGCCAAGCTACCGCAGATAACGGCATCGATCTGATATCCGATGATTTGGGTTTGGCTAGTTTTACTGAACCAAGCGGGTTCCAACTCGAATTTGTCCTGCGATTCAAGTAGTAACTGTGTGGAAGTCTACACGATATGGGTCGAGCTTCGTTATAATTGCAACGGCCAAAGTGATGGTGGTTCGTACGCCTACCCTGTGAATACCGATGCCAATGATTACTTGTCGGTTGACAACTGGGCGAGCGACTGGAGCGGCGACTCCAACCATCCTTACGGAGGTGTGGCTTGGTCCTCAATCTGTAATTATCATAGTGGCATTTGCTATTATGCGGCAATTCCGGTATACACGACTGGCCTAACCTTTCAGGGTGATCTAGCCGAGTGGATCTTGGAGAGACCTACAGTAGGAGGCAGTATCGCGCAAATCGCGAACTTCCAAGAAACTTGGATGTACGGTGCTTGGGCGCTAGACTGGAACAATAACGGCAACTATGTCACGTATTCACAGGGGACGCCGACCTATCAGTGGACCATGAAGTATGCTGGGAGGTCCTACACTAATGGGCAAGTCATTTGGTCACCGGGATATCTCGCGACTGCTTATAGTGGCAATGCTGACGGAGCTGGACAAGACATCGAATGGGTTTGGGATAACTACGATCCACAGTACTGCCCCCTGTACGCCAACGGTTATCCTAATTGCCCTAATTGACGCCAGGTCTCTGGAAGCTCGACGGGCCGATTTTGGGTTGGGTCCGAGAGTGATTAGCGAGGCCAACTAGGGACAAATCGCGGGAAAGTCGTGTGAGGTTGATGGCGAGACGGAGAGTTTTATGCCTGCTACCCCACGTGTACTTGGCGGCCCTGTTGGTCTGGTGCGCTCGCAAGAAAAGTGATACAATCGGAATGGAAATTATGGATACCTTCAAGTCATTATTGGTGAGCTTTGCAATGTTGAGCGTCGCGTGTGGGATAAATGTTGATGCAAAGAATAGTGGCACAACCAACAGTACGATTTCTAGGGATGGTGGCGCGACATCTGATGCAGGCTGCGTGGATGGTGGCGCGACATCTGACGCGGGCTGCGTCAACCAAGCCCAGTACACGGGTGGCCTAACCCTGATAATACCAAGCAATCCGCCCATCATAGAGCACGATTGTTTTGGCTATGAGGCCTCATTCATAATGCCGCCTGACAGCGGCCTCGGCGATTGCTCGATATTGTCTCCAAGCAATGCTGGTTTGCCGGCTTTGAACGACAGCATGACGATCTATGTCGTCTACCAAACCAACATGCAAAGCAATCCACCAGGTGACGAGTATCTTGTCGGGCAATCACAACCTGATTGCTTACAGGGTGATGGTTGGTACCTCACTAGCAACGGTAACATTACCCTGTGTCCCAAGACCTGCGTTACTGTTCAGCAGAACCCTAATGCAGTAATCAACGTTATTGTATCGAGCGTCCCGCAAAGTTCGGCGTGCTTCGGAGTATCGTGAAAAAGCGCGCAGAAGAATTGCTATCTTCCTTCTCTGGCTTCTCGCTGGTGTTGTCGAATTGAACCAAATGGCGGCTCATGACACGAATGTTGGGGTTACCCCTACTAGGCAGGCCCTTTATGCGGTATTCTGCATGGGTGGACATAAGTAGTGGACGATTGCGCAGTTGTTGTAATCAACGGCGTCGCGCCGCTTGTGACCATCAATTTTCGGTGATTGTAACAGGCGCACTGTAGCCAGAACTGTTGTCAGTCCAGCACTGAACCGTACCATCACTCAGTAGGGGTTCCAGTAGCAACGGTGCGATATCTACCGAACTTCGGCACCTCGCTGCTGCCACCGGCATCACCAAGCGCGTACCCCCATCTCCTTCGCCCGCCACACCGGCGCCCAGCGACTCCTCAAGGGCGGCATGTTGTTCGACAGGTGCAGAGTAACCCGCTTGCGGGAAGCGTAGCCAGATTTGCTTGCGCTTAGGGCAGACTTGTGATCGATGGGGTGACGGGCAAGGGGGGATGTGCTTGAAATTCCGCCAATGGCAACGTGGGTTACGGACCTACAGCATCTGGTTCCGGAATTCGTCAAGGACGCTCCAGCTCCGGCCAAACGCCGAGCTGCATTCACACGTGAGGTCGTGGAGGCGGCGACTTGCCGCACCTGGAGGGAGCCGTGGATTTCTGCGGTCCCCTGCGTGGCTCGAGTCGGCCGGAGACTGTGTCGAGGTCGCATTCGTATCGTGATCTCGACGCTCGAATCGGTCGAGTGGTGTTGCACGGATTGCCCCGAGAATGGCGTCATTACGGGGCACGTTGAAACACCCTCAGACTTATCAGAAGCTCGTGTTCTGGGGGATCGATGACGCGGAACGCGATTTTCTCCGGGAGCACACCGCCGAGATGTTCGAGCTGCGCTCGATCATTTCTCGTGCACGCCCGCACGTAGACGTGCCGGGACTGCTGCTCATCGACGCGACAGTCGACGAGCTGGATGAGATGTACACTCTCGTCGAGGAACTGACCGACGTTATGCCGCGTGGGCGTAGGCGCGAGTTGCTCGACGGGCTGCGAGCGAGTCTATGCAATTCGATGGACGGGTTCTAGGCTGAAGTTCCTGGTTAGCGACAACAAGTTGTGCCTATGATTTCAGGGGGTTGAATTCAGATCGGGTGTGGATGTGCTGCCTACACTCCAATGGTTTCGAGTAGCTTGAGCGCCTTGCGTTGAGTCGGATTAGGTGTCGTGGTCGTGGTGAAAGTGGCTGAATCGGGCCCGGCGCCGCGACACCGGCAGGTGTTGCGGACGATGCCTTTGAGGTGGTTCAGTAAGGTTTGCCAGGAGTGGACGACAGAGGCATCGTCGAGCCTCTTGGTGTGTACTTTTTCGAGCGCGGGCGCCGAGCGTTCAGCTGGGGCCACTGGATCGCGGGATTTCTTGGCTTCTTGGTCTTCATCGGCGAAGAGCAGAGGACGCCACGCTTCAGCCATGTGCCACTGCACGTAGTACGCCAGCATGCACAGAAAGAGGTGAGCGCGAACACGGTCTTCAAGATGATGGTGTATGGGGCGCACCATGAGATCGACGCTTTTCAAACAGCGGAACGCATGCTCCACATTGCTGAGTAGCTTATAGCTGCGAACCGTTTGGTTTGCATCCATTGTTGATTTCGGAACGCTAGTGCGTACCACATACAAGCCGTCAAGCGCGGCTTCGGCATCAACCTGCTGTTGGTCGATCTTGAATTCGAACGAATCATCTTCGATGCTGAGTACAAAGTGCTTAGCCATCTTGTACTTGTTGATGACTCTACCCACTCGCACGCCGATCTTGACCTTGCCGTACAGATGACCTTGCTTGGTCTTTTGCTGGAGCATGTCGAGCTTGTTAGCCACAGACTTGATGTGCCGCTGGTAACCGGCAAGTCGCTTACTTACCAAAGCGGTGTTTCCATTGACCTGCCCCGAGATCTCGGCAGCGAGGGATTTGTCATCCAACTCGCAGTCGAAACCATTTTCCTGAATTTGAACCTTGTAGTGTTTGGCAATCCTGGACTGCTCGAGGATTTCGCCAACAGCAGTTGCAATGGCATCAGTGCCGCGTAGACGTCCCTGACCGACCATGCGTCGCACCTTGTCGAGTTCTTCGACGGTAGCTTCGAGCAGTGCTTTGCGCTTGGCGGCACGCCTGAGAGCTAGCTCCGGATTGCGACAGGGTACCAGGCGCTCTGCGGGGAAATCGGGATGTTCGATCTCGAAGAGGTTGCGCTCATCGAATAGTCCTATCTGGATTGAGCCATCCTGGATGAGCTTGTTGATCGCTCCAGGGCGCAGTGCGCCAATCCAGTCAGTGCCATCAATGTCGCGCAATTCGTTGACCTGTTTCTGCGTGATCATTCCGCGATCACCGACCAACACGAAGTGCTTGATGTCGAACTCATCCCGCAGCTTGTTGACTTGAGGCAGTAGAGTCGTG
>CAWIGY010000086.1:0-55011 GCA_963835565.1 uncultured delta proteobacterium
TTGAAACTGAGCCGAAGCCTTTGTGTTGCCTGCCGTCAGCGAACGCAGCCCCACTATATCGCCGAAAGCAGTCGTTTCCTGATAAGCCATTTCTCGACCCAGGCGAGAGCCAGCACAGCAATGTAGCTCGCACAGATGCAGGCGAACTTGTCTCACGAGCAAACCAGGCTCCGTCAGCTGGGAGCACTTTCGTCGCTACCGCGCTCAGACGGCGAGCTCGGTAATGGCACTGCGGGCCAGTCAGGCTCGACGCCTGTTATCGTCTCGTACTTGAAGAATCTCAACACCGTGACCGCAGGCAGCCATCATACTTGCGCAACGACGACTCCGCCCCGAAAAGGTCCTTACGCGGCCAGCTGTTGGGGCTGGAATCATTATGGCCAGCTCGGTGATGGCGGGACCATTGACCGCGATGTGCCTGGGACAGTCTACTTCTTCTAGGTCTGGGTGGTCAGGCTAGCCGCGGCGCCCCATAGCCGGCACAATCGCAGAGGACACGGGCAGCCGGCGGGGGCGGCCCTGGCGGGTTAGTTAGTTTCCAGCGAAAAACTCCAAAGCCTTGGAAATTACTGAGCAAGTCAGCGCGCGCAGGGCCGGGCCCCTGCGCGCCAACGCGACTAGCGATCCCGCGGAAATCGTGAGCGGCTTGGGCGTTTTTGGCATGTCGTGGTCGGGCAGTATCGAAAGAAAGAGGCGCCAAAAGTGGGCGCAAGACCGGCAAATCAAGCCGAAAACGCATTTTTCGACGGGAACTAGTTAGTTCTCACCGCCATGGCCCTGGTGCGGTACGATAACGCCCATGCGAACGCCGACATCCGTTGTGCGCAATGTTGCTCTTCTCTTGGCGCTAGCCGGAATGCTGACTAGTTGTGGAAGCAATAGCAACAAGCCTGCCACGGGTGGTCCAACATGCGGGTCCAAGCAGATCCTCTGCAATGCGAGCGGCATGGACGCCGGGTGGCCCCACCTGCGTCAACCCGCTAACGGACGATGCCAACTGCGGGTCCTGTGGCAATCAATGCGAGCCGGGCGAGGCATGCTCCAGTGGTCAGTGTTTACTTCACCACATGCGGGCCCAAGGAGACCCTGTGCAATACTGAGCGGCAAGGACGCCGGTGGTCCCCACTGCGCCAACACGCTAACGGACAATGCCAACTGCGGGTCCTGTGGCAATCAATGCGAGCCAGGCGAGGCATGCTCCAGCGGTCAGTGTACCACCACTTGCCAGCCGAACGAGACGCTGTGCGGCGCCGATACCGACGCAGGAGCGGCTCCCTACTGCGCCAACCTGCAATCGGACAACGCCAATTGCGGCTGCTGCGGCAACGCTTGTGGCCCGAACCAAGGCTGTCAAAACGGCCGCTGCGACAACTCCGACGAGTTTCAGCTTCTTCCTCTTTGGCGACATGCACGCGGGAGTGCCGAAAAACAACGCCAATGTCCAGACTGCCATGAACCAGATGAATCAGATCGATCCCAATGCGGTGGCTGCCTTCAGTAATGGCGACTTGGTGGACAGCCCCTGGATCCTCGAACTGGATTGACCACGAAACCTTGATCGGCGCGTCGGAATTCCATCCTAACTCGGCCTGCTTCACCGAGTTTTGGAGCACAGGCGCGTTACTTCGGCTCGGTGGGCAACCATGACGATAATCCGCCCGGTAGTTGGTACACTTTGTGGAATCAGTATCTCCCGGCGCAGCAGAGCCTGGGTCACAATGGAGAGGATGGAATTTACTATTCGGTAACGTACGGGAGCGCTGTCTTTTTCATGCTCGACAGCGAGCATGTGTCGCCCGCAGTGACTAACTATCTGGACCCGCAGACCACTCTGGCTCGCGTCGGAGCTGGCCAAGCCGTACGCGCAGAACGCTCAACTCAAGTTCATCTTCTTTCACGAGCCCGTGTATTCGTGCTGCACTAACGTTCCAGGCCTTGCTGCAGGGCTGCCCTGGGTCGATCTTGCCGAAAAGAACGCCGTGAACGTCATCTTCGGTTCGCATACGCACATCTACACGCGGACCATGCCCGAAGATGGGCGGCAAATGCACACCGATGGGACCGGTATCATATTCGTGGAGACTGGAGCGGTCGGCGGCGATGTGCGTCCATTAGACGTGACCACGGCCACAGTCACCGGCACGGATGCCGAGGGAAATCGCGCGGACGGATACATACAATTGTAACCTCGGGCAGGAGCTGATGGCGTATAGTGAAATGGTCAACGACTTTTGCCACGTGAGCGTCAACAGCTGTCTGGCCACGGTGAACTGCTATATCGTCGCTGCCGGCAACACGACCCCGTTTGACACCTGGACTGTGAATGGCTGTGTGTGCGGCAACAATCGGGTTGAACCCAATGAGACTTGCGATCCCCCGTCGTCCTGCCCGAATAGCTGCGACGATGGCAATGCGTGCACAGCCGACCAGATGACGGGCAGCGCCGCGAAGTGCAACGTGACTTGCAGTCACACCGCCATCGTTAGCTGCGCGTCGGGTGACGGCTGCTGCCCCGCCGGCTGCACCTCTGCAAACGACTCAGATTGTGCCGAGGCCGATGCCGGATGATTCAACTGACTAACGGGAGTCCTCCCAGCCGGTACCGTTGAGCTCACCTATCCAGATGGATACGTTGACGGCCCGTGCCTTAGATTTTCACTCCTAACCCGCGGGTTCGTTCTGACGTTTTGATTATGTTGGTTGTCTGGGCCCCGGCCCAGGCAACTGCGTTCTGAAAAGTTGACTCAAATGCCATGACTTCTTCGCCTTAAGGTCGCTAACGGGAGTCCTCCCAGCCGGTGACGCCCTGGCTGCTATTTCTATTTGAAATGCCGGCACGCCGTGCGCCTGGTTTCGTTGGTGACCCGCTCGTCCGTTCACTACGCCCTTCGGGCGTTCCTCGCTGCGCGAGGAACGTCTACCTCCTTGAAAAAGTGCAGCCAGCTGCACTTTTTCACTGCCGGTTCCGACGTTTTTATCGTGCGGGTGTTCCGGTTCCCGACCCGGAACACGGCATTGCGAAAACTTGACTCAAGACGAATGAGTTCTGGGCTGTAAGGTCGCTAACGCCGCTCAGAACCCGACTACCTCGACAGGGACGGGGCTATCTATTGTGCTGTTATTGCCGAGCTCGCCCCCGTTGGCATTGTCGCCCCAGCATTGAATCGAGCCGCCCCTCAGCAGCGCGCAACCATGGAACTCGCCGAGGGCAAGGCCAACCGCGTTGGTGATGCCAGAGACCGTAAGAGGGACTGGGCTGCAATTGTGGAACGTGGGGCTCGTGGGATCGCTGCCGCAGACCAGCTCGTTCGTGTTGCTGCCGATGCCGAGTTCAGAGGCTTCCGAATTTTGTCCCCAGCACTGAACCGTGCCGTCGCTCAGCAATGCGCAGGCGAAATAATAGCCGGCGCCAATAGTGACGGCATTCGTGATGCCAGAGACGGCGACAGGGGCGGTGCGGTCTATTAGTGGTCGCCGTCGCCGAGCTGGCCGAGATCATTGTAGCCCCAGCACTGAGCCGTGCCATCACTCAGCACCGCGCAGGTGTGGCCATAACCGGAGGCAATATTTGCGGCATTTGACAGGCCAATGACCGACAGGGGCGTGTTACTCGCCGTCTTATTTCCGGTGCCGAGCTGGCCGTCGATGTTATTACCCCAGCACATAGCCGACTTGTCTCTGAGCAGCGCGCAGGTGTGCAAATAACCGGCGCTAACCGCGGTGGCGTTGGTGACACCAACTACATCCACGGGGACGGAGCTGTTTACTGTGCTGCCATTGCCGAGCTGGCCGTTGAAGCCGTATCCCCAACATTGGATCGAGCCGCCGCTGATCAGCGCGCACGCGTGCAATTGACCGCTGGAAACAGCGATGGCGTTGCTCATGCCATCCACCGCGACCGGCTTAGAACTGTTCTTCAGAAGAGGGTCATCGTTGCCGAGCTGACCATCTGCGTTGTAACCCCAACACTGAACCGATTGATCGCTGAGCAGCGCGCAGGTCTGGGTGTAGCCGCAGGCAACAGCGGTGGCGTTGGTGATACCAACTACATCCACGGGGACGGAGCTGTTTACCGTGGTGTCATCGCCGAGCTCACCATGGAGATTGTATCCCCAACATTGAATCGAGCCATCGACCATCAGCGCGCAGGACTGGTAGCCGCTGGCGAGGATTGCTTTCACCCCCCCGGAATTTGCCGTCGCGTCCGCGGCGGATGCGCCGCCCGCGGAGGAGCACCGGTGTGTCCGTCCGTTCCCCGCAGTTCGATGCGCCTCCGCTAGACGTGGACCCGCCGGATGACTGCACAGTGTTCATTTGGGACTGCCACTAGAACAGGCAACGGCCATGAGGAAGGCGAAAGAACAGCACAATAAGAGAGCCCACCGCACGGCCAGACCTCCAAAGCACCAAAAGTTCACCATAATGTTGCAATTACCGCAAGGCTTCGTCTCTAATTCGCGCTAATAAACGGGCATTGCGAGCTTCCCCAGACTTGGGGGCACCGTCCCAAGGCTGCGCGACGCAATCAGGGGCCCCGGCTGCCGGACAAATTAGTCCTGACCGCAATGGCGACGGCGCGGTACGATAATGCCCATGCGAACGCCGATATCCGTTGTACGCGCAATCGCTCTTCACTTAGCACTTGCCGGAACGCTGACCAGTTGTGGAAGCAATAGCAACAAGCCTGTCACGAGTGGTCCAACATGCAGTCCCGAGCAGACCCTGTGTAACGCCGACGGCAAAGACGCCGGTGGTCCCCACTGCGCCAACACGCTAACGGACAATGCCAACTGCGGCACCTGTGGCAATCAATGCGAGCCAAGCGAGGCATGCTCCAGTGGTCAGTGTACTACCACCACTTGCCAGCCGAGTGAGACGCTGTGCGGCGCGGACTCCGATGCGGGAGTAGCTCCTTACTGTGCCAACGTACAAACCGACAACGCCAATTGCGGCTGCTGCGGCAACGCGTGTGGCCCGAACCAAGGCTGTCAAAACGGCCGCTGCAACGCCACGGGGAGTTTTAGCTTCTTCCTCTTTGGTGACATGCACACCGGAGTGCCGAATTACGACGCCCGTGTCCAGACTGCCATTAACCAAATGAATCAGATCGACCCTAACGCGGTCGCTGCCTTCAGCAACGGTGACTTGGTGGACGCCGCTGGAACCTCGAACTGGAATGACCACGAAACCTTAATCGGCGCGTCGGAATTCCATCCTGACGCACTCTGCGCCACCAGCTTTGGGGCCCTGGCCCGCTACTTCGGCTCGGTGGGCAACCATGACGATAATCCGCCCGGTAATTGGACCGATTTGTGGAATCAGTATCTCCCGGCGCAGCAGAGCCTGGGTCCCAATAGAGTGAATGGAATTTACTATTCGGTAACGTACGGGAGCGCTGTCTTTTTTATGCTCGACAGCGAACAGGTGTCATCTCCCAGCTGGCAGGATCCACAGACCACCTGGCTCGCGACGGAGCTGGCCAAGCCGTACGCGCAGAACGCTCAACTGAAGTTCATCTTCTTTCATGAGCCCATATACGCTTGCAGTTACCACCCGCCCTTTGCGGCCGGGCTCCCCTGGGTCGATTTAGCTGAAAAGAATAATGTGAATGTCATCTTCGGTTCGCATACGCACGTCTATACGCGGTCATGCCCGAAGAAAGGCGGCAATTGCACCTCGGATGGGACCGGTATCGTATTCGTAGAAACGGGAGCAGTCGGCGGCGACTCGCGCCCGATAGAAGTAACCTCGGCTACTACCGTCGTTGGCACGGATGCCGCTGGTAACGCGCGAACGGATACATACTATTGTGCCCTTGGGCAAGATTTGGTGGCGTCGAGTGAACTACACAACGACTTTTGCCACGTGACCGTCGCCAGCTGTCTGGCCACGGTGAATTGCTACTTCGTCGCGGACGGCAACACGGCCCCGTTTGACACCTTTACCGTGAATGGCTGTCAGGCCGATGCGGGTTGATCGAGGCTCAGTCACCGAGCGGTCGCGAGGTGGCGGAGCGGCTATTGGCTACGCCCAATCGCCGTCGTGCCACGGGCCCATCGGATAACGCGACCCAAGCAACTATGAACAGGGCAATCAGGGCAATCAACGCAGCCAGTGCACTGGCAACTCGCGCTGCGTAACGAAGTCGGAGAGCCACTGCTCCTCTGCTCGCGGAGCAATAATCGCCAGGTTTGCGGGGAGGGATCCGATCGTCATCACTGGTTTGGCATCCTCTAGGGGCTTATCAACGATACAATTATGCGCGGGTAATGTTTCCCAGGCGCAACCGCTGTGTTTCGTGGATGAACCGCGAAGCTCTTAGCCCCATGGCGGCACGGAATCCACGCACGGTCGCGCCCCGGCGCCGGGCTGAGCCGTTCAAGAAATACTTCCGAAACAATAGGCACGCTACTCGCTGTGGTGGGCCCATGGCTGTCCGCGTCGCGCTTCGACACCACACACTGTATCAAGATGACCCCAAAGTCCGGCTACTGCCGCAGATTACATGCCTTCGACCGGCGGCACATTGCCGCACTTTGATTGAAACCTATTCGCTGAAAGTTGAACCCAAGCCGCATTTCATCAACTGGCAGCAAAATCAGTTCGGCAACTCGAGTCGTCCAACGCGTAGGAATCGAAGTCCACACCCGTCGAACGAACAATTGAATGAGCGTCGTCATCAAGTTGTCACAATGTGTGGGTCTGTGTGTAGGCTGATTCTGACATTTGCCTCTTCTCGTGAATTTGTGGGTGCCGATTTCGAATCGATCGCTCCGGTGGAAGCTAGTTTCGGCTCGATCACGGTACCGTGTGCCCTCGATTTCCGCCTCCGAAATCGGGATCGAAAATCGGGGTCGTCGTCGCCGGCTGTGGGCCCTGTGGGGCCCGACTGCAAGAGCTTGAATTCTCGAGGCATTTGCTTGCTTCGGGCTCCACAAGTCCACAGCCTTTTTAAATGACGCCCACAAATTCACGTGAAGAGCCTGACATTTGATGGTATTGTCGTCCCAGTCAACTGCATTTTCAGTGGGTTCCCTGCGAAAAATGCCGAATCGACGGCATTGACATGGCGTAATGGTGACAGCCCCGTTATCACGCTTTCATCTGAATGTGACAACACTGTTGATTCAGTGACACGAGGCTGTTGCGAGCCCATGCTGCAATATACAAGCAGCATAGGACACAATGTTCACATACTGTGTATTGTTGATTGCGGGTTTTTCGCTGACGTTTGCGCTGTTGTCGCACGCTGTTGTGCATTGGCTGGTGGCGCAACAGGGCCGGCACAAGGCAGGCACAATGCCGGTTACTGTGCTAAAGCCGCTGAAAGGGGTTGACGACGAGCTCGAGGCGAATTTAGAGAGTTTCTGCCGACAAACCCACCCCCAATACGAACTCTTACTCGGCGTTGCCGACAAGTTCGATCCCGCGTTGCCCATCGCTCGCAGGGTGGCTGCCCGCCATCCGGAGCAATCGATACGCATCGTGGTGGGGCAATGTCCCACTGGACTCAACCCGAAGGTGCGTACCTTACGTGCGCTGCTCCGGAGCGCGCGCTACGAGGCCTTGTTGATCTCGGACTCGAATATTCGGGCCAGTGAGCATTACCTGGCCACCATTGCTGCGGAACTTGAGGATCCGCAGGTCGGGCTCGTCTCCAATCCAATCATTGGCAATGGGGACGCTACTGTTGGCTCCGCCCTGGAAAGTTTGCAACAAAACTCATACGTGATCCACGGGCTGGCACTGGCCAATTTCGTGGGCAAGCACCCCTGCGTCGTTGGCAAATCGATGTTACTGCGGCGGAGCGCCTTGTCGCAGATTGGGGGGCTAGGCAAATTCGCGGATATATTGGCGGAGGATTACTTGATGGGTCGAGCCATTAGTCGAGCGGGTTATCGAGTAGTCACGAGTCCAAGTGCCATAACGACCATCAATAGATCTTGGACATTGGGGGGATTGTGGCATCGACATCTACGCTGGTCGCAAATTCGTCGAACGCTGGGCACTCCCGGTTACCTGCTAGAGCTACTATTATTGCCCCAAATCTGGTTGTCGTTGGCCGCGGCAAGTGCGGCATTCATGAATGGTCCCAACCCGGCAGTGCCCCGAGCAGCAATTATAACAGCCTGTGGTATGGCTTGTGCAATCACGTGGCTATCAGAATTAGTGGCGACGCTGCGCTGGAGTGGGCAGCGTTCGCTCAGCAGCCTCTGGGTAGTTCATGTCATATTGCGTCAACCGGCACAGCTCATTTGTTGGTTCGTCGCGTGGTTCAAGAGCGACGTTACTTGGCGTGGCCATCACTTGCGCATCGGCAAAGGTTCTCAGGCTCACCGATCCTCGTCGAACTAAGCGGCAGCCATCGCCCTCGTTCGCGCGTCAGGCTGCGTAGTTGATGAGGAGTACGTTGTGCAATTAGATATCATTTCTCTTGAAATGGGCTACGGACACCTGCGGGCTGCCTATCCCATAGCGGACGCTCTAGGTTGCCCGCTGTACCTCGCGGATGAAGCGCCGATCGCGGGCGAAAAGGATGCGAGGCTTTGGCAACTGATTCGCCGGGGTCACTCGTTTTTGTCCCGACCGAGTGAAAGCGATTGGTTAGTGCGACAGGCCAATGCACTCATGGACTTGGTTACCATCATTCCGCCCATGCACGAAAAGGCAGACCAAAGCAAACCCGATTTTGCCACTAAGTTCATGCACTACTTCATCAATCGTGGGCTGGGTCGCGGTCTGGTCGACTACCTAAGCACCCGAAAATCCGCCCTAGTTACCACAATTTACGCACCTGCCCTCGTCGCCAACGCGGCGGACATCGAGCGAATCTACTGTGTAGTCACGGATGCTGACGTCCAACGTGTGTGGGTTCCATATAATCCTGCTCAAAGTCGCATTCACTATTTTGCTCCCAGCACCCGCGTAGCGCGACGCCTGCTGGCGTATGGCGTCCGCGAGAACCAGGTATCGCTAACCGGTTTTCCGTTGCCGCATGAGTTGACGCAACCTTCCGCGCTGGATAATTTACGTCACAACGTCACGCGCCGCATTGTTCGCTTGGATCCCGAAGGCACCTTTAGGAGGTTGCATGCCCCGATGTTAGCGAGGTTACTGGGGGACTTGCCGGAGGATAGTTCAGAACCTATCACTTTGACTCTGGCCATCGGAGGCGCTGGCGCCCAGGCAAGTATAGCGGATGAGTTATTGCCTTGCGTTAAGGACCGGATCCGAGATGATCGCTTGCACCTCAACCTAATTGCTGGAACTCGGGTGGAAGTGGCGCAACGTTTTGCCAAGGCAATTGAAGCTTCGCGGCTGACATCCAGGCTCGGAAAATCCGTGCATATCGTTTTTGAACCCTCATTTAGTGCTTACTATCGCCGATTCAATGCACTATTGGCCAGCACCGACATTCTTTGGACAAAACCAAGCGAGCTTAGTTTCTATGCAGGGCTGGGGCTGCCCTTGATCCTTTCGCAGCCGGTTGGCACTCATGAACGTTACAATCGGCGCTGGCTGAGAGAACGCGGTGCTGGTCTGAAACAGCGTCGAGTGGAGTACTTTCCCGGCTGGTTCGACGAATGGCTGGCGGATGGAACCTTGGCAGCAGCTGCCTGGTCCGCGTTTACGCGCATTCCGTCGGACGGCACGGTGAATATCGCGAACGCCTTGCGAAAACTCGAGATGCCGGGAACGACCTAGCGGCGGCCGATTTTAGCTACCTCAAACCCATGTCGAACGTCCTGTCCACGCACCATGAACACGACCATCTCGGCGATATTCGTCGCGTGGTCCGCCAGGCGCTCGACGTACTTGCCAATCGACTGTAGCCGTGTCGCAGACTCAACGCTTTCCGGATCCGTTCGCATCAGGGCGCCCAACTCCGGAAACAGTTGTTCGTAGAGGGCGTCTACCGAGTTATCGCGCTCGATGACTGCCTGCGCTTTGAGCGCGTCACCATTGACGAATGCGTCCAGCGCATCCCTTAGCATGCCTTGGGCAAGCGACCCCATTCGACAAATTAGGTCGTGGGCCGGCATTGCAGGAAGAGAACCCAGTTCGATGACCCGTTCACAGACATTGACGGCCAGATCGCCACTACGCTCCAGATCCGTGACGACCTTCAACGACATAGTAATGAATCTGAGGTCGGATGCGACGGGTTGACGCAGTGCCAATATCCGCAAACATAGCCGATCGACTTCTACTTCAAGGTGATCGATTTGGTCATCATTTTCGATTGCGCGCTGGGCCAGGGACACATTGCGCCGCTCAAAGGCCTCCAGCGCGGAGCCAATCAGTTGTTCCACAGCCGCGCCCATGAGCAACACTCGCTCACGGAGCGTTTCAAGCTCATGTTCATATTCGCGGTCTGTGTGCTTTTGCAAGAATGCCTCCCAATATCAGCCGAAGCGTCCGGTGATATAATCTTCCGTTCGTGATTCCTTAGGCTGCGTGAAAATGACGTCCGTGCGATCGAACTCGATAAGCACTCCCATGTAAAAAAATGCCGTGTAGTCAGCAACCCGACCGGCCTGCTGCATGTTATGTGTCACTATCGCAATCGTGTACGACTCTTTCAGCTCGTGGATAAGTTCTTCGACGTGAGCCGTAGCAATTGGATCAAGTGCCGAACAAGGTTCATCCATTAGAATTACCTCGGGTTCTAATGCCAGGGCGCGGGCAATGCAAAGCCGCTGTTGCTGGCCCCCGGACAAGCTAGCGCCCGAGCGGTGAAGATTGTCTTTTACTTCATCCCAAAGCGCCACCTGGCGCAACCGATGCTCGACGACTTCCTCAGAATCCTTGGCCTTTATCCCATTGAGCCTAATACCCGCCAGCACATTTTCTCGAATGCTCATAGTTGGAAACGGATTGGGCTTTTGAAACACCATGCCAACCCGGCGACGCACGAGTACTGGATCAATCCAGGCGCCGTGGATATCTTGTTCGTCCAGCAATACTCGACCTTCCACCCTCGCACCCGGGGTGGTTTCATGCATGCGGTTGAGGCAGCGAAGATACGTGGACTTGCCGCAACCGGATGGTCCAATGATGGCTGTTACGGCACCCTTGACGACAACCAGATTCACACCGTGCAGCACACGGGTCTTTCCGAAGTAGACACGCAGATCTTCGGTGCTGATTTTAGCCTCTTTTCCCTCCGGTACCGGAATAGATGTCCTGGCGCCATTGTGTACAGTTAAATCGCGAGCAGACGCATCGGTGGCTTCGCTCGAAGGAGGTGGAGCAGTTGACTGCCCGTCGTCAGAAACGGTGGCCGGACTAGGTTTCATGAGGTCCTCACGCGTTGGTGCAACACCCAGCGAGCCGAGACGTTGAGCACCAGAACTAGTACAACCAGAACCAGCGCAGCGGTCCACGCTTGGCGATGCCAGTCGTCGTATGGAGAAACCGCGTAGGTGTATATTTGAACAGGAAGCGAAGCGGTGGGCTGATTGATGCCGGTAGCCCAAAAACGATTTCCAAATGCGGTGAACAGCAACGGCGCTGTTTCGCCAGCTACGCGCGCTACGGCCAACATGACCCCCGTAGCAATCCCGGGTGCGGCCGTTCTAAGCACGACGCTGAGTGTGGCACGCCAGCGTGATACGCCCAGCCCCAAGGCTGCCTCTCTCAACGCGTCCGGGACGAGTCGCAATAATTCTTCCGACGTGCGAGTGACTGTCGGCAGCATGATGACGGCCAGTGCAACTGCACCCGCCCAGGCGGAAAACTGCCGCGAGCGAAGCACGATAATGCCATATACGAATAGGCCCACGGTGATTGACGGGACGCCAGACATGACGTCAGCTGCGAAACGCACCGCTTTGCCCAATCGATTGTTACCAAATTCGGCTAGATAGATACCCGCGAGAATGCCCACGGGTACTCCAATAGCCGAAGCCAAGCCGACTATTTCCAGAGTTCCGACGATGGCGTTGGCCATGCCTCCGCCGGTTTCTCCCACTGGCTTTGGCAACTGCGTGAAAAAACCCCAGTTTAGCCCGGATAGGCCTTGTAAAGTTACGTAACTGAGAACGAGCGCCAGAGGAACAATTGCGACCACCACCGCGGCAATGCAAGCCCCGCGAATCGAAAGGTCTTTGGTTCGTCGGAATAAGTAGTTATCCATAGAGTTGCCCCTCACGCGGCTGGAAGGCCACTCATTGATAGAATTGGAGGTTGATTCAATACTGACATAATAAAAAGCGTTAGCGGGGAGCGCTGGCAACACGCCACACCAGCAGTCGGGCAACAATGTTTAGTGCAACGGTCACGGCGAATAGTAAAAGGCCAATTTCAGCCAATGCGGCTAGATACAAGTCACCGGTTGCTTCGGTAAATTCGTTAGCGATAACACTGGCCATTGTGTAGCTGGGCGAAAATAGCGATGCGCTAATCTCGGACCGGTTACCGATGACCATCGTGATTGCCATGGTCTCGCCTAAGGCTCGTCCGAGACCAAGTATCACGGCCCCCACCAGGCCGGATCGCGCGTAAGGCAATACTGCCATGCGTACGACTTCTGAACGCGTGGCACCGAGGGCGAAGGCGCCTTCTCTCAGGACGTTAGGTACGGCCTTCATCACTTCTCGACTGACGGAAGTGATGGTCGGCGTTATCATGATGGCTAGAATAATGCCTCCGGCGAGCATTCCAAAGCCTTGATGCGGACCTTGAAATAGCGGCGATGTTCCGAGAATCTTAGCCAGCATTGGTTCGACAACGTTTCGCAATAGGGGGCAAAGCACAAAGATTCCCCACAGGCCGTACACGACACTAGGCACGGCTGCCAAAAGCTCAATTAGAAAACCAATCGGATTCTTGAGCCAACCCGGCGCCAATTCGGAAAGCCAGATTGAGGCGCCCATGGATATTGGCACAGCCAGAATCAATGCCAGCAGCGAAGAAACGACGGTACCGTAAATGAACGGCAGTGCGCCAAACTGCTCGCGGACGGGGTCCCAATTGGTACTTCGGATGAATCGCCATCCGAAGTGTGCCAGACTGGCGTGCGAGGTACGCGCCATCTCAAGGGCCATATCAGCCAGTATCACCACGATCAATACAGCGAAACCGGCCGTAAGACCCTTGAATACGCTGTCGCCATGGTGTCGACCTGAGCGACGCAGCGGACCTATCCGCAACTGGGGCGTGTCCAATGTGAATACTTTCGCGTTGCCCAAAACTGCTCCCGCGGCCTCGTGGTTCCTATTCGTCCGACAATGGTTAAAGACCAACCAACGCGTCTTTATCGCCTACTTTCAATTGTTTCAGTCGCGCCTCTACTTTGGCCACCACCGGCGGAGGCAGCGGCGCGTAATTCAGCGCGTCACTTGACTTTTGACCGTCGTGGATGGCCCACCACAGAAACTCAGCCAGGGCTGGACCCTTCTTCTGATCTTTAAGATCAGCATAGACCAATAAGTAAGTGTATGAAGAGATTGGATAAGCATCGGCGCCCTCAGCATTGGTGATCGATGCTGCTAAAGTATCCGGCAAATCAACACCTGCCGCGGCGGCACTAACGGCTGCAATGCTGGGCTCAACGAACTGCCCGGCTTTGTTCTTCAATTGAACCAGCGGCAATTTATTTTGAGCTGCATAGGCGAGCTCAACGTAACCAATTGTGTTGGGTGTCGTCTTGACCTGGCCCGTCACGCCTTCATTACCCTTGGCACCCAGACCTTTGGGCCACTTGACACTCTTGCCTTGCCCGACTTTGTCCTTGAATTCAGGCGAAACTTTGACCAAGTAGTCCGTAAACACAGCGGTTGTGCCACTACCGTCGGAACGGTAAACGACCGCAATGTCGTTGGCTGGCAGTTTCGTCCCAGTATTCTCACTGGCGATGCGCTTGTCGTTCCACTTGGTGATCTTGCCCAGATAGATGTCCGCCAGAACGTCCCCCGCAATTTTCAGGGGTGATGCTAAGCCTTCCAAGTTGTATGTGACGGCTACGGCCCCGAGGGTCGTTGGAATGTGGTAGAGTTTCGCGGGTGCCTTTTGATTCTCATCGTCGGTCATCGGTGAATCAGTGGCACCAAAATCAACTGTGCGAGCTGTAATTTGCCGAATGCCGCCTCCGGACCCAATTGATTGATAATTGATTTGAACCGTCGGGTGCAGGGTATGATACTGGGCCATCCATTTCGAATAGAGCGGAAATGGGAACGTCGCTCCGGCTCCAGTCAATGCGATGTTCTCGGGCGCTGGTGGCGCCGAAGCTACCCCAGGTTCGGGCGCTGGTTGCGCCTTTTTATCGCAACCGAACAGGGCTAGGATTGCGGATAACACCCACAAGACGAGCAGAAACCTTCTTTTCATATAGGCAGACGAAAACCTAGCAATCCCGCTTTGCCGGTGAGGGACGAGGCCGAAACACCTTTGTGACGTTTGCGTGACATTGCCGTTTACTTCGTGACTTAGCTAGTCGCGTGCGAAAAACTCCTAAGTCTTCAGACATACTCAACAAAGAGCTGCGAGCAGGGTCGGGGCCCCCGGGAGGCGGCCGTTACCTCGTGCGCGGGTTGTCCTGCCCCAGACTTACCCCTTGGAACCGAGGGCTAAGGTGCGCGCAACGCTGCCCGGACTTGACTTATAATTGATCTCGTCCGCCGTCGTCGCACAGGGCAGTGAAAAATAGAATCGAGAACCTACGCCAGGCGTGCTCTCAACGCGGATTTGGCTGCCCATGGCTTCAACGAAATGTTTCACAATCGATAGGCCAAGCCCCGTGCCACCCAATTCCCTAGAGCGCCCCGTATCGACCCGATAGAACCGTTCAAATAGCCGCGGCAAATGTGCAGTTTCTATTCCGGGACCCGTGTCTTCAACCACAATTCGCACGCTTTGAGCTTCAGCTTGTGCGCCAATTCGCACTACCGCTCCTGTGCCACAGTACTTGACGGCGTTATCAATGAGATTCGTCAGTACGTTTTCCAAAGCGCGTCGATCAGCGACGACGGGTGCGACGGATCCCTCAGAAACAACATGAAGATCGAGGCCTTTGCGCTCCGCTCGCTCGCGAAAGAGCGAGGCGACTTGGCCCAGCAAACTGGGTACATCTACGGACTCCGGCACCAGGCGAAGTGCCCGCGATTCGATGCGAGACAGTTCCAATATATCATCTACCAGGTTGCCCAACCGCTCAGCGTTGCGCACAATGATGTCGATGAAGCGTGGCAATGCTTGGGGGTCATTGATGGCAATATCTCGGATGGTCTCCCCGGCGGACCGGATAGCCGTCACCGGGGTACGCAATTCGTGAGAAACGTTGGCTATGAAATCGCGACGTAGCGTTTCCAAACGCCGCATTTCAGTGACATCGAAGAAGACGGCAAACACGCCCCCTTCATCAACTCCCAGCGGGGCCGCGCGCGCCAAGAGTCTTCGCGGCAGTAACCCCGAGACTTCTATTTCGCGAGAGACCGCGCGCTTTTCCGTGACGGCTTCGTCCAGCAGTAGCTTCAACTCGGAATGGCGAATTACTTCAAGCGGGGTTTTACCGAGCGCATCTTGCAGCAAGAGCATCTCTCTTAGCGCTGGGTTCACCAAGGCAATTCGGCCTTTGGGGTCGAGCATTAGCACGCCTTCGTGCATTCGCGATAGGACTCCGTCCATACGATCGCGCTCGGATTTGAGCTCGCGCAACGTCTGCGAAAGACTGCGCGCCAATTGCTCGAGGGCTCGACCCAGTTCGCCAAATTCATCCTTGCCTAGCATCGGGATCCGCATGTCCAAATCACCCGATGCCATCTTGCGTGCCGACTCAGTCAGTGAACGCGCGGCGCGAGAGGCAATTTCTGCGGCTACCAATGAGATCAATAGGCTGATCCCCAAGGCACAAATTGCCCCGATACCCAGGCTTCTTTGCAATGCGGTGATCGCCGCCTCAACTTGTGACAATTCCTCGGATGCGCGCACGACGCCGTAACTAGGTCCCTGCGACGGGAATCTAACCGCATAGTAGAGCGAGTCGCGCGAAACGGTCGAACTGTGGCGACGCGATACGCCGAAACCCGATGTGAGAGCCTCCCTTATTTCGGGCCGCAGCGCATGATTCTCTAGTTCCGCTAGCCTTTCCGAGCTAACACTCGAGTCGGCTAGGACCAGGCCATCGCGTCGAATAATTGTGACGCGGCATTGGGCTTGTTGTCCCATTTCCAACACCGACGGTTGCCACAACTGGTGCAATGCTGCTGGCGCGAGCGGCTCGCGAAAGGCAGATCTCGCCAGCAACTCAGAGGCGCGACCCACCATCAAAGCCGTGCGGATTCTCAGGTTTTGCTCAACGTCCGCTACGATGCGCTGTTCCAGATCTCGTCGCGCATAAAAAAATGCAAAGCTTGTCGCGAGCAGAACTAGTCCCGCAGATAGCAGGAAAAGTTTACCGCGAACTCCAAATCTCAAGCAATTGCCTCATTCGGTGATGCGACGAATCGATAGCCCACCCCGCGCACGGTTTCCACATAATCCCGGGCGCCTTCGAGTTTTTCGCGAAGTCTCTTTACATGAGTATCCACCGTTCGAGTGGTAATATCGGCTTGAATGCCCCACACTTCGTCCAACAATGCGGTTCGGGTTTGAACCCGATTCTTTCTTTCATAAAGCGTCACTAAGAGGCGAAATTCCAGGGCGGTCAATTCAATTTCCTGAGTATCAACCCAGACCCGGTGCGCGCCGCGGTCGATGCGCAGGAGCCCGAATTCGACCATATCTGAGGAGTCGGGTTCCGAGTCACGCTTGTTCCTGCGCAAGATCGCCTGAATCCGCAGCAATAATTCCCGCACGCTAAATGGCTTGACGACGTAATCGTCGGCGCCCAGTTCAAAGCCGACTACACGGTCAATTTCTTCACCGCGAGCCGTAACCATAATCACCGGAATTGCCCGGGTATCGGTCCGTTCTTTGAGGAACCGACACACGTCCGTTCCCGACACGTCCGGCAACATAAGATCGAGAAGAATGAGCTCTGGCAATTCTTTGCGTGCCAACTCCAAACCCTGATAACCGAGCGATGCGCTGATTACGGAATGTCCCGCCTGGGTCAGATTGTAGTCGAGCACTTGGAGTAGATCGGGCTCGTCTTCGACGACTAATATGCTTGCCATAAATTGCTGTGATGCGACGCTGAGTTACCCTGAGTTCGTGACGAAATGATGACACGGCAGCGACCTTCAGGTGGCGGCCGGCAAAAACCCCGAGAAAGTCAGACGGAACATGCTGACCGGACGACCTAATAGTTACCGGAAAAGAACTGCTAAGTCTTCAAAAACACTTAGCAAAGAGCCGCGCGCAGGGTCGGGCCCCTGCGCGTCACGCGACAAAACAATCTCGGAAACGAGCAGAGACTTGAGCGTTTCTGCAGACAGCCAACTCGACGGTACCGTGAGCAATAAAACAACAATAAATCAGCGAAAGTCCCGTAAATTCCCAGAGAAGCGCATTTTTGGCCCAGAGCTGGGCCGCGATCGAATTACGCTTCGCGACATGTCGAACATAACCCAAATGATGATGATGACAGTGGCGGCAGTATTCGAGGTCGGTGGAAACGCACTGATCCGGCGTGGCATCACCGGGGGAGGGATTGCGCTCGTCGCAATGGGGTTTATCGTTCTTGGAACCTATGGAGTGGTTATCAATTTGATTGGCCTCGACTTCTCCCGATTATTGGGTGCCTACGTGGGCTGGTTTGCAGTCGTTAGCGTGCTATTCGGGCGAATCTTCTTTGGGGACCGAATTACGGTAAGCTTGTGGGTTGGGCTTGCGCTCATCCTCGTCGGCAGTCTAGTCATTCAAACCGGTTTACGAGGCCCTTTGCCATCGGTTTCCAGATCCGTCACCAAGAACGTGCCTTGAGCACTCGCGCACAACGTCCCGCGCCCGGGACAGATTCAACGCGCGTCAATTCACGCAATTGGATTGCGGCGGATCCGATTCGGATGCCGCCTTTCAAGCATTCCAATACCCGCGATTAGCGCGCCGCTGAAAGCCACAATAACAATTAGGGTCAGCATGGCGTTGCGAGTACCGTTTCGAGCGGTCCCGAAAGCTGCGGCCAAGGGCCTGAGTGCGGTGCTACGACGGCCAGATTTGTCATCGGTACCCCCTGAGTATGGGAGTGTCCGATTCAAGAAGGCGTCAAGAGCTCACCCGGACTCGTCAAGATTAGGTCAAGGGGACCCACTATCTGTTCCAGCGTCCGCCGCGGGCGGGCACAAAGTGCCGTTGCAGTACCCGTTGCTGCTACTCGATGCGGGCGTTGGACAGCAGTAATTCTCAACGCAGGTGGAAGGCTGCTGGCAGGTGAGGCCGCCATTGCATTCCGGGTGATCCACTTGGTCCGGGTTGCACCGGTCGCCTTCACCGCCACCGACGCAGCCGTTGGTTACACTCGCGATAACGATCCCTATAATTGCAAACGCCATTATCCGGGCGAAAATTGATTTTTGACTCTTTGAAGTTTCAGTTGTCATAGCATTGCTCATGGGGCAAAAGGGGTTGCAGTGGGGGCGGGCCGCTAGAATCGAACCAGCATTGCCGCAATGATACGGTTGTCGGACTTGACCAGATCGGGACGCCAGCCTGCCGGTGTGGTGGTGGTGGTATAGCCGTCGGGTGACGTTACGCCCCCATGACCGGCAAAATACGGATCCGCGGAATGACGTGAATTGAACTCAAGGTCGTAGGTGACCAGCTCATTGGGCATGTATTGGATGCCCGTTTCGTAGTCGTAGGCGTCAAATGTGGTACCGGGATTGTTATCATACGGCTGGGTGGCGACCTGAGTGCCCAAGGGTTGGGAGACGCCGAGCATGGTCGCGTTACCGGTTGGTGAAAGAACCAGGTATCGACCTGGGTTGTGCATCATGCCACCCCCCACGTTCCACGCCAGGTGGCCATCGAGGAACCACATGCGGTGATACACCATCCAGCTCAAGAAATTCTGCGTGCAAGGCGTTGCTTGGGTGCAGTTGCCTTCCTTGCCGCTGCCTCCGAAGGGCGTTACATACTGACTCCCGATGCTGCTTCCGCCATGCTCACCGCCGATATCGCCCGTAATGGAAAACGCAGCCCGGTGAAAGCCACTCGTGTCCTTGGTGTCATCGTAATATCGAAATTGGATACTATTGTCCGAGTGGAAGCGGAAACGTGCCGGGATGATCTTGAGTGTCCCAACCGACGTAGTTATTGGACAGCAATGAGGCCCATTCGACGGGACGCCACAGTATCTGCATGCCAAAGCCTGGCATTTCATTGAACTTTCCATAGGTTTGCCAGCCATTGATGATCCACGGTTCGATCTTGAGCTTGTCACTCGGGAACATTTGAATTCGAATACCATTGAAGAACCAAGGCGTGTTGTCTGAAGTAAACGACGGCAGGTACATCCAGTTCTCGAAATTATCGTAGGAGAATAGCCCCACGTAAGACATGAAGATGCCCGCATCAATATTGATGCCATTCATCTTGTCGATGTGCACGCCACCATAGGCTTCGCTGACGTACCGAAGGGCCGTTTGCAAATCGTACTGGCCATGATTGGTACTGAGATCATTGCGTGGAACCAGTGTCGAGCGAATACCGAACTGCGTCATGATGCGTCCGCGGGCATTTTCGTAATGAAAATCACCACCAAATCCCATAAACGCGAGCGTGAATTCGTTGTTGCGCGACAGCGCCGTCGAACCCACGACCGTATGGTCGATGGGGTTATTCTGGGAAGCCGTATAATTGACGTCGAACAAGATCTCCGGCGTGAAGTACGGCGTGTCGAGCACCGCCTTCTTTTGACGGTTGTTACCATTAGCCCAAGTGAAATCGCCAAACGCGAAGGGCTCGGCGGGTTTTACTTCCGCGGGTTGAGTATCCGCGGCGGGCGCTGCAGGTGTTGGCGCTATCGGGGTGGGTTGGGGCTCTGGCAGCATTGCTTGTCCCGTCACGGGCGCCGGGGCAGTCGCCGCAGTTGGTGCCGCTGGCACAGGTGTCGCTGGCGCAGGTGCCGCTGCCGCGGGTACCGGTTGCGGTGGTGCGGGCGCCGCGGGCTTCTGGTCCTGAGCTTGCGCTTGCGAACCGAGCAGCAGCGCACAACCGACCGTCCCGATGCTTACAGTTCTATATAGTGGCGTCATGAGTGGTTCTCCCGAGCAAAGCATCCAAACGTGATGCTTGGGGCAATGGAATGACCCCTCGCCTTTGTGGAACATAACCAACGGCAATTCATGAGGACTATCATCCTTTCTCTATAGGGGTGATTGAAATCGATGGTGTTCTAAATCGGACCAATACGCGTGCCGCTGCGAACTCGTGGCTCACGTGTTCGGATAGTTAAAGTTTGGAAGCGTTCGGGTACGGCTTCGTCAATTCATGACTCACGCATCGTTTCGCGTTCTTTTCATGTACGCGTCGCTCGTGATCAGAAGTACACTTTTATAATTTTGATGTTCAATTAGTGTGTCCATCTAGGGTCCAACGAATTGATTTGTAGTCACCGATTGGATGGGTGCTATAAACTTTATAAAATCTTGACAAACACCAAGATAATCCAATCAAGTTCTTGATGATTTCACTCTCGGGGAGTGACTACCCAACACCAGTCTTATGACAGTACATAAGGCAATGGATTAAAGTGGACCAACGTAGCTTTCTTAACAATTTATATGATTCGTTCACTCAGCTTTGAGCAGTCGACCGCGCGAACCAGTGTTCTCCGTCCCTTTTTGAAACGCCTCCCGCCAGCTTGAGAAACATTCAGATGTACATTCTCTTTGATTATAATTTGACGATTGTTTGGGTAATTTTTACATCGTTTTGACTTTCTATGCCTTACGCTTAGTTTGATGGTTGATTCGTTCTTTCAAGGTATTGTGTCGATCGCGGGGCAAGCGACGGCAGTCGTGCCGTCATTAACAGGATCGTGCCGGGCAGGAACGCATTTGGATGCCACTCGTTGACTTGCCTCGCTGCGCTACCGCGTGGTGGAGCCATATCTCAGTCGCCTTGACACTTCGTCCGCTTTTCACGCTCGCTTTATGATCGTCAATATTGCAGTTGCAAGGAGGTAGTTATGTTCACGCGAAATGTTCTGTCATTTGGAATTGTTGTAGCCACATTGGTTAGCGCCTGCTCGTCGACAACACAACAGGCGACTGCGGTGCCGGTCAACCCAGCGCAGGCTAGAATTTACTGCAGCGGCGTGTCGGAGCAGTCAGCCAATGCGGAGGTGCTCTCCCGCCCAGGGCTCGTCGAAGCGGTATATGAAGATCAAGAGCAGGAACAGTGGGGCCATAACACCGCGTCTCACTTGAAGGGCGCCAAAATAATGCTGCGTCCGGAGCCTGGGATATCACGGCCCATGTTGGGCCGAGCCATCCAATGTCGCGTAGCCGAGAGACCACCCTCAACGTTGGCCAACAACGACACGGATCCGTTGGCAACCGGCCATGTCGAGGTGCAGGTGGTGGAGACGGACACGGGGTACATGGTCGTAGTCCGAAGTCCGAACGAAGGCGAAGCGCGTGAAATCGTGCGACGGGCGAACAATTTACTGGCCCGCTCGGTCGCCCAATCACAATCCAATGCTGAGACACCCAAGGTATCGGCTCGTTAGACCTGAGCAGGCAACATCCGCAGTTCGCGCCCACCTAAAGTGTGCCCCACTTGAAAGCAGATCCCTTGGTCTTGGTTATAGAGGATGAGGTGCAAATGAGGCGCCTAATCAAGACCTCGCTGTTGGCACATCACTATCGATATCTGGAAACGGACCAAGGAAGGCTAGCTCTCGAACTGGCGGCATCGCACAACCCTGACCTGATCTTACTCGATCTCGGTCTTCCCGATATTGACGGGTTGGAAGTCACCTCGGAGCTTCGAACCTGGACGCATGTTCCAATAATAGTAATTTCTGCCCGTGGTCAGGAGGACGACAAAGTCAGGGCTCTGGACACGGGAGCGGATGATTACGTGACAAAACCCTTCGGAGCCAGGGAATTGCTGGCTCGAATTCGCGCCGCGCTGCGACATGCGCGGCGCGATCTGAATGGCAAAAGCGTTTCTGATTTAACGATTGGCGAACTTCACATCGATATCGAGCGACGCAAAGTCTCCGTTGCCGGGCGCGATGTTCGTCTCACTCCGATTCAATATAAATTGCTGTCTGTGCTGGCCACACATGCCGGCAAGGTCCTGACCCATCGCCAATTGCTCGTTGAAACCTGGGGGCAAGCCCATGCGCGCGAAAGTCACTACCTGCGCGTCTACATGGGGCAGCTCCGAAATAAATTGGAACAAGACCCGGCGCGACCCCAATACCTGATTACCGAACACGGTGTGGGCTACCGCCTGAACGCCGAATGATGTCACTGGAAATGACTGTTCTCTGCCTCTCAACCACCCCTCTCATAGCAGGAGCTTTACAAATTTCTGACGACTTTGACACAACTATTGACCCCGTTTTTATGATCGCATCTCTACACTATCAACTGACCGATGGAGGATACCAGCATGCGTGCGTACAATTCTGCGGCAAGTGAAGCTCAGGCTGTGACCGATGAAAGCGAATGCATCAGCATGCCGCCTCCAATCTCCGAAGCCCATGCGACTGAGACGGCATTGGATTCAGATGACGGCGCTTCAAATAGTTGGGTAGAGGCGTTACTGCGTGATTCGTCGGCGGAGATGTTCAACTTTGGGTCGGTTAGGTTGGATGCAGCGCGACGAGTGGTGATTTGCAACGGCCGATACGCGCGCTTTGCCCCGCTTGATTTCGCCTTGTTGTTGGTCCTAGCCCGAAATAGAAATAAAATGATGTCATACGCACGGATTTCTCGTCAACTGTGGGGACCGAACCGAAAAATGTCGGTGCCCCGTTTGCGCGTGCGAGTGTTTCGTGTGCGTCAAAGGCTCGAGGAAGAAAGAATGGACGACATTCGAATCGTAAACCGAGGTGGCCTAGGATACGTGATAGAACTTGACAGCGCTGCTTCCCACAGCAACGGCGTATCAAAGAAACTCGAGAGTGTACAGCTGTCGAACGATACGGTTCGCGTCTTGCGCCCAACAGCGGCAAAGATTGCTCCACCCAGGATTGCAACGGCAGCTGAATAGCCGTCGCGCGTTGCTGAGGTCTTTCGATCCCTGATGGGAGATTGTGTAGTGAATCGGGCGATTACTCAAATGCTGTTGTGTGCAAGTGGGTTGATGCTGCTCCCGAATTGCAGCCGCACCAGTGAGGCGAAGTCAATCACCACACCAAGCGGCCAAGTCTGGCTCACCAGCACACAAATGAAAAACGCCAAGCTGGAAATGGGTTCGGTCGCGGCGCGCAATCTCAGGAATACCCTAGTAACCACCGGGAAAGTCAGCTTCGATGATCTCCATGTGAGTCACGTATTTCACCGGTTACCGGCAAAGTCACCAGAATTTCCGCGCAAACTGGGCAACATGTCAAAAAGGGTGACCCTCTGGCGTACATTGACTCGCCGGACGTGGGTGTGGCTTCGGCCGAATTAAGCAAGGCGCTGGCCGATTTACAGGCTGCCCAGCATGAATTTGATCGTCAGCGAGAGTTATACTCGGCGCATGCGGGTTCGCTTCGTGAATATGAAGTGGCACAAGATGGAAATGCGAAGGCTAATGCTGAGGTCGAACGTTCACGACAAAAGAGTCGCCTCTTGAGGGGTTCCCCAAGCGATTTAGTCAGCCAGGGATATGTGCTGCGTTCCCCAATTGATGGTGAAGTATTGACTAGAAACCTAGCACCGGGAATGGAAGTTCAAGGCCAGTACGGTGGAGGCACGGCTGTCGAGCTTTTTACCATCGGGGAGTTGGACCCTATCTGGATACTTTCGGAGGTCTACGAAGTGGACATCCCGAAGGTCAACCACCAGACTCAGGTCGAGGCGGAATTGGTCGCGTACGGTAACCGCAAATTCGAAGGAACCGTGGATTGGATCTCGGCGACATTGGACCCCACGACGCGGACCGCACGCGTTCGGGCGATTGTGCCCAATCCAACTCACGAGCTAAAACCAGAAATGTTTGCTACTGTCTCAATTCGAGTTCCTGGAACTACCGCACTGACCGTGCCGCGAAGCGCTATCTTGCACTTCGGCGAAACGACCATGGTATTTGTGCAGTTGCCGCTGGCCCCCGATGGGCGGCTGCGTTTCGAGCGGCGCCCCGTCAACGTAGACGAAGACATAGCGGGCGACTTCTTGCCCGTGTTGCGCGGCCTGAGAGACGGCGAACAAGTCGTCGTATCCGGAGCCATGCTGCTATCCGACATGGCCTAGCCATTAGCAGCCAATGAAAACCCAACGCACGGCGTGCCGGCATTTCAAATAGAAATAGCAAACAGAGCGTCACCGGCTGGGAGGGTTCCCGTTAGGATATAGTCGGGCCTACGTCTTGCGTGAGCAATTCCTGTTCTGACGGCACTTTTGGAGGCGTGCCCGCCGCGGGTATCACTACGCGAAAAATGGCGCCACCCAAAGGGCGGCTTTTAGCGCTGATAGTGCCGCCGTGAATTTCAATGATGGCGCGACAAATGGCAAGGCCTAGGCCGGTGCCCCCTGATTTATTTGGGTTGGTCCGGAAAAACTTCTCGAAGATGCGCTCCTCAGTTCCGGGGACAATCCCCGGCCCGTCATCGGCAACCTCGATAATTAGACGGTCCCCTTCGTGGCGCGCCGCAATATCGACCGTTGCCTGAGCTCCTGCGTACTTGACTGCATTCTCGAATAGATTCGCCAGCAATTGCTCCATCAATGAAGGTTCCACCGCCACCAGCGGCAAATCAAAGGGCACCTGAGTGCTGATCTTGAGGTTGGCAATCTTGCTCTTGACAAGGTTCAAGGCAGCACCCACCAGCTCTTCACAGGATATCCACTCACGCTTTATCGCAACCTCACCCGACTCGAGTCGCGTTATGTCAAGCAGGTTGGCAACCAGCCGGTCCATGCGCTCGGCCTCGTCGCAAACGGTGACGACCATTTCTGCCCGCTGCGCTGGATTGAGCAGCTCGCTGTCATCGCGCAACATGGTGGCAGCCTCAGTAATGACCGCCAGGGGCGTGCGCATATCATGCGACACTGCGCTCAGCAACGCGCTCCGCGTCGCTTCGGTGCGCGCCCGTATCTCCGCCAGCGTGACCGCCTCCGCCAGGCGTAGCCCGGCGATACACACGCCGCCTTGTTGACCAAATGATTCCAGCACTTGGCGCAGTTCAGCGCCAATGGACAGATTCGGAAAGTATTCAATCACGAGCACGCCGATATTTGTTGCGGATGCTGGCATCGGGGCGCAGGTAATTCGTGCACCCGAATGGACTTCAGTTCCGTCGCCCGCCAAAAGTCTGTGGGTGTGTACCCAGGCCGCAGCGAGTTGCTCTTCGGATTCGTACGGAATATCTCCTGATTGGGCGATGAAGAGAAGGGTGCCAGCCGAATCCGGCATTAGCAGTGCAGCATTGACGCCAAACGTCGCCGCCGTGTGGCGAACCAGTAATTCAGCCACCTGCTGTTCATTCGTCGCCGACCCCAAAGCGCGACTCAAAGCGTACGATGCGGCGGTCCGTCTTTCTCGTTCAATCGATATCCGCCGTTCGCGGCGAATTCGAGACGTGAGTTGGGCGACAAGTAGGCCCACGACAAACATCATTGAAAAAGTAAAAGTGTAATGAATATCTGCGATATTGAATTCCAGAATCGGGGGCACAAAGAAGAAATCATAGGCAAGCACGGAGAGGACCGAGGCTACAATTGCGGGTCCCCAACCGAAAAGCAGCGCGCTGACGACGATGACATAGAGGTAGATAATTGTGTGGTCAGGCAGCAACAAGAAATGACGCCCCCACCAGCCAACGATGGTTGCCAGCGCCACGAATAAGAGGGTCCATCCATAGTTACGGTGTCGTGGATTATGCACCGTGTCCCCGAGGCTTAGAATAGGGTTATCGCCGGCAGCTGGTTTTTCGATAGCTTTAGTCACATCGCTCATGGTTCCTTGATTATGTCGTGCACTCACTGCAAGGCGTCCAGCTTACACGAGCGAGCGACCGGCGCATTTTTCAGTCAGCATCGCCGATTGAGTAGTCGGCACCCGGGTTGAGCCGGCGCGGACAGCTTGACGATATGACCCATCCACACGACCCTCGCACAGTTTATGAGTATTTGGTTAACCAAGACTTAACTAATCACTCTCGATGTCCCGTAAAAATCCCGACTTTTAGGGGTCGGCAGAGAGTGAATCCTGTGTAGATTTGGGCTAATTCGTGGTGTTCTTTACAGTTGCATGAACATAAGTTCATCCCTATCTGAGCAATCGTCTTCCCCTAACTATCGGATATTACTTAGCTATTCAAGAACCCTCGCCGTGAGTTTCAGGACCTGATTGTTATATCATTGGTAATTACACCGAACGTCCTTTTCGGACGTGTTGCTAAGTAATAACGTTCCATCAAGGAGAAACGCCATGAGCCAATTATCCTCAATCGGAATTACCGGCAGTCTCGTCCTACTCACTTTCGGCTGCGTGCCTTCAAGCGTCCCACCGGTAACCCAGGCCGCAAAAGTTGAACATCAGATGTGCGGCGATAGCGCGGTTGCACAGAATGACGAACAAGTGCTAAAGGGCACAACTATACTGAAAGTCAGTCCACTCTATGGTCACGTCCACACTTCGTACAATGACTACGAAGCACGCGTGAACGGAGCCACCATTTACGTGCTACCGCCCAAAGGGGTGCCGCCAGAGCAAATGACTCGAATTCTGGTCTGCCACAGCGCGCGCGTACTCTTGGGTCAGATTGACCAGTCTCAAGTCCCCAATGATCCGTACTGGTTGCCTAACTCGTGGGTGGATATCGACGTCAAACCGCAAGTTGGAAGCTACGCCGTATCGGTTAGCGCAGATAGCGTCCACAACGGACTCGAAGTGCTCGCGCGAGCCAATGCCTACGCGGATACGCAGGTAGCAACAACCGGCACGGCAGCACACTAAATACTCAATCTTGATTCGTCAGCCGTTTGCCGCCTGATGCGGCGGGCAAGACTCCGTAAACGGCTTCGAACATCTGAGCCAATAGGCCGTCGGCTACGCCCAGCTTGGGTACGACCATGGCCTTGATATCCGCCCATTTCATGACCTGATAATAAACCTTACCGGCGGGCACTATCACGTCGGCGCGGTCGGGTTTCAGACCGTATTGTCGCATGCGCTGCTCGATGTTCAGCGGTTCGAGTGCTTGCACAACCTCACGAATTCGGCGCCGGCTGATTTCGCACCCGGGCGTGCCGACCACTAAATCGTAGATTTTCGAGATATTGCCGCCGGTGCCAATGGCTTCGGTCAGGCGAATTCCCCGTGGAAGATCGTCGATCCATGCCTTCATTCGTTCCCACTCGGTCGAATCGACCCGCGAGCGCAGCAACCTCACTCCGCCGATGCGAAATGACTCACTGCGAATCACACGTCCTTCGGAGAGCAGCGTGAGTTCAGTCGAACCGCCCCCCACGTCCACATAAAGATAATCCTGCGCTGGCGATAAGCCGATCTCGTGATGAACCGAGAATAAGGTCCGGGCTTCCTCGGCGCCCGTGATAATCTCTAGGCGTATGCCCGTCTCGTCCCACACGCGTTGCGCCACCGCTTTG
This sequence comes from uncultured delta proteobacterium, assembly GCA_963835565.1. GTDB lineage: Bacteria > Myxococcota_A > Polyangia > Polyangiales > Polyangiaceae > FEN-1139. The sequence goes on from CAWIGY010000086.1 coordinate 27,663, forward strand.
CCGTTCTGGGCTTCTCTTAGGGCAGAAGTCGCGCAGGCACTCAGCTTTTCGGGTTTGAAGAACTCGATCAGCAGTCGAAATGCCTTGAATACCTCCACCAGTGCCGACACGTTGCTGGCTGAAATAGCTCCGTCAATAAATACTTCATCGCCCAGTCGCAAAGGCACTCGGTAGCTAGCCTCCCGCTGCATGAACCGCTCAGTATTGCCGAGTACTCGGGAAACCACCAAGCGCACCGCATTCGAACCCACATCACAAGCAGCGAATCTCAAGTCGTCAGGCATGGTGGCCTCACATGGCGTCACCGGCCGGGAGGATTCCCGTTAGATTTAATGTTTGCGCCAATCCTTCCAATCATTGGTGACGTGCTTGACCATTACCTTGGTAGCGTCAAATAGCCAATGCTCGGGTCGGTTTTCGAGCTCCTTGAGAATGGTGCTAGAAGCCTCGGAGGTTGCCAGGTGCACATTACCCAATTCGAAGCCCATTGAATAAAGCAATCGAGACTCGACTCGATGGGTAGGCAAGCTTGCAAGAGCCACGCTATTGCAATCCGGCGCGAGTCGGCGAACGCTCCAATTGTCCGAAGACTTTGAGGTGCGGGTCCGCTACGCGCACCGCCGTATCGAGGAGACGCTGATGATGCCCGCCGCTCGATTCAGTTTGATTGAGGCCCCAGCACCAGGCAGACGGAGCCAATGCCTTAGCTTCTCGAGCGATTCTTCCGCCTTGCCAATCTGCCAGTGCGACCCATCGCTGTCGTCCCAGGCTTCCAAGGCTGGCGGTGCGGTGCGCGATTCGGTGCTCGAGATCAAGGCGCGGCAGCAAGTGAGTCAAAGCATTCGCGGCACTCGGTGGCACCGGCTCCGGCCAAAGTGTCAACTCATCCAGCTTCCGCCAGAATATGCTGGGATTTCTCGATTTACTGAGGCTGAACTTGCGCAGCCAATCATGGTCTTCGGCAAGCACAAAAGGCCGGCCTCCGCGGGACAAGCAATCCTTATATCCTTGGGTGATGGCACTACAAGCTTTGCTTCGCCCCACAGCCAGGTAGTCCGCTTCTATCGCGACGTGCGCACTCGTGGCTAGGCGCAAAAGATCCGCGGTCCAAGGCAGCGGGAAAGCTTCATCGAAGTCATAGACACCCCAGATTAGACGCCCCTGATTGTCTCTCCAAGTACCGAAATTCTCGATGTGCGGATCGCCCAATGAAAGCACCACGTGGGCGTTGGCAAGCTCTGGACAGGCCTCCTGCCAAATCTGGGCCCATCGATAGCAAGTGGCGCTCAGAAACTCGAATGGGCCCAAGGCCATCTGCTCATGCTTGTGATCGAGATCAGGCGGAACCAATTCGACCTTACCACCCAGCCATTGTTCGTAGAGTGTAGTTGCTTCTTTGATATCCATGAAAAACTCCGACCCCTCGGAGATGCCTAGCGTTACCTTGATTACTCCTCCATCTTAGTTGACGCTATATCATTGACTAGCTCGTGCCCAACCGGCCCACTGACTCCTCCAATTCACGCTGGCAATGGCTGCTAATTATCCAGCGCCGAACGACCAATTGAATCGGCATTGTCATCAAATTGTCACAATTCACGGTCCTGTGGGAATGCCGTTCGGACATTGATTTGTATTGCCTGCCCAGTCGACTGCATGCCGCGCCGGGGCCCGAACCTGCGCGCGGCAATTGGTTGATCGTTGCAGCTGGTTTCATGGCAACTACGCGTAACGTTCAGAAGCGCCAAACTTTCACACAAGTTTCGTCAATGACGCCGGGTTGTCATGCAACGGATCTAATGAACAGGCGTGCTCAATGCAATCATCAAGGCACCGCGAACCGGGTTGCCGCGTAGGCTAAAAAGCGCGTTTCAACGCCCGTTTACAGCGGTAATCGTGACGGTATTGCTGCTCGTTTCGTGTTGGTCACGCATTGAGAACCCCACTAATCACTACGCGCAGAGTTCGCCGAGCCACAACCCAATCACGGATCGTCCGACGACACCGTCCGACATCGTGGTCCTGATGACGCTGGATGGCGTGCGTTGGCAAGATATATTTCAGGGGATTGATCCATTGATTGAGCGGCGCTTTGGTGCGGTTCGTCACAGTGCACGGCAGCCGAAAGAATTCATGCCAAACCTATACCGGTTTGCGCAAAATGGCGGAGTCTTGATCGGAGATGACGTCAAGTCCGATGGTTGCGAGCAGCCCAAGTACCGTGTCTCTGCCGGGGTACTCGGAAATATTCTCAGGGCGTACGCCAAGTTGCGACAATAATGACTGTCCGAATACCAGCGAGCCCACGTTGCTGGATACCTGGCTGAAAGAGCGAAGCACGGACCGAATTGCACTCATCAGTTCTTGGTCCAGAATCGTGCGCGTTGCCGCACGGGATACGTCTCACATCATGGTGAGCGCGGGTCGTACCGAATTGACACGACCCGAATTCATCCATGAAGACGCCGAGCTGTATGACCAAATCTATCGCGGGGCACACAGCAACCCTTGGCCCGGCACGGACAGCTATCGTCCGGACCGCTTCACTGGGTCAATTGCGCTCAGGTTGCTGACCGTGCAGCGCCCCAATTTCCTGTTCATCGGGTTAGGAGATACGGATGAATTTGCGCACTATGGCGATTACGCCGGCTACATTGGAGCCATGCACAGTGCGGATGTGATCATCGGGTTTGTCGGTGATTGGCTGGCTGCCCAGCGTGCTCAGGGTCGGCGTGCGCTGTTGATTGTAACCGCAGATCATGGGCGTTCAGCGGGTTTCCGAGACCACCATGGCACACCCGAAGCGTCCCGGGTATGGGCGCTTTTGTCAGGGTTCGGACCGATTGAACTTCGAAATAGCGATGCTACCGCGCATCGCTTGGCGGATCTTGCCCCAACCATTCGAACCCAATTCAACCTACCGAAAGATAACGATAGTCGAGCCGGCGAATCGCTTGTTCCTGAACTCAAGCGGCAACTCTAAACTAATTCAGGTTGACACTGCACAAATCTCACCATTGACCTATTGCATGCTTCTGAATTGCCCCGCTGGGAGGAGTTCCGTTATTCACATCTGAGCAAATGATCGCACAATTTGCACGAGCCCAGCGGCGACTTCGGGTTTCGATCTCAAGTCATAGTTAGCCGGCATCATGTAACTCTTTCCCACGGCGGCTCCGCCCTTTACGATGGCTTTGGCAAGCTCTTCATCCGTGACGGTCTTTTGCCATTCAGCATTCGTGTAGTCGCGAGGCTTAGGCTTTACGGCAAACGCACCGGGGCCGTCCCCATTGCCCTTTTCTCCGTGGCACGATGCACAACGTTCCGCATAGATTTTACGAGCTTTGGCCATTGCCGCGGGGGATATCTCGGAGTCCTCCTCGCTATTTTTGCGGCGGAGGTTTGGGGAGCTCCCGGCACTACGCCCGGCAAGTTTTCGGCGCCGATGGGTTCGTGAAATTCCGCTTTGAGCCGGGCTTCGCGCGCGCGTGCCGTTGAATGGATCGGCCCAATTCACAGGGCTATCCGCTAAAAGAGGGTCGATGTGCGCCGCGCCAATTCTGGTCCAATTTTGAAGTTCCAATGGGAAGACCGATCATGACCATTGCACACCCGGCGATGATCCAAAAAGCTTGCTTGCTCGTTCGACGGACCACGAACGATTCGTCAAGACCTAAGGCCTGCCCTTTGCTCATGGCATGGCTCCATTTGGAGCCGAAGTCGGACTTCGCTTAGGCTTGTCTTTCAGAGCCAGCCATTGAGTCGAACTGCTCCGGCTCGACAACGGAAATTGTACCGACCGATTGGGCCGACCCAGCTGGGCAGTCCTGCGCGCATTGGATTGGCATGGTCTTCGTCTGGGTCGCCTCGAACCACATACTCGTGAACCGACCCGGAATCGCCACTTGTTGAAGTCTGAATTGCGGCAAGTAGAGGCTATGCACGTCGTCCTTGGAGCTCATGATAAGACGTATCGGACGCTGTCTGGGGACGACGAGCCGATTGACGGACACCTTGCCGCTTGGGTAAGCAAAGCTCCAAGTGCCTTTCTGGCTGGTTGCCTGAATTTCATAAGCGTCGGCAGGTGCCACGGCAGCGTTCAGATAAGGAACGTATCCGACCCAAAACAATCCGCACGGCAATTGTTAGCATTACGCGCGCACCAAACAACACTGACCCATGGGGAACCGCAGCGCGAAAATCCGGCGTTCTCCGCTGACGGCGTGCGGCGGCTCAGAACCACGAAGGCGAGCGCAGTTATCAGTAAAAGACCGAGCGCCGCACCGGCGTACAACGCCGTTTTCAAAGCTCGATCAACTTGCGGGGCTAATGTAGACGCCGCATCCGCTGAGCGACACGGCATCACTGCGAGGATATGGCGCCACAAGGTCACGGACTGGTCCCTCCAGAAGCGGTTCTAGTCTCGCTCGACGGCAGTGCCGAAGCAGCCGAAGCGGACAAAGCGGCCTGCGCGTAGTCAGCGACGACCAACTCTTTGGCGCGCTGCAGCGGAATGCGCAAGACCCCGTCGTTTTGCTTGACCCATTGGTAGCGGGTGAGGCGCGCCTGCTCCTGCGCGTGGGTATCGATTAGGACCGAGTTGGTCATTGCGAGTTGTTTTCTTTGTATTTCGCTGCGCAAAGTCCAATAGAAAATCTCGCTGACTGCTATCAAAGTCGCCAACAGGCAAAGGCAAGTGACGACTCCCGTCCAGACCAGCCCTTTTAGCTCGGTCGATGCCAGCTTAGCGTCGGTTGAACGTTCATCGGTTAGCGCGACGTCAAGCAGGTCTTCTTCTATGGCAACATTGGCTTGGCGCACGGCGATTACTCCCTAACGGGATTCCTCCCATCCGGTGACGCGGGGCCCGGCCCAGCCAACTCCGTTCTGAAATACTTGACTCAAACACCATGACTTTTTCGCCTTAAGCTCGCTAAATGGACTCAAGAGGTTCAGTGTTCGAAGTTCGAAGCGATAGCTGGGGCAACTGAGACTCGCTTTGTAATCCTTTGGCCAACAGCAGCAACAGTGCGGAAACGGGCAAACTCGCAGCCGCGAAGTCGGCGAAGCAGAATCGAGAATGACTGCTTTCAAGTGCCGGCATGACCAGCCAAGCAATGTCCAGAGCATGGGCCAACAGCACGACCCAAGATACCGCGAACAGAACGATTGACGATCGCTTGGCCGTCGCCGAAAGCAACACCACGCAGGGAACTGCAAAATGAAGCGCGAACAGCCAGAGCGAAAGCGAGCGCCAATCAGGGTTGAAGACGCAGGCGAAAGAAAGACGTTTCCGAGGGAATTGCGGCGTACCAAATCAGCAGGTACTGCGAGAAGGCAATGTACGCCCAAAACACCAAAAATCCAAAAAGCAGCTTCGCGATGTCATGCCGCGTCGCGACATTCTGGGTTGCCCGAATAACACCCGAGCGTTCAAGCAACACCGTAAACAACAGCCAAAACTGCGAGCGAACTTGGCACAGCGCCCGCAAAAATATAAACACCGAATATAGCCGAATGCCAATGGGGCTGTAGGCTCATAAACCAATCGAAACCGGCGAAGGTCGTGGTAATCGCAAACAGCACCATGGCGGGCCCGCTGAAGCGCTGGCGGCGCCGGAGTTGGCGTTCATTTCGGGCGAACCCTCCGATGTGCGAGCTTTGGGTTTTGTAGCTCACGGTAAGCCATGTCCAGATTGCCCAATAAGCCGCGGCGCGTACCAAAAACCAGCGTGCGCCCAGATACCCGATCGGGTCAGCTTCGGCGGTCGCGGCTGAAGCCATCCAGGGAAAAATATCACGCGCCCACAGCAAATTCGGCAGGAACAAGACCGCGCACCAGGGTAGAAGATTCGCTACCGATTGCATTTGTCGAGCGGCAAAGTATCGACCAGCGCGCCTTGACCAAATGGTGGAGCAAAACGAAGAACAGCGCTCCCAGGCCGAGGGTCGTCAAGAAACCCGCAGGCCACAAAGTAGGCGTGAATGTAGCGCAAGCGCTGCGTCTTGTAGAGCAAGTGCGGCCAGCGCCAACGAAACCAACCCTCCATAATGGGCGAGTTTTGTGAGGCGATTGGCTGCGGCGATGGCTCGCGCAGCTCGGGCGGGCGCGCTTTGAGATTGCCGTACCATTAGTTGGCCTCTTCGGGCAGGATGGTTGATAGAAATCGCGGTTCAACATCAGCCACTTTCGCATTCTGGCTGCGCTGCAGCACGCGCACCCAGGCCACGATGGGCCAGCGATCCGCCACCGGCACTTGATCGCCCATCTTTGGCATATTGCGAATGCCCTGTGTGATTATTTCAAAGATCTGGCCATCGCGGAGATTCCGCGCATCGGCTGAAGCCAAATCGACTGGACCCGGGAACCCGCGTTGCGGATTTACGCCTTGCCCGCTGCCTGCCCGATCGTGGCAAACGCTGCAGTAGATGTTGAAACGTTCTTCGCCGCGGGCAATCAACGGCTTCATCCACTGGCGCGGGGATCCGAGTGAGAAAGCCTGCTTTCGTTTTGCCCAATTCATAAGGGCCAGGCTCCGCAACATCTTCCCGGGCAACGACGCCCTGAATCAAGGGTCGCATGCTGGTGCCGTTACGGGCCCCGACCAAAGCCGCTTGCGGCATCAAGTGTGCCTGGTCCGCCATGTCGCGAATCAGGCGTATCGGCGGCTGGGTACTGGTTTTGCCTCGGCAGGCGATGGCGGTCGAACCCATCGCAAGCGTGGTCAGCAGAGCCAGGGATAGCCGCGTGTGACGCAGTTTTCGACGGTGAATGCGAGGCCGGGTCATCCGGTGACCTCGATGATTTCTCGGGCACCGGCGCCGCGCAGGATGGTTGCCGCCTCGGCGAACTTGGGATCTTTTCCGTCAATGCTAATGAAGAACCGGTCGTCAGTGACGCGATCGAATTGCCGACTTCGCAGGGCGGGATGTGCATTGCTCGGCAGACCGCAGAGTAACCACAGCCCCAGAAAACAGCCCAGCGCCGCGCACAGTATCGTTACTTCGAAAGTAACTGGAATAAAGGCTTGCCAGGCGCCCGACAGCTTACCACCGATTTGCATGGGGTAACCCCGGGTTTCTATCCAAAACTGCGCGAAAAAGGCCAAGCTCCCGCCCAAAAGACCGCACCCGAGAGCAATCCAGGGCAGGCGGGATGGTCCCATGGGCAGAGCTGCTGTCAGCTCGCGCACGGGATACGGCGCATGGGCATCAATCTTGCGTAGACCGGCGAGTACCAGCTTTCGACAAGCATGGGTAGTCGAAGCGGCGTCGCTGAAACCACCGAGCAATAGACGGGTCGTCGTTTGACGGGACGAGTCCGGACAACTCACGCTTTATGACGCGATGAGCGGCCGTGGGTCGCTCTGCAGAATCCCGGGGGGACTCGGGCAAAAGTCCCTTGACTTCGCTCATTGAAAGAATCGGCACGAAGCGAACGAACAGGACGAAAAGCGTCAGAAATAGACCAACAGTGCCGAGGAATGTGGAAGCGTCGAACCAGGTTGGATGAAAATCAGACCAAGTTGACGGCAGATAGCTGCGGTGCTGACCCGTGACGATGATAACAAATCGTTCGAGCCACATGCCCACGTTGATGATAAGGCTGATAACCAGCATGGTCGGCACATGAGTTCGTATGCGTTTCGACCAATACAGCTGTGGAACTAGCGCATTGCAGCCCAGCATGAGCCAACACGCCCAGGCGTAAGGGCCCGTCATGCGGCCCAATATCGTGGCTGATTCGTAACCGTCGCCGCTCTGCAGCGCCAGAAAGAATTCAACCGCATAAGAGTAGGCCAACATGCAACCGGTGGCGAGCACAATCTTATTCATGGCTTCGAGGTGCCGTACGGTGATGAAATCCTCCAGATGCAGCGCCTTGCGCGCAAACACCATCAGCGTAACCACCATTGCCGAGCCGCTGAAAATTGCGCCGGCCACAAAATAGGGCGGAAAGATGGTGCTATGCCAGCCTGGAACGATCGAAACGGCAAAGTCAAATGACACAACCGTGTGCACACTAATCACCAGGGGCGTCGCCAACCCCGCAAGAATCAGATAAGCTTTCTCGTAGTGCTGATAGTGGCGTTGCGAACCGCGCCATCCGAGCGATAGCAATTCAAGAATTCTTCGGCGCCTGGGCGAGGCGGCCCGATCGCGCAAGGTGGCTAAGTCCGGTACTAACCCCAAGTACCAGAACATCGCACTGACCAAGAAATAGGACGATACCGCAAATACGTCCCACACTAGCGGGCTCTTGAAGTTGGGCCAAACCTGCATCTGGTTCGGAACGGGAAAAAGCCAATAGGCCAGCCATACGCGGCCCATGTGAAATAGTGGATAGATGGCCGCCGTGATGACAGCGAACAACGTAATCGCTTCGGCAGCTCGACTGACCATGGTGCGCCAGCGCTGACGGAACAGAAACAAGATGGCGCTAATCAGCGTTCCCGCGTGACCGATGCCAATCCAGAAAACAAACCCCGCAATGTCCCACGCCCAGGCGACGGACTGGTTGTTTCCCCAAACTCCAATGCCCGTTTTTACCAAATGCGTTAGCGACGCCGTCAATATCAGCAATAGGCCAAGCACCAGACCGAAGAGCAAGAGCCATGACCGGGACGTGCGACGTTCCACAATTTGGCTCATCCGCTGGGTGATTTGGGAATGGCTGGGAACCAGCGGTAAGCCATCGTCGTAGGATTGGGATGCGGGCGACTCCGGAATCCGAAGAGCGGTTTCGCGCAGGATGGTCATGCGACAAGCTCCGGGTTTGGATTGCGGATTTTAGTTAGATAATAGACATGCGTTTCTAGGTTCAGTTCCTCTAGCAGCCGATAGCCGCGCGACGCTGAAACGATTCGCGCAATTCGGCTTGAAGCGTCAGCAAGATCGCCGAAGGTGATGGCGCCGTCGGACAAGCCTGTTCACAGGCAGTCACAATCGCGCCGTCAGCAATTCGCAACCCTGCTCGTTTTTTCTGATTAATCTTGTCGCTATTGATGCGTTGCACGCAAAATGTGCATTTCTCCATCACACCGCGGGATCGCACCGTGACATCTGGGTTCAGCTGCATTCGGCGAGGTTCAGGCACCGTGGCCCAATACTCGAAATAATTGAACCGCCTTACCTTGAACGGGCAATTGTTGGCACAGTACCTGGACCCAACACAGCGATTGTAAACCATGTCATTCAGGCCGTCGGGACTATGTGCCGTCGCACCCACCGGGCATACCGATTCACAAGGTGCATTCTCGCACTGTTGGCATAAAACAGGCTGCGCGACCGTGGTCGGTTCTTCACTGGACCCGGTGAAATACCGGTCGATGCGCAACCAGTGCATCTCGCGCTGGCGCCTGATTCCATCAATGCCAACCACGCTTACATTGTTCTCGGCCTGGCAGGCAATCATGCAAGCGTTGCAACCGGTGCATTTGCTAAGGTCAATGCTGATACCCCAAGATCGCATCATGCCGGTTTTTGCTGGGGGTTTGGACGGCACTGGTTGCGTCGGGTGGTCGATGGGCGCTTTCGCGCGCGGCGAGAACTCGTCCTCGCGCGCAAGCAGGCGACCCTCCATGCTGAAATGTTCTTGGGTGCGCGCCAGCTGCAGCGCGGATCCGGTTTTTATGAGAGCAGTGACATCTGTTTGATACGGATTGGCCACACACCGCAATGGGTTCGCATTCACACCCACTCCACGGGCAATGGAACCACCCACACGGCGGCCTTGGCCTATCGTGAGTGTTACTGTGTTATCCGCTTGTCCCGGCACCACGATAACCGGCACCCGAGTGGTGCGACCGGCGACGCTGAGCGACACAATATCCCCGTCCACAAGTCCCTTTTCCTTGGCAAACGCCGCCGAAATCCTGGCACTATTGCCCCAGGTGAGCTTCGTAATCGGCTCGGGTAATTCCTGAAGCCACGCATTATTGGCAAATCGACCGTCGTACGTGTGTGCATCCGGTACAAACACAATTTCGTACGGCGCCGCGGCTCGAGTTGCAATAGCAGCCAAGGCGGTTGCGATGCCATCGAAGTCAGGGAAAACTTCTTCGGGCGGAAATGATGAATTCTCCACAATACCATCGCGCAGAGCGCGTCGCCACTTGTGCTCAAATTTGGCCTTGCCCCAGCGATTCATCCAAGTGGCTTGAACCCAATTAAAATCACTATCCTTTTGTCCGAGAAGCGCGCGCACAATCTCCGTTTCCGTGCGTCCACCCCATAATGGTAGAATCAAGGGTTGAACGAGGCTAGCGGTGCCGCATTCGCTCACAACGTCTCCCCAAGATTCTAGCGGATGAGCGCGATTTAAGTGCCAGGTGCAGGCAGCGGCCGTTTCATCAATGTGAGTTCCGACGTGGATCGAGACGGGAACCGCCGCCAGCGCATTCGCAAATTCGAGTTCACCCGGCGCGTCGTACACGGGGTTGACACCCAGCATCAGCACGGTCTTGGTCGTGCCCGCTGCAATGCTCTGAACCACCTCTTTTAGCCCGGCAGCCCCGACTTCGCTTTCGTCAAAGGGTTGCACATATTTGACGGTGGATCCCAGATTACCGAGCGCGTGATTGAGAGCCTGTGCGAGGGCATGAACCGCCGCTGGCTGTCGGATGCCGGGAATGATGAGCGAGCGGCCAGGGCGAGACGATAGATCGTTGGCGATGGCTTTCAGTCGTCTTGCCCATGGTCCATTGCGGGTATTCTCGCCGATCCGCGATACTGCCTGGGAAAGATTGCCGCCCAACTCGACGTTGCGCGTGGAGAGCTCCATTGCCAGAGCGCACAGAAGTCCAAGAATCTCCGAGCTCGCACAGCGATACCGATGGTCTGCATTCGATCCAGTTACTGTCAGTGAGCTTTCAAGCACATACAGTCGATTCATGGGGCCGCGCTCCGGCGAGCGCCGCAGGGACCAATCACGAGCTGCCCGAATTGGACTGCCTTCCAAGCCTAAGAAGTCGGCGTCCAATGCCAGCACTGCTTCTGCTTCTGCCAATCGGTAATTGGCTTCGAGGGGGCGACCGAAAGCCAGCTTTAGACCTGCCTGAGATTGGCCGCGATTGAAAGGCTCATAACGCAAGATTCGTGCTTTGGGCATCGCTTTACGCAAATCACGAAGGGCTGCCAATAATGTGGGTGAACGATGGCAATCCGTAATTACGGTTAGCGACTGGCCGCCGTCCTTGACCAGCGTCTGACCCAGGTTTGTCAGCATGGACTCCGCGACAATCCAGGATTGCGGCTTGCCTCGCTCCCTCGGGCCGCGGCTTCGGTCGGGATCGTACAGATCCAATATCGACGCCTGCATGAAACTCGTCGTGGCACCTTGGGACTCAGGATGCAGTGGGTTGCCTTCAATCTTGGTGGGGCGGCCTTCGTGACTCTCGACTATCACGCCAAAGGCCGTCCCCATCAGCGACAGTGCCGTAGCAAAATGCAATGGATTACCAGGGATAACATCCTCAGGACGCCTCACATAAGGCACAATCTTTTGCTCAGGGCGCCGACAGGAGGGTAAGGCTGCGAGCGTTGCCATCGTTGCCAGCAGGGTTAATACTTCACGACGCGATACAGTTGCGGAGTGCTGCAACGAATCCGGGTCAGCGTCGCCGCATGAGTCAGGATGAATCGGCAAATTGCGCCTCATCGGTGGCACCCCGAACAATGCGTGGGAGGCTCAATGCGTCGTCCGGAAAAAGTAGGAGACGCAACTTGCATGCCTGGGAACAGGGCGGCAGGCTTCCAATTCATCCTCGTCACGTCGGCTGGGCTGCGCAGAAAGGGCGCTGGGTTGCGGTGGCAGTCGATGCACCAACCCATTGAAAGAGATTGGACCTGCTCGACTCTCTGCATCTGGTTAACTCGACCGTGACAGGTTGAGCAACCAACGCCGCCAGCGACATGCACGCTATGATCAAAGTACACATAGTCAGCAAGCTTGTGGACGCGCACCCATGAAATCGGCTGATTCTCAGCGTAAGTGGCGCGAACCGGCAGTAGTTTGATGCTGTCCGTGCGCACCTTGCTGTGGCACTTCATACAGATCTCAGTGGGTGGCAAGGCAGCAAACGCACTTTGCTCAACGGTAAAGTGGCAGAACCTGCAATCAAGTCCCAGATCCCCCGCATGAAGCTTATGACTAAATTCGATAGGCTGAACCGGACTGTAGCCGACGGCGAGATTGGAGTCGGTCCCGTAATAAGCAAGTGCTACGCCGCACAGCGCCGTGAACAGCAACACTCCACCCAAACCAGCCAAAAGCCGGATGCGGGGACGGCCAGCAAACCCACGCCCCATCAGAGGCTGAAATAGCGAAAGAGTTCGCCCTCGCGACAGTTCACGACTGTCACTATGTCCGGAGAAGCCTTCATCAGCCACGGCGGCTTTTATCCACTTTGACATTCCAATCGCCGCATACGATTAGATGCCGGTTGCGCGCCACTAGGGGTGCTGGAGGATTGACCACCCGATGTAGCGAGGCTGCACCAAGGCTGGGCCCGCGGAAAACCACCAGAAGGAGACACCCAGACGGTGTGACAACGTTCGGCAACAATTGCGTGACAGAGCAGCGAATTTTTCGACAGAAGGTCCGCACAGAATTCCGATTATCGGAGGGTAGATTACACTCTGGGTGTCACATTTCGGAGCTTTCCGTTAACGTCGCGAATGTGCTAAAGGAACGCCGATGCGATTTGGAATCGCGGCATCGTTTTTCACTGCCCGTTTCTTATGGCTTGTCGCGGCTGGGACTGGGGCGCCGCTTATGTTTGGATGCTCGGGTGGGGACGAGTTCAGAGCCGCCCCAGCGCCGCGCCGTATGGCGAACTATGAATGTTACGGCGACCGTCTCTAGCATCGAATGCCCGGTGATTACGTCCTACACTATGACGCCCTGGGAAAACGCGGCCGGGTGCGACGTGGCGCTTACCTCTACTACAAGTGCGACCCCTGGCGTAACACCTGCGTTTTTATGGTCGGCAACCTCAGGCACTTTTGACAACGCAGATCACGAAGATGCGACCTATCGTTGCGGGGCGGAAACTAGCCCGACCATAACCCTTTCTATAACATACGGGAATTGCTCGGACAGTATCCTGATCGACGAATTGGACTGCACGTAAATGGCCTCTGAATCAGCCGACGAGGCAGCGCCAGCGCAATTGGCACAAGTCGGATCTCACGTGTAAGAGCGTACCACTCGCCAAATCTGAGTTCTTGTGGTTCCAAAATACGGAAGCTGTCAAAGTAGCCCCGAGCTCGCACTAGGGGCCGATATTTCGACAAGCGCATATCGAGCATTATCCTGAAGCTTCGCAACGATTCGGTGGCAAGCTTGTGATTTTTCATTGGTTCCTCAATAAGGACAGTATCGGTGGTTGCTCCCATCGCAACCCAATCAGCGCGCTGGAAATAATCCAGTTGCCCGGCCTCACTGTAGCAGAATGAACAACACACGATTTGAACGAAATTTGGCCCTGGCATGCCTGGCCGTGGTCGTCCTGGTTACGTTGTGCATCAGGCTTCGACTCCTCGGTGTTCCTTTCGAACGGGACGAAGGTGAGTATGCCTATTTCGGGCAACTCATCCTTCGAGGCATCGCACCGTTCAAGCTCGCTTACAACATGAAATTGCCCGGAACCGGCATCTTTTACGCAGCCGCAATGGCGGTCTTCGGGCAGACGATTGAGGGCGCTCGCGTCGGGCTTCTCGTCGCAAATTCGCTTACAATCATTTTACTCTTCTGTCTCGGAATGAAGTTGCTGGGCCAGATAGGCGGTCTAGCCTCATCTATTGCTTACGCTGACCGCGTGGCGCAACAACTCGACCGCATCCGGCAAGAATCCAGCACTCAGTGCCATGCCGCCCAGCAAAAACGCAGGGGGCAGAGTGATTGGGATCTTGAGCAAGAACCTGACGATAGAGCGCTTCGGCATCGCTCAAATGCCCTGCACGATGGATGGCGCTCCAACGCGAGTTCGTACAGGTGTGCCGTTGTCATCGGACCATTGCCTTTTGCGCTTAACATGTCACCGGCAGGCAAGGCAAACAGCGGTTTTGCGAATTCCCATCGCTGTTACTACCTTGGGTTTTTGTCGGCACGGGAAAGGTTCGGATCGCTTGCGCACCACTTCGTCCAGGCGGTTCGATAAGCGGTCTCGAGATTACGAGCGAAGCGCGGTGCGTCCATGAGTGGCGAGCGCTGCATGCGCTCGCGCAGTCCGGCGCGCAGCTCGCTAAGGTGTCCCAGGTCGCGCGCGAGATTTACGGCTGCCTTGACGTAATCGTCTTCGGAGGTGGTGACGAGTTCGAGCAGGCCCAGGTTCGTCGCGATTGAGAGTCCCGCGCGACCGACCGGCGTCTGACCCAGCATTGTGAGCACGGGCACACCCATATAGAACGCCTCGAGGCTGGTCGTCGCACCGTTGAAGGGGAACGTGTCGAGGCTGATGTCGATGTGGTGGTATGCCGCGAGGTATTCGTGCCGCGGCCTCCAAGGCAAAAACTCAATGCGGCTGGCCTGGACGCCTTCGCGCGTCAGAACGTTGAGCATGGCTGAGTGTGAGCTCGCCGGCGCATACAGCGAAAGGCGTGAACCTTTGATTGATTGCAGAACGCGTGCCCAGAGCTCAAGGACGCCGGGCGAATCTTGTGAAAGCTGTGCAGCGATCCAAACGTCACGTGGCCCGAGGCCAGTGCGGGCAAAGCGCGAACGTCGGGTGCCGGATCGAGTGGCGAGTAACACCAAAAGCTGTCCGGTAAGCACAGCGGTGCCTCGCTGCACCAGCCCGGGTCAGGCCCGGGCGGGTCAAGGTATGGGTCCGTGATGCGGTAGTCCATGGTGGAAAGCCCCGGTCGTGCCCGCGTACGCGAGCCAGCAAATTTGAACTGGCGCCGGTTTGCGCGCGAAGAGCCTGGGTCTTCCCCCGGCGGTATGCATGGCCAAATCGACGAGCACGTCGATGCCATCGTTGCGGACAAGCTCCGCAACCACCGCATCTCCGGCGCCGGCAATGTTGCGCCAGCCATCGGCGTGCGCGCGCAGGCGTTCGGTAACAGTGTCAGGGTGGCGCACACTCGCGTAGCAGATAACCTCGTGCCCTGCGTGGTCATGCTGTTCGAGCAGCGGCAGCATAAACGACGCCACGGAATGGTTACGGAAATCTGGTGAAACATAGCCGATGCGCAGCCTCCGGCTCGGCGAGCGATCGTTCGTGTGTGGTACAATCTGGTCCGCTAGCGGCTCGGCGCGTTGCTGCGCCCAGGCCCTAGCTTCTGCTCCAATGACCTCGAGCGTGACACCCGGCACGTAAGAGAGCAATAAGACAATATTGCTGTGCGCGATATGGTGCGCGGGGGACACCGCGATGGTGCGCCGGAAACTCTCAATTGCCGCTTCGACCTCTCCGCGCCCGACGAGTGCATAGCCGAGTTCAAAGTGGGCCAGGCCAACAGACGGGTCAAGCTCGATAGCGCGTTTGGCGCTTGCGATGGCCTCGTCATTTCTCTGTTGGTCGGCCCGAGCCGCCGCAAGGCTTGCATGTGCCAGGGCACTGCTCGGTTCGACCTCTAACGCGCGTTGCCCCGCCCGAGCGGCGCCCTCCGTTCGCCCAAGCTCCTTGAGCACGGCGCTGAGCGAGATTAGCGTGTTGACCGAACGCGGCCCCACAGTCAGCGCGCAATAATAGTGCGCAACTGCCCGCTCGAGAAAGCCTAGGTCCCGCAGTGCGTTGGCAAGCGCAATTTGAAAACTGAATTCGTCGGGCCGAGCGAAGGCGGCAAGCTCGTGCTCGGTGAGGGCATCTTGAGCTTTGCCTAACTGTTCAAGCACCAAGGCGTGCTCGTGCGCGGCCACGGCCGACGAGGGCTCAGGCGTGTCCACGGGATTGCCCGTTCGACGAAAATGGCGTTGCAGTTCGCCGGCCGCTTCCGGTTTTCCGAGAAGTGACAGCAGTGCCGCGAGCCCATCAAGCTGGGTTGCTGAGCGGTCCCCTAGCAACCATGCGCAACTCAGATGCCCGACAGCCCTAGCGAGATCTCCAAATTGTTCCAAGGCACCAGCCAGACCTTGCTGGAACAACTGTAGCTCAGGCTTGAGCTCGACCGCACGCTCGAAGCACCTTACAGCGCCTTCTATCTCGCCGTTGTCCCTAAGGACCAGCGCGAGATTGTAAAAACCCTCGGCAAATTCGGGGTTCTGTGCGAGGACTTGGCCCAGTGAATCTATCGCTTCGCGGCGCCGCCCGAGCCGACGGTACGTCTCTGCGAGATTGAAGTGAAATGCGATATTGCTCGGCTCCACGTCCACCGCGCGGCTGAGCAGCTCTGCCGCGAGCTCATTGCGTTGCGTCTGTAATGCAAGCAACCCGAGTGAATAGAGTGCTTTCGCGTGGCCTGAGTTGTGAGCGAGCACGCGCCGGTAGAATTTCTCGGCTTGCGCGACCCTACCGGCGCGGTGATGCTCCATTGCTTGCACCAAATCGAGTTCAGGCTTGGAGCGCGACCGCAACCGGTTACTCATGCCCGCCTCGACACCATTTAGTCCACATGCTTCGGTACGCTTGTTCGACAGTCCGAGCGAATTTTGGCGCATTCATGAGGGGCGATTGCTCCAAGCGCTGGCGCAGCTGCCTACGCAATTCGGCAAGGTGGCCCAGGTCCGCGCTCAGGTGCGCAGCGCACGCGACATATTCATCGGCAGCGCTTGCCACGAGCTGGGCGAGGTTCAGGTGGTGCGCAATTGCGTAGCCGCCCCGGCCGACAACCGTGTGTCCAAGTAGGCTCACGACAGGCACGCCCATCCAATAGGCATCAAGACTCGTCGTTGCGCCGTTGTGGGGTACCGTGTCCAGGCAAATATCGATACGTCGGTAGGTTTCAAGATAGGCGGGTCGCGGTAAACGCCCCACGAAGTCGAGGCGGTCGCTGGCCACTCCCTGACTTTCGAAGGCGGCTTGCACGCGCTCGACAGCTGCGCCAGGCGGAGCGTGGATAATCATTCTTGATCGGGGGACCGCCCGCAACACCGAGGCCCAGAGCGCCAGCGTTTCGGGACTCACCTTCCGGAAGTTGTTCAGCGACCCGAAGGTGATGATACCGGCACTCGCCGCTGGAAGTGAATTCACTTCGGGCAGATTGGTGAGTGGGTCATAACACCAATAAACATCCGGCAGCCAAATTGAACGCTCCGTGTATAACTCTTCCGTGCTATCCGGTGGATCCAGTCGAGGTTCGGTAAACCGGTAGTCCATTGCGGTAAGGCCCGTCGTTCCCAAATACGCCAGGTAAGCGACCTGCACTGGAGCCGGCTTTCGCGCAAACACCAGCAGCCGGTTGTTGGTCGTGTGCATGGCGACGTCCACCAAGATATCGATTCGATCGTCTCGAATTAGCCTAGCCGCGGCGGTATCGTCGAGATCCGAAATATCTTGCCAGCGGTCGGCCTTTTCGCGAAAACTTTGGGTCAGTGAATCTGGTGCACTCACATTCGAATAACAAACAAGCTCCACCTGCTTGCGGTCGTGTTGACAAAATAGTGGGAAAAGGAAGTGTGCGACACTGTGCTGTCGGAAGTCTGGCGAGACATAGCCAATTCGCAAACGCCGACCTTCGTTACGAACGTCGGCGTATTCACGAGCCCTTGGTAATTGACTCGCGTGCTGCCGATCAAACGCCTGAGCTTCGGCACGAATCTGGCGGGCCTCGTATTGGCTGTGGTGCGACAGCGCGAACAGGAGGTTGCCATGGGATTTGTGATCACCCGGATCGAGTTCGATGGCTTTTTTGTAGTGCAAAATGGCCGCATCAAGCTCACCCCGATCCGCCAAAATGACAGCAAAATTAGCGTGCACCGGCGCGCTTTTCGAGTCAAGCTCGAGTGCACGTTCGAAGTGCATGACAGCATCATCAAGCAAGAACATTGCTGCGTAAATATTCGCGACCGCGACGTGCAGGCCGGGTATATCCGGCAAAATGCTTCGGATGCGTTGGTACACGCCGAGCGCCTGCTCATCACCCCCAGACAGTGACCACGTGTTCAATAACTCTTCGCCGAGGCGCGGTAGCCTCGGGTTCAGCGCCAGGGCTCGTTCGAAAGATTCAATAGCGTCATTGGCCCGCCCTAGCTGCCTCAATACCAGGGCAAGATTGTAATGCGCTTCAGCGAGACGCGGATTAGCCGCGGTCGCGCGCACCAGCGCAGTAAGTGCCTGGTCGCTGCGCGCCAAGCGGCGGTAGGCTTCCCCGAGATTGCATAAATATTCGGCATTTTCCGGTGAATTCTGCAGAGCGCGCTCAAGCAGCTCGGCTGCCCGAGCATAATTCTTCTCGCTCATAGCAATGATGCTGCGCAGGTACCAAGCTAGCGCGTTTGCGGGCGCACGCAGCAGCACTTGCCCGTAAATGCGCTCCGCTTGTTGCACGTCGCCAGCGCGGTGGTGCGCAAGGCCCTTCTCGAGCAGCCCTTGAACCGAGAGCTTCAGCGGGCTATTTTTCCGGAGCGCCATCTTGGGTTTTTTCGACTATAGTTTTTTGTTGGTTGCTCACCAGCCAGGCAATTACTTGCATGAACGCGCCTGCCGGCGGGGTCGGTGGCAGAACACGAGAGCCCAAAAAACCATGAGAGGCACCGCGTAAACCATCACGGGAGTTGCCAAGGCCTCGTAAAGCGTTCTCACCGCGGCGCTTACGCCGGTTCCAAACATGCCACCTTCGCTGAAGCGAGCTAAAATGGGCAAAGCCGAGAAAAAGAAGCCCAAAACGACCATTAGTAGAGTGCCACCAGCCAAAATTAAAGCAGTTCTTCGTTGCCCGCGCAACGGCGCGGCCAATGCCAACGCCAAGTACGTCGCGAGGGGACGGTAGGAAAACCCCCGTACGTCCAGGTTCGCTGATACAACCTGCCCTGACTGCTCGTCTTCGAGACGCAGCTTGGCCTTCCAGGAACCGCCTCTCTCAATGCTTTCTGGCGGCTCGAATTGCATCTTCACATGCGTTCGAACATTGATCGGGGCAAGCACTCCGTTGGCGGCGGCATCGAAAGCTGACGTATAAGCGTCCGCGAGCCATGGCCAGGGCCAGAAGAATGCTGTAAGGAGCATGGCAAAATGAAGCAGAAATAGCAGGGCCTGCTTACGGTCAGGGCGTTGCATGGGCACGCGTCTTGGCGATGAATACCAGAAATACAGCCACCGCAACCACGAGAATTGCGGCCGGCCATAGCTCGTGGTGCACAAAATCGAACGAACCGGGGGAAAAGACGCCCACATAATATAACGTGCAGATGCGAGCGGTGTTCGTGACAACCAACAAAGCCAGCCCGAATGCCGCAGCTACCAGCCGCTGGCGAAAAGCGCAGGGCCAAGCCATAATGGCGGAGACGAGCAGTATGTTCACATCCATTCCGTCGCATGTCTTGACGATGCGAATTGAATAACGGCCAATGATATCCTGACCGCTGACCACCAGGCTTGGCTCAAAAATCCGCAACACGCTCCCAGCCATGGCGGCGTAGCTGCGCAGGTAGCCGTCGAGCACGTGCCGTATGGTGCTGCCGCTGCGATAGGGAAAGTAATAGCTTGCAAGGAGAACTGCTGCCGTTACGCCGAATACCAAGAAGAAGCGCCAAGATGCGTTGGCAGCCACCCGCACACCTGGCCCCTTTGCGTCACTTTCAGAACGTAACTGGACTCCTCCCAGCCGGTAAGACATGTTTGCTATCTCTACTTGAAATGCCGGCACGCCGTGCGTCGGGTTTTCATTGGTGACCCGCTCGTCCGTTCCGACTTTTTAATTGTGTTGGTCGTCTGGGCCCTGGCCCAGACAACGGCATTCTGAAAAGTTGACTCAAGATCAATGAGTTCTGCGCCTTGAGTTCAGTAACGGAGGGCTCTTGTGGGACGTTAATCCTTGCGAAGCTGTACAATAACTCCGCGACCAAAACAAGCGAAGGCGCACCTCGCGTGAGATACGCCTTCAAGCTGACCAACTAGGAAAGTGCTAAGCAGCGGTCATATGTGATGTGGCTAGGTTAGATGTTCTGGCCAGGTGTGCACGTGCCAGTCTTGCAGCAGTCAACACCGGCTGCATTGACGCAGCACAGACCGGCGACAGGATCGACGCCACCCACCTTGCAGGTACAGGTCGTGGAACAATTGCTTGTGCCACTACCGTTACCGCCGTTAATTGCATTGGAAGTTCCGGCCGTACCGGAGTCACAACGCTCGTATGTTTCCAGGGTAGCATTTCCGCAAGTCGTCCCGCCTGTTGGAAGCCCAACGCTGGTGTTCGCCGCGCAGGCATTCGAGTTGGTTGGATAGGTGGTCGCACTGCAGATCATGGTCTCATTGAAGTCTTCGCAGTACGGAGCACCGGCGCTACCACCGAGTGTTACGCTAGTGGGCAACACCACGAAGCCGTCATTGTTCACGTAGTAATCGATTTCAGTTGTGTTCGCTTCGTCCTTAGCAAACGTCAACTCGCCGTTCGTGTCCGCGACATTTGCGAAGCCCTTCAATGTGCTCAGGTACAACTTACGCGACATGGGATAGGAGAATGCCTGAACGTTGCCGGTAACGGGCAAAATACCGTCAAGGCGCATTGCGTCCGCGTTGGCCTGTTGTACGGCGCCTAGACCGGCGAAACCAATTGCGCAAGTCTGGCTCTTGCCGATGATGCAACCAATTTCTTGGGTTGCATCGAGCAGTTGGCATGAAGCGCCCCAATTGCGAAAGTAAGACGCCTGGAACCCAACGCCGTTCGCCGCGGTTAGGATAGTACCCGAGTCGCTGCCCGTGCCGCCCTTGTGTAAGAGCAGGTTATACGCACGACCATCAAAGTTCGTGCTCGCGTTGGCGCCACCGAATGTAAATAGCGGAACTGAACCCGAAGTCGCCAGATTCGCGAAGTTACTACCGGCGGAATCCTCAGGCTCAAGGCAGGAACTAACGAACACCGGCGTGTCACCATTTATGCAGTAGTAATTGGCACCATCAGAAAGCAAGCCCGCGCCGCCAAAGCCCATCTTTGTGGTTCCGGGCAGGCTCGCGTATGCTTGAGCTTGGGTAATGTCTGACGTCGGCTCGACGACTTCCACCCAACCCCGCGTTCCGTCCTGGTCGCACACAGGGTCGGAGCTGCTGCAGGGCACCCGAATTGGGTCAAGATCCTGGAACTCTGCCAGTGCCAACACGCCCGCATGCGCCCCGTTGTACTGCATGACCTTGGGCAAACCGACCGGAGGCCAAGTTGCCCAAACCGAGTCCGCAGAACCTTTGGTTGGGGCGTTGCAGAACGGGTCGGTCACATGGCTGGGTGAAGGAATGCTCGGCAGGTTCAGCAAGCTGGTGACCGTGTCCGTGGTTCCCGAATAGTCATCGCGGCGGAAGCCCGCCGTCAGACTGGTGCAAGAACCGTTGCAACCCGGTGTCTCAAACAACTGGCCCCACTGGTTAATCAACGCAGCGCGTACGGGGTTGGAGCAGTTTTGCTTGGTAGCTGTGTTGCTAGCGCTGTGGTCCATGCCAGCGAACAGAAGCCGCAGAACGTCCGTCCAATCCGTGAAGGTGTAGCTTCCGGCAGCGTAGGATACCGTTGCGCCACTATACGTGGTGTAGGAACCAGCTGGATAAGTAAAGGTCGTATCGTGTGCCAAACCAAGAGCCGGTATTTTGCTGGCATCCGTCTGAACGCCGTTACAAGCAGCCACGGCACCGGTATTGGTGTTCATGATCATGGACACGCCGTCCAGAGCAATAACCAAACCTTCAGTCGTGCTTGGAGATGCGCCGGTTCCCGTGCAAGGCGGGCCGGACTTCACGAAGCGCGACATTGGCGCGATCTGCTGCGTGCCGTTAGCCATAGCGCTTTCGCCGGTGCCCGAGCCGCCGCCGATGTAGCTGAGGGTTGGGATGGCGGCGATGCCGGACGGCGCACCGGGATATGACGTGTTGCCATTAACGACATCCGTTGAGATGGTAAAAAGCGTGTCTGAACCATTAAGGCTCAAAACAGCGCTGGCTCCGATTGCGCCTGCGGACACAACCAGAAAGCTGGCGATTAGGTACGTCTTTTTCATGAAATAGATCCTCCGTAGATACAATTCAAACAACCTGCTCGCCTTGCGGCTCAAGCAGCGCGCATCGCTTCTATACAAATTGTGCACCAACCCATGGGGACTTGTGAAAGAAAATTAAACCCCGATTTTATCGGCAAGTTCGCTAGTTTTCGGCTGGCCAGATCACTTACGCAACCGCAGCGCACTTCGATTCTCAGAATTTGGCATTCGATTTTCGAATGCTGACGGCCTGGGGCCCCTAGGTGGATTGTCGAAGTGCAGCGGAATAAAGCTCTGCCGAATGTTCCAAATGCGTGTCCATTGCACGACAAAGTCAACACTGGCACCCTAACATCGCACAAAGATTCACAGTTACAACACGCAAACCCATAGCTGAGCCACGGTGACCGAAGCCAACACAATAACTAAACCATTGCGAAATTAGGGGTAACTGAAAACCGGAATAGGCAGCTTAATTGCCGTGGATAATGCGGTTAGTGCAGATTAATTCACCGATCTTGATTGGCAGCCGGTGGCAGGTTTTGCTTGGGCATTTTACGAATGCATTCATCAATGCGGTTTGACATCCGTGACACGTCAACGCCTTCTAAGCGAGGTTTCAAATCCAAATGTTTCAATAGCCTGGAAAAATCAAGCGAGCCCCTTCGCGTTGTTCCAGTTAGAAACCGGTTGACGCGGCCCCGAATTGAAGCTATCGGCACTCCCGCACCGCGCCCGTTATTCCACGCGCGCGAATCCGAACTTTGGAAGCGATTGTCGCCCAGGACAAATACTTCATTGTCTTGGACTTGATAAGTTCACTCATACGGTGCGACCGCACTCGAAAGCGAATACAAGGTTAAAATAGGCGCGATCGTCGAGGAATTCTACGGCTAAGTGGCCCTGCGTCGGCTGGAAATCACCAGTGATGTTGGCATACATGCCAGCGTCGCACAAAGGTACGCTCCAGCCGTTGATGATGGGCAGCCCGCCGTTCATGCTGATTCTATCTCCGGGTATTCCAATGACTCGCTTGATGAGATAGCCGTCCGAGGTTGGCTCGGGGTTGTCGAAAACAATTATGTCGCCGCGCCGCGGAATTATCTTAGGCGGCTGCACACCTACGGTCTGCAACAGGTTTCGATAAGCAGATGGATTAATACTCACGCCGTCACCATCTTGCAACGCGGGAAGCATGGAATTGCCCGATATTTTGCAGGATTGAAACACTTGCGAGCGAAACCCGAGCCCAAGTAACAAAGGGGCAAGCACAATGGCGGCGACACGCAGCCAATCCGCCCAATGAAACTCCTTTATTGCGGTTTGGTCGTAGTCGCGCAGTATACGCATGCAATTGGCCGCGGCCTCGAGGTTAACGTGGGCCAAAGCATCATTCAGATCTCGAACTGCGCTCTCAACGGCTGCGTTTGTACTAGCATCGAGCGTGTTCTGCCGGCGCCGCACGGCACGCGGCCGCTTGAGGCGTTTCAAGAGCGCCGTAGCTTTTTCGACGAGGAACAGATCGCCGGCTAGCAACGGTTGGCCCACGCCGCTTGCAAGCGGCAACATAAGCCGGAAGCCTGGCAAGCGATACCGCCAAGTACCTTCAAGAGTGCCGTAAAAACCAAAAACAAGCAAACCCCAAAGATAAAAGGATTGTCGAGCGCCGCCTGAGCGATGATAAAAAGAGGTGTGCCTCGTGTATCTCCCGTTGATGGCAAAAGGTAACGCATCATCAGCCATGTCGCGAGCATTGGGACTGCAATGAACCAGCCTGTTTGCCACAACTTTGCGTGCAACTCGCCTGGCGACCGCTGGGTGGGCACCACAGGTTGTGCAACGTCAGTTGTCATGGGAGGGGCTAGTGTGGACACGGAGTTCAAATTAGTTAGTGCCAGCTGACTAGCGCAGCTCGGCCGTGAACGACCGTGACGAAACGGCAACTTCTTGGATGACAAACAGTGTAGAAATCAACACAAAACCGCCGCATAATCGGGTCGTTGCGCCAGCTCGGAGTGGTGTGTGTCTCCGACTGTCGGAGGGGGTTTTCCGATTATCAGTGAGGACCGCAATTGGCCGATGAGCGGTCCAATCACGGAAACCCTGTATTTTCAGCAAGATCCGCAAATCATTTCTCGGAGTGAGAAGTTGGCCCGTAACTTGATTGTGTAGGCGCACGAACGGGTCTGTGGTCCACAGTCGGACGGCGGCTCGATTTCAGGCAGAGTGAATTCTACGGAGGCATATCTCATGAGATCATATATCAGTAAGTCAATGATGCTTGGACTCGCGCTGGCCGCGATGACCGGTTGCAGCTACTAGTGGCGACAAGGGTCAGACCGCTGGCACCGGACAGGTGAAAGCGAACGTCACGCTTCCTTCGGGCGCAACCATTAATACGGTTACGTACGCCTTAGATTGCGGCCCGACTAGCCCAGTTCCCAACCCCGGACCGTATCACCAGGCCGGCACCTGGGATGTAAGCCATAGTAATACTATCACGGGCGTCATCGGTGGGATCCCGGCAGCGGATTCAATCTGTACGCTCACTCTCTCGGCTAGCGACGGCCGAGGTACAACGCCGACGGCTCAGAACTGCACGGGCGCTGTGACCAATGTTGCGGCAACGTCGATTACGTCGATTGGCATCACTTGTACGGACGCCGGTAATCCGGTTGCACCAGGCCAACTGACGTCGATTAGCGCGCAGACTACCATTACGACGAATACCGGCGCGAATCACACCTGCGCTGGAATCAATAGCCTCACTTCGTCGGGTGCTCTCGACGTAAACGTGGGCTATTCCGTTACGCTCTCAGGGACATCCACGGACGGCACCTCACCGCTATCATGGAGCACTACCGCGACAGGCGCTATTACTCCAAACCCAACCGTAGGAGCCAGCGTGGTAGTCAACTGTACCGCCGTCGGCACAGTGCCGGTCGTGTTGAGCGTCACGGATCCATTCGTGGGTGCCGCGGGTGCTACGTGCAGCCCGTCAACGCTAACCACCACCATTACTTGTAGCAATCCTACCGTCTTCGGCGGCGGCACGGGCGGCTCAACCAGCACGGGCGGCTCATCTAGCCTACCGCCTGCTACTGGCGGCGTCGGAACTGGCGGCGTCGGACTGGCGGCGTCGGAACTGGCGGCGTCGGAACTGGCGGCGCACTCGGCGCCGAGGCACTTGTTATCAATGGCCTTCCCAACGTCGGCGCAGGTTGTCTAACTTGCGCGCAGTCCAGCTGCTCGAATTACCTGGACAATGCAGCAATCAATACAGGTACTGGTTACGGCAGCTGCCAGACTGTCACCGGTTCGGCTAATGGTTCAGCGTTTGACCCGCGAACGAGCCTTTCGCCGTTACTGCATGGGCGGGTGACCCCTACCCAGTTACTTCAGATGATTACAATGGCTCGCTGGAAATGGCGTCGACGTGACCCCGTTCCAGTACTGCATGGATCTGCTGACGTGCCTCGTGCAGTCCCAGTGCGACCAGGGCCTTCTGGTGGCGTGCTTCTGCGGCGACGCCTCAGGTACGGATTGCATCAATCCCAACAACTTTCCCGGCGGATGCGCAGATCCCACGAATCCGACGTCGACCAAGGGTTGTGCAAAAGCAGCCACTGGCCCAATCAATGGCATGTGCGTCGCAGAAGAAGAAAACGCGTTGGATACCAATACGGTTTCTTCAATTCCCACCGCGTTTGCTGACGTGACACTGCCGGGTGGCCCAGCCAACGAGTTGACCAACTGCTTGGCCAGCAATTGTGCCACGAACTGCAGCATGTAATAGCAAACCCGCCTGATTGAAGCGAAAGCGCTAGACAGGCCCATGGACGAAGGGCGCCGGCTACAAAGCTGACGCCCTTTATCCTTTTTGTTTCGGCGTCACGGAATCATCGCCTGCACCTTGGTTGCGCGATTCCACTGAAGTCGGCCGGCGACGCTTGCGTGCATATTTAGTACGAATTAGTGACATTATTGTGACCGCTCCGGCTGTTGCCATTGTGTGAATTCGCGATGATTCAAGCGTGGTTTTGGCTGATTCCGGTTTTCGGAATGGCCAAACGCCGGCTTTCGGACACACCAACTCGACACACAATGTTCACACAGGCCCGCGGTGCCGATGCTACGGTGCGCCCGCCCCGGGTTACGTTTGACTCAGCGGCAAGGAAGAATTTGCTCTGGCTTTATGAATGCCAACACTTGCCTGAATTTGCGGCCGTCCGCGTCCTTCACTTGGAGCCATTGGCAAGCGGCTATCGTCGCGCTGGTTGTCGCGGCGTTGGTTTCCTTAATTAATGAGAAGGCAGCCCAGGCTGTCCCGAGTTTTGCACGCAAGTACAACACCAGTTGCCAAACCTGTCATACGCAGTTTCCGGTACTAAACCCGTTTGGCGAAGCGTTTCGGCGCAATGGCTTTCGGTTTCCGAGCGTGAAAGGCAGCGAAGACAGCGATGCTGCCAAGGAAGAAACACTGCCGCTCGGCCAAGAGGAGTACGAAAAGACCTTTCCCAATTCCGTATGGCCCGACCGAATATCTCAGATGGCGCCCCTGAGTTTGCTCGTGGGCGGTGGCGTGAATTACGTCATGCCGAATTCGGATTTATATGCGACTACGGGTAATACGTTCACGTGGAATGGGGTTGCAAACCCCGTCAGCCTATTCGCGGCGGGCGCGTTCAGCGACCGTCTCACCTATTGGATTAAGGTGGTGGCATCGTCGGGCGGCGTCAATATTGGCGCGGCGTACCTGGCTTGGAATGATCTCATCGGACCGCGCCATCTAATTAACCTTTGGTTTGGTCGACTGACGGCCCCGCAATTGACTAGTTACGGATCCGAGAGGGGCCTTCGTGGCCGACAGCGCTATGCCAAGCGTATCTATCGCCGGCCTTTTCAATCCCAATAACTCATTCACAATTGGCGGTCCAGCCGACGGCGCTGAGCTCAATGGCATCGCGGTGCATCGCCTTTCGTATTCAGCGGGCTGGCTCGCGTCGACGGCCCAGTCTGGCCTAATCGTGCCGACTTCCGAGGATGCTTATGTGCACGTGGGTGCCAAGTTTGGCGGAATGTCGCTGGATGGTGAGGGTCCCCACGGCATGGAAACGGTCAATGCGAAAAAGCCTTGGGCCGAGACTTCGTTCACCTTCGATACATTTGGGTATCACGGCGTCACGCTCGCCGACAATTTGATCAATTCACCGAGCCTGACACCGCAAAGAAGCGCGGTGGATTCGGTGGGTCATGCCGCTCGGTTGAATCTCGAGTCATTGATTA
>CAWIGY010000087.1:0-68937 GCA_963835565.1 uncultured delta proteobacterium
CTAGTTAGGATGAGCGCGCATCCACCAATCATGACTCTCTCCGGATCGCCGATGGCCAGTTCCGCCTAAACCAAGCGATTCGCGCAAGATTTGCGCCCAGAATTCTCCAGTCGCGACTCTCTGACCAGCTCCTCAAGCACTGTCAGTCGAGCCGCCAGTGCCTGATACACCAATAGGATCTCCTCGCGATCAATATCACCGAGAGCATCGGCATCGTCTACATGGATCGAGGGCTTGGTTCGCACGATCGATTGAATCGATCGGCGAGGGGGAATATTCTTTTAGGCATCTTGAGTACTTGAAGGGTATGCGTCCCTACCTGGACGAATTTCAGAACCGCGCTTATCGAGCTTCAGGTAGCAGGTTGAACAGTCCTGGAATTGAAGGATCAAATGCCTGATTCCATTGCCTAATTGTGAAGTGAACGCGCCACCTCAAACCACAATTGGAAGATCGAACACTCGGCCGCACTTGGCCATCAACTAGCCAAGCTTGGCGACAAGCATGAGGTTACCAGAGAGTTTCCACATGTCCCCAGACCCAAATTCTCGCATAGTTGTATAGTTGTACAGCTAAGCGGAACTATCAAAATTGGACATGAGGGCGAAGATCGTTTGGTGCGCCAAATGCCGCCTTGAGGGCGAAGCTGTCGGGAAATTTCGGGTGGGTAATTATGAAAGGCTAAGTCTTGCGACATACGGAATATTGTGGTTCGTTCTCGCTGGTTGAAGGTTTCGTTACAAGGGTATCGGGCATATTCGGTTTCTCTACTGCTGTCATCGTGTGTTCAGTCGGTCACGGATTCTGAACGCGCTTTTCGATGGATCAATCATGAAACGTTTAGCAATTGCCTCGGTTTCTCTATTTTCTGCGCTCAGTCTCTTCGCTTGCGGCGGCGACTCGCGCTCTTTAGGTTCAGCTACCGGCGGCAGCAGCTCGCGCAGCGGCAACTCGCTAGGAGGGGGTACAGCTACCTCCGGCGGCAGCTCGGGCAGCGGCTGTACGGGCAGCTTCGAAGAGATTCAAAGCAGCACAGGTCTTTGCGTGGCCAAGGTGGTCACTATAACCGGACCTTCCAGTGATGCGGGCGATATAGATTACAACATCGACGCGACAGAAGTGACCAAAGGCCAGTACGACGCATGGCTAGCTACAAGTCCGTCTCTGCCGGCGAGCATGGATGCGAATTGCAGTTATGTTACTAGTTATGCTGAACAAGACACGCTCGGCGTATACACGGGCACAGACGCGGACCATCACCCGGTGGTTTTCGTGGACTGGTGCGACGCATATGCGTATTGCGCTGCAGTTAGCAAGCGTTTATGCGGAGCGCTAGGCGGAGGTTCGAACGCCTATTTGAGCTACCAGGACGCTACTTCTAGCCAATGGTACCGCGCTTGTAGCTCAGCGGGAACATACTCGTACTCGTACGGAGATACGTACCAAGGGAAGTACTGCAACGATGGTACATACGGTGCGGGGACAACGTTAGCGGCAGGAACGCTGACAACTTGCCAATCGTCGATCTCGGGCTACGAAGGAGTGTATGATCTTAGTGGAAATGTGGCGGAATGGGAGGACAGCTGTGACCAAACAGGTCAATCGGCGCACTGCTACTGGCGGGGTGGTTCCTTTTACGACATCTACCCCCTCTGTGACGGGGTCAGCTCGGACAGCAGCCGCAGTAACGTGGAACCAATCGTTGGGTTCCGCTGCTGCTCGCGCTGAACCTTGATCTCGCTTACAGTTCCACTACGAAAAGAAAAGCTCTGGCTTTTGCCAAACGATTTCCTGGGACCTGGTGCAATCCCTGCAGCCTAAACCCCATGTCCACTACTACTACCCGATCTTACCACCATTCTGATTTGGTATTACCATAGCTCGTGGTCTTCGTGCGGTACCGGCGACGAGACTGATAGTGCTGACAGCAAGGGCTCCCGGAGATCTGCGTAGCAGATCTCGTCTCTAATGAGTTTCAGTCGGAGAAGGGGTGCCGAGCCAGAAGTCATCCAACACGACCAATCAGCCCTCGAACAACAGAAAACAGCGGCTTGAGTCCGCGCAAAAAGTTATGCAGGACATCACCCGTATTCAATGACGCATATGTCGCCCAGAACGAATGGTTCATACTGAAGGACTCTAAAGATTGATGATTCAGAACCCCGTCACCGTGACGGGTACGGTACTGAGCCCGATCGTGACGGTTACGCCCCCAGCCGTCGTGGTATTGCCCAGCTCGCCGGAGCTGTTGTTTCCCCAGCACTGAACCATGCCATCGCTCAGCACCGCGCAGGTCTGGAGGTCGCCAGCGGACAAAGCGACAGCGTTGGTGATGCCTGACGCCTGGACGGGCACGTTACTGCCAGTTGTTGTGCCATTGCCGAACTCACCATCGGCGTTGTCACCCCAGCATTGAATAGTGCCACCGCCCAACAACGCGCAAGTATACCCGGCTCCAGCGGCAATAGCGACTGCATTACTGAGGGCATTGACCGTAACTGGGACGGAAACGGAAATCGTCGTAGTTGGTGAATAACTAACGCCGTTGCCGAGCTCGCCGAAACCGCCGTATCCCCAGCACTGAACCGAGCCGCTGCTCAGCACCGCGCACGTATACCAGTAGCTAAATCACCGGTCGCAATTCTGGAACATGGACTTAGTCTGGATCATGGACCGGCTGGATTTCTGCTGAATCGTAAACTTGGCGCTTGAAATCAGACGTGGGTGCGCCCCCAAAGTGCGGTTGCAAAAGCTGCGCTGAAAGGACGCTACCCACATTGGCCATTGTAGATCGGATCTCAAGACAACGCGCTCGTTCCTTGATTCGTTGGGCTAAAAAGTCTGGGGATGCGGCTCTTTTGACCAGGGCTCTGGCTATAGAGAAAGTGCTGCGCCATGGCACGGCTTTCCGTTCGGTTGCTCAGGAACTTCAGTGCGTTACTTCCTCTGTTTCTCGATGGGTGCATCGATTTCAGATCGCAGACCGTGAGGGCCTTTTGGACCGTCGCGTCATGAATGGCGACACCAAAGCTACTCCCGGATTTCAACAAGTCGTTGCCGAAGTGCTTTGGGGGTGCCCGTTGGACTATGGGTACACCCGTCCCACTTGGACCCGCGAGTTGCTTGTACTTGTGGTGCAAGCCCGCACCGGTGTGAAAGTCAGCGTTTGCGTGATGGGACGGGTACTGCGCCGCATGCGTGCACGCCGTGGCAATCCCAAACCCATCGTGCTGTGCCCGTTGTCGCTGCGGCAACAGTGCCGACGCCTTGCCAAGATTCGACGTTTGATTGCCGAGCTTCCGGCCAACGAAGTGGCGCTCTACGAAGACGAAGCCGACATTCACCTCAACCCCAAGATTGGTTTGGACTGGATGCCCCGAGGTCATCAACGCCTGGTGATCACGCCCGGCAAAAACCAGAAAGCGTACGTTGCCGGAGCTCTGGACGCTCGAGATGGCACCATTGTGTGGACCGGAGCGACGCAGAAAAACACCTCTCTTTTCATTCAGCTCTTGGAAAAGCTAGCGATGCATTACCCAAACGCCAAACGCATCCACATCATCTTGGACAACTACCGAATTCATTCAAGCGGCGAGGCACGCCGTGCGCTGCGACAGTTGGGTTGCATTCAGCTCCACTTCCTGCCTCCGTATAGCCCAGACCACAATCGCATCGAGCGTCTATGGCAGAACCTTCACGCGAACGTCACTCGCAATCACAAGCACACGACGCTGGAATCCTTGTGCCAAGCTGTTACGCACTACCTGGATGCAGCCTCGCCGTGGCGGCCCGCGCCACGACACAAATCAATTTCTCGTCGGCGCGTCCGCTTCACCCCGCGACGCCGAACGACGACCTGTCGCCATCGGCCACAAATTCAGCTATCTCCGCAATCGTCTGTTCCGGATTCAAGATCGCTGATTTAGCGGCAACGGCGGTGGCGTTGGTGATACCGGAGACCGTGACGGGAGTGGAACTGTTCGTCGTGGAGCCGTCGCCGAGCTGTCCGAACTCATTGTCGCCCCAACACTGCACCGAGCCCCCGCTCAGCACCGCGCAGGTGTGCCGGTAGCCAGCGGTAATCGATTTAGCGACGAGCTTTGGGTTCGTAGAGCCGCCCGTGGATGGGGTACCTCCGGTTCCGGTCGTACCTCCTGTTTCCTTAGTTCCACCCGTGCTCGCGGTACCACCGGTACTCGGGGTGCCGCCCGTGGAGGTTCTGGCAAAACTTGTCGAACCGCCGGCAGATTTCATTCCACCCGTCGAACGCGAACCGCCGGTAGATTTCGCGCCGCCGAAGGACTTTGCGCCACCAACGTTCGCAGCTAGCGTGTCAATACTCGATCGCCCCATGCATGCACCCGAGAAAAGGATTGAACCAACCAGATAGAAATTCAGGTGACGCATGAAGGAGTGATCTCTTGGGTTCGTTCACGTTCGAGAAGCATACTACTTGGCCAGACCAACTGTTAGCTGTTTCTGTTCGAGATTTTCAGCCTCAACGGTGGCTATTGAGCCACGGCTACGCTTTCCGCTCTGTGCGACCATTGGCAACATCTTTTGAGTAGCTGTCAATATTTGCGCTAAGACCACGCACGTCGTAGGCCTAGTGTCCACGACGACGCAGTTGGTGCAGGCAAGAGTACCTCTAGTGTTCCTCTGGATTGAACCTAGTTGCTGGAGGCCGACGGAAGCGATCTCGCACCGTCAACGAAAGGAAAAGATCTCGCTTTTTCAAGAAAATTTCCTGGGTACTTTGGGTGAGATCCACTTATCTTAAGCCCGCATCCACTACCCGATGAGACCGTCTGATGTCCCCAACCGACCATCCTCCTTTCACGCGACAAGAATGGCTTCCACCGAGCGCCCGTGCCCCAGGGTGGCTCTGCCTACGCGGGAATGCTACTTGCGCACTTAGGACTCATCCTCGTGTTCTTCAACTGGGTGAGTTTGGGCCTATTGATTGGGGCGCTCGTGCCGGCACTCTTGGCTGGATCGTCCAGGAAGAAAGGACGCTTTCGAGTCTTCCAGGTTATGTCGAGTTTTGCCGAGGCCGGGCGCGAATTGTTCCTTTCGTTTGGTAACCCCTTGCTCACGATGGAGTCTTTCAGACTGCCCAACAATTGCTTGCACCAGGCGGCTTTGCTTTCTGGAAGATCTTGCTCAGTTGCAGCAGTGGCTGCGCAACAATTGTACTGCTGCCGCTTGCGCTCTGTGGCACACTTGGCACATGACACGCCCACGATTTTGGCTTTTTCGAGCGTGTCGAGTCGTTCGGTCAAGTGGCATGAGAATTGCTGAGTCGAACGCATGATTTGGCCTTCCAAACATGCGCAAACAGTGACGGTGATGAAAGATTGGCCAATTCTGCTTCTTGTCTCGTTTTATTGTGTTGTCGCCTGTGGTGGCGACGTCACTACTAACACCACTGGTCGCGACACGACTGGAACGACTGGGGGCGCTCAAGCAGTTCCTGAGAATCACCGCTCAGCGGATACTACTTGTCCTGAGCAGCGGGGTGCCGGCAATGCGAATGGCTACAATCAAGAAGTAGGTGACGCATGCGCACAGGACTCGGACTGTACCGCTGGCACGAACGGCCGTTGCCTCTGGTTTCATGGCAGCTACTGCTCCTACGACACTTGCTTTAGTGACTCGGATTGCCCTAACAACGAGCCCTGCCAGTGTCGCCCGTCGGACTCGGACTCCGCCGCCAATTTCTGTGCGGGTGGCAATTGTCGAGTCGATTCCGATTGTGGGGCGGACGGATTTTGCTCACCCAGTCTAGTGGGAAATATTTGCGGATACGACACGTCAGTCATCGGGTCCGGCTATTTCTGCCATACGCCACAAGATTCTTGCCGGAACGATAGCGATTGCGACTCATCGTCCATTTGCCTGTACTCTCTGCAGAGTAATCAGTGGACGTGCGTGGCGCGTAGTGGTTGCTTCTGAGTCTTCCAGGCAAGCATGCCCACATAGCAAATCTCGGAGTGCCGTAGGGGCTTGCACCTGCCAATGTTTGGCCTTGACCTCACGCGGTTTGCCGTGGTGCGCTTGCAACTGAAACTTCAGCCGTTGACTGACAGCAGCGAGAATGAATGTGTGATGGCCGAATTCCAGACGATAACTTTGGCGCGACACGGACCGGTGGACGTAACTTGGGATTCGCGCATTCCAGGCAGCAACTTTGCGAGTTTTGTGGAAGGCTTCAGAGCCGCCGGAATTGTGCCTACTTCCGGGCCCCCCTCGGTGGCTTGCCGAGGGGCACGCGAGGCCCGCGCGCTCATCTGTTCTGATCTTCCCCGGGCCGTTGAGTCCATGCAGCTCATTGCGCCCGGTCGTTACTACCTGCAAGAGGCCCTATTTCGCGAAGCGGAAGTTCCGACGCCGTTCAGAACTTCGATACCACTTCGTGCGGCGACGTGGGCCGTGGTGGCTAGAGCATTGTGGTACATACGAAAGTGGCCGGGGACCGAATCGCCTCGCGAGGCGCACGAGCGGGCCAAACGAGCAGCAGACGCACTCGAAGCCCTAGCAGCCCAAGACGGTTCGGTCTTCTTGTTGGGTCATGGCTACTTCAACGCCGCCATCATGCGTCAATTGCGGCGTCGCGGGTGGCGCGGACCTAAATTTCCGAGTACCCGGTATTGGCGTGCCATCACGTATCGGCGTCCGTACCAACCTTCTGCGCTGGAACTTCGACCGAGTTCACTCTAGAACGACAAGATGACGAGGCAAGAGATGTTGCTGGTTCGAAAGCTTGTGCGAAGTGATCTCCAGGAGCTGCTAGCATTGTATGCTTATCTTCACGCAACGGATGAGCCTCTCCCTTGCCGTAAGCAGGTCGAGGCAGTGTGGGATCAAATCATGAATGATAGCAACCAGCTATATTTCGGCGGGTTTGTTGACAACAGACTCGTAAGCGCTTGCAATGCCTCGGTAATTCCAAACCTGACACGTGGTGCTCAACCCTACGCGGTAGTCGAGAACGTCGTGACTCACGCCTCGCACCGTCGTCAGGGTATTGGGAGTCAAGTCATGAGACGGCTGCTCGACGAACGCGCGCATCGTCGATGCTACAAGATCATGCTTATGTCATCAGTGGACCGGGAAGGCGCACACCATTTTTACGAGCTATTGGGATTTGACAAGACATCGAAACAGGCGTTCATTCTTAAACCAAAGTAGCGGCACCGGGCTAACTTGGCGATGAATTTCGCGGCTGACCGTGCATTCGCATTGTCGTCGCCGCCCGTAGTGGCTCATCGGACTCGCTCCAACTTTACTGTGGGCGGCTGTCTCGTCTCCTGACGCGCTTTCGTGATACTTTAGGGGCCGCAAGATTGCCAGCCGTCATGCAGACCCGGCCGACGGTGATTTTCGCGAATTGAAAACATGATGCTACCAGCACGTTCCAATCCTGTTCAGACCCGCATGGGTCTAGGGCGCGTCTTTCGGACTTATGTCGGGGTCTCAGTTCTTTCGTTGGCGCTCACCGTGGCCTGCAACCGTTCGGGTAGTGCATCGCAGCCATCACCTAATCATGCGCCTGACGTCCGCTCTGCAGCCGCTTTTCCCAGCGCAGCTGAAACTGCAACCGACGAGCAACCTACGTCGATCAATTGAGCGCGTCAGCATCGTTGTCGGTTCGAGACAGTTCTCGTTACATTTGCCAGTCTCGTCGAAACCTCCCTTACCTAGTGTCTTGGTATTTCACTCGGCTCTAGGCCGAACTGATTCCGTCCTTGAATGGTGTGATGCGTTGGCTCGTGCAGGATTTGGAGCCGTTGCGCTCGATTTCTATGACGGAAGAACTGCTAACACTCCTGCCGAAAGCAAGATTCTCAGGGACTCTGCCAATTTGCGAGCGTCGGAACTGCAACGTGTTGTCGAGCAAGCTTACGACTCCCTGCAAAGCGATTCTCGCCTGCGTTCGCAGAAGCGGTTTCTGTTGGGATGGTCATTCGGAGCAGCCTGGGCAACCTTTGCTAGCGGCTTCCTTGCCAACGTGAAAGGTGTCGTCGCGTACTACGGCGAAGATTTCAGAATGGATCCAAACCTCTATGACAAGGTGCGCGCACCCATTCTTTTCATCGGTGCCCAAAAGGACACCGATCCGACGCCCGAGCAGCTTCATGATATCGTTGGAAAGCTGAACTCAAGCGGCAACGTGGCAGACCTCGTACTCGTAGACGCAATGCATGGGTTTGCGGAGCGTAGGCATGACGGATACGATCCACGGGCTGCACGTGAATCATGGGGAAAGGTGCTGCATTTTCTGGCCGCGCATCAGCGTTAGGGCTTGAAATGCTGCATAGCTCGCAGGGTGGAGACCGACAAAAGCCCGTTGTGGCTGCTATTCCGTGCCGTAGCCTTGAACGTCGCACCACTCAGGATGG
The DNA here is from genome assembly GCA_963835565.1 of uncultured delta proteobacterium. Taxonomy (GTDB): domain Bacteria; phylum Myxococcota_A; class Polyangia; order Polyangiales; family Polyangiaceae; genus FEN-1139. Next base: position 8,403 of record CAWIGY010000087.1, read on the forward strand.
CCTACGAAGCAGCCGCGCTATTTTCTTTCCAATGCAATGGTAAAGGCCGCCGGTTGGTCCTTCGGTGCGCCGAAACCAATTTGAAGCGTCCCAGTCTTGAGTCCAAACACCTTACCGAGCGCAGCGCCATCTTGCACAGGTGCCCATTGCTTCCCATCCGGGCTGAGTAGAATGCCGGCTGGGCCGAAGTACAAGTAAGTATCTTGCGAAAAGACGAGATAATCCTCTCCGGGCTGCAGGGCAATGGGTCCCATGCAAGCTTGCAGGTGGACGGGAACCTTGTCTCCTTTTCTCAGCAACAGGACGAAGGCCTTTGGACCCGTGGTCATGAGCTGGCTTAGGGTTTCTTTCGGCGCGGCGTTGACCGAATCGACGGTGAAGTTCGGTACTTGTGATACGTCCATGGTACGTACCGAAGCGCCGCAGCCGGTGACGCAGCCAATGACGAAGACTAAAGTAAATGAAATACGCATGACCGATTGTTCCTCGTTTATTTCACCCGATATCGCGTTCGTGAAGCCTACCCGCTCACGAATGTAGACGTCACCTTTCTGTTTACATAGCCCGCGCAGAGGATGCCGGATTCCTGAACGGCAGTCAGCCCCAGCGACGTGACCTCAGCAAGTGTTGCAACTTTGCTCGCAGGAGATAATCTCATTTTCTCGGCGGCCGTCGCCAACCGAATTTGGAGTCACAGTCGCGAAAGACGGGTTTGGGCACCTCTGCCCGCGCTGACCGCAATCGTGCAAAAGCGGAAAGGCGAAGGAGAAGGCGTGGCGGATCAAGTTGACCCTCGATAACCGCGATAATCGCCTTTCTCCCAGTAGCGGTGAGCACTAGATCAATTCACTCCAATTGGCGGCTGTATTCTGGTAACCTGATGCATGCCTGCCCACACGTGATACGAATGCCGCAGCCACACAAGAACAATGCCCATGGGAAGTCACGTACTTTGGCTACTCGACAACGAAACCGACGATCGAGCGTTTGAGCGGCTCTGCACTTCCTTGATGTACCGGTGGGGCTATCGGAAGATCATACCAATCGGACGCACCTCTGATCGTGGTCGCGACGCTGAAGCTGAGATTGCGTTGGGTGAGGGTCGAAATACCGAACGAGTCTTCTTTCAATTCACGCTTGAGCGTCGTTGGGAGCCCAAGCTTACAAAGAACTTGAGAAAGTTCGCCGCAATGGTCATCCGATTAACACGTTCGTTTTCGTCACGCGAATGTCGGTCACCGGCGCGAAACGCGACAAGCATATGCGGGCCGTCCTGGAGACGTATGGGTGGAAACTTGAAATCTTCGAGCGCGAATGGCTACGCCACCAACTTGAGGAGGCTCACCCATCCCTGGTTGGCCTGTACCTTTCCCAGACGGCCCTCGCCTCCGGCAGCACGACGGCACCGCTTGAGGTACTTCCTCCACCAGAATCCAACGAGGCGAAGGCCATTTGGCGCTCCTTCGCACAAGGCGATAGCGAATCGGCGATCCCGGGACTCCGATGCCTTCTCGCCGACGAATCATCCAAAGCACCCAAGGACCAGATTTGGGCGGCCTTGGCTTGGTGCTACTATCGCTTATTCAACTATCGAGATGCACTCAATAGCATTGAACAAGCCATTTTGATCAACTCAACCTCGCCCCGGCACCGATCCATTAAGGGTTGTATTTGTGCGAACACGGCATTGAGTCGGGCACTCGCTCCTTGCTGGTGAGCGCGAAGACGATTTTTCAGGATCTCGTAGCTGGTGCTACTGACTACGGTGTGTTCTACAATCTGGGAAACGCTTTCTCTGGACTTGGCGAATATGACGACGCGCGCGAGGCATACTGTGAAGCTCTAAAGTTCAACGACAAGGTAGCCGAAGTTTGGAAGAACCTGGGTACCTGTTATTTTCACTTACGCCAACACGAGAAAGAACTTGAGTGCTATGATACGGCGCTTCGTCTCAATCCCCGACTGTCGCATGCCCTTGCTAGCAAGGCGAACACCACGGCAGTGGTATTTCACGACTACGAAGAAGCGCTTCACTTGCTTGAACAGGCGCTAGCGGCGGACTCCGAAATTGGCAGAAATTGGCCGTATTTCCATTGGTGGAAGGCACACTATCTCTATGAGTTGGAGCGGTTTGACGAAGCCCTGCGTACAGTTGACGGTGGTCTCGTACATCGTCCGGGCGAAGGCAAGTTGCTTGACCTAAAGGCGAGGGTACTTAGCGCCTACTGGCGCAGAGACGCGAACGTTCGGACTGCGGCAGCCACTTTCTACAAATTCCGTCTAGAAGCGAATCCCGTGGAAGTTCCCTCTCTGATTGAACTTGCGGAACTATGCCACGCAGACGAAGCACTTGGTGACCCATTCGTCTACCTAGCGCGTGCTTTCAACACAGCGAGCAAAGGAGAGCAGTATTCACCGACCGAGCTGAAGGTTCTAGCAAATCGCGAGCGCCTCATGGCACTTGCCGCCCATTTGCGCGGCTATCGCGCATATCGCAAATTGCGGCCACTTGAACCATTCGATGACCATGGCGAAATCGATAGCTGGCGCGGCTTTCGTTATCTCTGGCTCGTCTTCGGGCTTGCGTACACCGATGTCGTGCAGAGTTCACCCAGCAAGGAATCATCTGTCGATGAGATTGTCGCCTTCTATCAGCTCGTGCGAGAGGCACTGCGGGGTGCCATTCGCACTGTGGCCACCCAGGTAGCCAGAGAGTACCAGGAAGCCGATGTACAGACTAAGACGGAAATAATGTCGCTGTCGTTAGTGAAGCTTGGCGAGGTTGCTTTCTTTGAGTCAACCTGGCTTTTCGGATATCTTCCGGCTGCCAATTGCGTGGATCAAGGAGCTTTTGCGGAAGCGAACGAGCAGTTCATCCAACAGAATGATATAAGCCCATTTCGCGACGACATCCTCCAGGCCGCCCTTCAACCGCTCAACGATGCCTGGAACCTCTTTCCCCGCGAAGCGCCCATCGAAAAGCAAGTCCTCGTAATGCCTTGGCTAATCGCACCACGTCAGCCATCCCGAATGGGCTGGTAGAGAGGAATGGCTCCGAACGGCGAACTCGGCGACGGCACCAAACGCTATTTACACTCCGGTGACAGTAGTTGAAGCTCAAAGCATATCTCGACGCGGTTCGACTGGTTGTGGCATTATGACGCTTGCCTGCTGGCTCTTCTGCGCCGCATATTCAAAGGTCGCACATGGTGTACAACCCCTTCGCAAGTTCCAATTTTGATGATCTGTGCCCCCGCGACCTTGCTTGCCTTGTCGATGTGCCAGAAGGCTGGTTCATTGAATACAAGCAAGAACCTTGCGGACCGGACAAGTATGCCAAGGCAGTTTCGGCGTTCGCCAACGCTCATGGCGGCTATTTGTTCGTAGGTCTTGAAGAGGACGCTAGGACACGATGCCCATCCGGTGGTCCGGGATTGCCGCGCGATACAATCACCCGCACGATTGATTCGGTGCGAGACTCTATAGCTCAACACCTCAGTCCCACGCCTTATTTCGAGATTAAGGTGGTTGACGGACCGATTCCCCAACTCGCGATTCCAGTAGACCGTTGTGTGGTGGTTGTTCACGTGCCAGAAAGCAAGAACACTCCCCATATACACAGCAGTGGGAGGATATATCGCAGACAGGCAGATGCGGCCGAACCGATATCGATAACTGACCGAGCTGAACTAGACGAACTGTATAGCCGGCACTCGAAGTTCGTTGAGCTTCTGGACCAGGAACTCGAATTTGGTCTAGATGATCGGTGGGTGGCAGAATTCTCGACGCCCTGGGTACACATTGCGATAGCCTCGGTGCCAGCGCGCCGCCATAAGCTCTTGAAAATAGGCATTGACCGATTTCGCCGTATACTGAGTTCGACTCCCGATTCGGTCAGGTTTCCAGACATATACCCATCTGCACTCGGCTACGTGGCGCGAAATGCGCGGCATCAGGACATTCCGGACGGCCCGGCCGTCACTTTCGAATATGCGTTGGGTGGAGCCTTTTATGTGACTATTCCGCTTTCAACCACTCCATGGTCGCCGGGCGAAACCGTCTCGTTTTGCCATAACCAAATTGGCAAGGAGTTCGCTTCCTTACTCCGCACGCGGTCCTTTCAGCACGCAAAGCTACTGGATGGAACGTACCTATCGTCGAACTGTTGGGGCCTTGGAGTCCTGATCCAGCAAATCGCTCAGGAAGTCGGAATTCAGGGTGAAGTTTTCATTAGGATACAACTACGGAACACCTTTCGATGCATTCCCTTCTTCAACTCCAGCTCATACTTGGAATGGTGCAAAACTCATACTGTTCCAGTTATCCACAGGGGCTCGTTCCAGATTCCGCCGTTTAAGAAGCATTGGCTTGCGATAGGTGATCTTTCCTCCACTGAACTAACACTGATGCCGCTTGTTCATATTCTCGCAACATTTGGTGTGAGTGCTGAAATTGTGTCCGCCGTAACGCAAGAATCCGTCCATGCGTCGAGCTAGGACCCACAAGTCAGCGAAGACACGGAGCGAAGGCTCTGCTTCACGTCGTATACCTGTGCTGAGACCAATTCATAACGCTCGTTAAGCTGCGATCATCATCCACGAATTGCTAAGGAGGCTTGTCGCCAATTGCTTGCGAACGTTTGATCGTCTTACGCGCCAACGTTGTTGCCCCTAATCCTTCCCAAGCAATTCGAGCAAGCTCACGCGGAATGCCTTCGCGGCCGTAACCAACAATGCCAGCGTTGGATTCGTCGTCCCCGCCTCCAAACGCTTCAAGTGACTTGGCTCGATCTGCATTGCTTTCGGAGCGTGGACGTGTCGATGGCGCTGACCGCGTCGGTCACGCCCCATTCACTCCGCCAACAACACGTCTGCATAACAAACGTCGTTCAACCGCGCCGTTTCGTGGGGAGCGGGGTGTTCTTTCGACCACGCGGCCGCCCCACCCGCACCTCTCGACAACGGGGAGGCGACATTAGGTCCGAGGCGCGTACGCCGAGGTGGCCCGCAAGCCACACGAGACGGTGAAGTGTCAGGTTCTGCCCGCCTCGTTCTAGCCGAGCCAAATACCGTGGGTGAATTCCGAGACGTTCAGCGAATTGCTCCTGTGTAAGCCCGAGTTCTTGGCGCAGCTCCGCCACTCTCCTGCCTACATCTCGTACCACTTGCTCTGGGTCTTCGCGTCGCACCACCAGAAGAGGCCGTCACAAGTGCTTGCCAAAACATGCTCATTTATGGTTCCCTTTATATCTGGACCGAATTGGCCTGACTTCGGTCAGGTCCTGCTGGGGCGATAGGCGAAGTCCTCAAGCCCGGCTGAACAGGTCCCAGTACCTAAACCCCTGCACGATTCAATCGAGGACGTTTGCCAATAGGAGGTATTGACATGAAGAAGCTCGCGACTGGCATCTTGGTTGGCTTGGCCCTTTGCACCACGGCTGCGGCCGTGCCTTCAACGTCGGCGACGCCAGCGCCTGAACGACAAGGCGTTCAGGAATGCATAGATCGGTGTAACGAGAAGCATACTTCTTGTCTTCGAAAATGCACCGGGTCCAATGATACCCCCGGCTGTGCACGCGATTGTTCTAGTGAAAGATATGAGTGCGAAAAGGATTGTGATGCTAGTGCCAAGTAGTCCGAAACGTGGTGCAAGTCGATAGAGTTCTGCTTGTCCAGCTCGAAACACTACACGTTCGTGTTTTCCTTGGACGCCGGAGGATTTGGTCATGCGCTTACTGTTATTGTCTTGCTGCTCCGTTGCTGTGTTCGGAATGTCGGCCTGTGCTTCCGTTGGTTCGCCCCGAGCGGGTACCATCCAAGCGGGGACCACCAGCGCCAAGCTTGTCGCAAAGTCAGTCACCGCTGGCGCTTCGCACACCTGTGCAGTCCTCAATACCGGCTCGGTGTGGTGCTGGGGGGACAACCTCCACGGCAAGCTCGGAGACGGTAGCAAAAGGCATAGATCCGTTCCCGTGCAAGTCTCTGGCGTCACCAACGCGATTGCTGCTGCGGCTGGCGACGGCCACACTTGCGCCGTGCTCAGTACCGGCTCGGTGTTGTGTTGGGGATGAAACTGGCGTGGCCGCCTAGGTCACGGCACAACAGTTGGGACTGATGAAGATGAAGTTACACCGGTCCCGGTTTCTGGGATCACCAGCGCCGTCGCAATTGCAGCTCACCGCAGCACGTGTGCGGTTCTGAGAAACGGATCGGTCATGTGCTGGGGCCAAGGACAACCAGAGGTAGTTCCTGGCATTACCAACGCGATTGCTGTTGCCGTCGGAGCTTCGCACACCTGCGTCGTACTCAATACCGGGTCGATTCAGTGCTGGGGAGAGAACTCCGATGGCCAACTGGGTGACAGGACCACAACAAGCAGTTCCGTACCCGTGCCAGTTTCTGGCATCACCAACGCAATTGCCATCACCTCCGGATTGGAGCACACGTGCGCAGCGTTGCGAGGTGGTTCAATTCAGTGCTGGGGTAACAACAACAACCGACGCGGCCAGTCAGGCAACGGCAGATGGGGAACCAGCAGTCTGGTTCCCGTCACTGTCTCTGGAATTACCAATGCGATAGCCGTTGGCACCGGCGCGGTGCACTCTTGCGTTCTCCTGAGCGGCGGAACAGTTCAGTGTTGGGGCAATAACCTCGACGGCAAACTTGGCAGCGTCACGGCGGAAGAAAACAGCGCGGGGCCTGTCAGCGCGGGACGTGTCAGTGTGTCAAGGGTCAGCAATGCCGTGGCGCTTGCAGTCGGGTACAGCCATTCATGCGTGGTGCTTTCTGACGGCATTGTCCAGTGTTGGGGGAACAACGACCACGGTCGGCTAGGCGACGCTTCCTCGGGTAACCACAGGTTGGTTCCAGTAACTGTGACCGGGTTCTAAGGGAACCGGGCCGTGTCGAGTAGGCGCGAAGGGGACATGAAACGAGAACTCGGTTACAAATCCTCATTGGGAACTTCGCCAATAATGTGGGTCATTGGGGCTGCCGTGGCGGCGATTGCTGGTTGTGCTGCGACCGTTCGCTCCCCAACAGCTCCATCGGCATCAGAGTTGAAGTGCCAACGAGGGAAGGTCCCTGTTGCGACTGCTCTGGCACCTGATGGGACCGGTTACGACTGGGAGTGTGGCCCTCCTCCGTGCGCACCGGGCGAAGCAGTTCAGTGGAGAGATACCCAAGTACGCATACTGTTTACCGACGACACACACCGCGTGAAACCGGAATGCGTGACGCCAGAGCCTCCGCCGCCACCCCCATCGGCGAGCCAACAAGCAGAGAAATTGGAGCGCCAGAAGATAAGTGACGCCCAGGCCGCCGAGCGCGAAGCGCAGAAAAAAGTGGAAAATGAGGCCCGTGTGAAATGGCCCGGAAATGTGAGAACGGCGACGGCGAAGCTTGCTGGGGCCTCGCGAGCCATGCGCATAGCTTTGGGGAGCTAGCCTACTATGAAAAGAAGGGCTGCGAGGTTGGTCAACCCGATGCGTGCGCAGCCCTGAAAAAGCACCAAGACTACGATATACGTTCGAGTACCGAGGCCCGGCCAGATCGGGAGGCAGATAGGCGTGCTGAGCAAAAATCTGGTCGTCTAGCGAGGTATTTGAAATGCGAATGGACCTGCAAGGAGCAGAAGGGCGATTACTGCACAGAGGAAGAAACCGTTAGGGACTGCGGACCGAAACCGCCCCTCGCTGTCCACATCGAATGCGAAATGCGCTGTTGGAAACAGAAAGGCATCGCCTGTTCAGAAGAGGAAATTCGTAACACGTGCGGTGCCAAACCTGATGACTAACGTTAGGGTGCGCCTGGCCTCCCTATGCACCACGATGATCGCATCCGGGATTGTCATGCATCAACGATTACGTGGGAACGGCTCATACGTGCCTCGCTATTTTGGGCGGGGATATTTTCATCACAGCAGACTGTCAGCAAGAAGTTGATGCCTGCACCGCTCGTTGCCAGAGCCTTTCGCCACGACCTGCCGAATGATCGGAATGATCACGGAACATCTCGCGCCAATGATGGGTCACCCCCACTTTCTAAGCGATGCATTCTATCGCACTCCCGTCGAGAACCCAATCGCACTCATCGAGATTCAGGCGGCACCGGGATCGGGCACACCTGTCATTATTCCAGGTAGTCATAACCCTTCCCGGCAGCCGCACCCGTGCGGTATCCCGCCATTCTGACGACAACAGACTCTAAACCGAAAGTCATCCGCGCATTCCTCCGGCTCGTTGCCAACACCAACGCATTGAAGACACATCTGTTCGCATTGCTCCTGTCCTTCGACGCTGTAGCGGACAGGGTTTCGTGAGGTCCGCCTGACGGAGGCCATCGATAGTATGAGCAGCAACATCATTGCGAGAAAGCGACTGATCATACCGGCAACATAGATGATACACCAATTCGGCGAGGTGGCACTACAAAACAGGTCACCACAGAATGCCCTGGTATGCTGCGCCGTGCTCAATGACCGCACAACCCGGTGTTGGGGCATTCTGGGTTGTAGTAATTGGAATTCCACTTGGGATGCACAGCACTGAATCTCGAAACAGTAACTTGAGTGGGCGCGTCGGACGGAATTTGACCTTCCATGCGCGCAATTTCACTGGGCTTAGAATCGCCCTGCTCCCAGAAAAAACATTGCAGCGAATTCGGAGGAATGATCGCCAACAACGTTCATGATTCTCAATCCAGCGTCGCAAAGAAGAACGTCAAAGGCAAGCCGACCCTCAAAACCAAAACCTTGAGGCATCCGACTCGACGAGAAACGATACACGGGGCCACCACCAGCAAAGCCACCGACAATTGTCGAAAGCCCGTAGCCGAAGTCGAACGCCAAGTAGTCCGGCGTTCTTCCAAAACCGATTATTGCGGAGGGCCCCAAGGCGAGACCAGAAGAACTCTCGAAGCCTTGCCCGCCGCCGTCATGATGAAGGAAAAACAACTTGGGCAACAGTGCCAAGTCCAGGCCGTGTCGTAGCCCAGAATCTTGCTGCGCGAACGAGCCACCAATGGAGTACCCTACGTGTGCCCCGCCGAGATCTTCCCCGCTTGCCGCGCTGTGACTACTCGACAACAGCAACGTGACCCAGGCAACCAATGGAATTGAGCGCACCAAGTTCATTGATGCCAATCGGCAGTGGATTGTTCTGACGCTCATCACAGGCAGCTCCAAACCAGGGAATTCAACTTGCAACCCTACTTGCCATCTTGTTCCACGACAAGTCGTACTGGTCAGGGCAAACGGGGATAAAACGACGACCCCTTCGAAAAAGCTGGCCCAAGCCATTCCGTGAAAGCCTCTTGCAATTTAGAAAGAACGTTACAGTGCACATTTTGTTGAGAGATGTCGAGTCTCGGTGAAAGGTCCAAGATGGAATCCCATCGCATGTCATGCGCGAAGACGACTAACTATTGGGAGTTATTGTCCATGGCGGTGCCGGATGTGATCGAAGGGCGTGCAGTGACTGATGCGTCGTAAGTGGCACGTGCGGAACGGAGTCACCGCACTTGAGACCCCGGAATCATGACACCTGTCTGACTCCTCCGGCAAAACGAATCTGCCAGATCTCCCTTCTCGCCTGGCGCAGACGGCCGCGCCGTCCGTTCGCCCTATACCCCGTTCGATCTGAAACGGTGTCCGGAGATTCCACAATTGGTGATTCGCCCGGAGATTCCGAGGGAAAACTATTGATGAGTTCGATTCGATCGTTTCGATTCGATCATCGAATAATGTTGGAAGTCGGAAGTTACTTTTCCCGATAGGTTAAGCCAACCATAGAGGATGTCTCGACCGCCGCCAACGTGCGAGTCGCCGACATGGGAAGGGCCGCCCTAGCAATGGCGATTGGCCTTCGTAGCGTGGGCCAATCCTTGGGACGGGGTGCCGACGACTATCCGCCGTTTGTCAGCAACGTGTAGCTGACAGAAAGCATCAAGCAACATGACGTTTGATAAGTTCGAATACGACCTTGGCAACATAACGCTCACCGCTCGCCAGATTGCAAGGCTGGAAAAGGACTCTCGCTTTGATGTTGGCGAATATATGGTTTGCACTGACCAAACCGCTAATGGAGCTTGCAAGGGACAGATCTTGAGCAGCCTTTGGGCCTTCAACGCTGACTTTCTTTCGGGCGTAACTGGTCTAGAATCCCAGGTTTTCTCGAAACTTTCCGCCCTATGCGAGGATGCCAATGACGCGGTTAGCGCACTCGTAAAAAGCACGTGCGGCATTGACTACCTAGTCGAGCAAGCAATTGCTGCAGACGGCCGAGGGCATGTGCTTTCTAGTTATGACGGCGAGGAGAACGAGTACCACGTCAATAAGTCCCTAACCCTTTACGTCTATCGTTGCAACTAATCGGGGGCTGTCATGACATCGAACTCCTTCGACACGTTCGTTTGGACGGTTTCGAGCTGATCACAACTTCCACCAGCCGATGCGATTGGCGCGGACAGAGCTACATTAGCTACGAGCTACTTTCACCCGAAGGCGTGACTATATTTGACGGCTCCGACTTCGCTGGCTCCCCGCTACATGGCGACGATAGTAACGAGACCTTGCGAGCCTTGCTCGGGTTCCTGACTCTGAGGTTGGGCGACACGGATCGAGAGTACTTCGAATCGTACACGGCCGAGCAGATTGCATTCCGTGACGGCCCTGCCGAGTGGTTGTCAATGTGGGCTCTGAATGATGGGCCCGAGTTTGATGACGTCGTGTGACTATTTGCCCGCTATTTTTACCAAGGAATTCAATATTATGTCAACCCGCGCCCCAAGCATCAAGACTCTTTGCACACTCAAAGATGTCACTCCGGCAACTGGCCAAACAGATCCGCACGGTCATCAAGCTTGAAACCGGTATGAGGGACTCCAATCCTATGCCGAAGAGCTATTACCCAAGAACGCCGGCATGGGTTCAACAGTGCTACCACATGCCCAATAAGTCCGAGGTTGCGCAGCGACCATGCTCGACGAATTTCTGAATACCTTCGGCGTCGAATATCTGTTTGCCACTTCGGAAGGCTTGCAGGGCCACTGCTCATTGCCCAGCGACGAACTGATCTGCACATATTTGAACGCCGGGGATACCTATACGACCACGCTTTTGAAGCATCACGGCCGATGGCAGATCGGCGCGTGGGGCGACATTGCGGAGCGTTACCTTTGAGGTTTAGCCATGGCCAAAAATCCCACTTACAAGGTCCCGATCTATCGATGCTCGATGGTACGAGATCGAAACTTCATTCGCTTGCCTGTTGGGGTTGGGGCTGGTGAAGGGTACCTCCAATGCTTTGAACAGGTTGCGCGGCGCATTGCACTTTTTGACGGACGATAGTCCGACTGAGCTGATGGTTCTGTTCTTTCTTGACGGTCGCAATCGGCTAGTCGGTAGCGAGATCATTGCTAAAGGCGGTCAGCATGGCTGCGCGATTCACGCTCGGGATATTCTGCGTAGCGCACTGGTGAGCGGTTGTTCTGCTTATATCGTCGGGCACAACCATCCGAGCGGAGATCCGAAGCCGAGCACTGAGGATCTCGAAATGACTGCGGCACTCTTGGCAGCGTCGAAAGCCGTCGGCTTGCCGTTGCTCGACCATATTGTGTCGGCGAGGGGTGGCAGACACTGCAGCATCATGGGGGCCTGATATGTTCGCGACAAAAGGAAAAGTAGCGACTTTTTCGAAATTTTTCCCGGGTACCTTGCTCCAGATCCCCTTCCGCGCGATCGGTCTACGGTCTGCGTTCGCGACTCAACAATGAACATCCTCAATAGAATTGAGGTTCCGTTCGTTCTCATCATTCCTACGATCAGCTCGTACGTCGGGCTTGAGTAGGCAAAGCGATTCCTTGTGCACTGCTAACAACGAAAGTGTGGTGACATATGCCTCGCGCCTCAAAAAGCGGCATTCGCGGACTTTACGTGGACTCCAACGGCCGCCGTAGAATTGACCTGCGCTACACCGATAGCGCTGGCAAGATCCAGCGATACAAGGAAGTGTTTCCCACGGGCGCACCGAAGCGTGCGGTTGAGAAACGCGCGCAAACAGATCCTAGCGGAAGCAATCATGGGAACTCTCCAGAATCGGGATACGCCGACCGCGACAACACTATCCGACGCATTCGACCAGTATCTTCGCTGGGTCCAGGTCAACAGACCCAAGAGTTATCGCGACCGCAAGAGCATCGTAACGGTTTGGAAGGAAACCGTCGGCAACCCCTCGATTGATGAACTCGGGTCGGGCTTGCTCGAACGATACAAGACTGCTCGTCTGGAAGCGAAAGCAGCCCCGGCGACAGTAAATAGAGGTTTGGCAATAGTCAAGCACATGGCGGGGCTGGCTGTACGTTCCAACTGGGGTTGGATGAACGCGCGAGACAGCGACCGAAATTGGCGAAGTAACCATGTTGTCCGAGCCGCCCGGAAGACAACGAGCCCTCAAGCCCGCCGGAATTGGACGCGCTTTTTGCCGCATTCCAGCGCAAGGACTCGCGGTTTGCCCGTCGTGTCGTGGCCGCATCCTTACTCACGGGTTGCCGTCTGGGCGAGATTCTTGGTCTCAAGGAAGGCGACGTGGATTTGCAACGTGGTTTCATTGACCTGAGTCACACAAAGCAAAATCGGAATCATCAGATCGTGATCACCGAACCCATGCGAAACCTGCTCATTGAAGCGCTAGCCGACCGAGGTCAAAGGCACGGGGGATACGTGTTCACGAGCAGCCGAGGGGCGCGATACACCGTATCAGGATTCAGTAGGCACTATGCGCGCGTGGCTGAAAGAGCCGGAATCCCAGCGACATACCACGACATTCGCAGGACCTGTGGCACTAGGCTCGTCAATTCTGGCGTGCGCCTCGAAGTGGTGAGCAAATTGCTTGGGCACTCAACAGTGGCAGTCACGCAACGCAGTTATGCGCACTTGGCCACGGAATCTACGCGAGCGGCGTTTGAAGCTCTTGCACGTGTTGCCCCCGTATTGCCCTCGACGTCTACCAACCACCTGTCGAATGGCTGAAAACAAACCGATCCGTGAACTGGCTCACGTTATACGAAACCGATAGTCAGTTCTCCCTGGCCCAACCAAGTTTTACGCAGAAAGGATACTATCACCATGGGCACCGTCACTAGCATCGACGAAGCCAGAGTAAAACGCGAACATTGGGTTGCCTTCGAACGCGGTGATCATGTCGAGCTTGCCGCGAGACTCGTCGAGTCCTTGGCAAGCTCGGGACCTGCCGGCGCGACACCGGCCGTGTACTCTGATGGCCACGTGTGGAAATACGATGAACAGGAGCACATCTACAGGCCGATCGACCCTCGCGTCCTTCGCCGAATGGTGCACCAATATGCTGGAGCGATGGTGCTTTCCGGCAAAAATTCCAAGCCTTAAGATCAGTGCTGGCTCCGGAGTCATCACTGTTGCCCAAGATCAGCTATACCAAGAGGACTACTTTGCCGATGCACCTATTGGACTAACATTTGCGAATGGGTTTCTCACCGTAACCGAGGGAGAAGCCAAGCTCGTCGGCCATTCACCCGCACACAAGGCGAGGTTCCGGTACCCTTTCGATTACGACCAAGAGGCAATGCCAAACAGGTTTCTTCAGTTCCTCGCGCAAGTCTTTCGCGATGACACCGATGCGGCCGACAAGATCAAGCTGCTGCAGGAATACATGGGTGCATCGATGTTCGGGCTGTCCGCGAAATATCAACGGATGCTTATCCTCCTTGGCCAGGGCAGCAATGGCAAGAGCGTATTCCAGCAGATCGCTGAGTCAGCAATGCCGGCGGGTTCGGTATGCGCAATCGCGCCGCAAGCATTCGGCCAGGAGTATCGCCGCGCCATGTTGGCGGGCAAACTGTTGAACATCGTCTCCGAACTACCGGAGCAGACATTCTTGACTCCGAGAACTTCAAGGCGATCATCGCAGGCGACCCGATAACCGCGCGCCAGATCTTCAAGGAACCGTTCACGTTTCGGCCTATTGCGGGTCACCTGTGTTCAGCGAATCGCCTACCTGTGTCAACTGATGACCAGAGTCATGGTTTCTGGCGGCGCATGATCGTATTGGGTTTCAACCAGCTCGTTTGGGCCGAGCGAACAGAACCCCACCTTGCCGATGAACTCATACGTGAGAGAGTTGTCAGCGATCGTTTCGTGGTTCATTGGTGGTGCGCAGCGAGTGCAACTTCAAGGAGGTTACACCATTCCCGTGAGTCATCAGGCTGCGCTCGACCAGTGGCGTCACGATGCTGATCCAGTTCGGTCATTCGTTGAACAGAAATGTGATTGCGTTCCCGCCGGTAGTGAGGCACCGATAATACCGTCAAGGCTGATATACGCTGCGTATCGTCGGTGGTGTCTGGAGAATGGGCACAGACCCTTAGCCATCAATCGCTTTGGTCAACGAATGAGTGACCTGGGCATTGGCCCCGAACATAAGATGAACGGGTCATACTATCCCGTCGGCCTTCGAGCATGACGCGCATGACGCAGTTTCGGATGACCTGAGATCTCTTTCTGACAGTTGGGACTAGGTGCCACGGGCAGGTCATCGAGGGCTGACTGCGGCACGGCACGTGCGACCACCGAGCGCTGGTTGACGGGAGTGGCAAATATGGGCATGATTCACCGCGTGCTAACCTCAGGTTGGATCACGAGGCGGTCGCAGAGTGTTTGACGCAGTTACAATTCATCCATGCGAATCCGCAAAAGAATTCCTTGCTGAATTGCGTTCGGATCATGCTCGCTGGCAGCCGTATCCGACCGGTTGGATTTTTCGTGGCCAATCGAGCGCCGGCTTCACGCTGCTTCCAAGTGCCTTCCGCACTGACTCGTGGCAGGCGTTCGCGTCGCCTGGTGAGCCACCGTTCGACCCTAGCTCCTGCAATTCAGAAGACGTGCAGGGGTTTCAGGAATACGAGCTGCTTCGCCGTTACTTTGACGGTCTTGATGAGGCGGGCCTGGAGATACCGAACGAGATATTCGTCCGGAATCAGCTGATTCATGGCGGGTACGATCAGGTGACAGAGGGAAGTCACAATCACCATAACTTCATGACCGATCCAGCGATCACAACGTTCGCTGCGCTCGCCCAACACCACGGGGTGCCAACTCGATTGCTGGACTGGACACGTTCGGGTTTTCATGCTGCATACTTTGCAGCCCAGGAAGCTGCGCACGATGCGATAGGGAATGGTGCACTTTCGGTGTGGGCCCTTTCCATCGCGTTCGTTGCAGACATCCAAATCTTGCTGGATTCGGACCGTAGCGGGCTGCCGCATGTTCAAGTCGTAACCGCCCCACGCGCCAGCAATCCTAACCTCCACGCGCAGGCGGGCCTTTTCACCCTGTGGTTTAGAAGCGGAGGGATCTCAACATTGGAGGCAGTCGTCTCCGAGTTGCTGGCTGCGCTTGATTCACCAGTGAGGGCAAGGTGGACGGAATCGACACCTCTTCACCACTTTACTGTTCCGTGGTCGGAGGCCCCGATCCTGTTGCGGATGTTAGCGTACGAACGGATCGATGCTCATCGTATGTTTCCGGGACGCGACGGTGTCGTACGCGCCATGAGGGAGAGGCGACTGTGGGATCGCAAGTTGTGAGATGCACAGCGAACGCGCTGGCTAAGGCGCATGCAGAAGACGGCCCTGCCTTTCTGTTAGCTCCTGGCTCGTCGGCAGTCGTGGCTTCACATCGAGTGTATGGCCACCGCCGGTCGTGGCATTCATGATGGGTGTTCCCGCTGGGGCCTTCGATGCCACGGCAGAAGCACTGCCGTTCGCGGGTCTGAAATTGAACGAGCCGCAAATCGAACGGCGATTCCTCGGACTACGGGCCTTGAAAGGACAACGTGACGGATCGTCTGTGCAGCAGCTGCTTGTCAATGCGCCCCGCAACGTTTGCCAACTGCACCTTCCACGCCGATCCCTGCACTTGCTTGACCCGTTCAGCAACTCCCAAAAGGTAGCCGATGATGTCTGCGAGCTGGAGTATCGGCGAACGAGCGCTGTCCGAAAACACCGGTTCCATGAGGTTGCGCAAATTCTCCTTGTGGCTAAGTCCTCCGACTGGGCGTTCTTCCAACATCACTCGGTTCCAGTGAGTAATAGAACCGCCTAACAGGAAGGCTTCGTAGGCGAATCTGTCTACGGGTTCCATACCGCCAGTTGGTGGCCGTCCTGGAATCCCGTCGAACACTGGAACTACCAAAACATCTGGCGGCAGGTGCAGGATGTCAACCAGCTCCTGAAAGTTCAAGCGATGGAGTTTGTCGCCGGGGTCCATGTGAAGATTCTGAAAGCTCTCGCGAACCCTCTTCTTTTCAACGTGGCCGACGCTTACGACTTCGAGCCGATAACGGTTAACGAGTTCAACCACTTTTGAAAACACCTGCAGTCGATGCTCGTCTGTTGCGCCGGCTACTCCTTTGAGCATGTCAACCCCATGCAATTCTATAGGAGCCACTGCTGATGCGCCTGCCGCCAATAGCGCTTTCCGCGCGATCCTAATCACTCCGTCCCGCACATCCGGGTATTGCGATGCCGGCACCAGCAACCCAGTCAACCAGGCGGAATCGAGATCAACTGATTCATCCAGATAGAGAAAGACTACGTCCATGTGGCCCCTCAAAGTGCCAAGTTCTGCGAATCGTAGCACTCCGGGCCGCTCGTTGGCGGCTCATTTCGCTCGAACAAGCACATGCATCCAAGGAAGGCATGAGCCATAGTGACGCTACTAAACACCCCGTCGCAAGTTGAGTCGTCGTTCTGTTCCGAACCACAATCACCCGACACGCAAGCTGAACCCTTCGTACATGGGAAGCCGCAGTCAGGCGGCGCACAGTCATTGCAACGTACCACATTGCTCCAACGTCGCAGCATGCTTGTTTCGTGCGAGAAGAATGGGCTACCAGGTCGCAGCGACGATACGCAGCAACGGATTCCGAGCTTGGATGACTGGAAGCTGGAGAAGCAAACTCGCCCTTTCGTGACTGTAAAGGTGCCGCCGCAGGTTGAGCGCCTTTGCAAGCGTGCATCGAAAGAACCGTGAACGTCCCTACGATCAGCAAGATGAATACTCGTAATAGAGCTAGTCTCACGACCGACCCTCCGGCTCTACTCGGAATACTTGAAACGACACTATCGTATAATTGATTCCGGCCTAACTAGTCACAACATAATCGAAATCGACACTGCGCGACGCATTCGCGGTAAATAGCAAAAGCGCCACCGATGATGCTTGTTCTCGTGAAGCACACGCCAAGCAGAGTATGGTACGCGCAGTTCAGTGGGCCCGACCCGAGCGTAGTAGTAGCTCCCGCTTCTGTAGCGGACGTCCGATCGCAAGTCAGGTTCACCTTCGACCGTATTTACTTGTCCCCCGATGGCATCCTGTAGCCAATTCACAGACTTCCAGAGCAGCACGAGCCCAGTCAAGACTATGATTCCGCTGACGGCGCGAACTCCAAGACTGGCCGGAGCGCTCATGAGGAACCAGCCAAACAATGCGATGAGGCCAGCGAGCCCGACGGTCGCGCCACCAGAAAAAAGCAATTCTTTCGCCCGTTGCATGGTCGTCAGTTTCCCATTCGCGTTGGTTGCTCGCGTCACCTCGTCGGCCCAGAAGCATCGATCCATGGCGAGCTGCAACGGTGATGAATAACTCATTGGAGGATGCACGTGCGTACGATACTCTTGTTTTCCCTGGCAAGAAAAGCACATTCCCGAGACTCACACCATATCTCAGGATGCCGCATTTCCAGAACGGAATTCAATCGTAGCAGTCTGAGCGGTCACCTGGTGGCCCATTGGGCTCAAAGACGCATACGCATCCGACGAAACCATGTGCCATGCATCGGCCAGTAGTCACCCCATCGCAGGTCGAGTTTTCGTTGTGCTCCGCGACGCAATCACCAGACACGCAATCTGAACCTCTCGTACATGTGCAGCCGCGATCAGGCGGTGCACAATCGCACATCCCCATTCCGAATATTCCAACGTCCCACGTTGCGCCAACTTCGCAGCAGGCCTGCCTATTGTGAACTGAACGGGCCGCCAGATCGCAGCGTCGATACTCCGCAACGGCCTCGGGGCTTGGGTGACAAGACGGCGTTGACAAAGACTCGCTTTTGCATGAATGCGATGGTGCTGCGGCAGGCTGAGCGCGCTTGCAGGCGTGAATCGAGGAAACCGTGAAGAATCCTACGGTGGACAAGATGAACACTCGCAGTGGTGCAGCTCTCACGGCCGGTTTCCAGAGGAAAGAATACGCGGAGGTTTCATCGAAGCAAAGAAGCAATCGCATCGAAAGATTGGTGTTAGACGGCACCTAGGCTGGATGGGGTCGCCAGAGCCTTCCTGCGCCAACTTGCGGCGGAGAATTCGCGTCGAAGCCTCCGTGTCTAGATCCCCTTCAAGATCTGGTTGACCTCACTGGGAATCCCATCCTTGATCTGCCACTCCCTCTTGTGCCCGTGGGCATCCTCAAGCGACCAACTGCCATCGGGAACGCCGTATTTGTTCCGCCATCAGAAAAAGTTTCTGTGCCGCGTCCGTCATAGAGTCCGTTCTTGAATTCGCCTTCGTAGGTTACATCGGACGGCACCGTCAACTTTCCTCGGCCATGGAATAGATTGTCCTTCCATTCCCCGTCGTAGGTTCGACCGTTTCGCGATCGCAAAACGCCGTGTCCGTTCCGGATCTCGTTGACGAATTCGCCTTCGTAGACGTCGCCGTTGGTTTCGGTTTCTTTGCCTCGACCATTGTGAAGATTGTTGCTCCAACTTCCAACGTATTGCTTGCCGGATGGGCTTGTGTAAGTGCCTTGGCCGTCCTTCATGCCTCCCTTGAAATGTCCGACGTATTTCTCGCCATCGCCCCAGATTCTGGTTCCCTTTCCTTCGAGCCTCCCTCCTTTGAATTCACCTTCATAGGAGCCACCGTCGTTGAAAACCAACTTGCCTTGCCCGTCGTACTTCCCGTCCTTGAAATTCCCCTCATAACTACCCCCGTCCGGGTACACCAAAAGGCCAGGGCCGTTGATGCAATTGCCTTTGGCACATGTGTGTGCGGCCAAGTCAGGAGACCAGGCAATCCCCAGGAGAAGTCCCACGACCAGAAGTTGAACACTTGCCCGTTGTGACCCATTTTTCATTGAAGCTGACTCCAAGCCGAGTATACCGAACTGAATCTCGAAATAGAAGAAGACCTGGCCGCGTCATAACTCGATGAGCAGCTCGGTCACCGGCGGCACTTCTGACGGTAATCTTCCTTTCGATGGCGGCATGCCTATCTCATGCAGGCGCGGTCACAGTGTGCGGCAATGGCTCTACGGGAACGATATGCGCGTTCTCGGCACAGTGCGGAACGAGTAGCGATATCGAATGGCAGCGGTAGCGCCAGCGTTACGTGCGCTGTATCCGGCTTGGGTAATGCTCTCGTGCTGGGCATCGGAACCTCTGCGAGTGGCTTTGCGGGGGCCGCTACTGGGCAGGGCCGGGCACTTTGCGCCGGACGGCTCGGGCTACTGGTATAGCTCGTTGCCGGGCACTGGATTGGGTTCCCTTCGCTTCTCGGCGGCAACGGCGGGTGCGGCCAGTTCTACGCCCGATACCCAGCGCTTGACTTGTTGCCAGAGCCCCAACGTTAATAATGGCGGTGCCTGCCGACACCCTTTGCGGAAGGGGACCGGTGCTTGGATTTGTTACTTTGGGCTAGCGCACCGGCAAAAAGACTGGCATGTTGCGCAAATACTGGTCTTGCGAGGTGTTGTCATGCGTTGGGGGTTCCTATTCGGTTGTTCGGCTGTCGTACTCACAGCTGCTGCGTGCTCAAGCAGCACGACTACACAGAACATCATCCAGGCATCCGGAGGTTCTACGGCTAGCGGAGGTGCATCCAGAACGTCAAGCTCGACGACAATCGGCGGCGCTTCGTCGGGGACGTCAGGCTCAACTGCCATCGGCGGCGCAACGCACACAGGCGGGTCACCAACTGTCAGCGGCTCTTCCTCGACAGGTGGAACGTCAAGTGCCGGTGGGATGACAACAGCTGGCGGAACATCGAGCACGAGTGGAGTGCTCGCTACAGGCGGGACTACAGCATCGGGTGGCATGTCGAGCGGCACAGGAGGGACGGCTCCAACTGGAAGCGCGACCGCGACCGGTGGGACAACTGCCTCAAGCACGGGAGGCACCAACACCATATTGAATGGAGGAAGCGCACCGGTTGCCAGCGGCGGAACGAGAGCTACCGGAGGCAGCGCGAGCGTCACTGCGACTGGCGGAGCCGCAACCGGTGGAGCCCCGCCCAACATTGGCGGAGCCGCAACCGGTGGGGCTGCAACGGGAGGTTCATCGGCAACAGGTGGCGCTGCCGGCAGCGGATGCACAGGAAGTTTTGAAACCGTCCAGAGTAGCACGGGCCTCTGCGTAGCGAAGATGGTTCCGATAACCGCTCCCAGCGCCAGCAATAACTACAGTATCGACGCAACAGAAGTGACCAAGGGTCAATACGACATGTGGCTCGCCACAAGTCCAGCGTTGCCGGCAAGCACCGATGCGAACTGCGGATATGTGACGAGCTATGCTGAGCAAGGCACGAGCGGCATCTACACAGGCACGGACGCCGCGCATCACCCGGTGGTCTACGTGGACTGGTGCGATGCGTACATGTACTGCAAGGGAGTTGGCAAACGGCTTTGCGGAGCTATCGGAGGCGGGACGAATGCAATGGCAAGCTCCGGCGACGCAACTCTCAGCCAATGGTACCGAGCGTGCAGCTCCGGAGGAGCAGACACATACCCGTACGGCAATACGTACCAAGCGACGTATTGCAATGGGGCTGACTACTGGAACGACAACACCTCCGCTGAACAGACTGTCGCGGTAGGTTCGCTCGCGAACTGCGTGACATCAGCAACGGGCTTTGCAGGAGCCTACGACCTGAGTGGAAATGTTTGGGAATGGGAGGATAGCTGCAATAATACCGCGCAAACACCCACTTGCGTCTACCGTGGTAGCTCCTTTAGCAGCAGCGGCAGCATGGGCGGCCTCACCTGTGGCGAAGACATGGGCGAACCCCGCGACACGGTGTCGAACCTCCTTGGCTTCCGTTGTTGCTCGCCCTGATGGTGGCATTGAATAGCTCACCCCGGCTGCGGCCAGCTCTGAAACTGAATGCTCTCGCGCTACAGCGCGATTGCCTGCTTCTGTGAGCTACTGGCGAATCAGCCCCCGGGCTTTGCAGCCCGAAGAGTCAGAAGACTAGCCCCGGCAAGTGGGCACCGTTCGCTGGGTGCATATTCGGCGTTATCTGTCGCCCCAGGCGGGCAAGATTCCGCCGACGTCGAGACATTGCTCAAGTTCATCGCTGCCTGGTGACTGAGCAGGAGTTCCCCGAAGATGAAAAGCATCCTACTGCCCGCGCGCCGCTAGAACAGAGCCTGGCGCTTCGCGCATCATCAAAGAGGTACGAGGTTTTTCCAGCGGCCAAAACCAGTAAACCGATCTGAACCGCAGCAACCACACTTACCACAGCATTCGCCCCCGGGGTTGGTTTCTCTCCAAGAATCACTCTCGGAGAGGCGGCAACTTTCCTGACACAGGGGCTCACCTTGGAGAAGGACTCGGTGAAGGACTTACCTGATCTCACCTCCGCCCCGCAGACGGCTTCGGCTGCGCCGAATCACGAATTACCAGGGAATAAGAGGGTCTTTCAGCGGCCAACCAAGAAACAGTTAGTCAGAGGTGAAGGAGGTGAAGAACTTGAAGGACTTATTCAGCATCGGTAGGCAATCAGTAGTACATCTACTAATTATACTTATACTACAATAATTGCCATAGTATCCTATTGGAATTGGGCGGCAGGAGCGGGCGCTGTGGGAGCTGGCCGATACCCAAAAAGTCCTTCACCTCCTTCACCTCCTTCACCGAGCTTGAAAAACCCTACTTTTCTCTGGTAAAAGCGGGAGCTATCGCTCCAAGTCCTTCACCTCTCCTTCACCTCAAGTCCTTCACCTCAAGTCCTTCACCTCCTTCACCCAAGTCCTTCAAGTCCTTCACTGCAGCATTAACCCAAAGTTACCGGATAGTAATTCCCCGTCTTGGTGTGCTCTGCCTTGAGGTTCAAAATGCCATTCTGGCTCCGAATACGTTGCTTGCCATTGGACGATTCCCGTTTTCGAGCGCCCAGCGTTTGAAGCTCGTATAGAGGATCGCTGCCCTAGTTCCCTCGCTGGGCTTATTTTCCAGTTCATAATCGAGTGACAGCACTCATCAACGAAACGCTGAACAACATCCGCGTCCTTCTTCCAGTTCGCGACAGCCTCAACTGCACTATCAGGGATGGTGTAGCGCCGCTCGTTAAGAACTCTTTGGGCTCCAGCTAGGAACCAGCTTACAATTGCCGGTAACTCAGCAGCCATAATTTCCTCTGCGAGATCTGGGTTCTTCGCTTCGCCCTCGAAAACCCGATTGAAGGTGATGACCGCGAATCTCCTCCAGAATCCAGGGGTATGGTCAGCGCTGTTCGGCAGGCGATTGCACGCAAAGAGATGTGCTGCCATCGGGCAAAAGTCAAACGGCGCTTGTCGAATCTCACGTCCCGTCAATAGGTCACCAGAGATCATTGCTTTAATGCTCTCACAATCGAGGATTTCACGTTCGGGTAACTCTGAAACAACATTCAAGAGTTTGCCGGCGATTCGGGCCCGTCGATATTCTTGACCAAAGTCCTGAGGAGGAATGGCACAGACGGACCCCGGGGGCATTGATGCTTGTACAACCTGGCATAGAACACCTTTTCCATTTGATCCTTTGCCCAAGAGGACCGTTGCCAACTGGTACTTTGGGCCCTGTCCGAGCATCGCAATTCCTACGAACTCCTGGATATATTTGATCTTGGCCTCTGCATCTTTATCACCATCGAAACATTGCCCCAAAAACTTCAGCCACATTGCGGGATCCTTTGATTGATCGAATTCGAACGGGTAAGCAAACCGGGCACGATTATCTGGCGAGTGGTCATGCACGACTGGACCTGCAGCCGTGATTTCCACGTAGCCGTTATTGAAGGCTATTCCTGGTTTCGCCTTTGCAAAAAACTCAGCATCGTCTACTCGTTCCTTGACGAATCTGATTGCTCCACTAACAGCCCCAGAGCTTATGGTTAGTACATTTTTGCCGAGCTTCGCCCCCGCGAACCCTTGAACAATCTGACTGAGTTTTGAGTCAGTCGCTGGACGATATACATGTGTCGCTGGACAGTATTGCCACAGGCAACCATCAGCGAATACTACTGTGATTTTGATTGAGCCTACAAGCGTCGGAGCAACCGGTCTGCTATTTCGGCATGGTCACCGCGAGAAAAGGGTGGCTCTGGATGTTCACCATGCTCAATAAAAAGTTCGTCGTCCTTAGCGTCTGGGTGTGCTTCAGCCGCCGGCAGGCAGTCGGAACCGGAGGTTGCGCGGCCAGCTGCGAGGGAGCTTTGCTCCCCGCCGGCAACACAGAGTGTTGCAGCTTCGCGGGCAGAGCCGTTGCCGTCGTTGGCTGCTTTAGACTTTCCATCCGCGAATACTACCGGCGCTTGCGCTTGAATGCTGGCGCAGCCGCTGCTAGCGCAGCTGGCAATGCTGGGCTGGTCCTTGGGCTTGCCAGGACTTTGCTCGCCCCCGGAGGGCTTGCCAAGCATGACCGGTTTTTCTTCGCCGCTGCCCCAATCCTTGACCCGGGGCCCCTTCGGCCTGGTTTTGGACTTTGCAATTTCGATGTCGCTGGCAAGGCTAATCCAATTATCTGATGTTCCGTTGGACTTGTTGTTTTGACCAAGTTGCTGGTCGCAATTATCTGTAAGCATTTCTAACCTCAACTAGTTTCAGGAGAAGTACACTTCAATACTTCCCACAAGATGTATGAGGTGATAGTGATAGACTTGCTCGACCATTTAAAATTGAAAGACCTTCTGATTCGTCACCAGAAGGTCCATCAATGAAGTAAACCGAAACTAACTGAAGTTGGGGAATGCTTGTCCCCTTCTTTCTGCTGGATTATGCCCTGGCGCTCGCGATGCTCGACTTCCAAATGAAGCCCCGCGCATTTCAAAAACTGAACTTTGTTCGCAACTGATATTCGGTGCCGTACTTGTCCGGCCGGGGCCTAACGATCCTCGACTCATCGTCCGTTCAGTCATCTGTTCAGTATTGGTGTTTGGCCGGCGGCGGAGTCCTGGCACACTGGCATCGGTTCATTTGTTTTGGCTGCCCGACCAAAAACATATCCTACCTCTTGTTAATTAATCCAGTACTGTCAAAATAGGGAAATTATCGAGCACTCTACTAGAGGGCTCCCGCGTCACATCGAGCCCTCCACCAGGCCTCTTGTTGCAATTCCCAATTCCAGGTTTTCGGGCCAATCATGTGCGAAACTTTAGTCATATAGAGTATTTAGGCTTGATAAACATTGGCCGATGTCATGTCGCGGCCGAGAGAGGTTTCCAGGGGCTACACGGCGACCAGCTCTCCCCCACGGCTTCCCCAGCCTCGACATTTTATTGTTTGGCCTTCGCGCGAGTGTTTGACCCTCCGAACGACCCTTAGTCCAAGCGGGCCATCCCATGCGCCGGAACAGCCCCATGGAGCCATCGGCCGAGCAGACAGATATTAACGGCCAAGCAGGTTTTCAGCACCGACCCATGGGCTTATATCTAAGCGGAATATAGAAAACAATTGACAACATCCCATAACTAGAACTCGCGAATTCTCTGTTCCTAAAGAGATCATACGGTAGAGATGTCTCCACCAATATGTGCAACCGTTATTGATTCGTTGTGTGATTTCAAACTTAGAATCAACTGACTCTTTTCAACTGACTCATTTCAAAACTAGCGGCGAAACGGGGCCAGCATCGGCTGCTCGAAGTGTGCGGTGGGGTAGCGAACGAAGTTCCTTCTGTATTGACGGCGATGGTCAATGCCGGTACCATGTTGCTGGCGTTGGCGTTATGATGACGCGGCAGAGCCGCGTACGGGCGTTGTTAAGCCCCATGAAACAGAAGCCGGTGCTTTTAGGTCAGGAGAGATAGATTATGTCCGAGAAGGTTGCAGGGCAGCCTCAGGCTGCACGCTTAGTGTGCGAGGGAGTTGTTGCGAGATTTGGAACTAGGATCCTATTCGCTCCGCGCTTGAAGCTCCCCAAAAAAGCACGGACATTTCTGCTGCGTTCGATCAAAGTTGGCGACGAGTTAGCAATCGAAGAAATGTGGTTTACCGTTGGTGTACAGCTGGAACGACTGCAAATGCGCGAGGGTGATCACATAAGATTCAAAGCTACGCTAACAACGTCTGAAGATGGCCTTGACCTGCTTGATTATGAGACATTTATCGAGACTCCGTACAGGCTATCTCGGCCAAGCAATTACGAGATTGTTCGGCGCGCTGAGGCGAACCAAGTTGGAGAATAAATGGTCTGCATCCCTCTCACTCGCACGGAATTGTTAGCAATTGATCCTTCGTGGCCAGTCGTAGCTGGACGCAGGTTTCGCCGGAATCAAGGATCTGATTTGTCGCTGACGCGCGCACAACTATGCAAACGGCTCGGCATTGGTCTAACCACCCTAGACCGATACAGAGTCGCTGGTCTGCCCACAATCAAACGTGGTAAGGTCGTGCGATTCGATTTGAGCGAGGTTCAACAATGGCTCAAAAGCACGGATACGAACTGCGCCCCCCAAGAGGCAAGCAAACCAACTACACGGTCAGATTCTACAGCCCGGTCCAAGGTAGGCAAATCGAGCCTAGTTGCGGGACCAAAGACCCTAGCGCAGCTCAAAAGAGAGCTAGGGAAATCTACCTAGCGGAACTGGCACGCGAACCAGCCGAGCCGACACCACCCAAGGAGCCCCAGGCATTGCCCTTTAGTAACATCGCCGACCTGTACATTGCAGCCCAGTCCAGCCAATTGGATCCAGCGTATGTCAAGGTGCTGGAAATTTACTACAAGCGTTGGGCCGGAGTGTTTCCAGATTTACTTGGCATTACATCCGAAGGAATAGCGCAGCAGATATCAACGCGACTAACCCAAGTACAGCGGCAGACGGTAAAGAAGGAACGATCCGCAATTGTCAAGTTGATGAAATGGGCCAAGCTAAAGGAACTAATTGCCGCGTTACCCGAGATACCAACGATTGCTGAGGTTGCCGACAATTCGAGGGGAACTCAATTCAAGCAACGCAGGCGAATCAAAGCGCCACCATACACAGTGGCCGAGATAAATTCTATTCTGGAATTGGTGCCGGTCTGGAGTGAAAAGCAAAACGGCCGCAACGCAAACACTGACGGCCGCGAGTCTTTCCCTGTGCAAGCAAGATTCATTTGCCAATATGATTGCGGCTTGAGATCTTCGAAAGTAATGGATCTACTATCAAGTCCAGAGCATTGGCAGCCAGGTCAAGATTACTTACAGCTCTCGGCCGACATAATGAAGAGCAAACGGCCAAGCAAGAAACCATTGTCAGACCGAGCATTGAAAGCACTGGAGGCAATCTATCGAGGGCCAGGGCTGCTTTTTGGCAAGCATGACTACCGCTGGCAAATTCAAAAAGCCGCTGCCCAAGTCTTACCCGAACACAAGGCTAAGACCTTTTGCGCGCAACACTTCCGCTCGGCTCGCATCACGCACTTTCTGGCTGCCGGAGCCCCCCTCACCCTCGCAGCTGGATTGGCCGACCACACGAGGGTCAGCACCACGGCAATCTATGCTCGGGCTGGTGAGGATTTCGAGGCTCTGTCTGCTGAGCTGGCCAGGCAATCTAAGGCAGGCACTAGGGGGGTGAAAGTAGGGGGGAAAGGTCTAAGAGCATGATTCATGCTGATGCTAATACAACCTCAAGCTAGCGCGTCTGCCAGTTCCGCCACCCTCGCATTTCAATTATTTCAATTCCTTAGCTGTGATTTTCGAGGCTCCAAAGCCATTTTGGCGAGTGTCAGAAAGCGCCCAATAAACCCGTCAAGATTCTCCCAAACCTGGGGACTCCCCAGACTACTTCCGAAGGAATTTGGCAGAGTACTAGACAGGGTCATGTCGGGCCGCGAACGATAGAAGATGGTTCCTCACCGTGCAAGCTGATCATGGGTACGACAGCCAGACTCTTTGAGTAAACGGGCCCAGTAAGCCTTCGGTTCTGGAGCCGACCATTGAACTTATTGTCCGACTGTCGCTCGTCGAGACGTCGGTCGCAGCACGTTTAGACCTAGTTCGATTCAGCTGGCTAGAGTTTCAGTCGGTATCCCACGTTGATGCCGATGACGAGTGTTGCGACACGGCCTACTAGGGAAGCTTCGTCATCCAATGCGTCTTGAGCAGGCGTGTTGGGTAACGACCAGAGGGCGTAACGCAGACTGGCGCCTAGGATCCAATTATCCGAAAGCGCTCTTGAGACGCCCGTCGCAATGCCTATCGTATAGCCCTCGGTACGAATGGTTACGCCACGGGGGCCGATAAAGGCAGCGTCGGTCGCATTGTTGCTGGTGGTGTAGTTGTCACTTACGACAACCAATCCGCCGGTAATCCCGACCCAACTTTCCCAAACAGGACCGTGCAGCCAGTAGTACCGAGCAATGCCTTCTGCGGTGAGGTACCCGCGCTTATGTTCCCGGCTGATACCCGGGGACGAGTTCAGGGGCGCGTCGGCGATGGGAAATAGGCCGACAGTAGCCCCAGCACCAGCCGCGAACACGGGACTAGGGCGGAACAATTGCCAGAGCTCAAGCATGGGACTCAGGTCACCGCGCGTGCAATAACCAAATAGCAAATGTTTGGTGCAAACGTCTGCGCGTGGTAGGCCCAGCAATCCGAGCCCGACCTCGGCCTTGCCGTGAAATTGGTTTCTGTCAAAAGTGTTGGGGTCCAGGTCGTCGGCTCTAGCAGGGTTGGGGCTGCACAACGTCGCCAGCAGCACGCCGAGGGGTAAACCCTGCAGTAACCTAGCCATGAGATGCCTCGAGAACGACAGTTGCGTCAACGACCCGTGATTCGCCGGACCGCGGTTATCAACTCACCCGCTTCGAAGGGCTTTCTCACCCAAGCCGCAAAAGCGGCTTCGGCACCCTCGGGAAGTCCAGCGGCCGAACCTGTAATGAGAACCATCGGCATCTGTGGCGCCCCTTCCCGCAGGACATTTAGCCCGGCTTCAATGTCCTGGCCGAATGGACTCAAGTCCACGAGTGCCAGATCGAAATGGTCTTGGCGAAGTTTTGCCTGTCTTACATCGTATAGGGTACTGGCGCTGACAACTTTGGAACCGTGACATTCAAAGGTTAACTCGACCAATGAACAGATGGCGGCATCGTCTTCTACGAGCAAAATCTGAAGTCCATTCAGACTCTTTGCAGCGGGCACCGCCACGGATTCACTTTGCTTAGATTCGGCCCTGGGCCAATCAAGCTCGAATGCAGCGCCTACATGATTGCGGACGAGTCGTAAATCAGCACCCTGCTGCATTGCCAATGTTCGACAATACGACAGTCCGATTCCCGCACCGCCGTGGCGGGTGGATACGGGAGCTTCCCAGATCGACTCGGCTCGACCAGCGTCTATGCCAGGACCTTCGTCACGCACTTGGACCAGGACACGATCCTTCGTCGCACTACAAATGAGCGTCACGGATTTACCGTCAGGGCTAAATGCGATGGCATTGAGCAGCAGATTTATGAGTACTTGCGCCGCTAAGTCGGGCGCTGGCAAATAGACGCGGGGGATCGGTAGCCCGATCGGGATGAGTTGCAAGTGCCGCTGCTCGGCGAGCGGTCGAACCGCGAGTATTGCGCCTGACACTATCTCCTCCAAGGCTTCCGACCCGTTTTCACTGGGCGTCGCGGCCCCGATTGCCCGACGCGCTACGCGATATCCGAGACGCGCCTGGCGTAAGGCAACTTCCAAAGCCTCGCGGGCGCGCGCTCCAACGACGTGCTGCTGTGCAACCTCCAGCCACCCCAGCACCACTGTCAATGCGTTGGAAACTTCGTGTAGCGCTCCGGCCAGTTCCTGTGCACCCACTCGCACTTCGGAACTCGCCGAGGGAGGAACGGAACCTCGGACATCTTGGCTTTTAATGGGCTTCACGTGAACACACGTTCCAACAGTCGAACACCAGCGCGGCCGAAAGCATTGCGAAAGTTATGACATAATGCCAGCAAATCCGCTCGTAAGCCGTAGATTTGCCTCAAAATAGGCGATCAGGCTGCAACCGGCCCCTGCGGTTGGTAATGCTAAGGCTGGAATTGGTCGGGCAATTCGAGCTGAAAACTCCCGTCGTTCTGCGTACGGGTCTCGGCAATCTGCACAATCGAGGTTGCAAGATTCGGTGCGGATACGACAGACTGAGAATCGTCGAGCAGGGCGTACACCCGCAGAACGGCCGAGGGAAGATTGGAAGAACTGGGGCTGGCCGCAGGGTTTTTGGGCGGCGTCCGCAGTATTCCGGACCATGGAACCGGCAATGGCATCGTCCAACTTTGAAGCGTGTTTGTCCCGGATACAACCTCGAGGCCTGGCGAAACAAGCCAGGGCAGCCCTTCGGGCGGTTGAAGACTGATGTCAAAGCGTCCTACGTCGACGGGCAAAACAAACTGCGGATTCGACTGGGGCTGAAATATGACCGACGCAGTCCGAGCACCCGGGCTGCTGCTACGCAAAGCGACAATTTCGGTGGGTTTGTCATATAAGAGACTATTGCTTGGGGTTGCCACTACAGTTGCCGACTGCGACGGCGACAATTGCAGTGACTTGTCGATGCTGCCTTGAATTTGGGAATAGACAGGCACGGAAAGCAACCATTCGGTTGGGTTGCTCGTTGCGGTTATCGTCCATTGTGTGTCAAGGACTGCATGCTTGCCATCACCAGGTGGCACGACAATCACTCGGTATTGTCCCGCCGGCAATGTCACTTGGAAATTACCGCTGGAATCACTCTGCGTGGTTGCCGAATACTCGGCCCAAATTCCGCTATTACCGACGCTAAATCCTGTGCTTAAAAATGCAATTGGGGCCTGCACCGGCCTCGACTGATCCGCGGTTTCAACGAGGCCATTGATTGAAACCTCAGTGGGCACGGCGTTGATGGGCAGTGGAGCCTCGTTGCTCCCTGCAAATAAGGAAAGGCCCGACATGGACACATAGTATGTGGGTTGAGAAACGCCCTGCGGAGGCTGCAAGCGAACTATTTCCGTACCCACCGGTGGACTTGAATCGGCGGACATGATCGGGTTGTAACTAACGGCAGCCTGGTAATGCGCCAAGCTCGAATCATTCGTATCAATCACGTAGGCCCCCAGCGTCACGGGGATGGCCAAGACCCGACCCTGAATTGGATCAACAACGTCCAGTTTCCAACCCTGGAGATCACTTCCCGAAGCAATCGCGGACACTTGTACTTGGACATCTAGGGCAATCGATTTCGGTGAGGGCCAGGTTAATGTCAAGGCTCGACCGGCTTGCACGCCAACATCGCGAAGCAGCACCGGAGGAAAATCGCAATTCGGATCTCCGTTCGCGCTCTTATTCGACAAGGCGAAATAGACTTCATAGTTGAAACCCGAATTGGCTGGCACGGCGGAAAAAGTAGTTGGCAAGCTGGCAGCCGTGAAAACACAGCGCTCGAGACCATCAACAGGCCATCGGTGGGTTACCTCCACCTGCACGAGTGTGCCGTTTGAGCTGCCCGAGGAGAAGTTACAACCGGTCCCCCCATCGGGGCTATTCGGAAAACTGGCGTCAAGCGATAGCGGGACAAGATCTGGTAAAGTAATATCGGAATGGCCCTGAGTCGGAACGTCCAGGGGAAGCACGAAGCCCATGCCAGAGTATTGCTCCGCATTCGTGGAAGACGGCAGCGACACATCGACAAGAACATTGGCAATTGAGGTTTGACTCGCGCTGCATTGTTTCGAGGCGCAGACCATGCCGCTCGGACAATCTTGATTCCTATTGCAGGGGATCGGAACGGATGAGGCCAGTATCATTCGCCGAGATGCCTATGGAACAAGAGGCAGTAAGAGCACGCAACGAAGGCGAGGAGATAAGACCTCATTGAGCCTAACCTCCACTTGCTGGGCAGCCACTCACAAGAAGTGGTGTGTCGCTGGTGTTAATGTTATTATCATTCAGATCAAGCCACCAAGTAATTGTTGCAACGTAGTCAGCGTCTTGAGGTAGCGGGGTATGCTCGAGGTCATTGCTATCATAGTTGACGTAGGTCACCAACAGCGTGAACGGCACGCACTCGGGTTGCGTGATCGAAACAGGCCAAACTACCTTTATTAGCTTAGGTGGATCATCAATATGCCCAGGAGCAATGTCCATACTATTCAAATAAGTCTTATCCAAGTACCATATTGCCCGAAGTGCCTCCCCTGCATTTTCGGACTGCTCGGAAACTGTGACAGTCAAAGTGTTAGGAGCTGGAGGCGCCCCACTCAGGACTATAAATTGATTAGTAGGCGGGGTTATTGGTTCTATCAATTGCGGCCGGGTCCGTTGCAAGCCCTCCCATGCCGCGGGTTCCGGAATTAGACAACCGGGGGTTAGCATCGCCAACACAACACTGGCGCAGTGCGAGGAACGTACCAACCTCAAAAGATGCGGCCTTATCCGGCTCAGCCCGGTCCCCCACCGCGACAGCCATGTCACGGTCGGTCGTTGGACTGAATCGGGATCAGTGTCCATGATCTGCATCTTTATAGCACTGGGATCCGCCGCTCTGAACCCTTGGAGGGCTGCCAACGAATCGCCGCATATTCCGAGCTGGTTGCCAGTCGGAGAAGGTCCGCCAGGTTTGGAAAGTTTTGACCCACTTCGGGATCGGCAATGCTCGCGAATACGTCCCGTCCTTCATCGTGGGACAATTGCGCAATTGACCCATTGAGATCACCGGTCGCGTACAGCTCAGCGCGACGCTGCGCGCTTCGCGCAAACTCGATTGCCCGGTCGTAGTCGAGTGACTCCAAGCACAGGTCGCGCAAACGCCTTTGCGCAGCACTTGGAATACTTTCCCAAAGCTTCTCGGCCAATCGCAAGGCTTCATTAAGGTTGCTCGGTGGACGAAGCTGCGGAGGGCCAAAGGCCAATCGCAATGCAACGAGCACGGTCTTGACTTGAGGCGCCGAAGCACCCATGACTAAACAGTATTCGGGCTGAGTGACCCAAAGTGCCCCTGCAATCAATGCGGCAAGTTTGCGGGCTTCACGCGGTAATTCACCGTCAATCAATACTGCGGTGGGAGTGGACAATGCCACGATTGTCTTGGCACGCTGTGCACTTCGTTTATGGAACAACGGCGTCCGCATTAGACCCAAGTGTAGCGATATTTCGGCAAATGCCTGCCCGAGGGCATTCGGTGAACTCGGGGTGATCCGGTCCAGCCCCGTGACGCCGTACTCGGTCAAATCTCGTTGTAGGAGATGTTCCCCACGTTCCCAAATCAGCGCCAGTGCGTCGCTCACTGGGGTGGAAATATCACGCAATAAGAGGGACCGAACCGCTTCTGGAACAATAGGCTGCACGGACAGCTCAGGCGGCTCTATTCG
Organism: uncultured delta proteobacterium; assembly: GCA_963835565.1. Classification (GTDB taxonomy): domain Bacteria; phylum Myxococcota_A; class Polyangia; order Polyangiales; family Polyangiaceae; genus FEN-1139. Next base: position 40,994 of record CAWIGY010000087.1, read on the forward strand.
TTCGGAAAAACCGAGCACGACGCCGCGCGCATGTTCAATGGCGCGCGATAGAGGGATATCGCGTTCCACCAGGGCGGCGTCTCGAACAAATTCCATGAGCCTAGCCGAACTTGGCCAGCGACGCAGCCAGCGGCGCAATAATGTCAACATCTGGTACGAAGGCGACGCATTGTCGACCATGAAGCTCGCGCGTTCGATGGATTCGTTGAGTGATTCTGGGTCTGACTCTGGCGAGATTAAAGCCTGATCGATGGTGAAGTCGGATGGTGGCAGATTGGCGGGCTGTTCGCTGCGCCGCCGAACCAACGGGATCTCGAGGCTTTCCTCGTCGAGGGAATCAGAGCCAGCCATTTCAGTTACGGCTAATTCCTCAGTCAAGGTATCAATATCGGGGTCCGAAGCATCAGTGATGGTTATTTCAGGACTCGAAGATATTGCGCGCCGTGCCTCAGTCTCAACCTTGCTGCGATCGGAAATATCCTGCTGAATCTCGATTAGCATTGCCGCAGCGGCAGCGGGACATCCAGGTTCAGCCAAAGCTCTTTGCAGCCATTGTAAACCAATTTCCGACTGCCCCTGGGCGCGTGCCACGCGCGCGCCTTCGATACACACATTAGCCAATGCTCGCAGCCCCCGTAGGTCACCGGCAATGGCTCTTTCAAACATGGGCAATGCCCGTGCAGCGTCGCCGGCTAAAACGAGGCGTTCCGCGAGACCGAGCGCAATTAATGGCAAGAGGCCAATCCCAGCCTGCGCACGAACAAGTTCGTCCGTACCCGACCCTGGGCCATGCGCGGCATCAAGAGCTTCGGCAAGCAAGAACGCTCGCAATTCCTCATCTTCGCACCGGTGTTGTAGTGGCAGCTGCCGCAGTGTCGTTGCAGCCTCTTCCGGTTGAACGTAAACATCCTGACTTTGAGATTTATAGACGAGTGTCGCCAATTTCAATTGAGCCCCCGCATTGGTGGGGTCCCACTTGACAGCAGAGCGAGCACAATCGATGGCCGCTTTCTGGTAACCTAATCGATCTGCCAATTCTGTGGCTTCGACCAAGAATTGTATCCCCTCTGCCGGTGAACTGGGGTCGCTATGCGCGCGATGGACCAGGGCCTGCACCAGGCGCAGAGTTTCGCCAGTCATTCGAGCAAGTTCCAATTCAATTGACGCCGCGTTCACGGGAGTAAGATTCTCACGGATTGATTGGATCCATTGCTGGGCGTTCGTGAGGCTTTTATATTTTAGTAGTAACGCTACCGCCTGCAGGGCGCTGTCATAAGCGACAGCCGACCTCGCATACCCTTGGACCAAGGACTGTAAAAGCTGAATTGCATCGTCAATTCGCTCCTGCACAATTCTCAACTGCACTAGCTGTTTGATAATCGGTACCGAACGAGAAGCATTCTTGGCGGATCGTTCAAGCAGTCCTGCCATCCACTCCAAGAATGACTCGTTTTCTCCGGTGCCAACAACCAACGCGTCGAGCCTTGACAAGGTCGTTACATCGCCTACGTCAAGCTGCAAGTAGCCCACCGCCTTCAATCCGCCAATTCCGACATTTACGTATGGCTGTTCTAGTACGGCGAGGACATCACCTAGTAATTCACGACCTCGATCGGGCTGAGCGCTGAGCCAACTTATAGTCGATTCAATCTGCTCGTATTCATCGATGGCTGCATCGCAACGAAATGCACACCCGAGCGCATAGGCACAGAGTTCGGATTGTAGCAAGCGTACCGAAGCGGCCGCAGCTGCCAAGGCCAATCGCGCGCCACTCGGGCCCTCAATATGCTCTAAATTTGCTCGAAGTACTGCAACTAGGCGCCGTCGTGCCGTTTCGCCAGCTTCGGCAGAGCTAGCCACTAGCCGCAACACGGACTCAGTAGTCTGCGTCACCAATGCCGCGGCAGGTCCCGATGCAAGAGCCTGCAGCATCAATTCGATCCGGGCCTCCAAGAATTCCACCCGGTCCCCAAGCTCCCTCTGCGCCAAGCTCAACCATCGAGCGGATTGGTGCTCCACCTGTGAACGCCTAGCGATTGTCGATATCGCATTAACGAACGGCGTGGCATCACCGACTTGGTGCGCCAAAGCGGCGGCCAGGCGCAGCGTTGTGCACTCGCTTGGCACCGCAACTAACGCAGCACAAGCGTGCTCGAGTGCCCGCGACAAGCTTCCTGATAGTTCAAAGACCTTGGCAGCACGGTAGTGCAACGCCCGTTCACCGTAAGATCCGAAAGCAGACCGAGCAACACCATCGTACAACCCATCGAGCCAGCTTTGATCATTCTCGTTTATGACCAGAGACTCCGCGACGAAAAGGGCGTTAACGTTCGAAGGATCAATGTCTAGTGCTTGGCCAATCTGTGCACGCGCCAATTCAAATTCGCCGATTTGAGCCGAGAGACGCGCCGACGCTGCGCACAGTCGGACCTTGCGGTGAGGTGTTGACGCCCGCTCGCACGAATCTAATAAGTGACGGACAGCCGCGCGATGCCCAAGACTCAAGGCCAAGTCGTCTGCCACCGTTTCAACAATGTCGGAATCATCAGTCTGTAACAATTCCGACCAAAGCAAGAGTGCGGAGGCCTCATCATTAGCCAGCATTAATCGATCCATTGCTAAGCGGCGAACTGCTTGAATCGTGGCGTCTTGATCATCCTCAGCCAGGCACAATTCCCTCCCCAATTCGGCGGCCGCAAGCTCTGTGTCCGGAACTTCGTAGGAGTCGGTTTCAAAACCAGTAGGCACCCAACTTCGAACTATTGCAGGGGGTACTCCCACCCTCAATGCCCGCAGCGAAGCTTCAGCGGCCGACGCCTTGTCCCCGAGCAGCAACCGACGTCGAACGATTTCTTTCAGGACGTCGGCCAAGTCCACCCCGGAGGCAACTGCTCGCTCGAGCACGTCCAAAGCCAACTGAGCATCAGAAACCGAGTCAGCGCAAGACAACAGGGTCGCGCGCCACGTGATGTCGCAGGCTCCAAGGGCAGTCATTAGTTGCCGTGTGGCTTCGGCAGCCCGCGCCGGATCGATTCCGATGAGCGCCGCCAATAGGGTCGCGGCCGTCGGCAACCAAATTGAAACAGCCAACGGTACATCAACTGAACGAATCAGCCAATCTGTCATGCGTCCCGCGTCATTGACCAAAATGGCCAATCGGGCGACATCTGAGAGAAGCGGAGCCGCGGCGGGCCGCAATGTGCTGGCGCGCTGGGCCCACGCGAGGGAAAGTTCCAGATTGCCGAGCTTTTCGTGTGCCCCCGCCAATAGCAGTGCAAACCGCGCACGCGGAGGAATAACACCCAAGGCTCGCTCGAGCGTCTCGGCTAGACCCCGAGGATCATCTTGATTTTGCAAGATAACGTCGACATTGACCAAGCGTGCAGAATTGGGGGAAATTGCCAGGCCGGCATCGACGACACGGCGGGCAATACCAAGATCATTGAGCTCAACATAAACTTCAGCCGCCTGCGCGAGCAGCACCGCACCTAGGGCGGATTCGGTGGTCTTGGCCATTAATGTCATGGCGTCAGCGAAAAGACGCTTGTCGGCCATGCGACGCGCTAACGTCACGACCCAGCCAAGCAATCGCTGACTGGACTCCGGTTTATCCATCCCACGGCGAATGGTTGCCAAGGCCTCGATCGGACGCCCGCTTCGCAACCAGAAACCAGCCACAGCCAGGCATCCTCGTTCACCTCCACTTTGAACCAGCAACTCGAAGGCCCTATTCCACGGTGCGATGCTTTCTTCTGTGTTACTCTTTCGCCCAAAAACCTCAACTAACTGGGCGAGTTGTGCTGCCGCCAAGGGGGCACAGGGATCGGCCTCCAGCCATTGTACCAATACCTCGCGCGATGCCTCGAGCGCATCCGGATCTAACACCATCCCCGCCGCCACGCGCTCCAAAACATGAGTCCTTTGGGGGGGTGTCATCCCTTGCGATTCACGTAGCAGCGTTTGCCATTCGTCATGTTCTGCCGACATGCGCGCTTGCCAGTTGGCCATCGTATTCGAGTCGATCGACCCGGCGAGCGATTCACGCTGCCTGGCCCGAAGGGCCCAGAACATCAAACTAGGCGCGCAAAGTCCGCGACTTTGGAATTCGACAAACTCGCTAGCAAGCCAGAGCTGCGAGTCCCTAGCATTAGCCACGCGTGCCGCATTGACCAGCGCCCGAAGCAACAAGCTCGAATCGCCAGCATCCGTCACGCTGGCCTCGAGCATGCGACGCGACTCGGCAGACTTAGGGTCCGATAGTATGCCTGCAATTAGGGATTCAATCGCCAATTCCGGCTTGCCCATCGCACTGGCGAAAAGGCGAGTCAGCACAATCCAAGGGCCGGCATGACGGTGTGATTTGCTTTCGACAAGCGCAATCTCAAAGCGCGCAGCTAGCCAGCCAAATAGCCGCGCGCGTGCCAATATGCCATCGAAGGTTTTTGGAATAGTCCCAACCGGATTCAGAGCATATTCGCTGGCTTGATTCGCAGAGTCAACCTCATTTACCGTGTCGTCAAGGGCATCGAGAGCTACGCCCAATGCGCGGTCATATTCATCGCGACCTAGCGCTTTGTCAATTTGTTGCCGATATAGTCCTCGGTCGTTTGCAATTTTTGTGCACTCGCGCCAAACGTCTTCTGCCGCCTCGCGGCGACCTAGCTTGATCAATGAAATTGCCAATTGCTCAGCTGCCAGAACCGAGCCAGGATCAATCTCGAAGGCGCGCAGTTCAGCTTCAAAGGCCGCCAGACGTGCCCCGTGTTGTTGATAACGGCGCGCTGCCTCCAGTTGGGCTAAAATTGCGCGTTCACGACTGACGACCTCATGGGCGTTCGTGTGAAGTGCCGCTAGGCATTCAAGGGGCTCGGTGCATTCAGCGTCAATTCGCGCGATTTCTGCCAGTGCTTGTGCGGCTTGCTCCGTTTGACCCGATCGCCACCAAAGGCTAGCTACCTGTCGATAGAAGCGAACACGGTCGGGATTGGTGGCGGGTTCACCCGCCGATGTCAACAAACTCGCGGCTTCTGACCAGGAGCCTATGCCCTCCAACCATACCGCCAGCTCGTAGCGCAGTAAGGGGTCATCCTTGAGTTCGAGTGACCGGCGTGCACATCGAATTGCCAAGTCATGGCGGGATTTTTGAAACAGATAGCCACGCGCCAATTCAGCCCAGCAAATAGAAGCAGGACCGAATTCCGACTTTTCCTCGTGCACTCGGGCGCGCGCCTCCAGAACGGCGAATTGTGCACACCTTCCAATCGGTCGCCGCAGCGGCGGCTCGAGATTGCCTACGGGCAGAACTGGTACGGCCTGCGCTCGTTTCACCCACCACGACACGAGCGGCATTTGCCCGCTCGCACGGGAACGAATAGGAGGCAGGTGAGAGGATGAGCCGGACACAGAGTGTTCGATTATTTGAGCTTGTCTGACAATGTCCCTTGGTTGGGCCCCACAGCTGAGGGGCGACTAGCCTTATTGGGACAGACTGCTCACGGGAAACCCCGTGGCCAGATCATCGAGACTCTAGCGTTTTCGGAGGTCCTTCCGATAGAATTGATTCACCAGATAGCAGTTTCTAGTACGATTTGGCGCCTCTTCGTACTAGCCTGTGCGCAGCCGTCCGCCGTTGCGGGCGCTGGAGGCTTCTGATGCGTTCCCTTCGCCCAATCATGTCGTTGATGAACTGCTCAACTGCGGCCCTGACTGCCGGGGTTCTCTGTAGCCTATGCTGGGTCCACTCCGCGCAGGCACAAGCGGGTTCGCCCCCGCCAAACGCGCCGGTAAACGATCAGCCCGCTGTTCCAAAGTCCGGGTCCGTCGAGTCCAAACCGGCGGCCACCGCCCCGGCGAAGGCCGAATCCCCAAAGACTGACGCCAACAAGGCGGGATCCACCAGTAGCGGAAGCGAAGTTTCGCCAGACGGGGCAGCTGCTCCCAAGCCACCGGATGCAAAAACGCAGCGATCCGCCAAGAAAGCCAGCGCTGACGGCGAAAAGGCTTACAAGGCGGCCGACTTCGCCTCGGCTTTGACTCACTTCGAGGAGTCAGAAGCTTTGGTTCCGAGCGCTGCTGCCGAGTTCTGGATTGCAGATTGCTTAGACAAGCTGGGGCGGCTGGACGAAGCATTGCCTGCCTATGGCCGATTTTTGGCCAATCCGAAGGTCGATAAAGCGCTCACCGACAAGCGCACGGCCGCCGAAGCAAGGGTCAATCAACTCAACACCACAGTGCCCGGGGAGATTCTACTGGTAACTACGCCGGAACACGCAACGGTGATGGTGGACGGCCAAGCCCAAAGCGGACAGACACCCCTGTCGCTCAAGCTACTGCCAGGCGAGCACAAGTTGGTGCTGACCGCCCCCGGCTTTGAACCCAAAGACGTTACGGTCGTCGCAAAGGCAGCCATCAAAGGTGAGCAGAAGGTGGACTTAGCAGCCGTTCCGCCACCGCCGCCGCCACCGCCACCGCCGCCGCCACCGCCACCGCCGCCGCCACCGCCGCCGCCGCCACCACCCCCCAGTATGACGCCCGCTTACGTGACATTAGGCGTCGCGGGTGTATCGGCCCTGGTTGGCACCTATTTTGGTATTCGCGCGCTCGATGCGAAGAGCGACTACAACGATCATCCGACGTCCAAGAAGGCGGACAAGGTTGAAAATAGCGCGCTGGTTGCCGACATGGCATTTGGTGTTGCCATTACCTTGGGTGTGACGGGAATCGTTCTTTTGACATCGCCGGACGAGCCCATCGCCGGCACCCCAACCGCCAAGTTGGAAAGAAAACCGTCATTGCAGGTTGCGCCCTGGGCCAGCCCCAAGTCAGCGGGCATGGGAGCGCAGCTGACTTTTTAAAGGGGACTCCCTTCCAACCGGGACGGTTGAGCTCACCCATCCAACTGGAGATGTTGACGGCATGCTCGTCAACTTTTGTATTGCCGGCACGCGTAGCCACGTGACGCCGTGCCCTAAAAAGGCGCTTGCAGGGGTCGAGGCATGCCTCGACCTCTACTTCGTGTCTTGTGTCAGGCTAAACGAAATTTCCTTGTCCGAACCGTCAATAATTAACCGGCGTGTCGCATAACCAGGATAACCGACCTCGAAAACGCGCCGCTCGCCGCGCAACAATTCGAGCGTAAATGGCGTGCGCCCGACCTCTTTGCCGCGGTAGAAAACCCGAGCTCCTTCGGGTCGAATGTTAATCGCGACACGGAATGTGTCTTCACTCGAAGGCTCCGACGGAACTGCCACGGTGGCCGCGGCGGTGCCCTCATGATTCGCTTGGGCGGCATTCGACGATTCGACTACCGGCGCAGCCGCTGCGGGTGGCTCCGCGCTAGGTTCAGAACTAGCCATCGCATTGCTCGAACTTGGCGAATCGGGACGCAGCGCAAACACGGCCGCCCCCATCGCAACCAGCGCTCCCATCCCCAAGAACAAAGCCGTGCGCCGAGTGGAGCGGTGTGATGAAGGCTCCGTCGCAGGCACGATTTTACGGGGAGTGTCCGGCACTGCACTCGTGGTCGTTTCCGCTGCGCTTTGAAGAGAAGCCGCATTTCCTTGGGATATTTTGGTGTCCGCGTCCGTCGAGGACACCTCTAAAATATTGGCAGTATCACCTTCGGTTGCCGAAACGGCCGTTGCTTGCGGAGCCGGCACCGCCGCCTCTGCGACGGGCGGCTCGTCGGGCGCCTCCTCCGATGAAGCTGCCGATTCGCGGTCAACTTCCACAGGTTCCAAAGTGCCTTGACTCAGGCTCTCAATTTCTAGGACACTGTCACGCTCGGCAACGCTAGCTTCAACTGCTGCCTCGGCGGCATCCCCTGCGGAAGGCTCTTTTGCGATCGATTCGCCATCGTTTCCCGAAGCCATCCGCGTGGTGGGCGGCTCAACTTCAGAACTTTCCGGGGCATGAACGGATTGTTCCGAAGGCTCCGCAGGGGACTCCTTCGCCGAGCGTGGCGGTGGGTGCGAACTCAACCTGGAGCCGTCCGGCACCGACTTTGCTGGACTTGGACTCACTGGAGAAGGTGTGGGATTCACCGAGGCTCGGCTCGGACCGGGTGCTGGCGTGCCGACCCGTGGATCAGCCGAATTCTCCGAAATTTGGTTGGGTCGGGGTGCGGGTGTACTCAAGCGTGAAGGCGGGGGACGCGTTGGAAAAGGCGTATGGGATCGATTCGGACTGACTGACGGCCGATCAACGGCTGGGATAGCTGGGGGAACGCTGGAACGTAGCGGAGGCGGAGGCGGTGTCACCCTCCGAAAACTCGGACGCACTGGGGGAGGAGGCCGAGTGGGCGGTGGCACGGATGGATGCGACGTGGTCGCCGGGGGTGCTGGTTGGCTGTAACGCAAACTGGACGGGGTGGGCGGGGTCAAGCCTGGGCGCGACCAAGCCACATGTGAGGGCGGTGGCTGCGCACTACTGCGCAACGGAGCCGCGCGAGGTTTTACCGGTTCGCTGGCACTCGTATCTTTGGCAGCTTCAGTCGTCGATGGCGGCGGGGCAGAACTGTTTCGAAGCAGCGCGGACCGAGGCTTTGCGGACGCTTCCTTTGGTACTGTCGAGGACTGCACGGAATTGGTCTGATGAGTCAACTCGGCTTCGGGGGAGCTTGCCTGAGGCGAATCAGCCAACGCTGCGAGCTTGGGAGGATCTTCGCTGAACCAATCTGAATCAACCGACTCCGTGCTGGGCCGAACTGACTGTGCACTGATGGGACCTTCGCTCACTTCGTCCGGATCGGTCATTGCCGGCACCTCTCCTTCAACTGTATTTGCCTGCACAGAAGGAGCAGACTGATTAGTTGTCGATTCGGACGATTCGTTTGAAATCACTGGGTCCTTGGCAGAGATTTCCGCAGACACCTCCGTCGCCGTGGCGGGATCTATACTAGTTTCTTCCGATAATTCCGCCACAGCTGCAGGGTTTGAAGTGTCTTCTTGGTCAGAGCCAGCTGCTTGCTGGGCCAGCTGCTCTGGAGGAGGGGCGCTTCTCATGGAACGACGTTTTCTTCTTCTTGGGCTCATCGCCTTGCCGCTATCGAACTGTACCCCGAAAGCAGGAGCCTGTGCTACCGGCTTAAACCAGTTCAAATGTAGGATTTTGCCCGCGCCGACCTGGTAGCCAAACGCGCTCAAATGGGTCAATCACGCGGGACAGGCCCAGTAATCATGGCAGAGGCCAAGGCTTACAATCGCCGCGTACCTGGTTGCTTTTTTCTAATATTGCCGTGTCCTGTAAGTGCTTGACCGGTGTAACTGCGACTATTCGTGGCGACACGCTCAGGCGTGCCAGAGGCCAGCAGCAGGCCGCCGCCTTTGCCGCCCTGGGGACCCAAGTTCACGACCCAGTCCGCACAGCGAATTTACGTCGAGATCGTGTTCGATAACAACCACCGTATTACCGGCGTCCACCAGTCGATTTAGGACTCCGAGGAGCTTGTTTACGTCGTCGAAGTGAAGTCCCGTCGTAGGCTCAGACCCACCTCGCGTAATGTTCCCAGTGTGGCACTCAAGGCGGGATAAGCCGCAAACAGTGTCTGCGCATATAACCTAGGTCTCCCAATAGCCTCAGGCCAACAACCAGATCGAGTGGCTAAGAATCGGGTTTATCCAGCACTTGTCGAACTCGCTTCGCCAGTTGTTCCAGAGAATAGGGCTTGGGAATGAACTCGATGCCCTTGTCTAGAACCCCATGATGCACAATTACATCTCCTGTATATCCGGACGTAAACAGTACTTTAGTCCTTGGACGCACCGAGCGAAGATTCTTCGACGGTGACGCCCTGTTTGCGATTTCGATTTGAAATGCCGGCACGCCGTGCGTTTGGTTTTCATTGGTGACCCAATTGCATTGCCGAAAAGTTGACTCAAGGTGTCTGGGCTTTAAGGTCGCTAACGTTGGGCTTGCCGACGTTTCAGCAGGGAATTGTGAGGCGGACGGTATCGTTTTCGACCTTGAGCCGATATAGTCCAGGCGACTGAGGCAAGTTTTTCAGGTCACTAGCACTACTGCCGGAAACTTCGCCATTTGGCCCCGATTTGAGCCAGATGTTGTGGTTGCGGGACAGTACGAACCACAATCTGTTGGGGTCGAAACAGTGTTTTCGGCAGTAGTGCTAGGATCTTTGGACTGCGCAGGTGGCCCCGGTCGCGCGGCCCAATGAAATCGTTATCTGCGGCTCGAACTGGCCGTTTATTGATGGGCGGTTGACCGCAAATCTTCGTCGCAACCAAACCGCAATTACGCATGAACGCAGCATCGATGTCTGATGAGCCCGCTGCCACGAGTCCGGCAGCGGTAACTCGTAGCCGCCGTCGTCTAGGTGTGTTCGTCGAATGGCTTGCGGATGGTTACACCGATCCAATCCTCGATGAGATCGTGACCGCAGCAAGAGAGCAGGACATCGATGTTTTGCGTTTCGTTCAACGGTCTTTCACATGAAGACTACCCGGTGTCCAGGCGTCACCGTCCATTTGCATATGCCAGTCCAGTCAGCATTGACGCCGCGCTAGTCGTCTCCGCGGGAAATACCCTGACATCACGTGACATCGAGGGTTATTTCAATCGCTTCGAACCCATGCCGATCGCCAGTGTCGCTGTGCATTGGGACAAGTATCCCAAAGTCGCGGTGGACAACGAAACCGGCGTGCGAGCAGGAGTTCGACATCTGATACTTGCGCACGGCAAGCGTCGAATAGCTTGCCTTCGCGGTCCAGAAGTGAGCTCGGAAGCTGACGAACGATTTCGCGCGTACCGTGAAACCCTCGCCGAACACGACATTGAGTTTGACCCCAACTTGATAGCAACCGGTCAATACTATAAGCCCCACGGCAACGACGCGGTGCGCCTGTGGCTCGACGAACGCAAGGTTGCCTTTGACGCGATAGTCGCTGCCAATGATGCCATGGCTCTGGGAGCACTTGAAGAACTGCAACTCCGCAACATTCGTGTGCCTGAAGACATCGCGGTGTTTGGCTTCGATGACATTGAATACGCACGGTACCACAGACCACCGCTGACCACTGTAAAACAGCCGGTAAGGGAGCATGCCAGAAGAACGTTCGAAATTGTAATGGCCCAATTGGCCGGGGAAAGAGTGCCGCTTCGCACCACGGTGAATTCCCAGCTGGTGCTCCGACGTTCCTGCGGCTGCATTGCGTCAACGGGGAGAGCCGTGAGTTCTTTCCCGCCCGAATACCTCAATTCGCTGCATGGTTCCCCGGGCACTTGGATTAAGCGCTCAATTGACGCGCTCACGTCATTTAGCTGCTCCGCAAGGCCGGAGTTCGAATCACATTCTTCGTCGCCCGATCAACTCTTGAGCGTTGCGCTCGCCAGCGACAGGACACCATTTCTTCGTTGGTTTGAGAATCTGCTTGACCAAGCAAGGCAGCGACATATTGACATATTGGGAGCATTTCAGGTCCTTCGGGACATGCGTCGAGCCAGCCGCCAGCTGAGTCTCGACGAACAGGAGCGAGTTGAGGCACTGCTAAGCGATGCCGACACGGTAATAGCCGAAGTCGCAGAACGATCCCAAGCCGTCCACCGCTACCGATCGGAGGAGTTGTTCACTCAGCTCGTTCGAACCAACGAGGACTTGGTGTCGGCAGTGAACTTGCCGGCCCTGCAAAATGTACTTGCGGCCAATCTAGGACAGTATGGGATAAAGAGTTGTTATTTGTGCCTTTACGAATTGGAGGACACCTCTGTTCCGTCGCCGTGGGCGCGCCTCATCTTGGCCAGCAATTGTGAACGTCCCGTGGATGTTCCAAAAGAAGGTCTGCGCTTCCCGGCGCTTGAAATACTGCCAAGAGAGTTGTTCGCCACTGGCCGACACTCAGCATGGTTGGTTTGCCCGCTGCTTCGCAGGGAAAACAACTTCCCCGGCTACGCTGTAATTGAACGCGGCGTCCCTGAAGGATTCGTTTATGACGGCTTGCTCGACCAAATCGGGTCAGCTCACCAACGAATCGAGCTTCTGAATCGAGTCGTACGCGAGGCTCAGCTTCGCGAAATCGCCGAACGAGAACGTCTCGAGAAAGAAATGTTGATTGCTACCAACATTCAAATTGGAATTCTTCCGCGCAGCACCCGAGTCAACGGTTTGGAGATTTCAGCCATCATGTATCCCGCCACCGAAGTAGGGGGTGACTATTACGACATAATTTCAGTCGCCAATGGCTGTTGGATCGGCATCGGCGACGTCGCCGGACATGGGCTACCAACGGGACTAGTGATGATGATGCTTCAAAGCGTGATTGGTGGCTTGGTTCGCAACAGCCCCAGTGCTTGCCCAAAGGATATTTTGCCAGCGATTAACGGGCTACTATACGATAATATTCGGCGCCGCATGGGCCAAGACGAACATGTGACGCTGACGTTGATTCGCTACGAAAAGGAGGGGCGGCTAACCTTTGCGGGCGCACATGAGGACATTCTCATATGTCGCGCCAAAGACGGTTGCGTGGAATGTCTACACACACCTGGAGTGTGGACGGCCGCCATTCGCGATATCGAGAGCGTCAACGATGAGTCGAGCTGCGAGCTTTCCGAGGGCGATATCATGCTTTTATACACGGACGGGATTACCGAAGCCATGAATGGCGATAAACAGATGTTTGGCGTCGCTCGACTAGCTGACGCACTGACCCGCCATCGGGACAAATCAGTCGAGGCAATACGGAACGCTATCATTGTTGATGTACGAGAATGGATGGCGGCGCAAAATGATGACATGACTTTGTTAGTAGCCAAACAAACCCGAGATTGTGTCCGGATCTCGGTCGGCCCGAGGTAAGCGCCGTGCCAACGCAGCTTACGCTGCATAAAACTGGCCGCTTGCAATCAAGGGGCGTCTGTGGAATCGTCTGCGCACGAAGGGAGAAGTGCGATGGCTATTTTGGACCACATCACGCTCGTTGTTAGCAATTACGCACGTTCGAAGACTTTCTACGAAATGGTCTTAGCCCCACTGGGTGCCAAGGTTGTCATGGAGTACGGTCCCGCCTGCGGATTCGGGCCTGATGGCAAGCCTGAGTTTTGGATTGGCACCGGGCCTGCCAGCTTCCAGAAGCCCGAACAGCTCAAAATTGTGACTCCAACGCACATCGCATTTGCTGCCAAGAACCGCGCTGAGGTTGACGCCTTTTACCAAGCAGCCATCAATGCTGGCGGGAAGGACTTCGGTGCGCCCGGGGTGCGCAAAGACTACCACCCCAACTATTACGCCGCGTTCATATTGGACCCCGATGGGCACAACATCGAAGCGGTGTATCACGGCAGCCCGTAAACCCGCCTCCGTGGCAGGCACGCTAATTCTGACTCGATTGGTATGGGACTACCTCAAGGGAGCACGGGGTCCAAGGCAGCGTGTGAACGAGACAATCTTGGAGAGAACCGAGAATCGATACCCGTTCATAGCGTACTTTAGCAAAAGGAAAGCCAGAGGCACGCTGGTGCTGGTCCATGGAGTGACGGCACGTGCGAGTGAAGATCCCAACCTTGTCCACTTGTCGCGTTGCATTGCTTCCCTCGGGTATAATTGCCTCACTCCACCCCTTGCAGGACTGGCCAATTTCGAGCATTCGGCGGAAGATGTTGACACGGTGACAGCGGCCTTTCAGCTGGCTCGCGATATTGCTCATGCTCCGGTGGGAGTGCTCGCCTTTAGCTATGGCGCCAGCTACGCCCTATGCGCCGCCGCGCGTCCAGAAGCTCGCAATTGCTGTCATGCGATGATGGCTTTTGGTGCCTACTACTTGCTCGCAGAAGCCTTGGAACACCAACGCCAGCTGCTCATTTTAAATCCCAATCCGGAGCGAGACGATACGGATCTCTTGTATCTGCGATACACATTGCTCGCATGCCAGCGCTCCGACTTAGGACTCTCTGATGAGGCCTGGAATGCCATAAATTCCACTCTCACCAATTACATGTCGCCCTCGCCTCTCGACGACAAAAAACGCGCGCTGCTCAAGCACGCGCGGGAGTTTGATTATGTTGAGCTTATGCAGCGCTACCAGCGCAGGGTGTTGCCCCCGATCCTTTCACCCGCCGGGCACCTCACCGACGTCGCCTGTCCAGTCGCACTTTTGCACGATCCCGATGACCGCTTTGTACCGCCTGACCATCTAACGCGAATTCGGCGCGATCTCGACCAGCGAGCGGGGTATCCTCCCACGCGCACGCTGACAACCTCGATGCTTTCTCACGTTCGCGTTGATCCAAAGCGCAACTTGCGGGACGCTTGGCACCTGATTCGGCTACTTATGCCGGCGTTTGGATTCCATGACGGGGCAAATGACCGTGGGCTATGTCCACCGGCCATCTCGAGACGAGGCACTTGACGCGGCGCAAATTGGGGCCCACAATGATCACCTAGGCTCTGCTGGAGGAAATCCGGCACGGCCTTTTTAATTTTGTCTTGGCGTCGCGTTTGGGGCCCGATTCCAATCGGGGACGAATCCGGGCCTCAGCGCGTCATAACCAGGGCGGCTTCGTAGTGCTCCCGAACCAGGTTCTTGGCGGCATCAATCAGAGGCTCCCAGTTGCGTTCAACCAATTCCCGATACCAAGCGAGAGCTTTTTCGTGGGATAGCATCTTGAGGTCCCGCGCATAATTGTACCAGTAAAATGGTCGCAGAATTTGTGACATAGCATCGGCGTTGGAGACACACACAGATTCTACAATTGTCTCGCCATGGCGCCTAGGTGTCGAATGCTCACGCATGCAGGTGGCAATGCGCTCGATGCGATGGGCATCAAAGCCAATCTCCGAAAGCTCGCCACCCGGTGACAGTAGCGTCACCGCACGCTCAGCGCTTCGCTCAGCGTGACTAGGCAGGCAATCAAAGTCTTCAATAGCAGATATGTCATGCAGTAATGCAGCCGTTATCACCGCCTTTTGATCGGCGCCAAACTTCTCGGCCAAAGTAAGCGCAAACTGCTGTACTACGAGGATATGCTGATCGACAAATTCCAGGCCGAATCGATTGCTGACTGAAGCACACTTTTCTTGGACGAGCGCCAATACAGATTCGGTCACGGCGCCGGGATAGGCGGAGTCTTGCTCGTGCATGGTTTGGTTTCTATACAATGACGAAGTCAAGAAAGCAACCGCCCGGTCACTCACTGCCCGACCCTGCGCGCGCTCGTTTGTTAGTAGCTCAAGCCAATCACTCAGATTGAATCAGGTATTCACAACGGCTGCCTGAGCACGCACCAGGCCGTGCCCTAGATCTGCAAGTAGATCCCCATTGCCCAGCAGTTCTTCGGCACCGCTCTGGTCGAGAATGACCCGTGAATTAACCGAGCTTGCCACACGTAGTGCGATTTTTCCGCCCAGATTGGCCTTGATGACAGCTGGCACCGTTTGCCGATCGGGACGCTGCGTGGTCAAAATTACGTGAATTCCAGCGGCGCGTGCCTTGGCGCCAAGTCGTTGAATTCCGGCGCAAAATTGCTTAGCAATTCTGGCTTCGACCGTCAAATCCTGGAACTCATCAATGACAAGTATTCTACGCGCAATCCGGTCACCGTGTGTTGCGCCTTGTTCGAATTCGGACAAATCAGTTACGCTGGCTTTCTCAAAGATCCGATAGCGTTCTTCCATTTCATCAATGAGCCGCTCGATGCAGGGCAATGCGTCATCAACACTGTACAGTATCGGTCCATCGAGATGCGCCGCGATTGCCGATTGAAACGCTGGGATATTGAAGGTTACCCGCTTTGGGTCCATCAAAGTGAGGCGAATAGCGGCTGGACCATGAAAGTGCAAAAGGCTCGCAATAATCGCGCGCAACAGCCATGATTTCCCGCTTCCCGCCTGTCCGGCAATCAGCAAATGGGGAGTCGCAGGATCGGCGAAATCCGCGGTAACGATCCCGCCAGCTGGCTCACTTCCGACAATGAATCGGCCAGGACTTGCCCGCAGCCATTCGGCTTTTTTGTCCAATAGTGGCGCTAGGTACACCACTTGAGGGTCGGTGCGCGCAATGACAAATTGTCTGCGCCCGCCGGGCTTTTCATAATTCACAGACAGCCCCTCATTGGCTAGGCGGTGAATTACGTCCGAGGCGGCCCGGTCCAGTTGCGCCACACTTCCGCGTGGCCGTACTACCTCTATCACGAAAAGGCGCGGCCCCACGATTGCGGAACGAGCGGTGACGTTGATTCCCTCACGTCGGAATTCGTCCAACACTCTCAGACGAATCTTCTCCGCGGCGCTATCGCCAGCCACGTCGCGCGGGGGGGCAATGCTTTCACCGATGGGCTCGGGCAGTATCGAATCACGCGTCCGACCGGGGCGCGGGCGCGCTGCGGCCATCGGGGGTTCGTCGCGAGAAGCCAGACGATTGGGGTAATGCCTTACGCAATCGCGTACGACAGGGCAACCTACACAGATATCTAATCGCTGTGGCGGCGGTGCTACCTCGGGCATTTCAGTCCAAACGACCATATCCCTCACTAGAGGTATTAGAACGGAAGACACCAATGAATCAGCTTCTTCCGGGCTAATCTCGGTCTTTGTCATCCAAGGACGAAAGCGCAATAGTGTTGGGTGTGCGTCGTCTAAGCCCTCGCGACGGAGAAGCTCACGATATAGCGATACCTGCGCTCGGTCGAGCGCATCATTCGCTTCATCAGTGAGCTTGTACTCGACCACATGCACGCGCTCGTCCGAAGTCACATAAAGTGCGTCGATTCGACCCGAAAGTATCACTCCTTGCTCTTCTAGAAGTACGCTTACGGGGCGCTCACCTGCCCGAACCAGGGCGGCTAACGCTGATGCCGGGCGTGATTCAAACGCCGCAACAGATTGTGCCAAATGTTTTGCCAGTTCGCGCAGCGCTTCTGCCAAGTCATCGACCTCGCCCGGCATTGTGGCAAGCGTTGCATCTTTAGTAAGCTCATCCGTCAATAGGTCGAGTAACCACAAGGACAAGCCGCGCGCAATGACGTCGTCGGGGCTGCCGGGGCGCAATTGGGTGAAGCCGGCCGCAGGAGTACCCACGGTGGCCGCAAAACGTTCAACGATGCGATGAAATGTGGCACCCAGACAGGACGAACCGACTGGAAAAGTGACGGTACGACCCAAAACTCGCCCTAAGACGAATAAGCGTGGGCACCTAAGCGCATTTCTAACTTCGGTGACACTGAATTGCAATTCGCGGCCGCTCACGGCGAATCCTCGGGCAAGAGCGCAACGATCGCGCGTCCGAACCAACGAATCCGCGGCCCGAGTGCTTGCAACTCGTCAACGACATGCTTGCGGGTTACCCAGGAGTCGATGCGTGCCGCTTCGCGCACTAAGCGTTCCAATGATGCGACTCGCAAGTGCTCGAGTGTTCGCAGTGCTCGGCTTCGAGCCGAAGCGGAACTTATGCCTGGATGGGCTATTGCCGTCATAGGAGGTCGGGAGTCCCGCAGGGTGGTCGCCGAGGAGTCCGAATCCGGCGACATTGGCTCGCGAGAGCGAATGGTAGGCGGACCCTGGTTTTTCAACGGACCAGTCATGTCTGTCACTATCGGCCATTCTTCTGGAGCCAATGCTTGGCGCAACCAGGCAACAACTTGCTGGACCGAAACGGACTCACCAGCGGTTCCTACAACATCATGGGAACGGGCTTGCATGACGAACGCTCGTAGCGCGAGGAGTCTGGTGAGGTCCTCGCGATTCACCCACGTAAAAAGGGCCCCCGGGCGTGCGGCAAATTCGTCGGCTAACTTCTGAACGGCGTTCCAGGTGGTTGGAAACTCCCGCCACTGCTCACGCAATACGACTCGGGTCTCAGTCGACTCCACCCAACGGCGCAGCCGCGCCGCGATGCTGCGCGGGTGCACATCGTGCAGGAAGTACCAATGTCGGGGCTCCCGATTGACCTCAAGAACAATGGCACCGTCCCGAGCGCGACGGCAGCCGGCATCGACCCATGATCCCAGCAGCAACAGCGCATCCATGAGATGTTCAGGCTCCGGACCGCGTTGGGCGCGAGCCGCCTCATCGATTTGAAGGCGGGCAGTTTCAACGTGCTTTTGCCATTGACGTAGAAGTCTGTCGTCCAGAGCCTCCGGCTCTTCGACGATATCCGTGTCCGGCGTCGTTTCGTACTCCGCAAGGGCTCGCTCTGCGGCCAAAAGGAGCATTCGGGGCGTCAACCCGGGCTGCGTCTTCCAGTTCTTGACTTGGGATGAAGTGAACGGCCATGGAAAAGGCGCTTCGCGATCTTGACAACCGCTCGACCCATCGCTCGAGCAATTCCTGGCGCTGCGTCGCGCTCGGTAGCTGCAGCAAGTGTCGCGAGCCCAATAGACGGCTCTTTTGAGCTTGTCCCAAGCGTGGCTCGATATCTCGAGCCCAATCGGTATCTACGGCCATTTGCACGATCACTAGGCCCGGTACGGTGTCCGCCAATTCCGCAATCAAGCCCGCATAGGCGCGAACGCGGCCGTCGCTGTCGCTGGCATCTATGAGATTCTCCAATTGATCGAACACGAGCACTAGAGGTGCCGCGGCGCTGGCGACGGCCGCCAGCGTACATAGAGCACCCATTAAACGTTCGTCTGGCAACGCGCCAGTCACCCCAATCCGAGCACTCTGCGCTGGATCCAATTCGTAGCCCCCCAACCAACACAAGGTGGCCGTACGAAACAATGTGGGTAACATCGGCAATTGCAAGAGTGCACGCAACACAGCCTCATCGAGCTGCGGCCGCGATTCGAGGCAACCCTCGATGATGCGTTCGAGCATTCGATGCTGGTCGTTGCTGTCGATATGCCGGAAATCCTCCAGCATTAAGCGCGGCATTTCGACATCGCCTGCCTGAGAACGCGCGATCAACGAGCCGACCAAAGAATCGACTTGAGCGACTTCGTGCGTGACCTGTATCAGTTGGTTGAAGATCTGTCCAACCAAGTACCGCGGTCCCAGATCCGCTCCTACCAAGGGGCGAAGGTGCACGAGAATCGCCCGCGGACCTAATTTGCGCCGCAGCCGCCCGAACAAGTGGGTTTTGCCGCTGCCCGGCGGTCCCAAAATCAAGTGTACGCGCGTCGCGGGGTGTCTTTCAGTCTGTGCATCAGCGCGCATTGCCTGTGCGCTCTCAATGAGTGCTTGCCCCGTGTCGTGATTGATCGACTCCACGTCAACGCAATCCGCCGCCCAAGGTTGCGCGTTCGGCACAGTGCCCAGTGAAATTGGTATCAAATAGCCTCCTTTAGCAGGCGCACCCAGAAGAAATGGGAGCCGTCAGGGCCTGCAGGCGCAATCCGAAGTTCCTCTTCGGAAAACCGGACGGCGCCCGCGTCGGGGCGCAACTCGATAGCTCCGCTGCGTGCCAGTTCAAGCAACAGGCCTTGGGCTCGCTCGACTGCCAGTTGAGATTTCTCAATTACAGTCGGGACAAACGCCAACCCTACGGTTGGCTGAAGATTCTCCAGGATGACGCGCAACAATCGCTGTGAATCATGGCGCTCGACATCCGCAGATGGTCTGCGCCCATTTTTCATGAGCATGAGCTCTTCAATAAGCGCTCTTATGTCGTTGCGCCAAAAGGTCAACGGAGTTTTTCTGGTCGCCAAGGTCTTTTTTGTTCGCGCCGCCCAATCGGCAATCAACCGACCTAATCCCTTAACTTCTTCGGTTGAAAGGACATCCGTGTCTGCGGTAACAATCCATTCCGCTTTGGTTCTCAGAATCCGATGAGCAATCCCGTTATTTACGAATTCTTCCACGACCGTCAGAACTTCTTTCGCAGTGCAACCGATAACCAGCTTCTCCAAACCTTTGAGCGGCAACTGGCTTCGCTCTTGGAGGCGACGACCCAGCTGCTGGCGAATCGGCAAACGAATCGCCTTTGTAGTTGTCTCGAAACCTTCATCGCACAGGCGGGAGGCGGCCGCCTGATGCTGCGCCTTGGGCACGCCCAGTTGGGTCAATTGCGTGTGATTGATGGCACCTCGCTCCCGCACCGCTTGAGTCAATGACGGCATCAAGGCGTCCAAATCTGCGATCTTACAACGAATTGGTCTAGTAGCCATGAGCCAGCGAAACCGCATGGTGTCATGCCGCGCTCACAAATAACAGATGTTGCCCTTACACATTGCGGGCAAAGCAGCGCAATTGGCAAAGCCAACGACCTGAACAATGAGCTGCGGGCGCCCTGTCCCAACACCATGTTCTTCGGTTGCGGTAACACCCGTCACCCGGCCCGAGCCTCAAAAGGACCCAAAACGTAGGTTTCCGCAGAATAATACGCTCGCCGCAGTATGCTGGGGCTGAAGAATTTTAATCTATACGTTTCTGAAATCTTCCCGAGTCCAGCGCCTGCGGAAACGCTTTCTGAGTGCTATGTTTGTGAAACTGGGAACGGCAATATAGTGACTCAACACTCCGAATCTGCTGAATCGACGGGCATCGAGAACTGGTTCGTCGCTACAGCTGACGATGGGACCGTCGAATTTGGTTTGGATGACTTGGTCCAGGCTGTTCAGTCTGGTCGCGTGTCAACGCACTGTCTAGTTTGGCGACAGGGAATGAGCGACTGGCTCGAATTAGAGCAGGTTCCGTTGCTCGCAATGATCGCTCTGCCGCGAGCGGCCAAGATAGCCGACAACCCGGCTGCACGTGCCGATCCGCCCCAGAATAGTTCGGCTGAGAGAAGTGCCCGCAATCATTCAACCGATGTTGCCAAGGCTGCGATCATTGAACCAAGGTTGGATTTGCTGATCGACAACGATTGGATCATTGAGCCGAAAAAGGAGCCCAGCGCGGCTGCCAAGCAGGCTCCACTCTCAATCCACGAATTAGTGAAACGGGGTGCAACACCGCCGCTCACCGCGGCTTCCCAGTTGCCCACGGCAAGTGGGCTGGCCCGGCCTGCCCTGGTAAGGCCTACGTCGCGGGTTCCCACTGCGATTCAGGTTGAACGTACTGCAGCAGCCGCACGCCACGTCCCACAAATCAAGTTTGAAGCGGAAACAAGTCCGGGGCCAGTAAGTCCGAGCGTTACTCCGCCTAGGGAGGTGTCAACAACTGCACGCATAACCCACAGGCCGCCACCAAAACCTCGCGCCGCCTCGGTTCGATCGGCACCGCCTACGGCTGAATCGCTACGCGCACTAGCCTATGGATCATCGGCTGTCAAACCCGACGTACCATCCAGCGTAGCTACTTTCTCGAGCCCCGAAGTCGTACCGACTGTGGCACCCGAGCCGATCGCCAATAAGCGCCCTGCAACGAAACCGTCGATGCCGGTCGTCAAACCGACGCACGCACCAGCGAGAGAAGTCCCCAGGTCTGTTGCGCCATCACCTGCGGCGCGGCCGTCGCCAATGCAAAACGCGACCGCAAGCAGCAAAGGACAGGAACCCCTTCCCAAGCCCGAACCAATCTTTGCCAACGCTGCAATTCAGTCGCCCGCGCTGGCTGCTGGAAAACCACCCGAGCCCGCGGAAACGGCAGGTTCATTGTTTCCCTCAGTCACCTCAATTTACCCCGATATGCCGGTGTGGCGAAAATCGCGCCGTCCACTGGTCGTGGCTTCGGGTGCAGTCGTGGCACTCGCTGCAATCTTCGTGTTTTTGGCCTCCGCACCCAAGAAGTCGAATCGAGCGCACCCGGTCGCAGCAAGTCTCGCCGTAGCGGCTTCGTCTGAAACCCCATCCGTCAAGATCGCCGTCCCATCGAATCTTCCAGAACTTGCTAGTGAGCCTATGCCCGTTGCTCAAACGACGAAGTCTCCTGAACCACTAACCACTGCGGTAAGCCGCAAACCGAGTAAGCGGTCGGCTGCGCCTTCAACCGATGTCTCAGCGTCAGGGGATGCGCTACCTTCCTCGCGCAAACAAGCACGAGAGAGCGAACCGTCCGTAGCTAGTCGGCATAGCTCAGAACCCAAATCCGCATTGGTCGAGACGTCCAGCACTTCAAAAGTGACAGCTTCGAATTCGAAAAAAGATCGCGGAAATCCATCGTCCGTCGCGTCTTGGGATCAGGGAACTGCCGAGCACCGGGCATGGATGAACCCCGGTTTCTGAGTTCGCGCTGAAGTGGATCGGGCTGGATCGATGCGCTCCCCACGAATCATCATCGCTGTTCCAAATCAGTGCTGCGGTCTACAGCCTGCCTGATGCTGCGGTACAATTGTTGCGTGTCCTCACGCTCCGCGTAGTTGATTATCACGAAACTACTCTGAAAAAAGATTGCAACGTAGGGCGGGTGGGCGGCTTCGACAAAGAGCTTACCTTGTCCCAGCCTGTCCAAATTAAACCAACCGCGAAGCGTGCCGCCTGCTGCATAACCATTGGTGCGAATGCGTACCGCAGGCAATGATTGCAAAAGCTCGACCCTTGTAATCTCTGACAAATTGTAGGATTGACCGTAAAACAGGTTGTCAACTTTCAAAAATTTTGGTGTGAGCGTAATCACCGGGGGTCGCGCTTGAAAATGAAGTAAGAAGGGCAAAAACAGCAGCAGAGTGCCGACCCCTGCGAGTGCAATTAGCCGGATCCTCGCCGAACCTCCTTTGGGCGGAGACGCGGGCAATTCTGACAGTGGCGCAGGCGCCCCAAGAATGCTCTCAAGCACTAGGTACAGTTTCGCCGATTCATCAGTCCCCACTCGGACTCGGCCACCATCGCGCAGCGCCAACTCTACGGCGCCCAGGCCGGACACGTTGTACAGCGTTCCGCCGGGATAAAGGCGAATGCCCCAGCCGTAGTACCAGGGATTTTCCACTTCGGCGAAGGAGCGCAGGTCCGATAGGGCGAAACGACGTCGAATAATGCCGATACCAAACCGAATCGATAGGGCCGAAGCATCCACCCGTACCCGAAGCGTTCCAAATAGGGCAGCCAACAAGACTAAAAAGCCTGCCGCAACCAGCAGCGGGACGTTCGAGCTAACCGCGGACGCCACCATTGCGAGTATGGCAACCGGTAGCAATAACGAGCTCAGAATCACCCAGCCTACTTGAACGTGCTCGTAGGGCAGTTCCATCCTCATGCTGGTCCAAATCATTGCAGTGCCGCTTGCCCGAGTCACGCGCCGAATCCCGTTGCAATTGCCGATTTCCTCGCTGCCGTCGCTCGAACGCCGCTGCGTCAAAAGCGGATGGCTGCCCCTTTGGCCTAAATAAAGCCAGCGATTTTTTGACCAGAAGTCCCCCCGTGGCATAGGTGAAGGCCTGCCGCTACGGTTCCTGTGCCGTAAATACTGCTGCTTTGTTGTGACGGCACGGTAAGCCACTGCCAGTGGCTGAGCCCCATTGTTGATGCCTTGAGCAGTTCTTTGTCATTGGCCGTCGAATTACAGCCTGGCCAAAGCGGGGTTGCCGGCAAAGAGCTCAGAAGTCCTGGAAAATGCTCAACAAAAAGCTGTGTGCAGGATCGGGCCCCTGCCCGTTACACGACAAAACATTCCCGGAAACGAGCAGAGATTGGTGCGATTCTGCAAGCGACCAACTCGACGGTACCGTGAGAAATAGAACCCCAACAAATCAGCGAGAGACCCCGAAATTCCGGCGAAGCGTATTTTTTCGCCGAGAACCAGCTGACTTGCGCTTGCGAGTAATCGAAGTCTAGACTAAGTATCAAGTTGATAATCATTATTTTATTCACGGACAACCGCGGAGGGAATGCGGTGTAAAGTTCGATGGGAAGTAGCGATTCTATAAAGTTAGTTGAGGGCGGCACCGAACGAGGCGCTGGCGAACTAGTGGCTGGACGTTATCGTCTTGCGCGTAAGATTGGATCGGGGGGCATGGGCTCGGTGTGGCTGGCGCACGATTTGTCGCTGGATGCAACTTGCGCGGTCAAGCTGATTGATGAAGATAAGGCCGCTGACGAGGAAATTCGTACTCGCTTTTCTAGAGAAGCCAAGGCCTCAGCGAAGCTGCGCAGCGCTCACGTCGTGGACGTCTTCGACTACGGCGAATGGAATGGCACGCGTTACATCGCCATGGAATATCTGGATGGCGAAGACCTGGCGACACGCCTTGGGCGACTGGGCAAGTTGGATGCGGAAACGACCTATCGAATCATCGCGCACGTGGCGCGTGCACTAATGAGTGCCCATGCGCTGGGCATTGTTCATCGTGACCTCAAACCAGAAAACATTTTCCTAGTTCAAAGCTACGAGCAGGAGATTGCCAAGGTATTGGATTTTGGAATTGCGCAAAACAGTGCCTATTCGCTGAGCAATCGAGCTACACGTGAAGGTTCGTTCCTCGGCACGCCCTGTTACATGAGCCCCGAGCAAGCACGGGGTAAATCTGTCGATCATCGTTCGGACCTTTGGTCTCTTGGAGTAATTGCGTTTCAATGTCTGACGGGACGGTTGCCATTCGAAAGTGACGCGCTCGGGGAACTGATGGGGCTTATCATGTACGAGCCGCTCCCCAAAGCTTCTGCATTCAACCAGGAGCTCCCCGCCGGTATTGATGGTTGGTGGGAGCGCGCTGCGTCACGTGATTGCGAACAGCGCTTTCAGTCAGCCAAGGAAATGGCCGATGAGCTTGGAGTATTACTGGGCGTCCAAACGGTAATTACGGTTCCGACAGTGCCGCCCAGACACAACAGTTCGTTTCCGCCGATTAACGAAAACTCGGGCGTGATAACGGCGCCCAAGTCCAGCGAGATCGACGACCAACATCTGTCGCCGCTGCCACGCTCCGCCCAATTGTCCGTGATTCAGGTCGTCGCATCCGGTCTGCGCACCTTGGACGAAGAATCCCCCAAAGACGTTCCGAGTGAATCGCTCCCACAACCTTTGCGGGAATCCATCGACAAATGGCTGAAACGCTGGCTAGAGCTTCGCCCAAACTCGAAATGGGTAGTCTTGGCGATCCCCCTCGTCGCTCTGCTCGTTTTGCTGGGTGTCGCGCTGGGGTTCCGGCTCAGGGCCAAGCCCGCTAACCCGGTGCCAGTGCTTGCCACCCCTTCGGCTTCGATGGCCCGGGAGCAAGCCCCCAAAGAACCCCAGCCCCATCCCTCGGCAGATCCAGTTCCCGACACGCTGAGAGTGGACATGTTGCCACTAATTAAGCCGTCGGGCCAATCCCGAAAAGACGACACGGATCCGGGCAAGGATAATTCAGAACTCGGGTCACGAAAGTCCGAGCCGGGGTCGCATCGTGCACCAATTTCTCCCCGTTTAACTAAGTCCTCTCGGGACTACGGCATCTGACTTCCAGTCGTTCCGATGTTCTGATTGTGTTGGTTGTTGTCTGGGTCGGGTCCCAGACAAGCTTGCGGGTCGCAAACGGACGCAGTATAAGACGTCGTAAGTTATGTTCGCGGTGCAAGCATCAAGATTCAAAGCCGGGGTGAGGCGTAAGCCAGCCACCGTTGTTAGGCAAATTATCCTGGGCGGTGCCTTGGGTTTGTGGTTTTCACCTGCCTCGGTGTTTGCGCAAAACGACGCCGATCGAGCCACGGCCCGTGCCTTGGCAGAAGAAGGGTACAATGCGCTCAAGGCGCAGAAGTTTGACGTCGCTGACGACCGATTTCGCCGAGCCGATGCACTCATTCACGCTCCAACCTTGGTCGTGGACGACGGACGCGCCCTGATTGGATTGGGCCGTTACGTTGAGGCGCAGGAACGTTTTGAACTTGTTTTGCGAGAAGGAGTCGCCGACAACGCACCCGCCGTCTGGAAAGTTGCCCTTCAAGATGCTGCCAAGCTCCTCGAAGAGGTAAAACCAAAAGTTGCTTGGTTAACCATTGCCGTTCCCAATGTGCGGCACCCGCTGGTAAAAATTGAGGGGCGACCGATCTCGGCAGCTGCAATAGGCGTCAAGCTCGCCACGAACCCGGGAACTCAGAGTATTGAAGTGAGCGCGGACGGGTACGAGACAAAGCAGCAGTCAATTACGTTAACCGAAGGTGGCGAGCAATCACTTGAAGTCTCGCTCACCGCGCTGTCACCCCAGAATGCGCCCGGAACATCACCCCCGGCAACGCCGTTGACCGCTCCGATGAAAGACGTGAAGGGCCCGAATCGAACACCCGCCTACGTTGCGTTTGGTGTGGGTGGGGCGGGCATTGCAGTAGGCGCGATTACCGGAATACTCGCCTTGCAAAAGCGTTCGGATCTCAACGGCGTTTGCAGCAACGGAATTTGTCCGCACAGCGCAGAATCCAATTTGAATAGTTATCACTCGCTCGGTCTCGTCTCAGGTATTGGGTTTGCGGTTGGCATCGCGGGTGCAGCCACCGGATTCGTCCTTTTGCGTTATAGCGGCGGGAAGAATGAAAAGAAAGGCGCCCAATCACATGATCTTCAATTGCAGCGTAGCGCCTGGAAGTTTGCGAGTGCAGGGACAGTTCTGATGCCGCCGGTGTTGTTGCGAACGTAGGGTCCGCTACCGCCCTAAATGCCATAGTCGCGAGCAACCGACGGAACCTTGGGCTTTGCCGGTTTTGGCGCAATGGTGGGCGCAATTTCGGGGGCGGGTTGCTGTCTCACAACATGGGTGGGAGGCCCAGAAGCAGCCTGGCTTGATGAAACCGCGCTTGTCTTCTTGCGCAGGGACTCAGGTGCTGCTTCGTGTTTCGTGGCTACTTTTGGCCGGTTGGCGTTCAAGTCTGCCTTCGCCAGCTCAGCGGCCAACTGGGGGGGGTTCTGCTGAGTTTCTGCCGACGGAGGCGGTTCACCCTTCATTTCCGAATCCGCGGTCACTACTGCTGACGGGCTTGGAATCGCCGCCGTGTCCGACGCGCCCACCGCAGATTCAATGGACGCACTCGGCGTATTGCTTCGATCTAGTAGCCTAACACCCTCGGACGAATTCAATGCTGCGGGGGGATTCGCAACAGCTTTCTCGTGCCTCACGGAATTTACGATTCGGACCGCCAGTAATGCAACAAACGCAATCAAGACGGCAACCACCCACGACACGGTCTTTCTCAGATTTTTCGTTCGCTCTCGTTGACTGGCAAGAAGAATCGGATCGGGTTCTTCCTCCGCTATAACGACGGGGTCCGCTTGCCGAAACGCCAACGTTGGCGCTTCGCTCGTCTGGAACCCTTCGAACAGGTCCTCTTGCAGCGCTGCCGATTCTAACACCGGGGCGAGCGACTCGGTCGGAGGTTCCTCGACAACCGCAACCGCGGTGGGCAACTCAATCGGCGGCTTCTCGACAGCCGCAGCCGGGGCGGACGACTCGGTCGGAGGTTTCTCGTTAGCCGCAACCGCGGTGGGCGACTTGCTCGGAGGTTTCTCGTTAGCCGCAACCGCGGTGGGCGACTTGCTCGGAGGTTTCTCGTTAGCCGCAACCGCAGTGGGCGACTTGCTCGGAGGTTTCTCGTTAGCCGCAACCGCAGTGGGCGACTTGCTCGGAGGTTTCTCGACAACCGCGACCGCGGCGGGCGACTTAATTGGAATCTTTACCTCTCCCAATCCGATTCTCGTTGAATGACGAATCATCTTCGGCTTTGACTGACTGCGCAGCCCGATTCGTGATTCTTCATTTGCAGTGGGCACGACCAAAGGTACCGGTGTGGACGATGCCGCGCTGGTACTCGCGCCGGCAGCCGCGTCGGGTACAAACACAATTGGAAAGTCGAAGGCCTGACCCAGAGCATCACTCATATCCTTCGCCGATTGAAAGCGCTTTTCAGGATCCCGGGTGCAGGCTTTTTCCCACCAAACTTGCAGCGCCGCTGGCGTATCCGAGCCGGGTAAATTGAGTGTCTGGAGCGGCTCGCACAGGATCTGGGCCACCAGATCCCCGAAGACGTTGCTTTCAAAGGGCTTCTTGCCAGTCAAGCATTCGTAGCCAAGCACACCGAGAGACCAGAGATCGGAACGGCAATCGAGCAATTTCCCCGCAGCCTGCTCGGGGCTCGCGTAGTAGGGCAATCGGAGAAAGGAACCGATCCTGGTTACCGTTCCCACATTGATCTCTGAGGTTCTCTGGGTGAGACTGAAATTG
>CAWIGY010000088.1:0-49764 GCA_963835565.1 uncultured delta proteobacterium
CAAAATCGGCAGCGCCGCCAGGAATCCCAAGGAAATGCTGGCGCCCACTTGACAAAAGAGCCAAGTCTGCCTCGATTCAGAAACGAGCCAACCAAAAGATCTACTGAATTGCGCCAGAATCACACTTGGCCTACCTTACCATGATGTCATCCTTGCCAGGCGATTTCAAAATCCTCAAGGAGGTCACTCGCCTTATCTTGCGACGACCCGTGGTAGGCGTTGCGGCGGCCGCCCAAACCGAAGACGGGCGGTGGCTACTCATTCGACGTCATGACACGGGACAATGGGCCTTGCCCGGCGGCACCTTGGAATGGGGGGAAACACTGCGCCAGGGCATCGTACGTGAACTCGCGGAAGAAGCGGGCGTTGACCAAGTGAAATTGGGCAATGTGCTAGGCGTTTATTCGGACCCGATGCGCGACCTCAGGTTTCACGCGGTCACCGTAGTGGTGGGCGCCACCATTGGACTTCCCCAGCGTGCCCCGGATAACCCGGTTGAAATACTGGAAGTTCGATTGTTCACCGACGCGGAACTTCCGCCAACACTGGCGCATGGCATGAGTCAAATGTTGGAGTTCGCGCGCAAGGGTGAAGGTTTTTGGGAGTGACGCAAATGCCCCATTGAGCAAAAAGGCCAATCGTGTAAGGATTACAGGCCGTGAATCTGCACCGTTGGATTTTCCTCAATTGCCTGACCCTTGGGGCTTTCGGCTGCCAGCTCTTGGGCGGTGCGCGCATTGAAGAGCTAGCCACGGGCTCCGCCAAGCCGGGCAATGTGGCAGCGTTCGTTGCAGTCACTGAGAAGGACAAGCCGGTGGCTGGGCTACCGCCATCGGCCTTCAAGATCAGTGAAAATGATCAGTTCATTGATTCAGATTCAGCCCAATTACAGTTGCTGGAGGCGGCCCGCTATGCATCATTTCATGCGTTATTGCTGGTAGACATTAGCCAGGCTAAAGAGGCAGGCTTGCGCAGGGTCCTGGCCAAAGCGGCGGGGGCGTTCGTACGACGCGCACGACAAGGTCAATCGATCACCGTGGCGGCTTACGACGGAAGCGACAAGGTTCGGATCGTCGGTGAATATCCAGCGGATGCCAAGGCAGCCACGCCGGAGCAAGTGGACGCCCTGCTGAGCCTTACACCGGGAGATCCTTCTCGTAATCTGCGGGGCGCAGTGGTACAGGGGCTGGAGATCCTAGACCGCGACTTGGCGGTGAATGCAAGCCCGGTGCGGCTGGGCACGCTGGCCGTGTTCGCGCGGGGGCCGGACTTGGCGGGACGCACGCCAGAGAACCAATTCAGCGAGGCTCTTTCATCAACTGCTGACAAGCTGGTATTCATCGGCGTTACTGGGGAACCGCAGGATAATGCCGCCAAGCGACTGGCTCGGTCGGGGCAGATTTTGGCCCAAGCCGCCGACACCATCCCCATTGCGTTTGAAGACGCTGGAGCATTGGTGGATGGCTTGTTGGACCAATACTATCTTCTATCCTACTGCTCGCCGTCACGCGCAGGCACGCGCAATTTGAAGGTCACGGTAAGTGTGCCGGTTGCGGATGGAAAGGACGAAACTGACTCCTTCGAAGTTCATTTTGATGCCACGGGTTTTACCGCAGGCTGCGATTCGCAAAAAGTGCCACCTTTAGTCCCAAAATCGAAATCGAGTCTACCCTCAGAAAAAACCGCACCACCTACTGCCCCATCCACGAACAAATCAGCTGGCAGCTCTGCTGGGGGTAATGACGGCACGAAGAGCCCGGTTAAGCAACCGGATAACCAAGAGGCTCCGGTACCTGCCAAACCGGGATATGCGCAATAGCGATTTAAGCTGGAATACCGTGGTGCATAATTTGAGATTTCAAAATGCCGTTGTCTGGGCCGGGCCCCAGACAACCATGTTAATTATGGCCAGAGGCCCCGAAAACTTGGATTAATGGAAAGCGGAGCAAACTAGCCAATGCGAAGAAACAGGCAGTCACAGATTCTTCTGTAGTTGACCTGTCTGATAGGAATGGTAGGTACAAGCGTTTCGTGATGCCCAGCGCACAAAGTTCATCCATTTAATTAGCCTCTTGGAATCCGAGAAGGTCGTACGCTACGGAGTCTCACGGCAAACTTGGTCGGTTTACACCGAGGGCCGTTGGCTGGCGGCGCGACTCGTCCCCGGCGCGGTCGTAACCTCGCACCCGAGCCAACGGGGATCCATCTGGGAGCGAAGCGTCGAATTGAAGCTTGCCTCGGGAAGCAGACTCGAACTTTTGAGTGAAAGGCCAAGACCGCGAAAGCAATTGGATGCGTTTAGCATTTTGACACTGGACCAGGCCTCACCAGTATTGGTGCGCAAAACGCAGCATCAGGTGACATCCGACGGACAGCTGATCCGCATGGCTCGCTGAGAAGTTCCACTCACATCATCATCGTGAGCATTCTGGTGACGGAGTCTTGTAGTAGGCCCGAAGTCCAGCTTTGCGACCATTTGGCCAAAGTGTCCACAACCAAGCCCATTATCTGGCAGAATGAGTCCAATCGCTCTGGCTCGCTGACGGGATCTAGCCTTGGGTCTTCAGAGTGGTGGAAAGTCGGCCGTCTACTCTCTCATGCGTTCATCCCCACCGAACTCGGTCAGCGCAACCCCTGTCCCAGTAGGAGCCGACCCGCCGGGGGTGATGGTCTCTTCCGCCGTAACCGAAGTTCATCATCCGACCAACGAACAACCGTCGTCGTCCAGCATGGAGATCGCGCGCGCCCGGCACGTCTTGCTGGTTGACGACGATCCTGCTGTGGTGCGATCACTGAGCCGAGTGCTTCGCGCGAAGGGATATTTGACCTCGATCGCCTCGAACGGCCAAGAAGCGGTAAGGCTGGTAACCCAGGTCGATTTCGATGCAATTTTGACTGACATCGCCATGCCGGGAATGGACGGCATCACACTGTTACGCGAAATTAGAACGCATGATCTTCACGTTCCAGTCATCTTGGTAACTGGCGAACCCGCGGTGGACACGGCCGTGCAAGCTCTGGAATACGGAGCCTTACACTACTTGACGAAACCGGTGCCCATGGACGCATTAGAACGCGCCCTTGACAAAGCAGTGCATCTTCATCGAATGGCTCGATTGCGGCAGCGCGCCGCTGAGCTATTGGGCCAGACTACGGCCCACGCGGCTGATCGAGCGGGCCTGGAAGCCAGCCTGGATCGGTGCTTTCAGACGCTTTGGATGGCCATGCATCCCATTGTCAACAGCCGCGAGCAAACCGTGTTCGGCTATGAAGCGCTACTGCGCAGCTTGGAACCAAGCCTTCCGCATCCTGGCGCCGTGATCGATGCCGCGGAGCGACTGGGACAACTGGACACTCTCGGCAGGCTGGTTAGGGAGCGAGCCGTCGCACCTTTCGCGGCGTCAGCCCAGATGGGTCATCTATTCGTCAATCTACATGTGACCGATTTGCTTGATCCTCAGCTCTCGTCTCCCACGGCTCCGCTGGCCCAAATCGCGAACCGAGTGGTGCTCGAGATAACCGAGCGGTCCTCATTAGATCGCGTCCCTGACGTACGATCACGAATAGCATCGCTACGCGCGATAGGCTATCGAATCGCCGTCAACGATTTGGGCGCAGGTTACGCTGGCCTTACCAGCTTTGCATTGCTGGAGCCAGACTTTGTCAAGCTGGATATGTCTTTGATCCGCGGGGTGGACAGCAATTCAACCAAACAGAAGGTTGTAAAGTCGATGACCAGCTTGTGCCGGGAAATGGGCATGCTCGTTGTAGCGGAAGGCGTGGAAACTGCGACTGAGTATCGCACGCTGGTTGCTCTTGATTGTGACCTGCTACAAGGATTTCTCTTTGCGAAGCCTGGGAAACCGTTCCCGGAGGCAAAATGGCCGGTCCTGTGATTACGGTGGAGCCCGAGGCTTCGATGCGGGCAACTCACGACATTCGCGCCGCCGATGCAGAAGAGGTGACCAACGTAGCGGCTCAACGTAACGGTCAAGTGACGTCTGAACCGCCCAGCGTCGGGGCTCCCCTTGATTCTCAAAGTCTAAGCAGCTCCGCGGAACGCTTACGCGCAGTGTACTTGTTGACCGGTGAATTTGCCGAAGAGGAGGCGCTGACCGCGGTTACCTCTCCCCCCGGTTCGCACTCGGAGGGCAATTTGCCCGCGCTGCACACGGAGCCGGTCGATTGTCCCGTGCTTTTGCGTATGGATGGCGTGCAAGCTGGGGAGGTCGTGTCTTTAGCTATCATGCCCTGTTTCATCGGCCGTCACCCGAGTTGCCGAATCGTGATAGATGACGCCGGTGTCAGCCGCCGTCACGCCCGAATATTCCTTCAAAATGAGGAATTTTGGCTGGAAGATGTGGGTTCGCGCAACGGAACGTTTATTGACGGCAGGCGTCTGGAGCGCAAGCGTTTGCACGACGGTGGTCTGATTCAGATAGGTCTGCACGCCAGTTTTCGATTCACGGTCGTTAGTGCGCGCCAAGAAAAGTTACTGCGTGAGCTCTACGAGTCAAGCACGCGCGACGCGCTCACGGGTCTGTATAATCGGCGGCACTTCGACGATCGAACCAGAGCTGAGCTTGCTTACGCGAAGCGGCATCATTTGGACGTCGGCTTTGTGATGATTGACGTGGATTGCTTCAAACGGGTCAACGACACCTATGGCCATGCAGCCGGAGACGTGATACTCAAGAATGTTGCGGCAACATTGGCTCGACAATTGAGAGCCGAAGATGTAATTGCGCGCGTGGGCGGCGAGGAATTTGCCATCTTGTTGCGGGGCATCAGTACCGACGGGGCTCGACGTCTTGCGGAGCGCCTGCGTGTAAACGTCGAATCTTTACCGATTTTGGCCGACGGTATCCCGATTGCCGTAACCATTAGCGCCGGCTGCTCGGCTCTGTCGGAGACCGAGGACAATTCGCTCAAGAGCCTGCTTAGCATCGCCGACCAGCGTTTGTATGACGCCAAGCGCGCCGGACGAAACCGGGTTGTTGCCAGCTGATCTGCAATTATTCCTGGCCTTTGTTGCGTTGACCGTGCGGCCGCCACTGACGAGCCGCTCCGAGTCTGGTACTAACGCAAAGGAGGTGAGCCGTGCCGATTGATGTGGAAAGTCTTAAACAAGAGCGAGATCAGGTCAAGGAATCATTGCGGCAAATTGAGGCTGACTCGCGGCGACTTGATTTGGAAGTCAAGACATTGCGGCAGCGAGAAATTCAAGCTAAGCGCGAAATAGACGCGTTGACGGCCCTCATCGAGATCGCCGACTCGCGCAACGCGCCGGCGCCTTCTGAGTGATGCGTTAGCGACCTTAAGCCGAAAAAGTCATGGTCTTTGAGCCAACTTTTAGAAATACAGTTGTCTGGGGCGGGGCGCGTCCTTTTCGATGGGCTTCATGGCTGCTCTATTAGAGACCTTAAAGCGAAAAACTCGTCGATCTTGAGTCAACTTTTCAGGATGCCGTGTTCCGGGTCGGGCCCCGGAACATCACCACAATCAAATCGTCGGAACCGGAGTGAAAAAGTGCAGCGGGCTGCACTTTTTCAAGGAGGTAGACGGTCCTCGCGCAGCGAGGAAGGCCCGGAGGGCGTAGTGAACGAACGAGCGGGTTAGAAACGAAACTCTAACGTACGGACTGTCGACGTCTCTTTCTAGATGGGTGCGCTCAACGGTACCGGCTGGGAGGATTCCCGTTAGTCGTTATTTTGCGTCGGGGGCAGCACTTTGAGAAACGCGCGCATCGTGTGCCCCAGGGCATCACGAATTATTGCTTTGCCAGGTTCATCGTCGCTCGGCGGGTCCCAGCCCTTTTCTACCAAGTCTCCGGGGTCGGCAGTTGTGATGGATAATGGAGAACCCTCTTCAAATTCCAGCCGTAATTCGAAATCCTGCCGACCATGCGACGTCAGAGTGGGAGGCAAGGCAAAGGTTCCGATCGCCAATAAACCGGCAACGCGCCTTACCACGCGCGCCAAAAATGCATGCTTCGTTTCGTCTTCAACGGAAACTTTCTCAATCTTTCCGCCAGGGTCAAGAGCCACTTCAAATTGAACGCGCCCGAGCGAACCTGGATGATGTCGCCACCATCCCACCTCGGCACCCATTGCGACCGGCAAGGCTCGCGTAAACGCTTTCGGCAATCGGCGCTCACGCACATCGACACCCGCGGCTCCGAACACGCCGCCCTCGCTCGCCTGCCGGTTTGAAGCATCGAGCATCGCCCGTTTGAGATCGACCGAGGTTCCCGGTGTAGCGGTTGCTCGCGAGGATGGATCGGGGGCTAGCGCTGAGCGCTGGCTAAGCGCCGACGGACAAGCAGCGGTCAATTTAGGCTGAATCCCCTTGGAATCGTCCACTTCATTCAAAGGTGGTCTTGCAGTTCTTGCCGGCTCAACTTTGCGCGGTGCCGGCATCGCGATAGAGTTCTGATCGGAGGGCGATCTCGCCGTCAACTGATCGCTTTCTGGGTTTGACGGCACGGAAAGCCTGGCCCGCTCCTCGAGCACACTAACAGTCGTACCCACCCACACGTCTTGCGCCGGCTGCAATCCCGCAGTTCGAGAATGGCGACCCATTGTTCCCCACACAAATCCAAACGCGATGGCGTGGACCAAACAGGAAACCCCGAGTGTCCAGCGAAACACCGCGTCGAAGGCGGACATAGGCCTTAGGATGCCACAGCCATCGCAATTTGCGATACTGGACGGTAAGGCCCCCGACACGGCCAGATTCGTCAGATATTATTGCGCAAGGAGCGCTAAAAAGTGGTAACTTCTACAATAAACGGCGATTGAACACTTGCGAAATAGCGCCAGGGCTCGACATTTTGAGCCGTTGCTACAATGGCCAGAGCCCCCTTTAGCCCATGACTGTCATACCTCTGCATCCACCGTGGTCCAATCGGAGTGAACCGGCTCCGTTTCGACTGGGCGTCAACTACTGGCCAGCCGCAAAGGGAGTCACACTGTGGAAGAACTTCAACATTGACGAAGTCCACGGCGACATGGACACCATTGCAGAATTGGGGCTAGACTTAATCCGCATTTTTCTGACTTGGGAAGACTTTCAGCCCGAGCCAGAGCGGGTCAGTTGCTGCGCATTGGCACACCTTACGGCCTTGTGCGACGCCGTCGCTGCCGAAGGCTTGAAAGCCATCATAACGCTAAATACTGGCCACCTAAGCGGCCACAATTGGGCTCCTCCTTGGTTGCTCGACGCACAGGCGTTGCCTTACGAAAACCAACCCATCGTGTCGATGGGGCAACGCGTCGCCGGTGGATATCGCAATCCGTATACCGACCCCATGGCTCGCAAAGCGGCGTTGCGCCTGGTTCGCGCGATTGCATTGACCTTGAGCGATCATCGGGCGGTCTGGGCCTACGATCTCGGCAATGCACCCGATTTGTTTGCGCGGCCTTCAAGTTCCGCAATGGCGCGGGATTGGTATACAGAATTGGCCGGTACGCTGCGTAATCTTGATAATACCCATGCCATTACCTGCGGACTTTGCGCACAGAGCTTGAGTTCCAAGACTGCCTTGCGTGCCGATGACGCATTTATAACCTCCTGCTTTGCAAGCGTCCTAGTGCATCCCAATGATTTAGCCTGGACTCAGTACTTCCTCGACAGAGATTTGGTGCCCTTTAGTTGTGCCTTGACAACCGCGCTATCGAACAAACCTTGCTTCGCTTCGGACTGGGGGTTTTCAACGGCGCCACCCGGACCGTGCTCGACTCCGCCTGAGGTCGTGTCGTCGTCGGGTCGTGGATGTTTTGCAACGGAGCGCGCCGTGGCCGATTATGTCGAGGACGTCCTACCACGACTGGTCGAAGTGGGCGCCTTAGGTGCCATACTCGGCAATTATTCGGACTACACTCCTTCCTTACACGCACACCCACCCTATGACACATTTGAGCACGAGCGCAGACGCGGACTATTGCGTGCCGATGGAACCATAAAACCCCACGGGCAAGTCATTCGTAGATTCGCCGAATCAAACCGCGCCGTTCAGAACCCACCCTCGAGACGTGTCAGGCTCGACGTGTCAACTGACGAGTATTACACTAATCCGCAGCTGCATTCTCAGCGCTGTTATGAGACATTCGTGGCGCAGAGTTCTCGCCCTTCTGCGACCGGGCACTTCAAGCCCCTGAGGTAGAACGCCAAGGAAACTACGCCTGTCGGCAAGGCCCACTCAGCGTAGATGCCCAGGTCCGAGTCGTTCAGCGTCACTGACATTGTTTGGGCTGATTTAACTCGGCGAGCATCCCTGCGGGGCCAACTTCCGATATTCATTGGCAAATGCGTCGCATCTTAGAGATTTCATATTTGCAACCTCAATTGACGTTTACAGCAAGAAACCCCATGGGATTTCCCTGCCTTGAAGTATGAGGTAGTCGCATGTCATACCTGCCTTAGAGAGCCGCTTAGATGAGCCATCGGCACCCCGAGCAACCCAGGGATGTGGAGTCGGAAATTCCCGATCGAGTCGAGCCACGTCCCTCAACGATAAGGCCCGGTGCTGGTCCATCCGAACGTTGCGGCGAAACCTTGGTAGGTCGAGTCCTTCGCGACACCTATCGAATCCTGGCTGTGCTCGAACAGGGTGGCATGGGCACAGTCTACCGGGGAGAGCACCAGCGGCTGAAGCGACCCGTTGCTATCAAGGTGCTTGCGAAGCACCTCACGGCCGATCATGCGGCCCTGACTCGATTTCAGCGCGAAGCGGATATTGTGAGCCAACTTCACCATCCGCATATTGTCCACATTTTGGATTTCGATACCACCGACCATGGCGATCCCTACATTGTGATGGAGCTGCTCGCCGGGGAAGCACTCTCACGCCGGCTCGATCGTGAGCGTATTCTCGCGATACGCGACGCGGTTCAGATCGTCACTCAAACCGCCGGAGGTCTAGTGGTCGCGCATGCTGCCGGAATTGTGCATCGTGACCTTAAGCCTGACAATGTGTTCTTGCTCGACATGCAGGACAATAGCATTTTCGTAAAACTACTCGATTTCGGCATCAGCAAACGCGCAGCTGTCGGGACACGCGTCACGGGCGAGTACGACGTGCTCGGCACGCCGGATTACATGGCGCCCGAACAGGTGATCAGCACCGCCAACGCGGATCATCGCGCCGATCAGTGGTCCTTGGCAGCCATGACGTATGAAATGCTCGGCGGACGAATCCCGTTCTTCGGGGAGACGGTGGTTAAGACTTTGGCAAAAGTGGTTGGCGATGAACCGACGCCACTTACCGAGCTCGCGCCGGGCATACCAAAAGAAATGGCAGCCGTCGTGGCACGCGCGCTAGCCAAAGAACCAGCTAAACGGTTTGCATCGATCATGGAGTTTGCTGACAAATTAGCCGAGACGGCGGGGCTATCGCTGCGGCCGAAGCCAGCTGCCTGGATTAGCGCGCATGAATCCGTGGCAGCACGTCGCGCGCCAACCTTGGACGCCGCGTCTGACGAAGGGTCTGCCCCGGTACAATCGCAGGAAAGACAGTCGCGCCCACCGAGCGCGTCAGCAACGCCGGAAGCAGAGAATCTGCTTCCGATCCCAACCGTGCCGCGCTCGGACTCTTCGCCGCCAAGCGACGTGCCACCGGGCAACGCGCGTAATCCGCGCGTGCGCCGCAGTGATCCGCCGCCAGCGATAGCCAAAGCCGAATCGACTGACGATTCGCGTCGGCCGCCGCGTGCACGCCTGCGCGGTTCGTTGCAATCAGAGGAAGGGGCCACCGGTTCGTCTAGACCAGGCACCACCACGCCGACTCAGTTTCGACAGCCCCCGGCGTTCAGCGATGGAAACACACTCGTGTCGGCAGGCCCAGCCCGACCGATTTCAGAGCCTGTCTCCGAGGCATTGACTCGGCTGAAGGCCGCCATGGACGAAGTCCGCCAAGCCGTTACCTTTGGCGAGGATCATCGGGCGTTGGTCAAGGCGCGCGCGGTCTTGCAGCTAGCCCAGGCTGAGCGCTCGCGCGAAGCGAAAGACATGCTGTCAAGAGCCGCAGAGTTGCTCAGTCCAATCTTGCTACGAAGTCTAGGTGGGCTAGAGCGCAAGGTCAGTTTGTCGCAACCGCAATCGTCCCGAAGTGCCTCAATGAGCCCCGAGCACGTGTTTTTGCTGTCACGGATTGACGGCACGACCACCGTCGAGGAACTCTTGGATGTGTCGCCGCTATCCGCCGCGGAAACATTGGGCATATTGATAGATTTTCGCGATGAAGGCTATTTGGGAATTGATTAATGCTTCCCCAGCCCGTGCGATAGCCAACTTATTGCCTCATTGGCTGCATCATATGCAGTGGCTTGGTTGACCCCGGTCTTGTCGCCAACATGAATTAAGGGACCGTTTTGCTGCACTCGGTAGTAGCGGGCAGAGTAAGGTTTCTTGCCTTCCTCATTTTTGATATCTCGCAGCACGTCAATTCGGTAGGTCTCGTTCGCTTGGGACCCGCGCACGACTACCTCAAAAGACTTCTCTATTTCGTGGCATTCGACGCATGACTTTGGAATTTCCACTATTGCCTCGCTATTGACATTGCGGTCGGGTCTGATGGACATACGCTCGGCATAATGCCCGGGACAAGACTAATCCGATGCCCTTGCCCCACCAAGCGCGCCCATTCGCCAAGAGTTGCGATTGACAGCGACCAGCGCTCCGTTCTGACCGAAATTGGCCTAAATGTCCCGCAGGCCCAGCAGTTGGCGGGCCACTCTGACCTGGCAGCCCATGAGCGATATTTGCATTCGACAAGCAAGACGCTAACCCTTCTCCCCCGGCGCCTTGCCAGACCTGAGATTAGTAGCGGCAAGCTACGATTCATCTGGCGCCAGCCAAACAATCGAGCATCTTTCCCGTCCCGCCCTCGTAGCTCAGAGGATAGAGCAGCGGCTTCCTAATCCGGTGGTCGCAGGTTCGAATCCTGCCGGGCGCGCTAGAAAGAGCTTATTTGAGTCGCACGTAGGTTTTGGATCCGGCTGGTAGCCAAAACTCGTACTGACGGACTTTTGCACCTTCGACAGATCGATCTGCGGCCGTGCCGCTTCGGGTAGCTCGCGGGCCCGCTCGGAGCTTAGAAGGTACCTGTGGTGCGCGGCTTCCGTCGAGTGGCCTGCCAGTGCTTGCGCCAGCTGAGCATTGACCCCAGCGTCGGCCAGGCTCTGACAATAGGCGCGCCGCCAGCTGTGGAAGTCCACCGGCAAAGTGTGCGCGTTGCCCTTGAACAATTCCGATTCCCGGGGGGTCAGCTTTCGACTCTTGCACCCATTGGTGCACGGTCAGTCCTGGCCGTCCTTGCCTTGATCTTCTCGGTCTTAAGCACGTCGACCCCGAAGGCCCGGCGGAGGTCGCGGCGCAATGCCTTGGCGTGGCTGACCTGGTGCTTCTCATCCTTGTCCTCGGCCTTGCTGTGCTTGCCGTCGCGTAGGACGGGGAACACGAGGCCCTCGCGAGGGCTGCCGTTTGCCTCCCACCAGCGCTTGAGGAATGGGCGCAGCATGTCGTCAATGATGAGTCGCTGGGGGTTCTGGGTCTTACTTGCGAGGCGCGTAGCCGTACGCAAAGCGGCCGTTGGTTGCGTCCAATTCCTCCCACCGTATGACGTGCAAGTCGCCGGTGCGAACGCCACCAAAGAGCCGTGCGACGCAAGACATGGTTTGGCGTTCGAGCACGGCCGACTGGTGGTCCTCCTGCGGGTGCTGCCAGGCGAGATAGCGGGCAAGCTCGAAGTCGTCCAGAACGGCGCGCTCTGGGTTTGCGCGCCCAGACTTCGGAAGCTTGACCCGCTTGGCTACGTTCTCCGGCAACTGTTCCTTGCGCCACAAGTCGTCCAGCATGACCGAAATGCAGTTCAGGATTTGCTTCAGAGTGCCGCGGGTACGGCTTGGAAGTCTTTCGCGTTCGGCGATTGACTACCGTGACGTTCTGCAAGAGCTCGTTGATGTGTCGGGCCCTGATGTCCTTCACTGGCATTGGGCCGATCACAGGGAACACGTGTTGCTCGAGGCGCGCAAGCTCACCTTCCCACGACTGCTTACCGCTCGCGGTTTGCGCCTTGGCCACTCGTCGCGCTGCCTCCTCGAACGTTTCCCCCCGGCTGGCCTCCTCGGGTGCAATCTCCTCGTTGAGTAGGCGTGCCAGCTTCGCGTTCGCTACCTGCTTGAATCGGTTTGCAAGGCGCGGACGACCCGAACCGACACGCCGTCCTTGTCGACAGTGAGTCGCGCGTAGGCCTTGCCGTTGCGCCAAAACAATCCGCCTGTCCGTGGTCGTCCGCCGGTGTTCATGACTAGCTGTTCCTTTCAACTTCGCTGGCAGCATCTCGAGCAGTGAGTCCAGCGAGTCACGCCCGAGCACACAGAGCATTACGAGTCGTTACAAGTTGCGCGGCATCCGTCGGTGCTTCGGCGAACTTGCGAATTTGCGTCGCGGCATTCTCGACGAGTATCGCGACGGCCGCACACTGATCGACTAAGACTGAACGATTGCAGGTCAGCCATGGTGACCGACCGTTGGTGTCGTTGGTGCGGGTTCCCATGCATCGACTGTCATGGCATTGCGGGTCCCCCTCGCAATCCTTAACCGCGACGCCAAGCCGGCATTCAGAATAACAGCTGCTAGAGCTCGCGAAAGCTTTTGCGCCGGAGCCCAGGCTGCCACAAGCCAGTTGCTCATTGAGGCAATTCACTCGGCGCGGGTGGCAAGGTTAACCTACGGTGAGAATGGTAATGGTGTTGGGCGGGTGGCGGGGTGCTCTTGGGGCGGGTCATTAGGCTCGACCGCTCGGGGTCAAAAACAATAAGGAATTCCGCCAGTTCTTAAACGACTTCTGGCTATCTGTTCGTCGACCTCGGCGTGAGGATAAATCTCAAAGGAGCCCTGAGAGGGCCGTTGCAATCAAAAACGTCGCTGTGCCCCGCGCATACGGGGCTGCTGGAGTGCGTTCGTAAAGATAACGGGGCGTCGAGGGAATATCCACGGCCCTTCGTGAGGGTAGCCCGCGCGGTGCAAGGAATAACGGATGTGGTGTACCGATTGACGCGAAGCGATTAGTCCAAATTCGCAAGATAAAAATTTTTAAAAAAAAAAAAAAAAAAAAAATGCTCATGACTGCACCGGTTCCGGGGTTCGGGTTGCGTGATACTGAACGAGTGTGAGCAAATCGGTCGCGGCGCCTCGAATTGCTTCGGGGTCGCCTTGAAGGGTTTCGACGCAATTCCGTGAGAGTCGTTCCGACGTCGAATAAGCTAAGTTGCGAGTCATTGCGCACGTTCGGCGCGTTGCTAGTGTCCATATTGCGAGCCTTTCTTGTGAAGGTTTCGGCCATGGCCTCGGTCGTTAGCGCGACGCGGGGCCACTTCAATTGTGGGTTAGATTGCTTAATGTTCGAAGCTTGCGTCGTTGCTGCGAGCTTCTTCGCGTAGTCTCGAAGTGCTCGTCGGATGATGTCCGAGCGAGTGAGTTTTTCGACCGCGCACGCGCGCTGGAGTAGCGCCATGTCCTCGGGGTCAAGCCGAAGGGCGACGTTGGGTTTGCCGGGTGGTTGCATTGTGTGTCCTCAAATCAGGTTGCAGTACTCAAGTTGAACGGGCTGGCCATCTACGCCGGGTACCGTCGGAAGCTTTTCTGCAAGTGGCCTAGCTGCCGGCAATAGGTCAATGAGGCCCAGCCGGCTGAGTCGAAATAGTTCGTTCACTGTCACGCCAGAGGCCAAGACGTCGGCAACACGGGCGCGCCCTATTGTGGAATCCTGAGCCAGTAGCTCGATGGTTGTGAGAGTCATCAAGTGAGCTCCCTGTCTGAAAACAACTTGGCTCCATTTGTTTGGCTCGGCAATACCTAAAGCGCACTACGTATAAAGAATGGTTACCGATTTACACGACCTGTTGACCGATCTTTTGTATACTGTAATCATGCATCTGCCATGTCAGACTGAACCCCTTCGAGTTGCAATCGACTCCAATTACGATTTGCAATGGTGGTTGACTATCGGCATTCAAACAGTGGTGCCGCTCGGGGCCGCGTTTCTCGCGTACTGGTTTGGTCACCACAACGCCTTGCAGCAGTATCGTGCGCCAAACCTAGAAGGAGAAATCGCGGCATTGGAAGAGTTAGTCGAAGAACTGCCAGGCTGGGTGGATAAGTCAGCGTACACACAATTTGCAGAAGACCAACAGCCTGCGTGGATAAAGGACCGTTACAAATACTTTCGCGGGCGCATTGCAAGGGCTGGCCTTGGCCGCTTTTCCAAAAGAAGACTTGTTACGGTCCTCGAACAGTACATGAATTCTCGAGACCAGAAGACCAGAATAACGGTATTGAATTGGGTCACTAAGCTTGGACGCATTCTCAGCAGGAAACGAGCGCTGCTTGATTCGCTGACCTGATAGCCTTACCGGCGACTTTTCGAAACAACCTTTCCACAATGCACGTTGCGTTGAATGCATCGCCAGCCCAAACCGTTGGATTTTCATAGTCAACCCACCAGGCAATTGTGCTGCCGATGATGCTGTTGGGGTGGGCCTTGCTTTGGTACGTGTGCGCCCAGACATCATCAATGGAGGCCTCGATAACAATCGCTTTCAACTCGTAGTCGCGTAGCCGGCGACACTCATCTTCGAAGCGTTCGCGTTCGTGTGTGAAACTTTGCACCGCATCGGCTAAGGTTTTGCTCAATGACAACCCGCTCGGAGTGGCCAGCCATCGAATAGTCCCCGGTGGGAAGCGTGCATCGCTGCACCGTCACGTCGGGGCTGAATTTCCAGGGCGTTTGCTCCCTGGTGTTGACCAGAATGACAAGGGGCTCAATCCTAGCCATTGCGCTCCGCTCCCGTCAAGCGGTACCTGGGCCGCTCAAACTCGACCTGCAACGCCGACACTGGCTGGCTACTGGGCAACACCTCGGTACGTGTCAATCGGTCGATTTCTGCGGTCCCGCAAGGCCGGCAGTAGCAGCCACAAGATTGATTAGCAAAATTGAAAACCTCGTGCGTAGCGACTTCGCCGCACGGGCATTTCACCCTACGAATTGGACGGGAGTAGGCCACGGGGCTCCTTTCGAGGGTAAGTTCCTCTGTTGTGATGTATCAATCGTCCCATTTATATGCAGCACACACTAAGCAACTGCTAGGTATGATCGCAATGAAAAGAATCCCG
The DNA here is from genome assembly GCA_963835565.1 of uncultured delta proteobacterium. Taxonomy (GTDB): domain Bacteria; phylum Myxococcota_A; class Polyangia; order Polyangiales; family Polyangiaceae; genus FEN-1139. The sequence goes on from CAWIGY010000088.1 coordinate 15,175, forward strand.
ACCCATCATACACGACATCTATCCATCGATAATCGAAGCTTGCCGCTGCTGGTATGCCACCAATTCTGCCACCGCTAGGGTTACGTACCTCAAGGTCGTTGCTACCTACATTTACAATCGTCCAAATCTGCCCAATTTGTGCACCCGTTCCAGTCAACTGAACAAATCCTCCACTTATGACGCTAGCATCAACCCGAGCGTGTCGAACGGTGACCGGCAACGTTACGCCGTTTGTGCTTACGCATTGGTAGGGTTGAGCGAACGTGCCGGTGTGCGTCTCTGCGCCCGAATGACTTTCGGCTCCGGAATGAGTCTCCGCGCCAGAATGAACTCGGTATCCCAGAACACGGACGGCGCCGCAAACGTGGTGCTGCCGTGCCAGGTTGTATCTACATACGCACCGAACGTGATTACTCGATGCGCGTCACTGGTTCCACTGGACACTGTGAAGTCGGCGTTAATTGTAACGGCCGCATCAAAGTTGGATAGACCATTGAAAGTACTTACGCCATCAACCGTGACAGCCCCACCCGAGAAGTGACAGGCGCCAGCAATCTCTGTATCGACGTAGACTCCGACGTAGAGGTTCTGGTGGGCGCCACTGCTGCCGCCATCGATGGTGGTGTCATTCGTCGCGTGCAGGAAGCCGCTGATTAGATTGGTTCCGGCAGCCAGCTCAATCGTGAATGCTCCACCAATGGTCAGATTGTCAGATAATGAATACGTGCCGCCGCGTTCACCGAAGGCGCGAAAGGTGCCCTCGTCGAAATAGGCGAACTCGGCGGAGGTAACACCGACATTACCTGGCCAACTTGTGGCGGTACCATCGTGGCCTGTCAGCCGGGGAGGCCTGCTCATTTGGTGGCCTCGAGAGCGAGAGTGTCTGGAGAATCTGTATTTATATTCATTGGGAACCTTTCAAAATTTGCGCTTCGGCAACAGCTCGGACAAAAGAGGTAATGAGAACATCCTGGGCTGCTCGCACGCGGCTGTGTGCGACTCCCGAGTAACCAGCTCGAAAGTGACTGTTGAAAAATCGGAGCCGAGCTCAGCGGTCGTCTGACGAAATAATCCCGCGAACTCGGCCCCAAAGTCATGATTGCGCAACCTCGGAAGATTGTTGGGTCCGAAGCGCGAGTGAATGCAATGCAGCCGCTAGCGGGGCTTGTCTCTCAACGTCGGATACGGCCTGCTCCAACAACGCGACGCGAGCCAGTGCTGCCAAGTGCTCCAGCTGGCAACGCTCGATTGCGTGACATTGAGCCACCAAGGCCTCGCTTAATTGGTCCGCTATAGCTTCCGCACCGTGAATTGCGGCCGCAGTCAAAATGGCCATGCTGCGCGCCGCTGATAACTCGTCACGCAAATCAGACATCGGTCGGTACCTCCGCGGGAACCCAGTCCTCACTGAAAATGCCGACGGGCACCCACTCCCGACGAAAGTCGCCTATAAACCGCAACTGAACCCAGCTCGACTTGAGACCACCGCGCAAGGTGCCGAGTAATGGCCCGGGCGGGGGCGACTCGAACGTGTGAGTGCGTCCACCACCATCAACGTAACTGGCCCTTGCTGCGCGTTGTGGTTGGAAGATTTCGAGCGGCTTGTCTGGTGTTGTGTTGACGATCGTGAGGAAACTAGGCATCGTCCTCGACTCATCGAGGCCCCCCGCCGGGTCGGTACCCGCGGCAACGCGATTCCACAGTGGCAGGCGAAGCGTGCCCGATGCATGAACGTGGGTGATATTGCAGGGCATTGCGGTGTTGAGCTGCTGCATCTGCTCCGCCGCGATACCAAAAATAGACCTGACCATTGACATCGCCCGACATTAGGACCTCCAGGCGTGGTGGACGATTTCCCCGTTCGGTTCTGGCTCGAAACGTCGCGCAATTTGGCGCTCGTTTTCTTTTTGGTTGCTTATAATCGCGTCTATCTCAGTCTTTGCCAAGATGATTCCGTCGGGGCTCAATGACAGCTGATGCGTCTGCAGCTCGAACAGGTGATTATCGCGAAAATCAGTGATGGCATCCTCAATCGCAGTCACATTGGAGGGGAGCACGCCAATTCTTGCGAGACAGGCTGCCGACGTCGGCGACAAAGTTGACCTGCTTTGCTTGCTCGGTGGGCAACGCCAACATCGAGTCGCAAACTTTCTGGTGAGCCGATACACCAACTCATCGCGACTGAAGACGCCGGGCGGCAGTATCTGCATGCAAATTTTCAGGAAGATGGCGGACGGGATACTCTGGCTGGCGACAGGCCAATCAGAGAACTCAGGCATCGCAACGTTCATCGACGTTGGCGGCGAGCGCGAGGCAAATGGGACCTGCCATAGCGTCGGAAGCGCCGAGCAAACGAACGGCCTCAATGAGTCGAGCGGGGTTAACTGGGCGTGGTATTGGCGTCGTGGGTCATGTGAAAATCCTTGGTTGAAGTTTGACAGAAACGGACTGAAAATCAGCGTCGAAATGGATGAATGATGGTTGTTGGGTCTGGCTCCGGCCGCGTAGTGACGTAGCCACGCAGCTCGAGGTCAACGCGCCTCATGGTGGCGTCCTGTTCGAGCGTCGGTGTACGAATCGGAACTCCGAACGGTTGGCAAGGATTAGGATCGCGCAGCGCACGTGCTTCACGGCGGCAGTCGAGCCATGCATCGCGCGCCTCGGCGGACATCGGGCATGGCAGGCCAGTTTGCCTAGGCCGCTCCTGATGAATCATCCTGCCCCATTGATCCAACGGAACCCAGGTTTTGGGAATGTTGAGCTCTGCGTCTAGCCGCTCGTCGAACTCTGCGTCGGACAAGTGTTCCTTATCTAGCGTCTCGCCGTTGACGGAACCGCGCAAACCGGCATAGCCCTCGAACTCGGTGAAACGATAGTTGACGTTCGGCTCGTACTGGGGTTTGGCTTTGGGTGCCGGCGAAGCCTTGACCAGGCTGACGTTGACAACCAACGGCGGCAGTGCAGCGGCAGGCGCAACGGGCCGCGGTACCGGCGGTGGTAATATCCCAGATTCGAATTCAACAGGCTTTTTGCGGGTAAATGGCCACATGTTATATCTCCAGTGCGGAATGATAAAGGACCACGCCGTTGCCCACATCCTCACATCCGAAAGCCAGATTGCGGGCGAGGGGGGTGTTCAGGTCTCCGTAAACGTCCTGAGTTCGGTAATCGATTTCCGGTTCGAACCCGATTCGATGCTCGACGCATGCGTGGAACAGTGTCACGACGGCGCTCAAGTAATCCAAGGAATTGGTCCGGTATTGCAGGGCGCCCGATGGCAGCAAACGAGATTGGCAAGCCAGCATTTGCTTCTGAAGCTGTGCGTGCTCACAAATCGAAACCTTCTTGTTTCGTAGCGCGGCGCGCATCATCGAAAAAGCGCTCTGCTTAGAAGGCTCCGACCATGCAAAGGTAACGAGTGAAATGTTCTTTTGGTGGAATAGCGCGGTCAGTGAAGCGGCCTCGCGTTGGTCACCGTAGACCGTGGCTGTACCGATAGCGCTGGCGTCCGCGGCTACGGCGGCGACAACGGCCTCCATACTCATCTTGCGCATTGCAGGACCGGCAAAGCTTTTCACGTCCGTGATGCAAAGTTGTTCGTTTGACTCGTATCCGAGAATCCACGCGAACGAATCGTCCCTCAGCGAACTTGCATCAATACAACAGAAGGCCTTCCCGGACTTGACGCCAGGCTCAATCGTGAAGGCGGCTTTTATGTCGTCAGCATCCAACGCGGCCGAAGCGAACGCACCGGGAATTGCCTGGTACTCGCGAGTGAACGTCTTTAGGTCACCGCGGGCAGCATCCTCGCACTGGGCCCGTGTAATGCCAGGATTGGCAACCCAACTTTCGGCGTAGGCGACAACTTGCTCCCGCTGGTCGCCACGCTCGAAGAGTTCATAGTGCAGATCCGACTCGCCCCAAGGACTGGAGATAATGAGCCGGCGTGCATCGGGTCGTGTAATGCACATGGCATCGAGGGACGCGCAAACCTCAGTGGCTGGGTTCGCTGAGTGGTCGGCGTTCTCCCACTTGGCGGCTTCGTCGGCGGAGTAGCCGATGCACCTGAAACCAGATACCGAGCCAATCTGACAAGCAAACACTCGAAAGCCCAGCTGCCCAACCAGCGGCGAAGGCGAAGGCAGCACGATTGAATCGCCAGCAGCATCGAAGGTGACGCCAAGAATGGAAAGAATTTGCTTAATGAGCGTGAGCCGCTGGGCGGCCTCATCCTTGCCCAACGACACGAACGCGAAGTAGTGGATTTCGCCGCGTGGCACCTGCCAGTCGCCGAACAGGACCTCGGCCACAGCGACCTTGACGGCCGTGTGCGACTTGGCGCCACCTCTACCGACGCGCGCGACCAATGTCTTGGCCGTGGAGTGGGAGTACCAACGCTCTAACGTCTTGCGCCAGAACGGGGTCAGCCCATGCATGCCGGCCTTGACCAGCTTGGCGTCCATGGTCAGCAGTTTTTTGAATGCTTTGGGCTTGCTAAACAGACCCATTTGAGTCCTCGCTTTCATCGTCGGGCATTGCTTCAGCCTCGGCCGCGATTTGCTCGAGCACGGTCGGACCCCGGCGCGGTGCGGCCTTCGCCTCCCGAACACTGCGGTCGTAGGCAGCAACGCTCATCCGCTGCGCCGTGGTGTCATGGGCTCGGCTCGCTTCTGCTAGTGCCAGCCCCTCTTTGCTCGTGAGGCCCGCCCGGCTGGCTTCGGTGGCGAATGCACTTGCGAGAACCGTATGGCGCGCCTGAGCGGCACAGAGTGCCCGTACAGCGGGTCCGTCGCTCGGGAGCTTGCCGACCAGCGCGTAGTACAAGCGCAGTGCTTCGCGGGTCCGCTCACCCGTAACAGGGTCCTCGGGGTCACCGAGTCCTTTGCGAATCAATGCCTTCGTGCCCTGACCTTCGCCGAACCGGTTACGAGGACCAAACCTGCCAGCTGTTGCGCGCCCATCGGACGGGGTACGAGCCGGTTCCTTTGGGGTGTCCTTGAGTCGTGGCGACTCTTGCCGGGTCTCATCCTTGACGAATCGAAGGGCCATCAGAACGCCCCCAAATTCGCCGTTGAATTGGGTTTCGGTAGCGCGTGGTATCCAAAACCTGCCCGGCTTTTGGGGTCCCTTGCTGGGAAGTTATTGCAGAGCGGTGGACTTGAACTCCGAAGGCCTACGGTCTTAAGGGGCATGCCAATTGGGGCGACGGCTCGATTTTGTTGCGTGCCCAAACGCGTGCGCGCGCATTCGCGAACCTTGACGTTATTCCGGGGGACTCGTGACAAGGCAGTTACAGTGTCAATCCAACATGTCATCGAAGGCTCCTTGTTTATCGGCCGGATCCTCGTTTGCGGGGTATGCGGGGTTTGCGGGGTATGTTTCCGATACCTCCTTAGAATCCGTCACGCGCGCCCGCGAAGGGTTGGGATCATTACCCGCATTACCCGCATTACCCGCAGACGCCTTGGCCCAGAGGACCGTCTTGGCATGCAGATCACCCGACTGCCGGACGACTCTGAGTCCGTCTACGACTCGACCTTTGACGCCACGGAGGGCTAACCCAATGCGTTTGGAGTTGAGTGGTCCCTTACCGGACGCCAGCGTGTCCAGAGCGGCGTGCAGTTCCGAGTCACTTTCCGCGCGGTCGAAGTATTTCAGCGGCCGAGACGGCTTGGCCCAATTGAGCTGGCCACCGATGCAGCAGCATCGCCAATGCTTCGCGTTGCTCGTCGGCGCCTTCGATGATGTCGCGACGGGTGAGCTGTGGATCAACGCCACCGGCCCAAACAATGGCAGCCGGCACTATCTCGGACCATGACTCAAACGAGCCCCAAAGTGCAACCCCGGATCGTGGGCGACCAGCCAACGCATGCGCCCGTAAGATGGTCAGGCCAGCGCTAACGAATCGCGCGCGCTCGGTTTTGACCCATGGCAACAATGGGTGGTGTTTGAAGTCTGCGCGCTCCTCCGGATTCTCTAGGGGCGATTCGATCCGCGCCCGATAAGCACGCCTGGAAGTGTCCCCACGTAACAGCGTGTTGTTTCCGGTCGTTACAATGCAGGTCCGCCACGTGAGGTTTGGCACTTCACTCTTACCTAGGACCCTAAGGCCTACCCGGTCCGGCGCGGTCAAACACTTGTCCAGAGCGTCGCCACCTAGCGCGCAAGCCACATTGTCGAATATGAGCAGAGGCGTTGCGGCCAGCGCGTGCGCGGCCAAGACCTTTTCCTGCTCGGCCGGGTCAGCTGTGAACGTTGACAAAGGTGCCACATACCCAAGCGCGATGATGCTCGCCGTTGACGCGGCGAGGGTCTTGCCGCTTCCACGGGTGTTCGCATCGTGTAGCGTGAGTGGTACAGCGCCGGCAATCGCGGGGCGGGCCAGCAGGGTTAAGACCAGTGCGATCGGAACGTAACGGTCGGCCTCGCCGGCAAAGGGGAAGTCAGCAAAGGGCTCAAGCAACGCTTGCAACGCGGCCCTTGCATCCTCTTGTGTTGGGCTCTCAAGCACGAGTGGGAATTGCTCTGCGAGGTGTAAGTAGATTTGGCTTGGCGCATCGTACCCTGCTGTCTGGCAGATCGTGCCATCAACACGAAGGAAGGGCGCCTCGGCAATGCCAACCAGGGGGCGCGCATGGGGCCACTCAGTACGATCGCGCAATGCACGAACACACCAGTCGGGCGGGTGCGCGTTCACTTCCTGTTCCTTGCCAAACACGGGTTGTAGCTTGCGAATTTGCACCGTATCGGTAATGAGCTCCCGAAGGTTCGGCGCGGTCAATATGTGCACCCGTGGGCGCTCGTGTTCGTCGTGGGCGACGGCTACCAGTTGGCTGTTACGGACGTACAGGTCCGAGCGCCCACTGAGTGCGCTGGCCACTCTATCGTTGAACGCCTTTTCATCCGTACTGACACGGATGAGCGGACGATCCTCGGGCCTCTTGCGCCTCGCCTTGGCCGCGTCGAAGTCGATTGGTTGGCTCATGCTGCAACGCCTCCGCGAACGCGCTTCATTGCGTCAGTGAGTTTGTGTAACAGCTCCCGCTGATTCCACGGCGGCGAGCACGTCTCATTCCACTCAAGGAGTATTTCCCACAAGTCCTCGAATGTGAGCGCCGGAAAGTTACCGACCAGCTTGAGCAGAAACACGAATGTGGCCCTGTGCCCACCGCTGCCATCAACGGCACCTTCGACGCGTTGCGCATATTTTCGGGCGCGCTCCAATTGCGTCGCATGGTCAACGTCGCGACCTTCACCACGCGTGGTAATTATCCTGACGGGGCGAGTGCAGAGCGACAACAACCACGGTGGCATGGGTTGCGGCGCCCTGGGGAACGACTGAATCCACTCGTACTGGCAACCTGTAACCGGATGAATCGAAGGCGGCGCGAGCACCGACTGGCCTGGACCTCGCAACACGTCAATGCCCTTGGTCAATACACCAACCAAGTCGACATTTGCCGGACGTCTGAAAGTAGAAGTGATACCCGCCGCCACCGCTGCGGCACGTCAATGTAACATTGTGCAATTGGCGACGATGGTCAGCGAGCCAGCGCAAGCCCTCCGGTTTTGCATCGACGTCAATGACAACTAAGTCATTCAACGCGATTGCCACGTTCAGGTCGCGACGACGGTCAAACCATTCGCGAATTTGATCGGGGTTGGTCGTTGCATCATGCGCGCCGCGACTTCCGCGCAATGGTTTCTTCCCGTGCTTAGGCAGCACCGGGCCCAATGTTTGCGCGTAGCGAAGCGCGTGGCGAATCATTTCTCAGTCCCCCAGCATGGAGGGGCCACTGCGCCAGCATCCTCAAGACTTTCGAGCGCTTCGACACTGCGCGCGCCAAGTTGTGCGAGTATCAGCTCGACTTCGGCATTCAATCCTGATCGAATTGCTCTACCCAATTCGCGACGCAAAGTCTCGAAATCGGGCGCGGTCACTTGGCACCGCCTCTTAGTGAGGAGCGTAGGCCGTAGCTATTTGCCAGGTCTCGCGAATCCAGTGGACCGATGTTGCAGCTGCCGCCAACCGCTTCGATTTTGGCTTTCTTGGGGGTAGGCGCTGGGGTTGCAAGCACGCCGCTCCATGGTCTGCGACGTCTCTCGGCGGGGAGATCATGTGGGCGCCCGACGCGCACGGGACCGTACTCGACTATCACGGCGCACCCCCACTTCGTGAGGCCAGCCACGCGTCGATTTCGATTTTCGAATACCGGGGGCTAGCTCCGAGCAGGTGTCGCGGTGGTCGCAGTCGCGCCAGAGTGGCGATCGAGCACTGCAGATAGCTCGCGAGCTGTCGCTGTGTCAGCCACTGGACATCCACGGCTGGCGATGCCACACTGTCTGTAGAGAGCGAGTCGGGCTGTCCGTCGTTAGTAGCGACGGCGCCCCCGTGTCTACTTGCCATTCGGGCGAGCCTCCGGCGGTAGTGGAACCCCCAGTTCGGCTAGCACGCGCCGTACGCGCACTGCAACGCGCCCTTTGACGTGTTGGCCATCGATAATTTTGGTGACGGTGCGGGGGTCGGCGTCCGACCGCGCCACGGTCAGGTGGATGATCTGATGACGATTTAGCGGTAATGCCTGCTGCATGCAGAGCAGTATGCGGCGGCACGTATCGTCATGTTAGATGGCACTCAAGTGTCATCTATTCCTACGAGCCCGTGTCCGCTTGAACGTCAGGTAGTTCACGTCCCACCCGAGTTCGCCAAATAGTGCTTCTGTTGCCTGCACGATAGTCACATCTTTCGCTTTCGATTTACCTTCTGCGATCGCTTTCACCAATATCGCAATGCGCGCACGCTGTGCCCGGAGCAGGGCCAGCGTTGGCGCGTCGTTCACGTACAGCCTCATGGCTCCAATTACGAGCGTTGCCGCCTTATCAGCGGTGTACCCTTCCGACAGGCCATGCGAGCACTCTTGACATAGCTCGTACAAGTGCTCACGGAGCAGCGCCTGACGGTCCTTCGAGCCCATGCGCCTCCAGACGTTCCACATTCGTTGCAGGTCCCGTGCAACGGTTGGCGGCAACGAGCCAGCCTCGCAGGCGTCGGCCACCGATGCTAGCCACTCGCGCATAACGTAGGCCCGTTGTGCTTCGGGGACGGTGTAGCCACCAAATGGCTTTTCCGCGGATTTCGTTGCGCCCGAGGTTTCGGATCTAGGTTTTGGTATACGGCGCGTATTCACGGGTTTTCTGTTATCTGCTGCCATCGTCGCCGGCCTATCGCTCTAGCATAATTGACGATGATTGCAGATGTTTGCGCGGTTCGGGCTTGAATTCCTAAACCGAAGGTCACAGGTTCGACTCCTGTCGGGGGCGCCAGCGCTAAGCCCGCAAGAACATAAACAAAGCCAGCTGTTTCTGGCGCGTTCCTGGAGCGAGCATGCGCACGTAGGTCCAACTCCGACACGACAGAACAGGACGGATTGGGACACCAGAGTACGCCGGGCATGGCAATGGCGTGGAAATGGGAAATTGGAACTGAGGTCACCTGTTGGCCCCCTCTTGCCCCGCTTGGGGGCAGGTCCAGAAGGTGTTTACTGCCACTAACGGAGGGTACCTCGGCAAGGCGTTCGCTTAGTGCATTTCGAATAGCAGTCGCCATTTCAAGCATTCAGATCGTGACGGACGGCGTTCTCAAGAGGCGCCAGTCCCCGAATTACCACAGTGTCGAGACCCTGCGTAAGTAACATCTCCGTACGATGTCGGCCCTCGTGACATTCAGGGTAGCACGGCAGCCGTGTAAGAACCCACGGTAGCGCGCGGCGGCTGCGTGCTTTCCGCGCTTGGCGTGGCTGTTGGTCGTCGATAAAACGGGATACGCTCGTGGTAACTACCCCCCATAGAAAGATGGCCAAATGCACGCCTCCGTGGTCACTACCCCATTTGCATTATGCCGTCAGTTGTTCCAGTTCTTCATCTCACGCTTCAAGAGTTCGCTTGCATGAGCGCGATTGTACTTGGCAGAATCTTTTTCCAATTCCCACCAAATTCCTTTCGCGGCCAAGCATCCTCGAAGGAATCCGTCGTTTTCAGCAAAATCATAGTGGTGGATCGTAAGCGACGCGTAGCCTGCGTCAACTTTCTGGGTGAATACTTCGGAGAAGTCTAACGTAACGTTGCAGCGGGAATTAACTGTGCGGCCCGAAAACTGTGTCTTGCAATTCGACGTTACAACTTCGGCATTCCCTTTGGGAAGGAGGGAAAGAGCAGCGCCCTTACTTCGCTTTTCCAACACCTTCACAAGCAGCGAGTTACCGCCTTCGCAAGATGTTTTGACATCGTTGTCTAGAAGTGCTTCAGCGGTCATACCACCATCCACGAGATTCGGTGCTTTCTGAAGTACCGACAAGAGCCAACTGATGAAGTCATACGTGACCTCAAGTTCAACGCACGCGACCAACTTCTCATTCTGGAATACTGCTACGGCAGTAGAAAGATACATCGGCGAAACATCCGGAGGCGAAGGAGCTTCAGCGAGGGCGGGTGGTTGCGATACAGCCGCAGCCACAATCGGTCTTTCTCCGTCTTGCTGTTCGTTACGATGGCACGCGTCAATCAATATTAAAGCAGCCAAACAAGGTGCGCAAATCCATAGCGCCTTCTGTAAACCCTGCCGAGGTGGTTCGCCCTTGTCCGATTCGCGTTCGCTGTTATGTTTGCTCACGTTGAGGTGGTCCTTTCACGTTGACCATGGCCTCGGACGTGTCGCACGACATAGATGGCAACGCTACCAACTACCAGGTGGAGCACTTCGCGAGTATTCATCATTTGTCCTCCAGTCTACGCCCTAACTCGATCAACCGCTTATCTGGTTTTGCAGCCAGAGACTGCTCCTCCAACAACGTTTGTTTATAATCCAAATAACTCGAAAGTTGCGGTGCGTGCGACACCAACTTGGCCGCCAGTTTTTCGACTGTGTCACATGCCCAGTTCGCTACGCCAGCAGAGCACACGCGATAAGACCATCGTTGGCAATCATCTCCGTCAGCAAGAAGTCCTTTGCATTCGAGAAACTTGATTGTGTCTTCGAAGCGTCGCCATGATTTGTCTTCCGGGTGCTGAACCGCACGCTCAACCGTAAGACGCCAGATGCTTTTTTCGGAGTGCTCATGCCGAATCTCGGTCCGCTCCGACTTCAAATGCACCAGAGCATTGCGCAATTTGGTCAACATACACAGTGACTGGCGCGCGTCGTCGTCACCGTAGCTCTGAACCGAGCCCTCGCTAAGTATTGCGCATTCTCCGCAGTCGATCGAAGTGCCTGTCATGACTTGCCAAGCCAAGTCGTACCGTTGCTCGACCGAGTCCCGATTCTTCTGCGCTTTGCGCATTTTCTGGGCAAGATCACGCAGTATCGCAATTTTGGTCCGCGTCAGGCTTCCCTAAATTTTCGTCGGCCCATACGCCGTCCGCCGCAGCACCCGACATTTGCGAAAGCCGCGTTCGAGCGAGCTCCGTGACTTCGCTGAGAAATGCATCGAGAGCGGTGTAAGCGAGGATGACCGCTGCTATCGCGTCGTCTCCGTGGGCATCGTTGCATCGCTGCGCCGCCTGGCGCGCGAGGCTTTCAAGCAACCCCGAATTGAACGTCGTTCCAAAATCAATGATTGCATTGTTCACGACGCAAGCCTTCCGAAATTGATGGGTTTTCAGAATCCGTTCACCGTGACGGGCACGGAGCTATCCGTCGTAGTACCGTTAGTTCCCTTTGCGCTAAATGTTCAACCAGTAGTTGCCCCCGAGGTGCTTGAAGTTCCACCAGTTGACGAACCACCGCCGGCAGTTGCCGATCCGCCAGTGTGAGTTGTGCCGCCGATAGCGTTTGAGCCTCCCGTGTTGTTAGAGCCTCCGGCATTGAAGCGGCGGAACTACTACACGCGAATAGGACAGAGGCACACGTTAGGACCAGGAATTTCCGAATCATTGCTTTGCTTTCTTGCGTGGTCGATGGATAAGCTTACCTACGGCACGTCTGCGGAGCCCGCTAAAGGCGGCAGTAAACACAATTTTCGAGGTGGGTGTGTAAGTAAGGCGTTAGCGCACAATTCCGCCCTTCGGTCTCTTGGAGGATTCGCCTAAAGTGAAGGCGTTCACCCATGCCGCGATGGTTTCAATTGAAGAGACAGCCATATTGCTCACCGAATACCTCTTGCCGTCTCCCTGCGAGCCACAAACGCGCCGATGTCGACTGGGTGACCGAAGACGAGGCGCCCGGCTTGCTTTTGTGTTGACTGATTGGATCGTCGACAGTTACGCTGTCAACCTCTTGGTCAACGTATCCAGCGACCAAAGCCACGGTGCGAGCTATTGGGACATACAGCTCATATGCTGGGCGATCCGGACAGATGAATCCAGGGCAATCCTTGGTGCGAAGAACACCCCAACGGATGTTCTTTAGTTGACTCATCGTAAAGTGGAAGTCTCTGACCGCAGGCATGAACGCGCTAAGCCGTCCCGAGACAGTAGCGCCCCGGAGAAATGTACAACGCTTCTTCTCCAAGATCTCCTCCTCGTCCTTGGTCCAGCCCGACAGGGGAGAGCTTTCTATTCCTTGAAGCACAACGTCATCAGGCGGGCGTTCAGCGAACTGTGCGCGGATCTGCCAGATCGTGATGTACTTGGTGACCGATTGATGATTTGTCACTGATCCGGTGGTCAAGGCGGACTTGACCACCTCATGGAAGCTTCCCTCGACCTCCAGAAAAAGGCCACGCTCTAGGTGCTCACCCCACGCCCGCTTGACGCAAAAGATATCGTTGTCAGGCTTGGTGCAGAATGGTTTCGTTTGGCCGCGGCGCAGAACTGCGACGCAGCCGTCCTTATCGGCGAAGTTGCTAATGCACCACCGACTGTGAATATGCTGGGCGACGGTGAGCTGCCGAGGGTTCCCTCTCTGCGTCGGCTCGTGCTTTCGTCTCTCTGCCATCGGTTGAACAATAGCCGATTCCGAAGATTGTTTTTGTTTACACCAGAATTAATTGCCGCGCTCAGCGAAGCGCGGTGACTTGAGAGGGTCGAATGGGGAGGCGCAGCCTTCTCCCGTGTCAAAACTCAAACGAACAGATTTCACGCGGTTTTAGTATCTTGGGAGCGACAAAATCGGGCAGTCGCCGCCGTAATGAGCACGCTGGAAAGTGCGGCGCGCTCGCTCTTCCTCGCACCAGAGCTTCTGGCCGGCGTAGGGGTGTCAGGCCGGGCGAATCCGCGAAGATCGTGAGGCTCATTCTTCGGCTCTGATTAGGTCGCGTCTCGCGCGCAGTTCATCGATAGTTTGGTCGCCATCGCCAGGTGGGGTGCCTAGTCGGCTGCCGCCTGGGCTCGGCCTATGCCAGAAGTTCCACGGCGTGTCTGCATCACTAGGGGCACCCTGCCCATTCAGAGTTTCTGATGCCTTCGCGCCTCACCTCGAGCCGATCGAAGTCCCGCAGCCACGGCGCAGCTACGGCAAAACACCGCGCTTTCGTGGTGACACTGCCGGCATTTACGAAGGCACCAATCCGCAACCCATTTCTCAGCGAAAGCAATCAAGTCTGCTTCTTTCGTCGGGCGAGTGTCGTCGCCGTTGCCCAGAATGCGGTGAAGCCTCGCGACGCCATTTTCGGAGAGCACGATCATCGCGCGTAGCCTGATCCAGCGTTGGTGCAACGCTTCGACGAGTTCGGGCTCGAGTCGAAGTCGCTTCACGACGTCAACTGGGTGAACGTTGGTGTCCAACAGTTCAAACACGTCTGCAGCCACGTCGCCGCCAGAGCGCATCGGTTCGCTAGAGTCCGAGCGTTTCGTAACGACCAACGAATGGATTTGCTCCTCGTGGAAAAGGCGAACGTTCTTTGGTCCCACAACGGGCGTAAGGCGCTCGCCCTCCATGCGTCGGAGTGTGCTCTTGCTAACGCCAAGGAGTCGCGCCGCTTGAGCGCGTCCGAGCAGCTTGCCTGATGACACTGCCGTGGCAGCTGTCATAACCTCCGCGTCGCAATTGGGTGCGGATTCTAAAGGGTTGCGGTCCTGTTTTACCGTCATTGTGCCGCCATTATGCGCGGTAACAAGCTTTCCGCCGCTACAAGACACGCACCCTGACACAGTCGAGTGGCATAGTCGAGTGGCACGGTCGTGCGGCGGGGCATACAACTTGTCAACCGTTGTCCGGTCAAAGACGCCGGCGCCGACCCCGTAGGAGCAGCATGGCCCAAAACGATTCCACGAACGACCAAGACCACCGCCCGCCGAGTGAGAACGAAATCGCTGAAAAACGACGGCTACTTGTCTTGCTGCAGTTGCGCATACGCGCCCTTTGCTTTCGTCCGGAAGGCCAGGTCCGCTCCGCGCTGAAGTTTGCTTTGGAGAACAGTGGGCCCACCTCGGCGATCGCTCCAATTCTTGGCGCACTGGCGACAATCGTGGACGACTACCGCGACAGGGAAGCATATGAAGTGGCCGAAACTGTCATTTTGGCACTTGTGCTTAAGAGCCCCCGTGAGCAGGAGCAGGTGCACGCCTGGCACGCCTCGCGCTACGGACGTGACCCGACACAAAACGCAACCGCGATTCTCGACCTGGCCAGAGAAGTCGAGAAGGCCGTGCATCTATACGCCCGGCCCAACCCATGTTTGGCGTCTGGCCCGGTCGCGGCGCAGGAACTGCGGGAGTACCTTCTGAAACGGTTTGGCGAAGACGTCCTTGGCCTAGTCGAGCTCCAGGACTTGATCTCGAGGCACAGCGCGAAGGGCGCGACAAACTACGTTACGACCGCCGGTATCGTCGCGCGCATTATGCATCACGGGGGCCTCTTAGGCGCGAGCGGCAAGACATTCGACGACACACTCAAACGTGTCAACCGTGTACTGGCTCGAGCAGCCAAACGAGAGTCGCAACCGACAAGAAAGACAGCGTAAAGCGACTGGTCACCCGAACGTTCCACGCCACATGTTGAGTGACTAGGCGCGGCCTGCGGCACACGCTCGCGCCATGTCCGACACGCCAGCTACACGCACGCTCCGCTCCGTCGCGTCGCTCACTCCCACTGAAGTACGACGAGTTGCCGTGGAGGCCGGTGTCGAGCCGCGAACGGCCGCGAAGTACCTGCGAGGCGAGCGCGTCGTGTCGACGTGCGCGGATCGCATCCGCCGCGCGCTCACTGCTCTCGGCCTCGACCACGTCACGAGGTCCCCGTGAACAATCGTCTGCCCAACGCGTACGAGTCCGGGCGCTATTCGTCGTGCAACGTTCCACTGTGGTGTTCCCGTTGCCGTTTTGCCGAGCATACCGCATGAAGCACGCTTTTCTTTCGCGGGCGCTGGCCCAAATGCGAGGCCCACCGAAGTCGCAACGCGCAATTGCGTTTGCGGCCGCCCCTCCGTGGAAAAGTTGGACGGTCACAAATGCGAAGCCTGATGCACACAATCAACGGCACTTCCGTGCCACTCGAAAGGAAACGGCTCTTGAGAAAGTTTGGTCGCTCCCTGGCACGTACGCAAGCACCCGTGAAAGGCGGCCTCAGAACCGCCGACCCAGGCAGGTCCCCCTAACCGGAGACCGCCTTTCACGCGTATCTGCGGCGTCAGTGTTCCGGGGGAAAGCGGGACCGGGAATAGGGTTGGCCTGCCTGGGTCCCGCGAAGCGGCTGCGCGCCTGCGGGCGCGACAATGAGCGTTTCTTCTTCTTGGAAGATCACGCAAAAAGTTCTTCCCTCTCTGAAATCATTGAAGTTTCCACACTGTGGAATTTCCATATCGGGGGGCTGTGCAGATCCTGAAGCAGCCGCGCCGCCCTCCGGTTCCCGAATGGCTCGTGAACGGCGAGTCAATCGCCGACGGACCTCCACCGCTGCCGAAACGGCCCGCGATTCTGAGTCAGTTCGATTTGCTCGACGCCTTGGCGGAAAAACTTTTGGAAGGGTCTCCTGTCGTCGCTCGTGCCCGGTTACTCGATGCTTTGCGGCGCGATTCATCGGAGCGCACGGCCGCCTGTCGATGCAATCGACTGGGCGACATTGTTGGATACCAGCTGACCGCATCCGGTTCGGTTCTAGCGCTTGGATTCGAAACATGCCGAAGCGTTTGGGCTTGTCCCGTCTGCGCGACGAAAATCTACAAGTTGCGGGCTGCTTATGTAACTAAGGCCTGCAAACAGTGGCGGGACGAAGGCTGCTTTGTTTACCTGGTGACTAGTACTATCCGGCACGAATGGGACACCGATTTGCAATTGCTGCGCAGAAAACTCGGGCACGCGTGGTCCCGAATTTGGACCGGCAAGAAAGGCAAGGCGCGCGTTGAATACCTGGGCAAAGTGTACCATTGCCGAGCAATCGAAGTCACGCATGGCAAGAATGGTTTTCACCCTCATCTGCATGCGTTGTTGTTCGTAACGAAAGAGCTAACGCCGGAAGATCATCAGGGCTTGCGCGACGCTTGGAACCAAGCCGTGCGCAAGGAATTGGGAGAGAAGTACGTACCCGATGATGAGCACGGCGTAGTGCTCGACCATTCGCAACGAAGCGACTACATTGCGAAACTCGGTCTCGAAATTGCGGACATAACGAGCAAGCAAGCAAGAAACGGGAACCGCACCATGTGGCAAGTCGCCGCCCATGCGGCTGTCGGTGATGAGAGCTCGCGCGCAATTTGGCGAACATACACAAAAGCGATGAAAGGCGCACGTCAGCTCTGCTGGAGCAAAGGCGCCAAAAACTACTTTGGCATTGATGACAGCAAGGACGAAGAGGGCGCCGTCGACGAGCCCGACAAAACTCCCGTGCGCGAAATGCTTTTCGACGCTGAAACCTACGACGAGGCCAAGCGCAAAAACCCCCGATTCATGTCGGACATGGTTGCGGCCCTCAAGGGCGACGCCGTCGCCGTTGCTAAAGTGCCCAAACAATACGAAGGTCTCGAACGTCCAGCGGACTGGAGTGAAGTTCAGCGGCGCGAGTATCCTGAAACCGAATCGGACAACAAGCGCCGCGGGTCTGGCAATATGCCCACAGGTAAAGGCCCTCGAGTACTTGGCGGAACCGCTCCGCGCTTGCTGACAGACGCACAGGTCAGGATAAATCGAATCGACAGAGAAGTCGCGGCGCTGCCTGAATCTTTGCAGAGCCAACGACGCAACGAGAAGCTTGCAGAACTGCGCGAATCAATGAGCATCCAACGGCGTGAGCAAGAATTGGCGAAGCTGCGCCAGCGATTGAAAGAAGCCGAGCTGCGCGAGTTTGCGAACGCGGGCGATCTCGATGAAGCAATGCCCGAAACCGAAAACAACCTACTGTTTGCGGAGTACCTTCTACGATGAAAACACCAAAGCCCCATGCTAAGACAGCGCAAAACGTCGCCCGCATAAACTCCGAAAGCTGGCGGGCTCCCTGCACGACTAAAGGTACCGGAATATGACGGTGAAGCGCACACCGCGCGAAAGACACCACCCGCTTCGCTGGTACACACTCAACGACGCGGCTGAGCGGCTTGCGATGTCAGCGGATGCGTTGCGAAGATTATTCGAGCGACGGAAAGGCGAGGCGCCCGACGGCGGGACCGAAGCAATAGTGGACGGCGTACGCGCTCGCAAGTTTGCGAATCGTTGGCGGGTTTCCTTTGGAGAACGCTGGTCGGAATAATGGCAATGCGACAGAACGCGACAACCGTGTTAGGGTTCTGCTTCCAGGTATGCACCGGAAACGGCTGGGGAGGTCCCCACCCGTGAACATTCGCAAGGAAAACAGAGGCGGCCAGCCTCGCTGGGTCATTGACATCCCGTATCAGACACCAGACGGCCGAAGCGCCCGCTATCGCCGAGACGCACAAATTCAAACTAAGTACGGCGCTGAGGCCGAACATCGGCGCTTACTGGCCGAGTTATCGCGCACCGGTACGCTCAAGCGTTCGCGGGAGCCAACCCCGAGCAAGGCAGAACTGAAGCGTCCAACATTTGCGGATGCTGTTCGGCAATTCAAAACAGCTCGGCTGGCGACACTCAAGCCTTCAACTCGAATCACCTACACCGAGCGCCTCAACACGTTGCTGATTCCTCGATTCGGTGACGTACCGCTCGATGAATTGACGGGCGAATTGCTGGCCGAACTCGATGCCGAGTTAGCACGCGATAAGCTTGCCCCCTCGACACGGCGCAATTTTCACATTGTGTTTCGGGCGGTGCTTCGCAGGGCGGTTGACGCCGGTTTGCTGCCGTCAATGCCAGCCATGCCCCAATTGCCGCGAGTCGGTCGCAAAGTGACGCGTCCGTTTCGCAGAGACAACCTAGAGGCCATTTTTGCGGAAGCCTCGTCCAATGCTCAGCTAGCGTTCTCATTGTCTGCCTTCGCCGGACTTCGCCCCGGCGAAGTTCGCGGACTGCGTTGGCCTGATGTCGATTTGAAAGCCGGGACGATTACCATACGGCGCTCAGTTACCCGCGGAGAAGAATCGACACCCAAGTCAGGCCATCAGGAAGTCGTCCCAATCGCCCCACTCCTTCACCCTTACCTGGAAGCCGCAAAGGCCACTCGTAAGAATCCTTGGGGTGAAGTCGCCCTTACTGCCAAGGGCAGACCTTGGGGCGAGTGGGGCTTGCGCCAAGCGTTCCTGCGCGCCCGCAATCGCGCAGGATTCGACGTTTGGAGCGTTTACGACCTCCGGCACTTCTTTGTTTCGGAATTGTACCGGCGAGGCGCACCAGCAGCAGCCATTCAAGCCCTCGCACGTCACGCAGACCTGAAGACAACAGAGCGCTACGCCGACCTTGATGCCAACGACCTACGCGATGCAATCAATCGCCTAGTAAGTAGCGAAAATGACGGCGTTTCCGGGACACCCACCGGATAGGTCGCCATTGATTCGAATCTGGGCCATACTTTGCGAATGGCCCCCGTCGCCGAGAAGCTCGACCCCGTCAGCCTTTCATTGCTCAACGCTCCCGTTGACGATGAACCGTTGACCGAAGAGGACTTGAAGGCAATCGCAGAAGCCGACGAGGATATTCGCCGGGGTGATGTAATGACCACGGACGAATTGAAACGAAGGCTTGGTTTGTGAGGGTTCTGATTTGGAGCAAGGCTAGCCATCGTGACCTTGCCAAACTCCCCAAGAACGTGAGTAATCGCATCATCGATAAGATGACCAGCTATTGTGAAAGCGGCGACGGCAACGTTAGGCACTTGGCGGGAAAAAGTGGTCAGTGGCGACTGCGCGATGGTGACTATCGAGTCATCTTCGAGCTGACCGACACTCAAGTTTTAGTCAAACGGATCGCCAACCGTCGAGAAGCCTACCGTGAGTGATGCCATTGATGGCAATGGCGTGGAAATGACGAATCGAGACGTCATCACACCAGCTTAGCGAACGCCGAAAACCTGAATCATTCTGCTCTGATACGGGAAGCCATGCTCGGCGCCCTCTCGGCTTTCCTAAACCGAAGGTCAGAGGTTCGACTCCTCTCGGGGGCGCCCAAAGAAAACGAGGGGTTACGCGACAACATCGGTTTCCGCGTGGACCAAACGTGGGCCAGCAAGGTTCAACCCGGTTCACCAGTTGATTCGCCCGAAGCAACCCCCAGGACGTCAATCCTGGCCGAGCTGTACTTGCACGCTTGTGCTGCCGGCGCACCGTGCAATGACCTTGCGCTCGCGCTCGCAAACGCAGTCCTTGATAGCGACTTTGTCCAGTTAGCACGCGCGGTGCTCGACTCCGAGCAGCACCGTCACGCTAAAGCCACCGAATTGGCAGGCAGGCTACTGGAGAGCGCCGGGCAGGCGTTCGTCGTCAAGTTGAACGATAATGGGAGCCTTTCACGTTGAACCCCTGCGGTTGGTTCGAAGAGCGTGGCAAGGCGGCCGCTGATGCGTTGATCCGGCGAGGCTATAAAGGCCTAGCCGTGTTGGTCGCTCGTATCTCCGCGTCGTTTCCCTGGGACTGCATCTTAACCTACGAGAAGATCGCAGAGGCCATTACGGAGTGGTTCGGGCGCACGCCCCACCCTGAGAGCGTCGGCAGGGTCGTGCGTATACTCGCCCGTAGGAATCTCCTAATAAGCCGCCGGATCATGCCGGGGCAGCAACTCCCTGGGCTCAATTTTCTTAGCGCTCACGGTACCACGGCCAAAGACTTCCCGTTTCGCAAGCTCGGCGAACGCGACCCGGTTCCAAAGCACTTGCGAGCGCGAATGCGTCACAATCTGCGCGCGCGCTATCGCCCCGCAGTTGAACCGGTTGAACGAAGCGGCTAGCGCGAGAAGTTGTGCCCCGAAGTACTCGAGCCACTTTGCAGCGCCCGTTACAACCCCCCAAGAGTCGCCCGCGGGCCAACAACGGCCCATGCGAGTCGATGATTTTCCCGAACTGGCACGAATGTACGACGGAGTCATGGCCCATCTTGAGGCTGAAGACTCCGAGCACGACGCAAGGATGTATGAGAGCGTAACGCGCCTTCGTGGGCCGCCTTAGTTGACGCTCGTACAAGCATTCGCCTGACGTGTCGCAGACCACGTCAGGCGAAGTTATGTCCTGCAAGGTGTGAGGAAATGAATGCTGACGATTAGGAGCGCTCCGGCTTGCTGATTGGTCGTTAGGTTTTGCGCTCCCTGATGCGTTGAGCGTTGGTTGCTGACCCGAAAATGTTGTATCGGCTCCAACACAAAAGTGGGTTCTTCAATATTTAAGATCTTCGATACTTAAGAATCAGGAGCCCCTTCGGGTCTTCATTGACGCCGGGTCCTTCGGACCCGGAAGCGCCCTGCTGGGGCGCATTGTGAGGCGCTGCGCGCCTGGCAGTGACACTGCGCCCTTTGGGCGCGTACGACCCTTCGGGTCGATTTGCCGCCACCCATGGTGGCGGCCTCAGAGGGCTGAATAATGAGAAGCTCGACGCGGTCCTCGGGTAGTAACGAGCTCGAACCGAGATGGCGCCGGATGCGTGGTCGAACACAATGGCAGAACGGCCCTTATCAACAAAGGCTGCAAAGGAACCCCGAATGATCGCTTCAACATGTGTCCCCTGCTGTGGCCATTATCTCGCAACGCCGACCAACGCGTTTTGGGATAGGCTGGTCAAGTGAATTGACAGTTGTGTCGCCCGCCCAACCTGCAACGTCCTGGCCACTTATTTTAGGGATGATGCTGACAGGTTTGGCCGAAGCCGCGATCGTCGTTGCCACCTGCAAGGTCTGTGGCTTTCTGATGGGGCCGCAGCAGAGCCTCTCAGTGACCTACCTGATGGGCCTCGCCAAGACCGCTGGCAACTTGACACGCGATCGTGGTCTGCCACGGCTTGGCTGGCTGGAACCGAGGGCGTCTTGGCATACCGATACGGCTGCCGGCCATCCAAGACTTTCACATGGTCGCTGTCCGCAAGGTCTTCAGGAAGCACTCGCCCATTGCTTGTTCCAAGACCCTCCCCGCGCCACAACTCACATTTGCAGCAGACGCCAGCTGGTTGTCTTGGTTGCGTGGCGGCTGTGACTCGTCTCGCTGACTCGATTCTCACGCGCCGCCTGATTGCGTTCTCCTTGCTTCGCGGTGTACCCTTCGACGTGCTGGCGCTGCTGAAATGCGACGTTGGCCTGACCGAGAGGACTGCACCTGACACGGGTAACCACGTCAACCGTGACAAGTCCTGACAATGGGCAGTCAACCACCCTCCGTCCGCTACTTGCGGCGGGATCGAATGCTACTATCGTCTCGAATGCAAACCATTTCGCCCCGCGGACGTGACTGGACACAGCCGTAGCTAACCCATTCTCCGCATCCTTCTGCAACGATTACCCCGCCGATTCCGCGTCTCAGGTGGATCTTCTCCGGCGCGCAATTTAGGTCGTATGCGGATCTGGTTCGGGCCGTTTCCCACGGCTCGGATCGACTACAACCAACAATGCCGAAAATAAGGCTGCCGACCAGCGCGAATCTTCAATCCATAGCTATCCAATAACATGAATAGCAATTCTACGACCATGAATATTCTCTCAGACTCGAATTGGACACCCGCGATGTGGGCGAGCCGTAGCCACTATCACGTGGCCACCCCCTGGCCAGTGGTTCACAACGATGTTATAACTTAGGCATGGTCAAGCATCTTCAGGCCGTTGGCAACAGTTCGGGGATTATTATCGACAAGCCAATCTTGGAGCTACTCCGGATTACGCCAGAGACGAAGCTCGAGGTGACCACCGACGGTGAACGCCTCATCATCACGCCTGTCCGATCCGAGGCGACTCGGAAGAACAGGCTGGCGCGTGCCCAAACACGAACGATGGCGAATCATGCGGGCACTTTTCGTAAGTTGGCCAAGTGAATATTGAGCCGCTCGATCCGATATTCCTGACCGTCGAGGACGTCCTGGAGTTGCATGCCGAGCAACTCCAGCGTTTCGGTGGCACTGCGGGCGTTCGGGACCACGGCGCCCTGGAGTCCGCTGTGGCCGTGGCACAAGCGACGTTTGACGGCACGCTTCTACACGAGGATATTTCGAGATGGCCGCTGCCTATGCGTTTCACATCGCGGAGAACCAACCGTTTCTTGACGGGAACAAGCGCGCGGGGTTGAACGCGGCGCTCGTATTTTTCGACGTCAATGGTTGGCTCGTCCTCGACCCTGAAGAACGATTGCACGACGCGATGCTCGGTCCAGCTGCACGTACACTGGACAAGAATGGTCTGGCAGCGTTGTTCCGAGAACTTGCCCGACCGCTGTCAGAATCCGACTTGGAACTCTAATCCGCGATGCAGGCCAACAAGCGCTTGCAGTTGGCGGCTTTCTATTCTGATGGGTCTGGCTCAGCGGCGGCAGTGACTGCGCATAAATTTTACTGCCGCCGCTGGTTGTTGCTGTATGATAGGTCGTGGCTAACTTGATGGGCCGCAACTGAAGCGCAAACCGTTAGACCGCGCCGTATTTTTGGGGAATTGGTTTTGATTTGCTTTCGGGTTATTGCGTCTGGTTGCCGGTGACCTGCGACGTTGTTCCGTGGTCTGTTCGCAGCGGAGGCTTTACGGTGAGTGACGCTGTAGAACCGGGCGACTTGATGGCAGGCAGCGCCATTGGCCAATGCGTTTTGGCTACCTGATGCATTTCGCTCCCTTCCATCTGGTCAGCGGGCGCTGCGCAGCGCTTCCGGGGCATGGCTTTCTGCGGCGTTGCGGCCGGCGTTGTGGCTGCTTTGGCCTTGTCGATGCCTTGTCGTGATTTTGGTTCCGTCCTGATGGGCCGCAGCGCTCCATCGCCAACGCGTTGTTCCAGCTGCTGCGTCTCGCTGCTGGCATCTGGTTGGGGTGCGCTGCTTTGTGGAGCTTACGGGTCGTTGCTTTCGGTTGCGCTCCGGCGAGTGCACTCTGGCCCTCCGGGCTTGCTTTGGCGTTGTTCAGTTCCGGACTGTGACCTGATGTGTGGGCAGCGCTCGGTACCAATGCGTCATCGCTTGTCGATGCCTCTCGCTTCGTGGCTTTCCGAGTCGTTGTTGTGAATCCACGGCGCTTTTCCGCGCCGTCATGACCAGCTTCGTGGCATCCGGATGCGTGGCGCTGCCGCGAACTTGTTGGGTCGTGGTTCTCTGATGCGGGCTGTCTTTGAAGCTCTCGCCCCCGCTGCCGTCGGTCACGTTGTGGCGGCCGGGTCTAACAAGCGCTTGCTGCCGACGGCCTTTCCTTGCTGTTGGGTCTTGCCTAGCGGCAACCGTGGCTTCGCGTCCATTTTACGGCTGCCGCTTGCTGTGGCATCATGCCACGTGCTTCGGTTTCTGCTGCGGCCGCGGCAGAAGCGCGGCCGTTAGACGGAAACAAAGTCAGCGCTACACTTCCACAAGGACAAGCATGACACTTCTTCGCCAAATTCAGGACGCCGCCCTCGACTCCGATGTTGACTTGGCTGATCTACTCAGGAAGTGCAAAGTGCTTGCTTCCAGACTGAAGCATGCGGAATTCGGTGATTGGGTTACGAACGAGCTCAATGGTTATCCGGACAATGCGGAAGTACCCGCTTACCGAAAACTGCGAGTCCACTCATTGGGACACTTCACTGGACCGTTTGGTTCGGGAATGCGTAACGCTCCGATTCCGGCAGCGCTGGTTCCCGAAAAACTGCGGCATGTTGTACACGACCAAGTTTTTCTGGAGCCGGTCGGTGCGCTTGCTGCTCATGTATCGAAACAGAAGAACACGACGTTGCATGCTAAGTGGCCCGCCGACATCATAGCCTACTTACAGCGGCGCCACCCAATGTACGAAGACATGGTGTTGGCTGACGCGTGGCGGGTCATTCCTTCGGCGGCAATTCGCGGGATCCTTGACACTATCCGAACGCGTGTGCTGGACTTTGCGTTGGCACTTGAGGAACAAGAGCCGATGGCCGGAGACAATCAACCCGGTGAGAAACCAAAAGTGACGGGCGAACTCGTCACGAATATCTACAACACAACAATCCACGGCGGGCTTGCAAACGTTGGGGTTGCAGGCAATGCATCGATTCGTGCCGAGAACTTTCGATTTTCGGAGGCCGTGCCATCGTCACATCGTCAGGAATTGACCAGGCTCTTGCACGAGCTCCGTACCCAGACCGAATCGGTCGCCGATAACAACGAACGTGCTGAAGCCTCAGATGCACTCGCTCGGGTTCAGGAACAATTGGCGAACAATGCACCAAAACTGGATCGAATCAGCAAATACCTGGAGCTTTACTCAACGATCGTCACTGTGGCAGCCCCCACAGTGGACATGCTGAAAGCGCTTCTACAGCAACTATTTGGTGGATAACTCAATCGGTTCCGTCTAACTAGCGCATGCACTTGGCAGCTTTGTTTTATGGTGGGTCGTTCCTGCCGGGCGCCGTGGCGCGTCGAACGCGCATCAATTATACGGCGCCCGGCTGCCTTGCAACCTGATGCCTTTCGGCGTTACTGTCTGGGCTGCAAGTGATGCGCCAGCCGTTAGACGGACCGATTTGACCGGCGCGACGTCACTTTGGTCAACCTGCTCAATTTCGTTGATCCTGGCCGCGCGAGTCAACTCGGCGATCGGGAGTCTCGTCGTTGCGCAAAATCGTCCCCAGCCTTGAAATGCCAGCGGCGAGATTGGGACGGGAAATTGGGGTTGCTTCGATTGCGTCCCGGAAGCCACGTTTGTGCCTTGAGAGCCTCACCTTCCTTCCGCGCTTCAGTCGATGCCCATCTTGATCTATCGTGGGCGTGACGGAAGGAGCGCCAATCCCCGCGCCTGAAGTCACCACGTGCCCTCCCAAAGCAGGCGGTATTCGAATGCGGGTGGTGCGAGGATGCAATTCAAGCCCAATCGGAAGGATGGACCATCATGGTAACGACATTCTATATCCGGCTCTTGGCCAAGGATTACGACGAGAACACGGGCTGGCAGTGTGGCGCGCTAGCATTGCCGAGTGCGCGGGTGAGCAAGTTGATCGTCGGCGGCACGGAACGCTCCTCGAGTGACTTCGTTATTGAGGGTTCCTATATTCGGTTGACAGGGCATCCGACAAGCCCAGCCGTTCTCGATTCAGCCGTACTTCTCGATATCGAGCGAAAACTTGTACGGATCGACACGGCCATCGTGGTGGCCATCGTAGGAATGCTTGGGACCCTCGGCACGGGCTGGTTGGCTCGCGGAAATCGTCAGGTTCCAGACTGTCCTGAGAAATCTTGCCCCAAGATCGAGTGCCCATCCACACTCGTTCACGACCTGCCACCTCAAGAGCCTTCGAGTGAGGCACTTGAGCCGGAACCAGAAAAGGTGCCATCATTGCTCCAAGCATTCCAAAGGGGTCAACCACAGGAGTTTGCTGGGGGAGGTACGCTTAGTCCACCCACTTGTCAGTTTTCGGGAAGAGCTCTGATTGTGACGATTCCCAAAGGCTACAATGCTTATGCTGGCTGTTACGTGGACGTTAAGAAACCAATGGATCTCACTGCGTTTCTTAATGGTGTAGTTAACGTCAAAATTGGCGACGCCCGCGAAGCAGTTCGAGATCAAACTCGAGACTGGTCCGTATGGCTCGGGCCGAAAAGAGACCTACCTCGTTAGAGAGCCGGCCGCGGCCGGCATGCACACCTACCGGGTGAAGGACGTACCGCCCGAGATCCTGAAGCATGCCCGCCGGCTCACATTCGCGATAAATAGCGATGCTGGCGAAGGCAACACCATAACGGTCCGTCCTTGAGACCGAGTCGGCACACCACCCGCTTGCCATTCAATCACGCGAGCGCGTTCCTCTGCCAGGAGCTGCTCCAGATTCCCGGAGACAGAATGCATAGCCCGATCGCGCGCAGTGCGAGCGACGTGCCGTCTAACTCCGGTTTGCACTTGACAAGCGCCTGAAATGTTTGACCTTGACCTGGAACGCCTTGGCATGATGCGCTTGCAAGTGAAACCGCAGCCGTTATTCAGGCCTTTCCAACCGTTCAGGTCTCGGCCTCTTGTATTTTTTTATTGTGGGGGTGGCGTGACGCCGAGCCTTATGCCTTATCGCAACTGGCAACGCTGGGCGTTCTGATGGGGCCGCAGCGTCAACTCTCAGTGACCAACTTGATGGGTGATGGCGACATCGGGCAACCTGACGCGCCGCGCGTTGCCTCGGCGTTGTCGCAACCCGAAACCAAGGGGTCTTGGCTTTGTGATGGGCTGACGGCTTCCTTGGATTGCCGCGTTTTGGGTGTCGCTGGCGTTTTCATGAAAGACGTGCTGACACGTAGTTCCAAGACTTTCGGGGCTGAATAACTCGCGGCTGCAGCGGACGGCCTTTGCCTTGCTGACTGGTCGTGTCTGCTGCGTTCGTGGTTCGCTGCGCTCACATCCATTGTACTCACTTCGCTGTTCTGGCATGCTGATGGCCTGTTACTGAAATTGTTGCGGCCGCCGCTGAGCCGCCATACGTTAGGCGTACGATGAACAGCTATGACCAATTCAGCATATGATTTGTTCGTGTCCCACGCGTCCGAGGACAAGGATGCAATAGTCCGCCCCTTGGTCCATTTGCTCACCGCGTTGGGGCTTCGGGTCTGGTTTGACGAAACGGAACTCGAAATCGGCGACAGCTTGTCGCGAGCAATCGACCACGGACTCTCTCATTGCCGATTCGGGCTTGTCGTCATCAGTCCCGCGTTCTTGCAGAAGCCGTGGCCAGAGTACGAACTTCGTGGTCTTGTGGCCAAACAGATTGGCCAAAAAGAAATCTGTGTTGCCGATTTGGTATCAGGTCAGTAGAGAGCAGGTGCTCGCATATAGCCCATCGCTTGCAGACACCGTTGCGGCCAGGTTTCCCGGAGAGACGCTGAAGCAAATCGCTGTTCGCGTGCTGAAAGCCGCTCGTCCTGATCTTGCGGATCGCATTCGCAGATATCTTCTGGTCCAATCTAAACTTCGCAACAAGCCTATCGTTGAAGTTCCAATTGAAGAAATCGAGTTTGGGCCAATTCGACACCAGTCGCTTCCATCTTCGCTTCTGGTCCGTCTCAAGCTGCTCATGCTAATTTTTCAGGGCCTGCCCGGCTGGGGACCGGAACACCTCGTCAACAACTTTCGAAGAGATCTTGAGCCAGAACGGGAGGTCCAAGTATGGGAACGCATAGCTGCCGCTTACCTGACGCTGACGCAAAACGGGCGAATCGAAGAGTCGTATCGAGAGTCCGCCTATGCTGCGCTTCTGCAGTTCTCATTGATCTCCGCGGAAGAAGTCACCAAGGCAGCCCTGGCGGGCGACGAGTTCGCAGTAGCTTATTGCGACGCCGATCACTTCGAAGAAGAAATCGATGAGCAAGACGACGACGCCTAACTCCGGGCTGAACCCGGCGGCTTTCCTCGCTGAAATGTGCTGGCTGCCGCGCGCTGTGGCTCGTCGAACTCGCGCCAATTTTACAGCGCGCGGCTGTCTTTCAACTTGACAGGTTGTCGTGTTACTGTCTGGGCCGCGGGTTAGCCCGCAGCCGTTGGACAGACTGGAAATGGGCAAGGTTTTGCTCGGCATTTGAATTAACGTCCGATTCGGGATGTAGGTTCAAAGGTTGGTTCAGATTGCTGAGGCAACCGAACACGGGCGATGCGGATCCTGAGGACGGCTTCCACCCAAGAGGGAGAGTGGCAACGCAATCAGCAATAATCCACGAATCTTAAGTCCGTGAGGTTCGCCCGTGCCGACATCATCGGCAACTCTTCGTACATCTCTCGGGCTGGTCGAAATGACACGTTCGCGCAGCTAATCTGAGCGTTATTGCACGGACCACTCACAGCGCTTCGGGCGCTTCTGCCACCTTCCAAATGTCGTGGCCGCCAACGCGCAGGAGCAGCTAATCATCATCCAACGCGTGTCTTGGTCCAATCCTCCACTGCGAGGTCTTTGAAGCCGGAGAAATCTCGAACGTTGATGTTACGACAATTAGCTCGTTTACGCGGGCTATTGCCGCGATCTGGCCGTCCACGTAAGGTCGGGGCCGTCCGCTTCGCTCCTGACGCGCTCGTTCCAAGCCGTGCCAAGCAGCCGCGCGCTCGTCATATGCAAGCACTGGGAACGACTTGATGACGACGTCGTGAAGAAAGGCCCCCAGCTCCGCTTTTCGCTTGCCCTCCGCTAATCGCTCACATCCGTAGACTAGCTCGTTCCATACTATAGACGCTATCGCGCATTGATTGCTGTGCCGCTCCAGACGGTCGGTCACCGCACGGTTCGGTCTCGTTGCAATCACGGCAGACAGAGTGCTTGTATCAAGCAGATACTTGAGACTCAAAGTTCAACCTTCCGGCCAACTCCGCGTTCGCGCAGGCCCTTGAAAGTCCTCGCGCTGAGATTGCCTTTGCCTTCTGCAAATCGCCGACGAAACGCCCGGTACGAGTCAGCAAACGTGGTGCGTTCGGTCTTCATCCGTTCAAATTGGTCCACCGACACGACAACTGCGACTGGCTGTCCCCGACGCGTTAACTGAACTTCCGAGCCTGCCTGAGCTTCGTCAACGACTGCGGGCAAGTTCTTCCTGGCATCGGCGATGGAGTATTGCTTGAGCATCTGCTGTAGTGTACATTCGGATGTACATATTGCAACCTTAGTCCTCGAAGCTGCCCAACTCCGGGCTGAACCCGGCGGCTTTCCTCGCAAAATGTTGTAGCTGGCGCGCCCCGTGGCTTCGCATCAATTGTACGGTGCGCGCCTGTCTTCCCGGCTGATAGCTCTTGGTGTTACTGCTGGGGCCGCGGGTTAGCCCGCAGCCGTTGGGCAGACGTAACCCTTCCCACCGAAACCGGAGCTTCGCCGCCCGTCACGTTCACGACGACCCACCGAACCGCCAGAACACCGGACGCCAAACCTGCACCCGAAACGGCCGGTTGGTGACATACGTGCCCAATTGCGAGATGCTACGTCACAGAGGACTTTCAGATGAAACTGACGTTAATTATCGTCCTATCACTGTCAGCATGCACCGGCGGGACTTCAAGTGACCAGCCACGAGCTCGCTTCGAACAATTCACCGCCGCCACAGGCACCGCCACAACAGCCGCAGCCGCAACCAGCAACGCAAGCAACGGCTGACCCTCCCGCAGGCATGTCCCCTAACAGGCGCAAGCTCTCCTGGCAGAGAAACAACTGGCCCATCAGAGGGAACAGGATGAAAGAGAGCAGAGAGCGAAAATCCGCGACTGGTGCCAAGAGCAAGTCACGAGATTACGAGAAACATAGCGGCCGCGCGTTGTACGCCTGTGGACGAATTACCGTGGATACGGTTCCTTGGGGCCGCAAATGGGGATCTCGACGTGATGAAGCGGGAATTGGCCGGCTGCGAATGAATACAATAAGTGTGACGTGCCGTGGGTCGCCCAGAGCGACAAAGTTGAGCCTGGGCATCCAAGAACTAGGACAGCAAGTAGCCACCGAGCAGGCCTGCCAAGCCGACCCGAAGTGCATCGATCAGCGTTCCCTTGCCGCCGATCTGAGGACATCTGTCAAATTATCGCTAGCATCCACGTGCTCGAAGCAATAATCCGCCAGAAACAGGCCCAATCAGACCGGAGTCGTTGACCTGCATGAACTGCATCAAGACGGATTGGCGCTTCAGGCTCGCAGAGACCAGCTAAGGGAGGCCCAGGTAGGCTGGAGAAAAAAACATCATGGGCCGGTAAAGTGTCCCGCAGAATAATAGTGACCACACATCTTTTTCGCTTCCAACATTGAATTCTCGACGGGAGTTTAGATATGAACCGCAGCACGCAAATGACGTCCTTTGTCTTGTGCTCACCGACCTGCGCCTGTGCTCCCAAGCCGCGTGAGCACGCAGGACCCGTTCCAAGCTCGTCAGCCATGTCAACGGCTGGCTCGCGCCGGCCGTGTCAGCAAGTGCGCCAACGCCAGCCACCGTTTCTCAGCCTAGACTGACCTTGCACTATAGAGCAAGCGAACTCTATGAGCCGTTGTATCAGAAGAACGAAGTCGCGGCCGACAAAATAAGCGTGAACGTCTTCAGGCTGTTGACAGGGATAGTTGCTTCCATAAGGAGAAAGGAGCGCGCTCCGGTAACATGCTCGTCAACATGAAGGCCGGCAACGACCTCGTCGAGAGTGTCGTGGCGCAATTGCGTGAAAGCGACAAAACCTAAAGTCATTCGCCTCGAGAAAGGCCAAAAGATTTATGTTTTGTGCGATTCCGCTTCAATGGTTCTCCAGATGCTTATGCTGGCAAACTGCACCAGTATGTGGGCGAAGAAGTACTTTGTATCCTTGAAGAGGATTATGTGACTATCCTGAAAGGGAAAATTCTCAAGAAAGCACAGAAGGGACTCGATGCAGGAGCGGACCAGCAAGAACTGGCAAAAGCTGAGGCCAAGTTTGCCCGATGCCACTCTGAGGCGGCGCGACTCGAGGCTCAAAGCAAGCCGGCAAAGTAAAGGCCCGCCGGGTCGGACAACGCGGCGGGCTCTCGCAGTGTGAACGACATGGCAAAGATAGAACGATCATCAGAGCGCGCTCCTTCCAACAAGCTGCAGTTCCCTGTCTTTCTCACTAAGTGAAGAGCTGCCCAACAAGCGCTTGCAGTTGGCGGCTTTGCCTGCTGGGAGGTCTGTGCTCAGCGGCGGCAGTGGCTGCGCAACAATTTTACTGCCGCCGCTGGTTATTGCGTTATGATGGGTCGTGGCCGACTTGATGGGCCGCAACTGAAGCGCAAATCCGTTAGACCGTGCCGTATTTTCGATCAATGGGGTTTTGTTGCCGGATCATGGTGTTCCTGATGCCGGCAACCCGGGGCGTTCTTAGTGGTCTGTTCGCGGGGGGCCTTCCGGTGGGTGACGCTGTTGAACTGGGTAGTTTGATGGCAGGCAGCGCCATCGGCCAATGCGTTCTTGTTACTTGATGCATTTCGCTCCCTTCCATCTGGTCAGCGGGCGCTGCGCAGCGCTTTGGGGGTGGCTTTCTGGGGCGTTGCGGCCGGCGTTGTCGTTTCTCTGTGCGGAAATCGGCCCATCGTGAACAGACAAAACGGACCATCGTGAACGCACAAAACGGGGCATCGTGAACACGTAAATCGCCGTCGTGAACGCCGAAATCGGCGCATCGTGAACGGCCCGTGGGTTGAGCGGTGACGCGAGCAGTCAACTCTGCGACCAAGGGGTCTCGAAGGAGATCCCGGAATGGCAACGGAGCGATTAGAGATGCGACAGATTCGCGAAATATTGCGGCTGAGATGGCAAGAGGGACTGACGATCCGGCAGGCGGCTAGAAGCGTTGGGCGGAGTATCGGCGCGGTACAGAAGGTGGCCGAGCGTGCCATGGAGGCTGGACTGAATTGGGCCGCAGTCGAGGAGCTGGACGAAGCGACGCTGGAGCTACGGCTTTACGGACCGCCGGTGGTTGTCAACACCGAGCGGCCTCAGCCCGATCCAGTTTACATCCACAAGGAGTTGCGGCGCGTTGGGGTGACGCGGCAGTTGTTGCATTTGGAATATCTCGAAGAACACCCCGATGGTGTTCAGTACACGGCATTCTGTGACGCGTATCGAAAGTGGCATCGAACCGCAGGCGTAGTGATGCGCCAAACGCATCGGGCTGGGGAGAAGACCTTCGTCGACTATTCGGGAAACAAGCCTCATTACGTGGAGCCGACGACGGGCGAGTGTGTCTACGTTGAGTTGTTCGTGGCGGTGCTTGGAGCGAGCAACTACACGTACGCCGAGGCCACTGAAACGCAGCAAGTGCCGGACTTCATCGGGGCGCACGTACATGCTTACCAATATTTTCAAGGGGCCACGACGATTACGGTGCCGGATCAACTCAAGAGTGGGGTAATGCGAGCGTGCCGGTACGAGCCAGGAATTCAACGGACGTATGCTGAGATGGCGCAACACTTTGGCACAGCGATTGTGCCGGCGCGCCCATACAAGGCACGGGACAAGGCGAAGGTTGAAGTCGCAGTATTGATCGTGCAGCGGTGGATATTAGCGCGACTACGCAACGAGACATTCTTCTCGCTCGCAGCGCTCAATGCACGCATCGCAGAGCTGGTGGAGGAGTTGAACACTCGTCCCATGCGAAAGCTTGGCGGGGCGACACGACGCGAACTCTTTGAAAAATACGATCGCCCAGCGCTGCGACCCCTTCCTGCAACACCTTATGAAATGCGGCAGTGGGAGCAGGTGCGTGTCAATCTCGACTACCACGTCGAGTTTGAAAAGCACTGGTATTCGGCGCCCTACGTCTTGGTACACGAGCAACTGTGGGCCTGCGTAACGCCCACTACGGTAGAATTGTTCCATCGGGGACAGCGCGTGGCTTCGCACGTACGAAGTCGGTTAGCGTACAAGCACACGACCGACCCGGCTCACATGCCCGATGCCCACCGACACTATTCGATGGGTGTCGAGGGAGTGCTGGGATGGGCGGCCAAGGTTGGACCGATGACGGAGGCATTTGTGAGACGATTGCTCGAGTCCAATCCAGTGCAGGAAATGGGTTGGCGCTCAGCACGCGGGCTTCAACGCGTTGGCGAACGCCATGGTGCGGAGCGAACCGAACAGGCCTGCACGCGAGCGTTGCGTTTCGGAGCGCGCTCGTACAAGCCCGTTGAACGAATGTTGGCACTCGGTCGCGAATGCATGCCATTGCCCGGAGACGAACCCCCGGAGTCACCCATTATCGAGCACGACAACGTGCGTGGGTCCTCCTACTACCACTGAAACAAGGAGAATGAATCGATGCTCAATCAACCGACAATTGAAAAACTGCAAGCACTTCGCCTGCTCGTCATGGCCGAGGCTTGGAACGCACAGGGGAAGAATCCCAAGATAAGTACGCTGAGTTTCGACGAGCGCTTTGGGATGCTCGTTGACGCCGAGTACATGGCTCGCGACAACCGCCGGCTAGACCGACTGCTCAAGGATGCCCAATTGCGATATCCGACGGCATGCATCGAAGACGTCGAACCCGCTAGCTCGCGGGGCCTCGATAAGGCGCAGCTGCGACAATTCGCGATCGGCACATGGATCCAAGAGCACTTGAACATTGTGTTTAGCGGCAAGACTGGCGTGGGCAAAAGTTACATCGCCTGTGCTGTGGGGAACAACGCATGCCGTAAGGGCCACCGAGTCCTGTACCGCCGCGTGCCGCGGCTCCTGGATGAACTGGCCTTGGCCCGTGCCGAGGGCTCCTACGGCAAGCAGCTAGCAAAGCTGTCCAAGGTGGAGGTCCTGATCCTGGACGACTGGGGGCTCGGCTCGCTGAAAGAAGCCCACCGCAGTGACCTGCTGGAGGTACTCGAGGACCGCTATGCGCGGCTGTCCACCATCATCACCTGCCAATTGCCGATAGAAAAGTGGCATTCATGGATTGCTGACCCAACAATCGCTGACGCTATTTTGGATCGACTGGTCCGAAACGCGTACAAGGTCGATCTCACGGGTCCCACCCGAAGACCGGAGGTCACTAAGGCAAACTGACAAGTCGACCAGCGCGTCGCTGCGCTCCGATCACGATGCCCCGAAACGCGTGATCACGATGCCGCGATTTGGCTGTACACGATGGGCGAAATACGCAGCTCTGGTCTTGTCGATGCCTGGTCGTGATTTTGGTTCCGTCCTGATGGGCCGCAGCGCTCCATCGCCAACGCGTTGTTCCGGCTGCTGTGTCTCGCTGCTGGCATCTGGTTGGGTTGCGCTGCTTGTGGAGCATACGGGTCGTTGCTTTCTGCTGCGCTCCGGAAAGTGCACTCTGTGCCTTCCGGGCTTGCTCTTGCGTTGTCCAGCTCCGCGCACCATCCGGATGCGTTGGCAGCGTTCCTGGCCAATGCGTTGTTGCTCACTGATGCCTCTCGCTTCGTGGCTTTCCGAGAGCTGTTGTGAGTCGAGGGCGCTTTCCCGTGCCGTCATGACCAGCTTCGTTGCATCCGGATGCGTGGCGCTGCCGCGAGTTTCCGGGGCTTTGCTTGCTGTGGCGGGCTTGCTGTTGATGTCGTCGCCCCCGCTGCCAACCGTCACGTCATTGCGCCCGGGCATAACAAGCGTTTGCAGCGGACGGCCTTTGTCTTACTGATAGTTATGCTCGTCGCCAGCCGTGGCTTCGCTTCCATTGTACGGCTGGCGCCTGTCGTGGCATGCTGCTGCGTGTTGCCGAGGCTGCTGCGGCCGCCGCTGAAACGCA
>CAWIGY010000089.1:0-51642 GCA_963835565.1 uncultured delta proteobacterium
AGAGCTACGGTGAACTGCTTTCCAAGCGAATCGACGAGAAGCAATGGACCGACGTGGTGCAGCACGCTTGCCCGGGCCCCGGTGCCTGCGGCGGCATGTATACCGCTAACACGATGGCGACAGCCATCGAATTACTGGGGCTGAGCCTGCCGGGAAGTTCTTCGACGCCCGCCGAAGATCCAAAGAAAACTGAAGAATGCTTGTCCGCCGGGCGCGCGATTCTGAATCTTTTGGAACATGACATAACACCACGTCAGATTGCTACCCGCCAAGCCTTTGAAAACGCGATGGTCATCACGATGGTCCTCGGCGGGTCAACTAACGCGGTATTACACCTGTTGGCGATGGCCCGTGCGGCTCGTGTGGACTTGACCATTGACGATTTCCAAAAGGTCAGCGATCGCATTCCATATTTGGCCAATCTTAAGCCGAGCGGCAAATATGTAATGGAAGATCTGCACGCGATCGGCGGAGTGCCGGCAGTCGTGAAAATGTTGCTCAAACGTGGCGTGCTGGATGGTGATTGCTTGACGGTTACCGGACGAACCCTCGGAGAAAATGTCGAAAATTGGGCCGATTTGCCGCAAACTCAAGACATTTTGGCACCTTGGGATAGGCCCCTGAAGTCCTCGGGCCATATTCGAATCCTGCGGGGAAGCTTGGCTCCAGGCGGGGCCGTCGCGAAAATCACCGGTCAAGAAGGGTTGCGATTCTCCGGTCCCGCTCGCGTTTACGATTCGGAAGAGGACATGTTGCGGGCGGTGGAGAAAAACAAGGTCAAGAAGGGTGACGTGATCGTCATTCGCTATGAAGGTCCGCAAGGCGGACCCGGTATGCCCGAGATGCTGGCGCCAACCTCGGTCATCATGGGTGCAGGCTTGGGCAATGACGTTGCTTTGATCACGGACGGACGCTTCTCGGGGGGGAGCCACGGCTTTATCATCGGGCACGTCACACCGGAAGCTCAAACCGGAGGCCCCATTGCATTAGTACAAGACGGCGACACGATTACGATTGACTCAGAACAGAACATCATTGACGTCGATCTGTCCGCCGAAGAAATGAAAAATCGCCAAGCAAAGTGTGTCAAAAAACCGCTCAAGGCGACCTGTGGAGCACTGTATCGTTATATCAAGACAGTTAAAACAGCTTCCGAAGGTTGCGTAACGGATGAATGATCAGCCCGTCACCGTCTGCGGGCTGCAAGCAGCAGATCAGAAACTCTAACGTTCCCCAGACAGGAACAATTGGATCGCTCAAATGAAAGCCCAATTTATCCCGAATTTCGAAAAGGCCGGTGGTCTCATTACGGCCGTCACGGTTGACGCCGATAGCGGCGATGTATTGATGGTCGCCACCATGAATGAAGAGGCCTTTCGGCTGACGCTCGAGACCAATAAGGTCCATTATTGGTCTCGAACCCGCGGCAAGCTTTGGAAAAAGGGTGAAAGCTCGGGCAATATGCAGGAGCTGGTCGAAATGCGCGTGGATTGCGACCTGGACGCGGTAGTCGTGTTCGCGCGCCAGGTGGGACCGGCTTGTCACGAAGGCTATAAAAGCTGCTTTTATCGAACGGTCGATACCGAAGGCAACCTCAAGGAAAACTCCGAGCGCCTGCTAACACCCACGGAAATGTACGGGGGCAAGCCGTGAGCGTCATAAAGCTGGGCTTACCGAAAGGCAGCCTTCAAGAGGCCACCATCGATCTGTTTGCCAAGGCCGGTTTCACGGTAATTATCTCGAGCCGCAGCTATTTTCCAACGATTGACGATGACGAAATTGACTGCATGCTGATTCGACCGCAAGAATCCGCTCGTTACGTCGAGCTCGGGTTATTGGATGTGGCCGTTACGGGTTACGATTGGATATTGAAGCGCGATGTCGTCGAGGTTGCCGAGCTGGTGTATGGTAAGCAACTGCGTCGACCGGTTCGGTGGGTCGTGGCCGTTCCGAATGATTCCCCAATTGCCACGATTGAGGATTTGCAAGGCAAGCGCATCGCAACCGAAGCGGTGGATTTGACCCAGCAGTTTTTGGCCGAGCATGGGGTCACCGCACAAGTTGAATTTTCCTGGGGCGCCACGGAGGTCAAGCCACCCTACTTGGCGGATGCGATAGTGGATATCACCGAGACTGGAAGTTCGCTGAAGGCCAATAACCTGCGAATTATTCACGAAATTCTCCAAAGCACGACCCGCCTAATTGCGAATCGTCAGGCCTTGGAAGATCCGCGAAAAAAGGCCAAGATTGCCGACTTAGCGCTGCTACTTCAGGCAGCCCTGACCGCGAGGAGCAAAGTCGGCTTGATGCTTAATGTGCATGAGAAGAATCTCACTGCAGTTGAAGCGTTATTGCCATCCATGAAGTCACCCACTGTATCCAAATTGCGCGCAGAAGGCTGGTATGCCGTAAGTACCATCGTAGACGAGGACATCGTGCGCCGAATTATACCAAAGCTTAAGTCGAGCGGAGCGGAGGATATAGTCGAGTATCCCCTGAATAAAGTGGTGCCTTAGATTATTCGTTTTGATGGAGTCGCGCCACTTGGGCGGACACTGGAGTCCGTGCTTGCAGTTGTAACGAAATTCCTCTAGGTTGAGAAAGTGTTATGAAGAATGTATATGCCGTGATCCTAGCCGGCGGCAGCGGCACTCGCTTTTGGCCCGCTTCGCGACGCCTTCGGCCGAAGCAACTATTGCCGATCGCACCGGGCAGCGAAGAGACACTGATTGCCAGCACAGCGCGGCGCCTGGCTTCGCTGGTGCCTAATGAACGAATTCTGGTCGCAACGGGTGACGATTTGCTAACGGCAACGCAAGCAGCCCTGCCCAATATTCCAAGCGGCAATTTCTTGGCCGAACCCGCTGCAAGGAACACGGCTCCATGCATTGGCTGGGCCAACTCCGTCGTGGCTCGTCGCGATCCCAAGGCCGTGTTGGCTATCGTTCCGAGTGACCACCACATTGCCGATGAGCCTGGCTTTGCGTCGCTACTAAAGGAAGCCCTGCAGAGCGCCGATGCGGGCGTTGTGACGACCATTGGAGTCGAACCTACAAAACCAGAAACGGGTTACGGTTACATTGAGGTCGGAGAACCGCTGCTCGGTCGCACCTCGCGCGTGCTTCGATTTGTGGAAAAGCCCGATCGAGCAAGAGCACAGGAGTACTTGTTAAAGGGGAATTTCCTTTGGAACAGTGGCATGTTCTTTTTTCGCGCGGATATAATGCAAAATGCAATACAAAATCACATGCCCGAGCTTCATGCCGGGTTGCATGAAATCGAGATTGCAGCCCAGCAAGGGCCGCAAAAACATGCTGAAACGTTGGCGGCCGTATTTCCGCGCCTACCTTCCATCAGCATTGATTACGGCATTATCGAGAAAGAGACCGTACTCAATGTCGTGCGGGGCAGTTTCGGCTGGAGCGATCTCGGCAGTTGGCCGAGCGTGTGGGAGCTTTCGCCCCAGGATAGTGACGGCAATGCGGTAACTGATTCGACAATGCTCGTCGATTCGCATCGTAACCTGGTCCAGAACATTCGTACCAGCAACTCGAAACGGGTCATCGCTCTGGTTGGTGTAGACGACCTTTGCATCATAGAGACCGATGATGCCTGTCTGATCATGCCTCGTGAACGGGCCCAAGACGTTCGCAGCGTCGTTGAGACGCTCAAGGACACCGGTCGGGACGACCTTTTATAGTCGAGGATTCGGGAAAAGTTCGACAATCTGCTCGGCTATCTCAGCGGGTGAACGTTGGTCCACAGATATTTGAACATGCGCTAGAGCCGCATACAGGGGCGTGCGTCGCGTCAGCACGTCGATTACTTCATCCGTAAAGCTTTGTGTGCCGGTTAATGAAGGCCGTTGGTCATCACCCCCGATTCGCGAAATAATTGTTTCTGGCTTTGCGCGCAGCCAAAACACGGTTCCTGCTTTGCGCAACCCTCGGATGTTCGCCTCTCGCTCGACTACCCCGCCACCACAATCGATGATTTGCCGATCGGTTTGGGACAATTCCGCACATAGGGCCTCTTCTATGTCACGAAAGTGAGGCCAGCCACGACTGGCTACTAAGTCTTTTATGGGCATACCGGCACGCTCAGCGAGCTTTGCGTCCATCGCAACCACAGCCCAATTGAACTTCATGCTAAGCAGCCGGGCCACCGTGCTTTTGCCCGTGCCGCGATACCCAATCAGTACGATGTTCGCCATTAGCGAACTTATAGCGCAGAACTTGTTGCGGTTGAGTCAACTTTTTTGTTTGCCGTTGTCTGGGCCGGGACTCTTATTCTTTGGCATAATGGCTGGGAGGAGTCCCGCTAGCTAGGCCAGCCTCTTTTCAATCACTGCGCGCATGGTTTCACGCGGTGCCGCTTTTCCCGTCCACAATTCGAACTGCACCACGGCTTGACCCAGGAACATTTCAAGCCCTTCTACGACACGGCATCCTCGCTCAACCGCATCGCGCAAAAGCTGAGTGCGTCGCGGCGTATATACCGCGTCGAACACAGTGAGACCAGCGTGCAATATTTCGGCGGGTACTATCGATTTCTCTGTAACCGGCGCCATTCCGACTGGCGTTGTGTGAAGGAGCAGTTGAGCTTCGAGCAAAGCCCGCGCAAGCCTGCCCGGCTCAAGCTTGTCGGCGATGACGTCCGTCGACTCTTGCTCGCGAAGGGTGGCGGCCAATGCTTTGAGTTCGGGTTCGTCAACACCCAGCAACGTCAATCGCCTAGGAGGGGACTCGGCCGCCAGAGTCACCGCAATTGCACGGGCCGCTCCACCTGAGCCAGGATTAAAACATCTGCACCGCGAGGTTCCACATGGGCGGCGCGCAGAGCACCCAGGGCGCCAAGGCCATCGGTGTTGTAACCTTTGAGAACGCCGCCCGCGTTGACCACGGTATTGATGCACCCAATCCGCCGGGCAGTGTCGTCAACTTCATCGACCAGCCTAAGCGCGCTCACTTTGCTGCGGGATCGTGATCGAGAGGCCGCGATAATTGAGCGTTCGAATGGCTGCCATCGCTGGCGCCAGACTTCGAGGCTCAACGTCGTGAGCAACGTACGCCAAATCCAGGCCGAGCTCCGCGAAGGCCGCATTGTGAATGGCCGGCGAAAGCGAGTGACCGACAGGATGTCCGAAGATGGCGCAAAGCTGGGTGCTGGCGTCTGAAATAGGCGGCATACTCAAGCGATCTAGTACCTCGAATCCAGAGAATCGAGGTACTAGCGACTTTGAGGCGAAAAAGTCATGGCCCCTAAGTCAAGTTCTCAGAATGCAGTTGTCTGGGCCGGGACCCAGACAACCAACACAATCAAAACATCGGAACGAACCTGCGGGTTAGAAGCGAAACTCTAAGGTACGGGCCGTTGACGTCTCCGTCTGGATGGGTGAGCTCAACGGTACGGGCTGGGAGGATTCCCGTTAGAAATTCTCAAAGCAACCTGTAGCCACGTGCTCGTACGCCAAGAAATAAATCCCCGTGCGGGGCCAAACCCTGGCGCACGACGGCTGAGGCGCCAGGCCCGCCGCCCAAGATAGCTCCCCATCCCCGGCCTCCTTTAGTCCAAATCGCCGCAAGAATCGGCGATCATGGCGGTCGCTGGAAACTGTCGATCGGATTTGTACGGAGTTGTGGCGCGTGAATGATGGGAGCGGTGCTCAAGAAATCTGGCCAGAGAAAGGCCGTGCGCCTGCTAGGCTTTACTGACCCTAGCTGAAACCTGTGCCCAGCCATTCGTGAACAAGGAGACCGAGCGATGACCGACGCCACGACGAAGACCGCAAAGCTAATCCTCGACGGTAAGACATTCGAGATGCCCGTTGTGGTGGGAACAGAGCAGGAGCGTGCAATCGACATCGAGAAGCTGCGCTCGACCACCGGCCATATCACGCTTGATGAAGGGTATCGCAGCACCGGATCGTGCCTATCGAACATCACGTTCATTGACGGTGAGGCAGGCATCCTTCGCTATCGCGGGATCCCCATCGAACAACTCGCCGAGAAAAGTAGCTTTATCGAAACGGCCTGGCTGATCATTTGGGGCGAGCTGCCCACCGAAAAGCAGCTACGCCGGTTCCGTGATTTGCTCACCGCGCATGAGTTGATCCATGAAGGGTTGCATCATCACTTTGACGGTTTTCCCGCCACGGCTCCACCGATGGCAATCCTCTCGGCCATGATCAATTCGGTGTCATGCTACCACCCGGACATCATGGAAGCGGAGGATCCGGCAGGGCTGGAAACCGCTGCTGCGCGGCTGATTTCTAAGGTGCGCACGATTGCCGCCGCTGCCTACTGCGCTTCGATTGGCAAGCCGCTCATTTACCCGAATCCCGACTACGACTATGTGCGGAATTTCCTGCACATGATGTTTTCGATTCCGCACAAAAACTACGAAGCCCCGCCAGAAGTCACCCAGGCGATCAACTTGTTCTTGTTACTGCATGCCGATCATGAACAAAACTGCTCCACGAGTACCGTGCGGATGGTAGCTTCAAGCGGCGCCAATCTGTTCGCCAGTTGTTCCGCTGGCGTATGCGCCTTATGGGGTTGGCGTCACGGTGGAGCCAATGTGGCGGTTGTGGAAATGCTCGATGCTTTGCATCGTGACAAAGTCGATCTCAAAGTTTACATCGAGCGCGTCAAGAAGCGCGAAGTGCGGCTGATGGGCTTCGGTCACCGCATTTACAAGAACTACGATCCGAGGGCGCGCATTTTACAAACCCAGGCCGATAATGTCCTGAGGCTCCTGAATGTGAAAGACCCGCTGCTCGACATTGCCCGTAAACTAGAAGAGGTGGCGCTCAGTGACAGCTACTTCAAGGAACGTAATCTGTATCCGAACGTAGACTTTTATTCCGGAATCATTCTGCGCGCGATTGGCATTCCATCAGACATGTTCACCGTCATGTTTGCGATCGGACGAATGCCAGGCTGGATTGCCAATTGGAAAGAAGTCAATGATCGTCCGGAGCTTGGCATTGCGCGACCCCGGCAGGTTTACACGGGTCACGCGATCCGCGACTATGTGGCCATTGAGCAGCGAAGATAGTTGACCTCAGGGTCCAGGGCCCGGCCCTCCTTGGGCGACCGCAAGCCCTGCAGTCGCAAGGCGCCTGACGTGACGCTGTGCTAAGCTGGTGGCACAATGCCCAGCGCGCCGGTCGCACAAATGTCCTACGCCGAGTATATCGTTGCCGAAGAGGCCAGCTCCCTGCGCCATGAGTTCCTGAACGGGGCTGTTTTCGCGATGGCGGGCGGTACGCCCGAGCATGGCGCGCTCGCAGCTGCTGTCATGCGTGAGCTGGGTGTATCTCTCCGAGGCAAGCCATGCCGCGTCTTTAGCTCGGATCTTCGGATCCGGGTGCTCGAGACCAATTTGGCGACGTACCCAGACGCCAGTGTGGTCTGCGGGAGGCTCGAGACCGCGCCCGATGACCCCCACGCTGTCGTTAACCCGACGCTGTTGGTCGAAGTCTTGTCCGATACGACCGAAGCGTATGATCGTGGTGCAAAAGCCGCACATTACCGGCGCATTCCGACGCTGCAAGAATACGTATTGATTGCTCAAGATGAAGAACGTATCGAAGTGTACCGTCGTAATCAACGCGGAGGTTGGGAACTCTTTGAAGGTCGCAGCGGCGCCTACCTAGAGCTTGAATCGCTGGGCATCAGCCTTAATGTCGACTCGGTCTATGAGAATCCGCTGAAGAATGCGTGACGAAGTCTCGTTGACATGCTCGGATTCAGCAAGCAGGCCTGGGCAAGTTTACGCAGGTCACGCGGTCCGCGATTATATGGCAATTGAGCGCGGGGATAGGTGACGCCGCAAAGCTACCTAGGCTCAGCTCTCCATTTGCGCTCCAAGTCACTCCGCCTTATCTGCGCAATGGCAGAAACACGTCGTCGCGTCGCAAGGCTATCGACGACCGCGCGAGTCAACTCTCGCATGGCTGGCAATCGCCCGAACCAGATGAGCTCGGTGAGTTCCTTGATGGTGCGGGGTGCCGTCACAATTACGAACGGTATCGATGCATTCTTGAGCAGCATGCGAATTCGATTCGTATTGGCCAGCACCGTCATTCGGGACTTGCCGTGACGATCGGAGCTACCATGCCAACGGTGAAAGACGATGGACCCGGGAACGTATCGCGCGGACCAGCCCGCAAGACGCGCCCGCCAGCCTAAGTCCATGTCCTCGTAATATAGGAAGTGCAACCGATCGAAGTATCCTCCCGGTAATTGAATCGCCTCGAGCATTGCGCGTCGATACGCGGCGGCTCCGGCTGTTGGGCAAAAGATCTCTTCCGGTCCAGCTTCGTCTGCGACTACATACGGTTGGCCCTCCCTGCGATCTCTACCTCCGCCCGAGAAGGCCAATTCAATGCCTGTCGAATTGATCGTATTTTGTTGATTGCGATACAGCATCAATGATTGAAGCATTCCACAATCGTTTGGCACGGACGCGGCGGCATGCACTAGGGTCTTAACCCAATTCGGGTCTGCCACCGCATCGTTGTTGAGCGTTGCGACCCAGTCACCAGAACTTGCTTTTATTCCGCGATTGCAAGCTTCCGCAAAACCGAGATTTTCGTCTTGCCGCAAAAGCATCGCTGCGGGAAACTCAGTCGCGACTATCTCGGACGAACCATCGGACGAGCCATTGTCCACGATAATCGTTTCGAACTCGCCGTACGACTGTGCGCGGAGGGACGAGAGACACTCGCGAAGATCTTCACGCGAGTTCCAGTTGACGACAATGACCGAGAGATGCATTGTGGCGCAGCATCGACACGATACAATCATTTCCCCGGCTGGTGAGCATCTTTTGGCAAAAGAAGGGATACAATCTTTCTCTTGGCAGCTTCACGTGCCGGAGAGTGCACGCATTCTGTGCAAAAACCAGACTCGCAGGCGGTCCAAAGCCCGCCCTTGGCGAAACAGCAGCAAGAGCGATACGGGAAGCAGCGCAAACAAGAATGGCTTCCACAGCTGCCACAGGTGTCCTGCCCTCGGCACTACCAGCTTGCGAAAGTGGCTCCAGTCATAGCGCCCAGTCGCCCTTGCCCAGTACAGGCGCCGCCAGTTCGTCCACGGTTCGGGTTCTTGCACGGAACGACGTACGGATTCATCCATCCAGCCAAACGACCACACGAGCTTGGGCCATTGGTACATCCACACTTCGAACCAGCGCTTCAGCCAGGTTGCCACACCGTGCCGGATCATCACGAGTGGCTCTCGTATTACGATTACTGTTCCTGGAATGGGAGCTTGAAATAGAACTCCGCAGTGGATGAACTCGCTGCCGAAGTAAGGCTTTCGCTCCCGCGAAAGCCAAAATTCTCTGAGAACCACGACAGCGCCAATAAACGTCAAGTGCCAGGCGCAGTCTCGAAATAACTCAGCGCTATCGCACTCTGGGTAACGCTCTTTGCCCTGCGCAGGCAGCTGTCGTTCCGCCTCTACGAGAGTAAAGTTCGAATTATGCACTGATACATCGGTAACGACCACGAGAGGATTTTCGTCGCAAGCTTTCAAAACGCGCGCGACAGCCCCGGGCGCGAAGAGATCGTCGTCCGTGAACAACCAGCAGTAGGTTCCTCTCGCAGCCTGGACGGCCTTGTCGTAATCGGCGTCGAGGCCAGAGTTCTTGGTCATGGCAAAAAGGCGCAGCTGGGGGAACCGCGTGGCGACGTCCGCAATGATCTCAATTGAATTGTCGGTCAACGCGCCGTCGACCACCACGACCTCGACACCTGGCGAGCATTGCGCGAGAATGTTTTCGAGCGTCGTTGCTATGACACCAGCGCGGTTGCGTGAGGTGATGCAAATCGACAGTCGAATCGAGTCGTTATTTGCCGTTTCTCCCATGCCAAGCTGCAAGGGGGTTTATCACAAATCTGTGCGGCGCGTACCTGCACCAATTGAGGTTGATTGCAGTTTCAATTAGGATTTGTCCAGTGATGGTGGAAAGATTATAGTCAGCCGCATTGTTCGGGAATTTGCAGCACTCGCGGGACAACACTATGTCCCAGTGCCGCCATAACAATAATTCAATAACTCTGATTGATGT
Organism: uncultured delta proteobacterium; assembly: GCA_963835565.1. Classification (GTDB taxonomy): domain Bacteria; phylum Myxococcota_A; class Polyangia; order Polyangiales; family Polyangiaceae; genus FEN-1139. The sequence continues at coordinate 10,081 of CAWIGY010000089.1, forward strand.
GGATATTGCGCGTAAGCTCAATCGAGCGTCATCGAAACGGGCGATACCTCAACTACATTCGCGCGTGCGCAATGGCCCTATACCGCGTCGTGAGGTACAAAATACTCCGAAGAGAAAGGCTAGGTCGCTTTGTCAAAAGCTTCACTTCGCAGAACCCGGCCGCTTTGCACAGTCCTTCCAATGCTTTGGCGTTGGGCGACCACCAGTTAGAAGGGTCGTTGTTGAGTTCTGATCCCGGTAAAATTCAAACACTGCATTTTTACCGGCTCCAGGGACCTCCACTGCCGCGGTCTCGATCACTGCCAAGCCACCCGAGGCAGTGAATGAGGCCAGACGTCGGAGCGTCGTCAAGGGTTCTTCCATGTGATAAAGGACCCCCATAAACAAGACCACATCGAACTTTCCCACTGTTTGCAGGTCCATCGTCATGAAATCCCCGACTAGCGCTTCGACTTTACTGTTCAGCGCCTGGTGCGCTGCATCGAAAGGGCGGCGCCCGGGAAGCTCATCCGGTCGCCAATGGCGCGACTGGTGCGGGGGCGGTAGCACGGTTCCCGTGCGACGTGACTCTTCCCAGTCCTTCGTGTACGCCACCATATCCGTGGACCAGATGTAATGGTCCAGCGCCACCACTCGGGCCGCCCCCAATCGTTCAGCGGCGAAGGAAAAAAACCCGTCGTAGGCGCCGATGTCGAGTACAGACTTCCCACGCAAGTCAGGTAGCTTAATTGACCGCAGTTCTTTCGCCAAAACCTCAGCCGACTTGCGTCCCGGCGTCACAATCCCAGGCGCCAACTCGATTGAATGAAACCAGGTAGGGCAGTCCCGCAACGCAGCTTGGGCGATTTCGTTCTGTCGGCTCAATTCCATTTTTCATCAACTCCTGTTCGCACACTTGCCGCTCCGTACCATAAACCCATCGTCAGTGGAATCCTTGAAGATGCCACGCGCGCTGACCTCTTATCCGAGTCACCCAAGCCCGCGACGGCGACCGATGATGAGATCTCTACAAGCCCAAGGCAGCAACCAAGCGCTGACGACCAGTGAATAGGCCGTCATTGCGAACACAATCCCTATTAGTCCGAAGAAATGGGCAAGCGTATAGCTCAGGGTCATTGTCACTAGCCCATTAAAAAGTACTGTAATCACCAGAAATCGGAGTCGATCCGTCGCGATCATCAGGTCGTTGAACGACCCATTCCAAACTGACACGAAGAGTAAAAAGCCGCTCGCTGCCCACATTTCCCATGAAAACGTAATCCCTTTGCCTCCAATTAGACCAGCCACGGCATTTCCGCCGGTTACAAGCAGACTTGCGGCAATGATCGCTACCACAAGCTTGATCTTGGTCACACGCCAGAAGGCGGTCCGCAGCCAGTCGCACTCGCCGCGCACGTGCGATTCACGAAATGCCGGTATTAGTGGCGTGTCAATCATTTGAATGAAAATATGTGGCAAAAGGTAGACTCGCATAAATACCGACCATTCGGCCACGTGAAGCAGGCCGAGTCGTCGAGCAATTATGAAACTTTGTGTTTCGTTTAACTAGTAAGGATCCGATTTGAAATACGAACAGAGCTACGGATGTTCCCGCCAGTGCACGCAGCGTCACCCTCGAGACCAGACGAAGCCTCGGGCGCAACCAAGGCATCTCTTTTAGCGCAAAACCAAAATTGATCATAGTTAAGACGATGCCAGTCCCGCTGGTAATGATAATAAGCCATGGTAATGACAGCTCGGTGCGCGTCACAATTAAGAGAGCCCCCAGCGAGAAAACGCTGCCCAGGATGCTGAAGATTGCCGCGACATAACCACGCTGATAGGCGGCATAGATTGTGGGCACCAGGGAAAGCGGAAATTGAATTAAGAAACAGGCCAATACTGCCGCAACCACCTGCCGCGTTTCATGAGCTAACGCCGGGTTTTTCACATTCAGCAGACTCGTCCAAGGAACCAGCAACACGGCCGGTGTTGAAATCAGCGCGAATAAGATTGCCACGCTGGTAAGCGTGAAAAGTCCCGTTGATACATAACGCGCAGCCAATTCACGATCATCTTGCCCATTCGCTTGGCTCAAGTGATTTTGCATTCCTCGGGCAAGCCCGAAGTCAGCCAAGTTCGCCCAACCAACCATTGAGCCCACCGCCATCCATAATCCATAACGCTCCCCACCCAAGTAGGAAATGGACAATCGGATCCAAGCCAGGCCCGTGAAGATTCCGAGCACGCGAGCAACAAGGGACATCGCTGTTGTGAGGGCGGCGCGGCGGTAACGCTCATTTGAACGCCCATTGGGGGTGCTGATGTCGAAAGGTCGAAGCCGCACGATCGACCTAAAGCTTCTCATCGAGGCTTTGACTTCGCTAAATTTGGAGGCAATCCAGACAACTGGTTGCTCGGCAAATCGCAGTCTATCAGCGGCTAGGTGAAAAGATGGCACGATTGCATCTTCTGCGTCGTGTTGACCGGCATCTGGGTCGGCGGACTGCGACGACGTGGAAGCGTCGTGAGAGGTAAAACTCATTCTGGCGGGAACCTTCAACCGGGCAGCCTAGCAACAGCGTAGAGATGATGCTAGACGAAGTTTGCGCAAAGTCAATCATCACGACCATCGGAGCACCTGAAATTTCCTGAGTCTTGTGCGTAGATGATTACGTGCCTTATCTATACAAGAGGGAAATTGATGCACTAAAGACTGAACTGCTCCCCTACCGCGCCGCAAGTACAGTAGTGCGCTCGATTGCCAAAGCGACTAGTGGAGCGGTTACGCTGGCTCGCAGGTTCTTGCCTCGAAGCTAAAGGCATAAGCGAGACTCGCCGCTAAAACGCCCAATATTCCAAACGGCAAATCCGCTACGACGCGCAATGCCGTCCAATAGCTCTGACCGCAGGTAAACAGCATTAGGAGCAGTGCAACACCTCGCGCTAGGTGTGCGGCGCCAACGCCCAGGAGCACTTGCTTTTGCTGCTCGGTTGGCATTCGTGACAGACCCACCGCCAGTAGCAGGACCTGCGCGATAAGGAATTTGTAGCCTGTACAAAGTGCCGCGGCGTAAGTAGGGATAAAATGATCACCGAATGTGCCAGCCGTGTAATCTATAGTGATCAGTTGAAGCCCGCCCTGAAGTCCAATGCGCTGGAGCGTGCCCAGGGCGAACAGGAATGTAACCAGTGCAAGCATGCTGGCGAATTGTCGGGATTGTTTGGCAAGCGATCCGGAATCGATGGCGTTTGCCCATGCACGGCTGACAGTATCAGCCAATACTAGGGATGGAATGAAGGTAATCCACTCGAAATCTCGCGACACCCAGGCGTAACTCGCGACGCCCAAGACAACAGCCAGGCGTCGGTGTCCGTCAAGAAGTGCAATGACTGCGCCCGCGCCAGTTACAACGATTGCCATTCGTCCCACCCAGGATACTGAGTAATGGCGCAAGATGAGACTGAGCAAAGCTATGGCAATTGCTGCATAAGTAGCCGTCACGCGGCTTTTTGGTACTTGCTGAACCAATAAAACCATTCCAAGCGTGAGCAGAGTGCCTGCAATGAACGCTGCTACTCGGGGCGAATTCGCAAGAATTGTCGGACAGATGTCGCTCGGTCGTGTCCCCGAGAATGCCAGCAGCAAACCAGACGCAAGAATTACCATTGAATCGACGCGACGGCCCTTTTCACTGAGCCTGTGTAGAGCGCGCAGTAGGTCGGCTCCACTTTCATGGCACACCGACAAGAGAAGCGAAACAAGGATTACTACGATATAGGCCTCAATTTGTGTATTGGTCGTGTAACTCACTAAAAGCCAGCCAGGAACCAAGCTCGAAGCGAACGCCGGATGACGCCCCAAAACGGGCGCCCAGCTGCTAAAACGAAGACACCCCCAAAGCAGACACCCGTTGGTGACAACGAACAGCAGCGCACGCACACCATTGGGCGCGCCAAAAGGCAGGCGCTCCACCGAATAGGTCAGTCCGAGCGAAACTGCCAGCCAAAGACAGCCGAGCCCGATAGGCCCGAACGCGCGCTTACCGTAGGTTAAATAGGCTGCCGAGACAGCAGCCAGAAAAACGATAATTACCCAGAGCCAACTGTGAGTCGAATTGACTCCCTGGACTTTCCCGAGTCCCGCGTCATAAGCGGCAACAACTACGCTCGCCTCGGTGACGCAACTGTGCTCTGGTTGGACGCTTTGGCAACAATGCCGAGCCAGCGATAGCCGATGAATCATCTCGCTCGGTGCAGGTTTCCGTGGTGAGAGCCGCAACGCGCGTAACTTCACCACAGGCCAACTACTCTTTGTCCGACTGAGTCAGATCAAGCCAATCGATGAGCGCTAGGCCCCTGCCCTGTTCGGCGCTGCGCACGCCGAGCAGCGCGGCCAACATCCCTGGAAGTTCAACTTGATCGAGAGCTCGAGCCAGGTGCAGGTTCTGGCGAATTCCGGGACCATAAGCGAATATCGGGCACTTTCGCTGCACGTCCGTGTCCGTGCCGTGCGTCCCGCTGTCCGCTGCCCCATGATCACTGGTTACAATGACTGTCCACTCATGGCCAATTGAACCTAGCCAGTCGAACAGCGTCTGATCGAAGGCGTGAATATACTGCGAATACCGAAGCGATTGTACGCCGTAGGCATGCGCTTGATGATCGGGGGTCACGCAGTGAACAGCCAGGAAATCCGGGGATTTTGCAATCAGTTCACTGGCATTGCGCAACGTTCGAAGATTGAAGTCCGCCTCAATGCCAAGGCCTTGTGGATCTGACCGAAACTCGTCGAGCCACTTGCCGTACCAGTGAAACCACGCGGGATCGCCGACCGCCATCAAGTGCCGACCCGCACGATGAGCGTTCTCGAGCCAGCTATTGGCGCCAGCACCCGGGGGATGCAAGTTCTCCAGTATCTGGTCAAGGCCACCCCGCTGACCTGTGCCGTAAGCCAGTACGGCGCTTGAAGTCATTGAAATGCGGCCGGCCCAGATATCTCCGCTGGTATGCTCGCGGAGGGATTCTGAAAAATGAGGCATCCGTTGCCGATCATTGGCAACATCCCATCTAAGGCCGTCGACGACGACGAGCAGCACGTGACGTGCGAGTCGAGCAATCGGTGGAGACGTCGCAATTCTTGCCGTGACGTGGGCGATTGCCGCTGACGGCCGCACCGCTTCGAATGTGGCCGTCGCGGTGCCCCAGGCAACCAGTATGATGAGCGCCGCAACCGCGAGCCGTTTCATTCCGAGCAACGTTAGTAGCGCGATTCCATCGAATTGATGGATCCTTTGGACCGGTTACTAGCAGTCGGTTGGGGCGGCAATCCGAGCCCTTATCCCGCGTCGGGTGAATTCGGCCAAATGGTTGATTATGGGTTTTTCCCTTTGAATTGAAGCATCGAGGTACAGAGTGCCGACCCAAACCCCATCACGGAATTCGGTTGGCTCGGGGACATTTATGGTATCAACGGACAATGCCTTCCGAACGGGACCGGACTTCACGTCCCCGATCTTCAAATCATCCTCGACGTCGCTCGGACCGCCCACGCCCGAGGCGGCGCGATGAGCCGGAACCCCTGCCGATCATCGGTGGCAATCTGATGAACGCCGTGTTCGCCGGTTGCGCTATGCTGGTGGTCTTTCCGCTGGAGAATGTTGTCCACACTCGCAACCCAGCTCCGACCAACATGAGTGGCTGGCACGAAGGCGGCTCGACGCGCGTGCGGCTGACCGTGATTACGATGGACTTTGAGCGCCTGCTGTGCGCATCCGAGCAGAGTTTCGGCGAAGAGCATTGCGCCTACAAAGATGAGAATACTCCTTGGCCGCCGCAGCCTGGACAACCGCTGGACGACACCAAGCAGCATGTGATTCAGCCGTATCGAACCTATCCTGACAATCAACTCGTTTTAGTGTCGGGGATTTGGGCGCATCCAATTATAGCGACTCGACTGCACCGCGAGCCCTGGGCGGGCTTTATGGAGACCAAGCTTCAGCGATTCGTCATTGAATGCGATGTCGATTTCATCGGCAAATTGGAGAATGTTTCGCTGCGCTGGAAGCCGGATGTGGCATGGGGCAAAGAGGCTTCTGCGATTGTAGCGAAGTCGCGCTCCTGTTGGCTGGGGTCAACGGAGTAATATCGCCCGTTAATTTCGGAACTATCGTTGCTCAATCGCTGACAGTACCAGATCCACGTACGACGTTACGATGCGTTCGCGATCGATTGTCGGTATTGGGTTGCCGTTATGCTGCTGCACCAGGCCGGCCCATAATTCCGGATCGAGTTGAGGCGGAGCTTGATCGGGGGATTCGAGCATTTTGGCACGTAGCGCGAGCACGCCATGCATGCCCCCGATAAACTGTAATATGGTCAATTGCGTATCCAGGTGCGCGGCAATCGAGCCGTCTCGCTTGCCGAGTTCGAATACTTCAACGGCGAGATATAAGGCGTGTTTGACGAGGTCAACGTAACTCGTCGCCAGTGACTCCAATTTGGGCCATTGCCAGTCCGGAGCGAGCCAGGCACCCGCGAGACAAAACCTAGCCGGGTCGCTCAGCGAGTAATTGGCGTACGTCTGCATCAGCGCGCGCGTGCGCTGAAAACCGGTGCCCTGCATCGGGATTGCTTCAAGTTTGCTAGTCAACTCGCTTAGCGCGCGAATCGCGAGCGTAAGATAAAGTTGCTCTTTGCTTTCGAAGTGAAGGTAGAGCGCTCCTTTGCTGACGCCTGAATGGCGCGCGATTTCATCCATGGTCGCAGCCGCAACACCGCGATGCGCAAACACCTGTTCCGCGCCCCTTTCGATACAAGCCAGTCGCTCTACTCGATTCTCTATTCGTTTGTCAGAAGACGCGGCTCCCCGCATAGGGCACCTATAATGTTCCAATCAATGGGAGCGTAACAGACATTTCCATAAACTTGGCTCAAATGTCGAGGCCTTCGCACCTCAACGGTGGCTATCGGCGAGTCTTGGGAAAGTCCTTGGCCTGTGCGCCCAGCAGGGTGCCGCAGAGGGTATTGCAACGAATATCCCCTTTGCCGCAGCCGCAGTTGCCTTTCTCTGCCTTGGTTCTGAGAGCTTTCTGCACCTCGAGTCGCGAAAAGCCGGCAATTTGCTCAACCTTCTCAAATTTCCAATTGGCCTTGCGCTGCTTGGCCGTGCGCGGATCGGTGTCTTGATGATCGGGCTCCGCGCAACAACGAAAGCTCAGGAAGTAGTAGTAAAAGCCTTCGTCGTGTGTGTAGATCTTCGGGCGGCACTGATTGCGAACACCCTTGTACCAGGGGCCTCCCGTGTGCACACTGTCGAATTTGCCTCGAAAGTCAGAGCTGTACGTTTCGCTGGATACCACTTCGTCCGCGTTGCCGGGCATGTCATAGACGCCATATTCGCTGACGCATTGCGGCTGCGAACCGCTTCGCACACCCTTCCACAAGCGGGCGAGTTCGGCCGGGTCACGTGCCGCTACCTTCTTCATGTCGGGCGAATCCCACATCACGTCCCCGTGACAGATATTCGTGTCGCGAACGTAACCGTACGGAAAGGGCAAAAACTTTGGGCCTTCGCAAGTCATCGTCCATTCGGATTCAGTGCAGAGTCGTTTGCCAAGCGCCGCACATTTGACTTCAGCTTGGTGAAAGCGGTTCATCACTTCAGGCCGCTCACCGGCACGGTTGGGCCATTCATAGCGATCGATGCAGAACCGCTTGTGCTTGCGTTCACCGACGCATGAGCTTTTGGGTTCAAACCGCTCGCACACCGTCTTCTTGTTGGATTTGTCGTACCAACTCTCAAGACACTGGTGCTTCACTTCCGTGCAATAATCCCCGTCAACTAGTTGCATGCCCTCGGGACAGGCCGCCTCTTTTGCAGGCGGTTGCACTTGCTTTTTGTGTGACGGCACGGAACCGGCAGCTCGCGGCAAGGCCTTCGGCGGCGAATCCGAGGATGGCCCAGCGTCGGGATCGGGACTGATCGAGCGACGCCCGTGACTCAATGCCACGGGCTGGGTCCTCGCAGTCGAGCTTGCGGCCCCGGATACAACCGCAGTTGGCTGGGCCGCTGTTGCAGCAGGCAAGTGTGCCGCCCCGCAGGCCGCTCCCACTGAAGTAATCAGAAAAAAACCGACTTTCGAGCGTGATCCGCGCATAATTGGGCTCCCCTCGCCTGAATGGCAGGCGACGGACACGGCGAACTTAGGCTCGTAATCAGCGGTGGGCAAAATCGCAGACAGGTCGATTGGAGCAAAACAATGAACAATCGACTTGAGCTCTCGCGGGTCGGCCGCTAGGTTTCGGCCCTGGGCGCTTAGTTCAAGCCCTTTCATGAGGAACCCGTGACGATAAGCTCGGTCCATGCTCCCCTGGTTGGAGTCATCATGGGCTCTCACAGCGATTGGGAGACCATGCAACACGTTTCGACAACGCTCAATGAATTGGGTGTTCCGCATGAGGTGCAAGTGATTTCCGCGCACCGCACGCCGGATCGATTGTTTGAATACGCTGCGGCCGCTGAAGGGCGGGGACTGCGCGTCATCATCGCTGGCGCTGGTGGTGCCGCCCATCTAGCGGGTGTAACCGCGGCAAAGACGGCACTGCCCGTTTTGGGAGTGCCGATTCAAAGCAAGGTATTGAACGGGCTGGATTCGCTCTTGTCCACCGTGCAGATGCCGGCTGGAATACCGGTTGCCACGTTGGCGATCGGCAGGGCTGGCGCGGTCAATTCGGCCCTATTCGCGGCCTCGATCTTGGGTGGCGAGTTTCCCCAATTCCGCGAGGCAATCCATCGATTCCGGGAAGCGCAAACGCAGTCCATTCTGGACAATCCCGATCTCGAGACTCACCCCAGCGTCGGATGGCTGAACATATTAAGACTTTGAGTTTTTCGCCGGAAACTAGCTAACCCCGCCAAGCACCGCGCTACTCTTCAACCGCGGAGGCCAATCGGGTTTCTTCATAAAACGTGCGCAATGTTGCGTGCGCCGCCACTTGTTCGCCACGCGAAATGGCCCAAACCAGATCACGGGCTCTTTCATTCATCGGCGTCTTTATGCCCAACCGCTGCCCTCTTGTCACGATTTCCCCGTTTAGGAAATCTACCGGCGGGAGTATGGCCACGTTCGATAGCTCTCAGCATCGAACTGCGAAGCCTTCGATACTTTGCACCCAATCCAAGTGCCGCCGTATGCTGCGCCCAACTCTTGGCCGCGGCCTTCAGGCCCGCGCTGTCTTGACCTGAAGCCGCCAGCCACTGTAGCGGTATGGTGCCCGGGAGTCTTTCCAATTTGATCGCCGAGGCCCGAGCCACAGCGACCGCCTCACCCATAACTTCAAAGGCGAGTTCACGAGCGTAGGCCTTATTCAGAAGCGCACCTAATTGATCACCTCCGATAGTGCCTAACGTCGATATCGCACAATTAACGATTAGTTTAGACCAGCGAATTCCAATCAAGTTTTGGGAGATACGAACCTTGCCTAAACCTTTCAAGCAGTCGGCAAGCTGGCATCAATGTCGTATCCGTGGTTCCGTCGATACGGCCAATTACGAGTCCGCCCCCAGGAACATGCTCGCACAGGCCAATTCCATGCGAGTTTGCGCCAAACGTGACGACGGCACCAATAACGTTAGCGGCACCAATTTTCGAGGCTACCCGTTCCTCGCATAACCCATTTTGAAGACAGATCGCCTGCGAACCTTGAGAAAAGACTCCGGACAATCCGTCAACCGCTGCTTCAACATCCGTCGGTTGGGTTGCCATTACGACGAAATCGAAAGGCTGCGTCAAATTGAGCCCATCAGAAACGATTCGCGGCTTGACTAATGCTCCGGAGCGCAGTTCGCGAAGTCCAGAGGTTGTCACACTTCGCTCCACGTCGGGACGCCGGACCAGAACGGTCACATCGAACTGTGCTGCACAGAGTGCGTGCGCCACCACACCACCCAGCGCACCCAGGCCGACTATCAGAAACCGCGTCTGCGCAGGGCTTGGCACCATCCAGTTCATGTTGCCATGACTGTGGCTTTTTGCAGCGAAACATTAACTAGTTCTTCTCGGTGAACAATGCGTTTGTCCTTAATAATTCGGGACTTACGAGTTTTTCGCTGGAAACTAACCAGCCCTTGGCACGTTGGCGGGCCGGTGCGGCATTTTGCGGAGTGAGCGGTCAGCAAAAAGGCGCGCGAATTTCCTATTGTCAAACGGCCAATTTTGATGTACTCGGCAAGCCTAAGCAGCAGTCAGCAACTTCCGCGGCCTGTTCTGAGCGCACTTCCCCTCCCCCCTCCTGTGTGTTCAGCTTCGGGCCGCTTCTTTTTGTCTCGGCGTCGAGGATGCCTGATTACCTCAACTTCGGGCAACGTAGCCGCAAGGGCCAATTTTAGATCCGGGTATCGAAACTCGAATCCTTCGCGCAAAAGCACCGCGGGATTGACTCATTGGCCCCCGAGCATGACGTCGGCACCTTCGCCGTAAAGCAGCCGCAAGGCGGCCGCGGGAACTCGAAGTATCGCCGATCTCTGAACGGCATCCGCGAAGTCCCGGGTGAACTGTTCGTTACTGACACAATGGGGAGACACCAAGTTGACCGGACCCCGAATACTCTCGTGATCCATGCAAAACATCAACGCGCTAACCGCGTCATCGAGTGAAATCCAAGGCATCGGCTGGCGACCGGACCCAATACGGCCGCCCAGCCCAATTCGAAACAACGGCATCAATTGGGCGAGAATGCCGCCTTGGGCACCCAGCACGATGCCTATTCGCGCCGTAACGACTCTGACCCCAAAGAGCTCTGCCCGCAGAGCAGCTGCCTCCCATTCGTGACAGAGTTCGGCCATGAAATCGTTGCCCGCGGGGGCAGTTTCGTCGAGCTTTTGATCACTGGGAAGCGATCCGTAAACCCCCACAGCAGAAGCACAAATGAACACTTTAGGTCGCGTTGCGGACTGGCCCATCGCATCGACGAGTCGACGCGTACTCTTCACTCGAGAGTCTCGGACCCGACACTTCAGAGAATCGGTGAGACGCCGTCCCACGAGTGGTTCTCCAGCCAGGTGAACCACGGCATCGTGCCCGCTCACTTCCGAGGTCCAGCGTCCCGATTCTAGGAAATTCCATGGGATACCTCGGGCATTCCCCCTAAAAGCCAGCCTAATCCGACCCACGTCACGACCGAATACTGTGACCGCTCGGGCACCGCTGAGCAGAGTTGACACCAGTCGTTTGCCGATAAATCCTGTCCCGCCAGTCACTAAGACGTTTTTCACGCGCAACTTGTAGCCTGGAAGCGACGGAACCAAAGCGAGGCCCCTCAACCGTGAACTTAACGGGAATCCTCCCAGCCGGGGAAGTCCTGTTTGCCGTTCCTATTTGAATTGCCGGCACGCCGTGCGCCTGGTTTCGTTGGTGAGATGAGTCTCGCGCCTCAAGAAACCTGGTGTCGTTCCCTGGACTACGGCTCAAAAACCATCTAGTAGGTTTTTCATGATGCTTTGCAATTTCAAAGGCGCGTATGCGGCGGTTCTCCTGGGGGCAATTGCGACCGGCTGTGCAAGTTCGCCAGTTGCGCCCTTCAACCAGCTCGAGAAATCCAACCTTCTCGTATTCCGTCTGCAAAATTATGAACCACCGCCGACGCCCGCGCCCGCCGCAGGCCAGCCAGTACCTCTGTTGCAGGGGCTCCCACCCGAAATCCAGACTTGGATTCAGCAAGGGGCCCAAGGGTTGCAGCAACTCATCCCTCCTGGATTTGTTGAACAACTTGACCCAGGGCGCGGCTGCACCGCCTGCACCGGACGCTCCCCGCTTCTACGGGTTTCGAATTCTCGGGCAAACGCAGGTAGCAGATCCTGAACTTAAAAAGCAGCTCGCCAGTTTGTTCGGTACAAAAGACAATTTTGAAGCACCCAAAACGAATTGTCTGTACCCTGAGCTTGGCTTCTCTTTTGGTCCCGGGCCTGGTTCACCATCGAATGATTTTCTGGTGTCATTCAGCTGCAATCAGGTCCAGTCGCGCAGTTTCCCATGGCCCTATCCATACACGGGCATGACGTCCAACACCGTTAGCGATCTCACGCAGATCGTCAAGAAGCTTTGGCCAGGTGGGTAAGGCGTAAATGGTGAGGATCTAATTGCGTCAACGGCCCGTTCTCATGCCCGGTGGGTGGCCAATTAGCGAAGGCGAACGCGAAGCTTGCGCAAGAGCATTATTGGCCAGTGGCGGTGATTTCAACGGATCTATGACGAATCTGAGTTAGGCCTCGACGCATACGTTCGCCACATAATCCGCGTGCCATTCTTCAGGCTGGCTCAGGAAGATCCCATCGTTTTGGCGACGGGAAAAATTCAGTCAGTCGTTTCGTTGCTCGAGTTTTACACTCGACTATTCGAGCTGACAGACCAGTTCAATCAAGCGAGCTGGTTAGTTTACCTAACGCGCCATCGCGTCGCTGAATTCCTGGACGAAGCAAAAACTTGGGGCGGTGTGGAGGCGGCCGGCGAAGAGATGTATCTCTGGTTCACGTCGCCTCTGCCGATCTTAATTGTAACCGAAAACAGCAACGTCTCAGGGCTTCGGCAGGCCGTGGCTGCACTCGAACAGGCACCCGAGTCGGGTATCATTGCCCAAACCAGAGCTGTCAATCAAAGCTCGACTCTGCCCCCCTCCTTTGCCGACTTACCTGCTAAAAGCAAAGAGCGGCGGTCACTCACGCCCCCAGCTAATCCTAGAATTCGCCGCAGCACGGGCTGAGTGCCGCTTCGGCAGCAACCGTAGCAGAACGCCCACGACAAGCGGACCAGACAATTTTAGCGGCTCCCGTTGGCGCTCCTTACGTGTTACGAATCTCGGCAATGAAGCTCGCAATGTCCCCCCTGGAGAAGCTCCGCGCCGCGGGGAAATTTCTCGACGTGAAGTTCAACCAACGGCCACTGACAGTCTCCATTGAGGTTACCAAGCGCTGCAACGCACGCTGCGACTTCTGCGACTACTGGAAAATCAAGGATCGCGACGAGCTTACCGACTTCACCGACGTGGTTAAGCGATTCGATCCGCTGGTGGTCGTCTTCACCGGCGGCGAGCCGATGCTGCGGCGCGATCTGGTACCAATCGTGAAGTCGATCAAAGACCTGCCCGGCTTCCGCTACATGACGCTGCTCACCCACGGCGGCTTTCTCAGTGAGGAAAAAATCCGCGATCTTGTCGCCGCTGGCATCAATCAAATCAACGTCTCGATGAATTACCCCGACGCGCGCCAGGATCAGGAGCGCGGAATACCGGGTCTGTTCGAGAAGCTCGAGCGCACCGTGCCTAAGATGGCAAAGGATGGTTACAACGTCTTTAGCTTCTCTTCGATGCTCATGCTCGACAACATGCATGCCGCCGAGCCGCTGATCCGTCTGGCGCACGCGTGGGGCATCAATATCGCTTTCTCCGGCTACAACGACATGAAAAATGGCAATCAGAGCCACTTCGTATCAGAGGATCAAATCGCTGAGTTCCGAAAGGTCTGCGAACGCATCAAGCAGCTCAAACGCGAGCTCGGCAATGTCATGACCTCGGACTTCTTCTTCGACAAGCTCCCCGATTTCTATCTGCAGCGAGAGCGACCCGGTTGCCGGGCCGGTAAGATCATGATTCACGTGACTCCCAGAGGAGACGTACAACCCTGCGCTGAGCTGCCGGCGGTCTCCCATTACAGTGAGTTCTCAGCGAAGGATTATCCCGGTCCCAACTGCGGCAAATGCTTTGACTCCTGCCGCGCCGAGCCGGAAGCTCCGATCACGCTGCGCCGCGTTGGCGAGCTGCTCGGCCTCGTGTAAAACGCGAAGTCTGGAAATCACTTGCAAGAGGTGAGTAACCAATCAAGTTCGCTGTTCGGGCCAAAGATGGTCGTTCGCGGCCTTCTCGGCACACTTGTCGGCCTTTCTTTCGCAGCGGTCGTCGGCTATTTTCTAGGCGTCAAGCCTCGCGATGTCGCTCATTATCTCGCCGGCGTGCCGCTCTGGGCGGTCATCGCCTGCGCGGGGTCGAGCTTCGTCGTGCTCGCTTTTCAATCACTACGCTGGCACAGCGTGATGGGCCCACTACTCGGCTTGCGATATGGCCAGGCCTATCAGGCGCAGGTCGTTGGCATGATGTTCAATGCCATGATTCCGGCACGAGGCGGCGATCTGCTGCGAGTTCAATACCTGGGTCGTCGTACCGGAAAGAGTCGCGCAACGATCCTCGGCACCGAAATCGTTGACCGCTGGCTCGACTGGTGGGGCTGGATTCCAGTCATTCTACTGTTGGCAATCATAAGTGATCTGCCGCGCTGGGTCTTCACGGCCGTGGCCATATTTGGAGGCGCCCTATCGTCCTGGGCGATCACGATGGTCGTGCTCACCCGTCGAGGCTACGTGCCCCGCAAAGGCTCACGCCTTGGCATGTTCTTCCAAAAGCTTCAGGGCGGAATCCAGGCGTTCCGCACGCGTCGGATCTGGCTGATTGCATTGGTTGTCGCGCCGCTTCCCTGGCTTTGGGAAGCCTCTGTCCTGAGCAATGTGTCCCCCGCCTTTGGCATCCACATCAATCTGGCACAGGCGCTCTGCGTACTGGTGGGATTCAACCTGGCAACCGTCGTTCCTTCACCGGGTGCCGTCGGTACTATCGAAGCGGGTGGCACGGCCGCCCTGGTCTTCTTTGGCGCTGATCAGTCCAGAGCGCTTGCGTTCATGTTTATCTACCATTTCGCGCAATTGCTGCCCGGCATCATAACTGGCGTAGCAATCCTCGTAGCACAAGGCGAGAACCTCTTCGGAATGGCTGCGCTGGACAACCCAACAACAGCCAACGCGGCGCTCACTGCAGTCGTCGCCATTGAGCCCGTCCAGGTTGACGGACGGTCACAACCGTAGCGCGAGCGGTGTTAACCTTGCGCTGCGATTACGGCTGCGAGGCGTCCGATTGGTTCGCCCAACATGAGTAGTCAAAGGAGACATCAACATCAGTGGAACTGACGTCAATCAGGTGCCCCAGGGAATCGTACGTGTAATTGGCGGTGCTCGTAGTCCCATCGGCTAAAAACGTGATTCCATTTTGAATTTGGCAATTCGCGTACTCGTACTCAAGCCGCACTGCGCCGGAGGTTGGCGTAGTACGTTGACCGTTAACAATTAGGCTATATGTGACCGTTGTAGGATAACCTTGGGAGTCGAGAGAATAATCGTAGCGGGATTGTGGGTTGCCGTTCGCGTCAAATACGTAATACCCTGCGGTATCCGTGCCGTAATCGAAGGTTGCGCTCGTCGAGAGGCCGGCGGCAAAGCTTTTATAAGTGGCGAGAAGTCCTTGATTGTACGTGTAATTATAGATGTAATGGAGCGTGTCACTGGACGGTGACGCCGCAGTCACGGCCTCGCCGGAGTCATTATAGGTGTAAAATAGCGTAAAGGTTTCTTGTAACGCACCCGGAGCATGATCGGTCTCCGTGTAACTGCAGGGTCCCAGATCAGGACCGTAGAAAAATGGGCCCACCCTAGGAAACAACTTCGCCTGGGGCCAAACCGGGCACTGTGAGGTATCGCCCGAGTCAAACCCGGAATCTCCGTCCTGGTACGAGCCGGCACCCCCTGCGCTTGACGAGCCACCCGCAGCAGAGGGTTTATTGGACGTGTGAGTGGATGAAGAACACCCCAAAATGAAAAATGCCAGCAGAGCTCGCGAAACCATGAGCGTATCTTAGGACAAGCCAACCATTCCGCTACATGCGATGGTCCGCCCGCACGATTTTCTAGCCTCGCGTGCAGAGATGAACTCCAGTCCTACCACTGATTTCTGGTTTGATCGAAACGTCACCCACTTTGACGATCGTTTCCAATCGCATGCAATGACCGTGGGCGTAGGCACACAATGATGCGGACCGGAAACCTGGTAGTTTCAGAAGACCTGGCCTCGTACAGCCGAAGACGACTGGGAGCCGGTTACTTGAATTCTGTCGAATATCCGTGTAAAGCGAAGGACGGAGAATGATTTGAGCGGGCGCATTCGCGTTGTCGAAGTACCAACCGAGGCTTGATGAAACGCAGGTGCACTGGTGCCGGCATACGTGCGCCGGACGTCTTGCGCCACGCGGCTCGCATTGAGGTAGCTCAGATTGGTGTCAGGTGGGCCACGTACTGTCACTGCAGCCTCGACACCCGGCAAAACTCAGCTAGAATCCGGTCACCTGGTTGATTCAGGCAAACCCAAGCAATTGGGGGCGATCGGTTTCGACGCGGGGACTGAACGTTGGCTTGCGTGCGGTGGGCTCCCAGACCACTTCAAAAATGGGACGTATTAATTGCGAACGATAATGCAATCGCCCTCGCGGCCTAAAAAACCCGAGAGCCGTCCAACCGTAAGATTGTCTTTGTAGCGGAAGGGCGTCAGCACTAAGGCTGGGTGCAAAGTGTGGCCACCGTCGCGTTGCACCGAGAAAACACGGCGGCTAGGCGGTGACCGAATTCACCAACTCAGTCGCTAGGGATATGGCGACTACGCACGTGAACGAGGGCCGATGGGATGCCTTGCGGACCCGGGTTCGATTCCCGGCGCCTCCACCTTGTTCGGATGCGAATGCATCCTCCCTTAGCTTGGTCATCTGTCCTCGGTGGCAAAGCTACTGCTTGCTGCACCTTTGCACCTCGGAGCGATTCCCGGCACCTCCACTGAAGATTATTGTTGTTGCGGCGCTTGGACACGAGGTTGTCCCGGTGCCGGTTACTGTTACAGGATCGGTGACAGGACCTGCCACAGAAACAGTGCCCGCCACTGAATCTGCCGCGGTTACTGGTTCTGCCACAGAACCTACTGCGGCTACGAACCCTGCTGCTGCCTCGGATTCTGCAACCGTTTCGGAATCTGCCGCTGCGCCCTTAAAATCGGTAAACTACCGTCGTGACTGAGTATCGGTATGGCAGCCTTCGATTTTCATGGGATGAACGAAAGGCCTCCATCAACAAGCGAACCCACGGTATTTCCTTCGAAGAAGCGGTAACGGTATTTGCTGATCCCTTAGCTCAGATCTACGACGACCCCGACCATTCGGTCAACGAGTACCGCTTTTTGCTGGTGGGCCATTCTCTGGTCGGCCGAATCCTGCTCGTTGTGCATGCCGAAAAAGGGGATAGAATTAGGATCATCAGTGCTCGAAGGCCAACGGCTCGCGAACGCAAGGACTATAACGGAGATGCGTAAAGAATACCCTCTCAAGCATGGACGCCCTAATCCCTACGTAGCAAAGCTGGGTGCCAAGGGTCGCTTAGATTTGGTCACTTGGTGGTCAACGGTAACCGGCAATATGAGAGTGTTGCCACCCGATGTCGCCCAAGAGTTTCCAGACACGAAAAGCACTGTCGACGCTTTACGTTTGGTGATGAAGCTGCGAGCGACAAGGCCAAAAGCCAGGACCAAGATTCGAAGCGCATAGGGCCATTGCTGGCACTGGCACATTGGGTGTTGCTGATCCCGTCACCGTAGATTAATTCAATTATGGGGATATCCTCGCCACGATTAAAGCGCGCCGCATTTGCTTGATCGTCAACACCCATTATATGGTATAATGGTTAATTGATCCGATGATTGGACGTAGTACACACACTAAGTCATGAAGCTTGCGCGCCTTCGAATATTCACCAAAGAACTGACAACTTCCAACGAGGTGCGATCAGCGTCCGTGGGAATTGTCGTCTATCATTTCTTCGACGGGATTTGGCAAGACCAGCTTGAGCACAGCATTGAGGATGCGAGCCTCGTCGCGCAACTTGGTACGGCTCTCACTAATCCAGAATGCTGGAAGCCACCGAAAAGCAATGTGTGCTTCTTTCCCGTTCGAGATCTTGATGCGGTCATTGCCGCGACCTTCCAACTCTCCCCACGCAAGCAAAAGCGAGACCGCATGGCCAAGGCGGTCCTTCTGTGCTTAGAGCACTCCAACAATGCATTTGGTGCCAGCCATGACAACTTGACGGGCGCTCTAAACAAGATCGCCCTCGAGAAACTACTTGCAGAAAAACTCGAAGCTGCCAAGACAGATTCCGCGAGTGCATCCGACACACTCGAAGGCGTCACTGTGCCAGAGATCATCGCAGCCATCGCGCTTGATATTGATCACTTCAAGCAGGTTGAACGACACATACGGCCACCTATACGGCGACATTGTCCTCAAATGTTTCACCACTCACATCGAACAAACGCTCAAGCGCATTGAACTATCTCTGGACTCAATGTCTCATTGGTTCTGGGGCGCACTGGAGGGGAAGGTCTGTAGTTGTTTGCAGCGGTAGATTCACGATGAAGATGTTATTCAGTTCGCAGATAGCATTCGATTGGCAGTGGCGGATGAACCCTTACCAAGCGAGAAGGAATGGAACAGATTTCAGGGTGAACCGCAGTGGAGTCCGTTGCAATTACCTCATGCAAGTGAACGACGCGTCACAACTAGTGTAGGGCTAGCGACCATATCCGCGCAGGGCGAGCGGGGTGACACGAAATGTGCCTGCAACCGACTCCTGGGGGAAGCGGACACAGCTCTTTACCGCGCGAAGTCGGGGGGACGGAATATTGTCCGTCGCTTTGAGGACATTTTGGCCAAACACGGCAGAATCCTTGAGCATCATGTTGAAACGGGCGTTGTTGCCATTGACATCGGCTCATTGGTTAACGTCACTCAGGGGCAGGAGTTCTTAGTGTTCCATCCCCAATTTTCGGGCGACACTCCTTTCGTCTTTAGCGATGGCAGAACGCGAAAGAGGATCGGCACGTACCCCAAATATCCTCACGGGCGCATTGTGTCTTTCAACGTTCAGCCGGAGCTTTCTTTTGTCGCGTATCGGAACCGGTACTTGGAGCTGCGTTTGTAAATGGCTCAATGCTCGAAGCGGTCCCCGTTGGTGCAATCTCTCACATTCTGGCCGGAGCGGCAGGCTCTGGTGTTCTGGATGCCCCTGAAGTCTCGCGAGCAGACGAGCTAATTGCAACTATCAAAGAGGTAGTCGAACAAGGTCTATGGCCTAGCGTCTGCGTGTTTTCAATTTCCAATCTCGATGAACTTCTAAAAGATCGCGGAACTGGTACGTTAATCATGCCCTCGCGAAACTTTACGGAATTGTTCGCGACCGGTATCCCGTCGGCAGCAGTATTGGACAGGTTCAAACGACTGAGATCGCTGTGGTAGGAGATGGATCCACAGTTGGTGACGCCTATAGAATAGCAGAAGACGTCGTAAAGGAAGCGAGCGCACGATGCAATGGTTTTCCCAATTTTGTCGCTGGGTTGTTTGCTAACTCAGGTGAAGACAATGACGCGGAATTTGATCGGTTGAGGGCGTTGGAAATGGCTCGATACGCTGTAGCACCCGATGGACGCGGACAAGAACCGATTACTGGATTTTCAGAAGAGGTCGCTGTAAGAGTGCTCGCAAATCAACGAAAGGCGAGCAAGTTTGCAAATGTGCTTAAGGATTACCACAATTTTGCTGAAATGGGCATTCGCGGAGCGCAACTGGAAAACATCGCCGCAATTTGCGCTATCATGGGTGACGCGAAGGATTATGACTTTGCACAAGCCGCCCTCACTCGAGCAATTGAGA
This sequence comes from uncultured delta proteobacterium, assembly GCA_963835565.1. GTDB lineage: Bacteria > Myxococcota_A > Polyangia > Polyangiales > Polyangiaceae > FEN-1139. The sequence continues at coordinate 29,678 of CAWIGY010000089.1, forward strand.
TGGTACCGTCGGCTGCAATGTATCACGCAAACTTGGGAGTAGTTCTCTTTCAGCGCGGAGCCCGAACATTGGCGTATCAGGAGTTTGAGGTTGCGCTATCTCGAGATGGATTTAAAATGCCGGAGAACTACCTTTGCGCTCACGCTATGTCTGCTTATTCAGCAATGGGCGACGGTCAGAAAGATCTGGATAGCGAACGCGTTCAAAGACTGCTCACGCATACCGCAAAGTTACCCATGAAACTGCGGCAATGGATCGCTCCGAGCGAGCTGCAAGATGCCCTATATTCTCTGACGGGGACCTTAAGCCCCGGATCATAGGCAACGCACGATTTGAATTAATTGCCACCGGCAATTCCCGCGCAACCAGCGCCGCATCCAACCTCAACACCCGATACCCCAACCGCCCAAGCACGCGGTCCCGGCGCGCGTCAGCCGCGCCGCGTTGCGAATGATAACCTCCATCAATTTCCACAACAAGACGCACAGAAGGTGCAAGAAAATCAACAATGAACCGATCAATTGGCACCTGACGCCTGAATGCAACCCCAAGCTTCTTTCCGGAAAGATGGCGCCACAGAGCATGTTCTGTTTCTGTACCGTTGTGCCACATAGACTGTGCGCGCTGTGCAAGGAGCGCTTGGAATTGAGATGTTGACGAACTTTGGCAAGCATGAGGACCTCCGGGGCCAAGCAAATCAGCTGGGCAGCGAGTTCCACTTGCCCATGGCGCCACTTAGATGAAGCGGTCAGCGCTACTTCGGGAAAGCGCCATTTTCACTCGTGGTGCGTGGTTCGAATTGAGCACGCCAGATTGCCTTTGGTGTGGTAAAGTAACCCAATGACAGGCGTCATTGGACACGTCGAGAACGGGGCGATTCATCTGAGTGAACAAGTGGATTGGTCTGATGGCCAAAGAGCTCTCGTAATCGCGTTGCCTGTGCGTCCCGTTGGTGTGGAGGCACCACCGGACGACCTGCTTGAGAAGATGCGCAGGAGTTCACTGTGCGTCGCGATGCAATCGCCGATATTAACCGCGACGAACTCGCATGACGATCGTTCCGGGCGAGATTGTAGCGACTGAGACTGTCACGGCTGCTGATCCTGCTCACGCGGCTCGATGCTTCTTCCTAGCCGCGGAGACAGACGTGGCTAAGGTCTGAAGAATGGTGAGGACGGCATCGTGCCCGCCGAGGGTTTTCAGTACCTTGCGATCGACGAGCAGCGTATCAAACGAGCGCCGCGCCTTTTCCAGGTGGCGTCCGCGACCAAGAGGGACGGCTGACGAAAGATCAATTTCCGGAATCTCTCGCAAAGATGCTCGCGAAGGTTCACGGGTATTCGGAGTAGATTTTTTTCTCATGGCGAGTCGCACGGCGGGCGTTGATAATTCGCAGTATAGCGCCTTCTTGCCGTTCCGCATAGACCACACAAAGTATGCGATGTGCCCTAGAAATGCCTATCAGCATGAGTCGGTCGGGGTGGCGGGCGTCTCCAAAGTCGATCGCATGAGGGTCAAGAAAGCACTCCATCGCCTCGCCGAAGGTAACGCCGTGCTTCTTGGCATTGCTCGCGGCCTTATTGGAGTCCCACTCGAATTCTCCTGCCCGAATCGTGCTCACTAGTTGACTTCTCCAAGCTCGAGTTTTGCATTTCTTGCCATTGAATTACAAGGCCTCGCTGCACATGACGAGCGATGTAATTAGAAGGCAGACATCACAACGCATCGACATGGAAGATTTCCCCAAATCGCCATAACCCACCTCCCTTCATCCGCGCGCACCCAGCGCGACAGCGATGGGGAGCACGGATCGGGGGGAAGTCGGCGGCGCGCAGCGCCGACGGGTGGGGGCACCAACAAGGCGGTGACCGAATTCACCAACTCAGTCGCTAGGGATATAGCGACTACGCACGTGAACGAGGGCCGACCGGAAGCCTTGCGGACCCGGGTTCGATTCCCGGCGCCTCCACCAATGAAATGAATTCGAACTTCCGTCCGCAACGAGGAGGTTCAAGCTATCAACCTTACAATTGACTTTGAAGAATGGCCGGCCCACTTCCGGCTTTTTTGGTGTGAGCGTCACTGGACCGGTGAGGCGCCTCAGTGCAAGTGCTGACTTCTCTGTGCGGGTGGTTAAGAGATTCGTTGAGGTGCTTCACGCGGTCGGCAATCCAGGCCCGCGGGGGCGGCGTGAAGGTGTGCTCTGAGGCTGACGCCATGCTCGCTACGTCGGCCTTGAGCGTCTTCACTTGCTCTTCGGCTTGAGCGAGCGCGTCCACCAGGCCCGAGGTTGCGCGGCCGTTTGCGATGAATTCGATGAAGTTGTGGACTCGCGTTTCGGCGCGATTGAGCTCGACTTTCTTCAAGCGGAGCTCTTCAGGAACATGGGCGAATTGCTCTTTGACTTTCTTCGCGGTGCGTCGGTAGACAGCGTCCAGCACTTCGGGCTTGAGGACTTCGCTGTTGAGAGCGGCTAGTAATTTGTCTTCGAGGCGTTTGCGAGGGATAAGTGTAAGCGATCGTCGAAAACCGCGGGTTTGCGATCGTGGCAAGCGCGGGGGTAGGTTTCTTGTCCGGTCAGGCTGAGTAGGGGTAGCTCAGTGGGCCCCGGAAAGGAGACGGCTCGGAATTACAGTTCCGAGCCGTCATGCAGGACGGTAGCCGCCGTCCGCTGCAGTAACGTGCATCGCACGGACGAGTTGGTGCTGTCCAGTTTCGGGGGGCCTGTGGTGCCTTCTGATTGTCCTGGTTGATCGCCGGTGTCCCTGGTGCGGTGGCGCGTCTTTGCTCTGCCGCGCCTACTGCCGTGCGCCTGCTGTTAGAGCTTCAAGACCAGGGATTCACCGGTGGAATTGCCGTTCTGCGGCGCTATGTTGCCAAGGTCCGTGCCCCGCGGTCTCGCAAAGCCTACCTGCGCATCGAGACCGAGCCGGGTGAGCAGGCCCAGGTCGACTGGGGCTCGTTTGGACAATGGCGGGTCGACAACACCCAGCGCCCACTGTCCGCTTTTGCCATGGTTTTGCGCTGGTCGCGAGCGCTGTACATCGACTTTTCCCTCGACCAGCGCATGGATACTTTTCTGCGCATGCACCACCGTGCGCTCGCCTTCTTTGGCGGTGTTCCCAGGCGCATCGTCTATGACAATCTCGAAAAGCGTCGTTCTGCACCACGTCGGCTCCACCGTGCAATTCAATCCGCCGTTTCTTGGACTTCGCCGGCCACTACCTCTTCGAGCCCGTTGCCGCCCCAGTCCGCTACCCCGAGGACAAGGGTAGCGTCGAGGCGAGCATCAAGTACATTCGCCAGTCGTTTTTCTACGGTAGGACCTTTCCTCGCTCGGCGACCTACGTGCGCAGGCTGCTCGTCTGGCGCGAGCAAACCGCCAATCAGCGCATCCACGCCACAACCCGCGAGCGTCCCGCTGAGCGCCTGGTGATCGAGCGCCCGCGGCTCCACGCGTTGCCGCGAACATCCCTTCGACACCGATCTGGTCCTGCCGCTGATCGTATCCAAGGAAGCCCGCGTCCGCCTGGACACCAATACCTATTCGGTCCCCCACCAATTTGTCGGCAAGGATGTCGTGCTGCGCGCCGACGACACTTCCGTGCGGGTTATTGCCGACGGTCTTGTGATTGCACAGCACCAGCGTGCTGGGGGCGTCGTCAGCCCATTGAGGACTCGAGCCCACATCGACGCGATGCTCGAGCGGCGACCCGCCGCCAAAGGGCCGCGCCGGCGCGACCGAATGGCTTCACTCTCTGACGAGTGCCGCCTCTACATACAAGAAATTGCCCGCCGCCGCATCCACCTCGAAAACGAGCTGCAGAAACTTCAGCGCCTCATCACTCTGTACGGTGAAACCGACGTCGCCGACGCAATGGAAAAGGCACTCGCTGCGCGCACCTTCGGCGCTCGATACGTCCGAACATTCGTTGACCAAGGTCGCTTCGCTCGCGGCCTGAGCGAGCCCTCAGAGCCCATTGTCACTGGCAACACCACCGCCGACGCCGTCGTCGTCCAACCCCATGCACTGGAGACATACGATGCCCTCTTCGAAAAACCCCAAAACTCCGAAAACCAAAGATCCGATCCCGCCGCCCCCAATCCCCGCACTGGCCACCGATGATGTTGTCACCAAGTCTTCGCTCGAAGATGTTCTGCGCTCCCTGTGCCTCGAGCACGCCGCCAGCGACTGGACGCGCCTCCCAGAAAGCCATTTCCCGCAACGAGACGCCTACCTGGCTGCTCGACCAGCTCATGCGCGAGCAACTCCGCGTCCAGCTCGAAAACCGCTCCAGAGCCGCCTTGAAGCGCTCCGCAATCTTCCCGCTGACCGCCCTGGACACTTACGATTTCGATTACCCCGACTCTATCGACCGCGACCTCGTTTCCCGCGCTACTGACCCTCGACTTCATTCGCGACAAGACCAACTGCGTCTTCGTCGGTCCCAGCGGCGTCGGCAAGACCCACCTGGCCAACGCCATCGGCCAGCTCGCCTGTCTGCGCGGCTACCGCGTGCGCTTCGTCGTTGCCGCCGACCTCGTCAACGACCTCGTTGCCGGCCAAGCACGAAACATCCTCCATCGGCGGCTCTTGGCCTGGGCTGCCCCGACCTGCTCCTGATGGACGAACTCGGCTACCTAAGCTTCGACGCCCGCGGGGCCGACCTGCTCTACCAGATCTTCAACAACCGTTACCAGCGCTGCTCGACCATCGTCACCACCAACTTGCCCTTCAAGGACTGGGGTACCCTCTTCCACAACTCGGCGGCCGCCTCCGCCATCGCCGACCGCCTCGTGCACAAGGGCCTTCTCGTCCGCATTACCGGAAAATCACGCCGCTCAGACACAGCGGTCGAATAGTCAACTCGACTCCACCCAATCCGACGACCCACCGCGGCGTGGTTCCCCTCTATCGGGAATCACGCCGTCGTGCATTCAGGCACAAAACGATCGCGCCACACGCGATCGTCTACAGGAGGGGGTCGGTCATGTTCGTGTAGTCGGTACGGGGCGGCGCCGTAATCCTGAAGTCGCGATGGGACGGGGCCGTAACCTGAGTGGCGCTTCAAAATAGCCCTCACTGCGTTTTCCGAAGTTTTGAGGCCTTGGTCTTGGGGGTTTTCGGACGTGGGCCCGGGAGGATCAAGCGAGCGGGGCACCGGATGCGAACGTCTTGCCTCCACAAGCGAGTCCCAATCCGTTAGCATCCAACCTGGTGAAAACCAAACACCCGGCGGGAAACTATGCTTAACGCAGCTGCGTTGGTCGTCAGCTTCGCGATGGCACTTATCGTGGCCTTATACGGCGAGGAGCGTCGCGTAAAGCCTTGGTTTGTCACGATGTGTGTTGCTTGCGCCTGCATCTTAGGGGGGATTTGGGTCGAGACGCACGTGGTCGCCTGGGTATTTCTGGCAGCGCGAGTGAACATGACTGCAGCCTTAGTTCTCGGTGCTTCGGCGATGTTCGCGGCACGCACGATGAGTGAGCTGCCCCTTTGGCGCATGGGCGCGTTGCTGTTCGGAAGCGCCGCCCTGCTCAATATCGCTACCGTGTGGGCGACGGATCTGTACTTCTCGGGCGAGATCCTGCATTATCCGTGGGGCGTCTACGCCGGAGCCAATCCACGGTTTGCCGTGAACCCACTGTTGATCGCCTTGATCTCGGTGTACGTCATGGCGGCCATTGCGAAGGCCTATCGCAGTGCACATCCACTGGAGAAGAACCGTGCCAAATACCTGCTCGCTGCTTACTTTGCGCTGTGGCCGTGCTTGCTCGACTACCTGCCGCATTTCGGAGTCGCGCCCTTAGGGGCACCGGTGAGTGCGGTATCGATCACGATCTTCTTGCTTCTGTTCGGCTACGCTTGCCTGCGTTTCCGACTGATAGTCTTTCGCGATCTCGTCGGGCGCGCCGCAGGTTGGATCCTCGCTTTCGCCACTATGGCGCTTGTCTACGCACTCGCACTCGAACTGGTGCGCCTCGGCGGGGGCGCGGCCTCGTCCCTGGCACCGCTTGCCGGAACGGTCGCGGCAGCCGCGGCGTATGCTGCGCTCGGGCGTGCGGCGCCTGACTGGACGCAGCGTTTGCTTGGCGCACGAGAACCTAATTATCGGCAAGCCATTGTCAACTATACCGACAACGTCACCTCGTTGCTGGATGAAGGCGCCATTCGCTCAGCCACGACTGCCACTTGCGCAACCACATTCAACGCAATTTCGGCGGAATTTCTGGAGCCGCCTCATGTCGTGTTCACGCACCTTGCCGCATGCGGTGATCGTGTCGTCGATGTCGAGGTACTCCGCCGATTGTACGGTGCTAGCCTGGGTGGACTTGGGTCGAATGATCTCCTCCTTCCGATCGAAAGGTACGGTGATGTCAAAGGCGCGCTTGCAATTGGACGGCGCCTGGACGGTCACATGTACTCAGGCCAGGCACTCGAATCGCTGCGAACACTGGCAAACGTGCTCGGGATGGCGATCGCGAACGCGCGGGCAGCTCAGGAGCTAGCCCAACGACTCGCCCTCGTGGAAGCCGGGAACCGCGAAGTGAGTTTGCTTAACGAGGAGCTGCGCCGTCAAGTCACCGATCGCTCGCGGCAGCTGTCCGCTGCGCTTCAGCGCCTCGGGGCAACGCCCATGAGCACCGCGAGTCGATTCAGTGTCGGCCGAAATATCGACGGTCGATACGAGGTGCTGCGTGAGTTGGGTGCGGGCGGGATGGGCGTGGTGTACGAGGTCGCACGTTTATCGGACGGACGATGCTTCGCACTAAAGGTACTAACCACGGAGGCAACGGGTATTTCCCTGGCCCGACTGGCGCGCGAGGCCGAAGTTGCCGGCAAAATCACGCACCCGAATCTGGTGGCGATCGTTGACGTCGATGTATCAAGTGCGGGTGAGCTTTACATAGTGATGGAACTCGTCAAGGGGCAATCTCTAAGCGAGGCCCGAAAATACTATGGCAATGTCCAGTGGGCGCTTGGCGTGTTGGGTCAGATTGCTAGCGGCCTTGCAGCACTAGAGGCAAGCGGGATAGTCCATCGCGACCTAAAGCCCGCGAACGTTCTGTTGACTGGCAACGACAACACGCCCATTGCTAAAATCTGCGATTTTGGAATAGCGCGGGTCGTGCAAGCGGTGACCCGAACTGGCTCGTGCATGCCCGCCGACTCGATTGACGGGGCTTCGCAGGAGAACAGGCTGCTACTGGCAATGACTGATGAGCCTTCGCTCCCCGCTCTCACGCACACTGGATCTGTTGTGGGAACTCCGCTCTACATGGCGCCTGAGCTCATGTCAGGGGTGCGGGATGCGCAACCGTCCGCTGACGTCTGGAGCTTCGGGGTTCTCGCTCATGAGCTACTTGTGGGTTCGACACCCTTCCAATCCATACCTTTTCTCGAAGCGAGTGACGCGCACCGTCGCGCTGCTTCGACTCTTGGTCAGCTTGATGGGTTGCCGAGCGAGGTCGGTATCGCGCTTGCGCGGACGCTTGCGATCAAAGCCGCAGAGCGACCCACTGCCGCGGAGCTGGACAAAATCCTTACCCAACGCACATGCGATTGAAGAAACGATACCTGAGGACATCCACATGTGAGGATTGACACACCAGATCGCTGTCGGATAGCGGACAGTCCATCCTATCGAGTACGCCCGTCCACAGTTCTCAGTCATCCAAAATGCCAACGTTTTTCCAACCCGTACGTCAGGACATGCAATTCCAGCGCACACCCCCTCGGCGTGACTTCAGGTTGCAGTTCAAGAACTCCGGCGCGGACATTTGGGGTGACGACCGAGATTGAACGATTGGGTTATGGGAGGGTGTCGGTTGGCGGATGTTGCGGGACATCGACAGGGCACTAACGTGCCCCGACACGCCTGGGACGACTACCGTCCAAGGGCTGGGACAAGTAGTTGAGGTATCCCAAGTTGGCGGAATTCACCATCGTTGTGCGCGGTAACCAGCATGAATTGCGCGGGATGGGTTCTCGGTACAGACAACCGCCTTTGTTCAACTCACACACTTCTCGTGCCGCACTCAACCGACTCGGCTACCGGTGCTCGATTACTCGTCTGCACAAGAAGTGCTCAGAGTTAGCCAGCCCGTTTGCGACTACGCAGCCACTTGTCCAGAGATGCTTGCGATTCGCTTGAGGCTCGTCCAGCGAGAAGACCCTCGACGTTAATGTCTTCATCGAGATCCGCCCAATGGATTCCTTCACCTCGACCAATGAGGCGCCAATTAGATCGATCAGCAGTCGAGCCGTGTGCGAGGCGAGGGTACCAGGCAAGAGGCACAGACACTGTTCGACCGTTAACGAGGTCAACAGTCAGAGTATCGTCTGTGACGACTACTTGCAGGGCCTGTGCGTGTCGGGATTCAGTTGGCAAAGAACGCCTCCCAAGAACTCAGTATCGTTTCCAAATTCTCTTCAACTATACCCTGTAATCGGCCGATTTCCACCCGGGTGAATCCGCCGCTTTCCTGCAGTCGGACCGGACGCAACCAGAACTTTGCAATATTGTCGTCGCGCTCCACGTGAACATGGGTGGCTCTGCGCCATCCCCTGCATAGAAGAAGAAACGGTAAGGGCCGTTTCGGAGTACCGTGGGCATCGCCGTCAAAGACTACACATAAGTTATGTCCGAGCAAACCTGAAATCTGATCAACCTCAAATCCTCTGCTCAATGGCAATGCACCTGGCTTCGGCGGGATCTGTGACGGCCAGGTTCCCAAAAGGTGGGGTCACTATTTTTGAGTGACCTCGAGGGAAAGTAAGTTTCCGAGTTCGAGATTGGCGCGGATCGGTCGGGCAGTGAAGTTCAAGTTGCGGCATGTCGTAACGTATACGTACTGGTCTTGGCGAGAACGCCATTTTGTCGATTCGTGCTTGAGCAACGGCCATGCTTGCGCGAGCTTCGGGTTCTCAAGATACCAGGTGGGATCAAATAGATCTACCAATACGTCGGAACCGGCGGTCTCAATCGAACCATCGTAGTCCATAAGTCCCAATTGCCAGTGGTCTGTGAACTGACCGATGAAATCATCACGAATGATCGCAACGCATCCTGACTCATCAGTCTTCGGAGAGAGGATCTGATAGGGATTCTTTCGGCCTGCGCGAACCGTGATTTGAACGATGAGCCCATCAAGGGCGCTCGTTCCTGCCGAGTGAACTTGGACTCGTATGTCTTCCGGAACGTGCATAGCGGTAGGTTCGAGTTGTCTGTCTGGCTTGCGTTTCAGTTGCGGCCCAACAAGACCGCAAAGAGGCATCATACAGCAAGACGAGCGGCGGCAGTACAATTGGTGCGCAGCCACTGCCGCCGTTGAGCACAACCTTCCAGAAAGGAAAGCCGCCAACTGCAAACGCTTGTTATGCCCGGCCGCGATGACGTGACTGGCCGGCAGCGAGTCCAGAGTTGTTGGAGCACACGTTTTCGACCAGGCGTCCGCCAGTTGTTTGTAGCGACTTAGGATCTCAAGTCGCCAGCTTGGCGAGCTCTACAGAGTCAATGTCATAGATCCGGGGGCTTTCGAGTTTCTGGACTTCCTTGTAGTCCATCCATGTTGGGGCGCAATCGAGTATCTGTACCTTCGGATATCGTAGTGACAGCTGTTGTGGTGACTCAGCCATAACCCAAAAGAAAATACCGCCTGTGCCGTAGTCGATATATGCGAGCAACTTTTTCATGGCCAACTCCGGATTCTCTAATGCGACATGTATTGAAAGCGGGAGGGCGGTTGACATATTGTACGATGTAAATGGACATCGGCAAATCTCCCCGTTCTGTTATTATTCGTTGCGTCGAGGATTCCAGCTCAGTACCGCCGAAAACGATCTCCGAAACTGGCGTTGGTCGGGTTCTCAATCGCCGCATTGTGTCTTGGTGCGATCATTGTGGCACTTACGGCATTGGGGGCCCCGGTTTTTTCGGTCTAGAACTTGAAGGTACTGATACCCATCAAACTGAATATCTTGTGTTGACACTGTGGGGCGCAGACGAATGGTTGCTTCTGGACGATTGCTGGCTCGCCGCAAATCCGAAATATCACGGTATATGTTAACCCATGTATTCGAATTTGCCAGCGACCTTCGGAATATTCGAAAAGTGGGACAACGTTACGCCGCGAATTGTTGGTTCGCGGATCACGCGATTCGAAATAGGTGATTACTCAAGCAAGATACGGCTCGAACAGAACTCCGGTGTGCACGTGCTTGAACTGCCCGAAAACAAGCAGACGTTGCCGCCTCACGGTTCGGGTGAAATTCGATATTGGCCAGAAGATGACAAAGTCATCAATGCATGGGTTGTCTCCGGTGACAACCTTCGATGCCGCGATTGAATACGGCACGGCTGCGCTTCTGCCGCGGCCGCAGCAGAAACGGAAGCACGCGGCATGATGCCACAGCAAGCGGCAGCCGTAAAATGGAAGCGGAGCCACGGGTGCCGCTAGGCAAGAGCCAACAGCAAGGAAAGGCCGCCGGCAGCAAGCGCTTGTTATGCCCGGCCGCCACGATCTGACCGAAGGCTGAGGGGGCGAGGACATTAACAGAAAACCCGCAACAACACACAACCCCAACATGTTCGTGGCAGCGCTACGTTTCCGGATGCCACGAAGCGGGTCGTGACGGCACGCAAGAGCGCCATGGTCTCACAACAACGATTCGGAAAGCCACGAAGCGAGACCCAACAGCGTGCAATACCCCAACAGATCGGGGCGCTGCCCACGCTTCCGGTCAGATGCGTGGAGATGGACAACGCAAAAGCAAGCCCGGAGGGCCAGAGTCCAATCGACGGAGCGCACCAAAACGGAACGGCGCAGCAAATTCACAAAGCAGCGCCACCCAACAAGATGCCACGAAGCGAGAGCCATCAGCAGGAACGACGCATTGACGATGGAGCGCTGCGGCGCTTCCAGATGGAACCAGATCAGAATCACGCATCAAAAACGGCATGGCGCCCTGCGCCTCAGAAAACCATGCCCCCAAAGCCCCGAGCAGCGCTCGGCATGCGGATGCCACGAAGCGAGACCTATCCAGTTGCCAGGATGTGTTGACGAAGCGGCGCTGCCCACCATGACGCCGGTTTTCGATCGTCACTCGCCGTAAGGCCCCCGCTGCAAACAGCCCGCGGAACAACGCCGCCGGTTGCCGCCATCAAGTCGCAAAAACCTGGCAACAAAACCAATTCCGATTTCCCAAAAAATACGGCGCGGCATAACGGCTGGCGCATCACTTGCAGCCCTGACAGTAACACCGAAACGTGTCAGATGGAAAGGCAGCCGGGCGCCGTACAATTGATGCGCGTCCGACGCGCCACGGCGCCCGGCAGTAACGAACGCACCAGAAAACGAAGCTGCCTGGTTCATGCGCGAGTTAGCCAGCACTCACAACTGGCTTCCAGGAAAGTTTCAAACGCCGATGCGAGGCCGCGCAATCTTTGAGATAGAGATTGATCAGAGTCTGGTACGGAAGTTCCAGTTCTTCCGCCAACTTTTTGAAGTAGCTGATTGTGTCTTCGTCGAGACGAATCGTGAGCTGCTTCTTGAGACGCTTTGCATACGGATTAGGGCGGGCGTTGGAAAAGTCGTATCGCCTTCTCATGGTCGGCCTCCCTGGTATTGTGCCGACTCAAACCTGTCGGCTTTGCGGGCTGAGATTATTCGGATGACGTCGCCACCAGCTCGATAACAGTGGCACACGACAAGCAAGCGCAGTGATGCTGAAACACCAAGAAGCACGAATCGAGCCTCGGTATTAGAGTGGTCGGGATCGTCAACAATGAGACCAAACTCGTCCGAAAACGCCGTCTGGGCATCTTCGAACGAAACCCCGTGCCTGCGACGGTTGGTCGCATTCTTCTTTGGGTCCCATTCGAATCGCAAATCCTTCACGGGTCAATTGTAGCTACATTGTGGCTACAAGGCAACTTCGCGCTAGGTGATAGGAGCTCTCAAGAGAAAGTCGGCGACGTTCCGCGAGTCCAGGCAGGCGCGGTCGTCGTGGATGCAAGAGCATCAACGACGCGATTCCAAGCACCGGATAACGGTCTGCATCCGGTATCGGGGAATGAAACTCGCGAGCGTTTCCGGGAGGTTCCACAAAGTGGGAAGAGCATTGAGCCGTTCAAGTGCACTGGTTGACCCAGCGGCCTCCGTTTCGGAAAACCAATTTCTTAGAGCAATACGGAGGGCCGTCTCCTCAGGTCCGGCCACTTCCAGCTGTATGCCGTCGCGGAAGATTGGGTCTGGTTTCGCCAGCGAAAGGCGTTCGCAGACGGTACGAGCCAGCGTGCGGACTGTCTTTGACAGTGAACACGATGGTCCCTCCGTCTCGGATGATCATAATGTCTGTGACTTGCATTGCTCTTGTCTGGCTAGTCATGATGGAACGACCGACTCGCGCCTTAGGCGTGGGTTACGCTCGGTCTCGGCAAAGAAACTGAGACGCAGAGCCACAAAGGAGGAGTCGGTCATGAGCAAGAATACACGATATCTCGGTTTGGATGTACACGCAGAAACGATCACGGCGGCGATCGCCGAAGGACGGCAGAAGATCCGCAGCCTTGGGCAATTCCCCAATCGGCCCGAAGCGGTCAGGAAGTTTATTGAAAAACTTGGAGGTCCCAAAGAGCTGAAGGTCTGTTACGAGGCAGGGCCGACCGGCTACGCGCTGTATTGGCAGCTTACGAAGCTGGGCGTGGAATGCGAGGTGGAAGCGCCGTCGCTGATTCCGAAGAAGTCTGGCGAGCGCATCAAGACCGATCGTCGCGACGCCGAGAAGCTCGCCCAGTGCTACCAAGCAGGCACGTTGACTGCAGTGTGGGTTCCCGATGGCGCACACGAAGCACTGCGCGACCTGGTTCGTGCGCGCGGCGCAGCAAAGGACGATGAGCGTCGTGCCAGGCATCGTCTGATCAAGTACCTGCTACACTATGCTCTGCGGCATCCGGATAGCTGTCGCGCTTGGACGCTTTCTTGCTGGCGATGGTTGCAGGCACTGAAGTTGGAGCACGAAGCGCAACGTGTGCTTTCAGCAAGCTTGCGTGACGCCGATAGCAGCGCCGAGCTAGGGTCCAGACCGAGCTAAGGAAACGCGAGAAGGAGGCCGGTCCATGGGACAACGAGGGCTGATGCGGAGGTCTGGGTCGAGCATCGAAGGGGTGCGCCGACAAGTCAAACAGTGGCGCAAGACACGTGCGAATCGGGGAAAGATGCCGAAGGAGTTATGGGATGCGGCCGCGGCCCTTGCGCGCGAGCAAGGGGTTTACCCGGTGTCACGCGCTTTGCGAATCAGCTACGACTCGCTCAAGAAGCACGCGAGCGAGGTAGCTGAGGTTCGGACGGGTATTGCGATCAAACGCCAGGCGCGACAGTCTGCTGGTTTTGTCGAATGTGGGCCTATTGTCCAAGTCAGCAGCACGGCATCTGGCATTGTAGTGGAATTGGTGGGCGTAGGGCGCCAGCATTGAATACGTCAACCGAAATGATCGCGGGAACATCGACATAGATCCATTGCTCCGTAGGTCGATCTCGGCACGCGCTCTTTGCATGTCGAGGCACGGCAGGCTTGTTCCGAATCGGTCGCAGCAGTTGACGTCGTTCGGTTGATTCAGTCTTGCCATAAGCGGCCTTGCCCATGTATGCAGGGTTTCGCAGAATTGCCCACACGGTTGTGCGATCCCAGCGTGGTGCTCCGCGACGCGTTGGTATCTCATCGGCGTTAAGCTTCTCGCACGATCTGAGCGATTGGCTTCTGATCGCGTACCAATGAATTGTAGATCCGTCGAACAATCTTGGCTTCGTGCAACAGCACCTGATAGGTGGCGGGAGCACCGTCGGATTTGCGAATGTAAAGATATCCATAGGGAGCACCAGAAAGAGGACTGACCAGACCTTGGCGTGCTCGATGCAGCTTGCCACGACGATTGCACTCTAGGATTTTTGCTCGCTCATACTCGGCGATCATACCTTGCACCTGAACGAGCAATTCGTCCTCTGCGCTCTGCCCTGATGGCCCGAGAAGAAATATCACTTGAACCCCTCGCGCCCTCAAATTCATCGAGCAGCAGAACTTGGTAAGCGTAACGTCGTGCCAATCGATCAGGACTATGGACGTACAATATCTCTAGTCCTCCTTCAGCTATGTGATCGCGTAATCGCTCGAGCGCAGGGCGCACGAGCGTTGCTCCACTGAATCCGTCATCCGTGTAGATGTCGTGTGGAATCACGACATGACCGTCAGTTTCCGCACGCTGCCTCAGTGCGACAATCTGACTGTCAATCGTAGCCTGCTGAGCTTGCCGTTCCGAAGATACGCGCGCATATAAGGCGATGGATTTCATTTGCTTGTCCTCATTCGTATCGATGATTGCACAGGCGTCGCGTCGCTCGGCTCACTTAGGCATCTTTGGAAGAAGTGCTCAGAGTTGGACAGCAACACCCCGAGCAACCGATCAGGATGCTTTCTTCCCGGAATCTACAAGCTTTGGGCTCAGCCGGACAATCTCGTGGCCACTGTCCTTTTGGCGAGACCTTGCGGCTTCAGCTATCTTTTCCAGATCCTGGTCACTTGCATTTGCGAGAGCATCGCGAATTGCGTGGAGCTCTTCCAAAATCGGGTTGGTTGGGTACATCGTGTCTACTCCTCGACAAGTTCCAATGGCGTGCATATGACGGGCGGAACGAACCCGGTACTTCGACAAATCGTTTCGATCTTGCCGCGCAGCGTCGCATTCGCGATGTGTGTGCAATTCCAGCTCAAGAGGTAGTCCATTCCATGGACCGTCGCGACGGCCACATGAAATGCGTCAAGCCGCGCTTTGGAGGGAAGTCCGCCATCAGCGATAAGTCGCCCAGCAAGAACGGTTGTGTCCCTGTTCGCGTCGAGAAGAGGCACATCCTGCAGCGCTCCGAGGCGTCGGGCGGCGGCCTCCGGATTGCCGGCGGTCGCCTCATCGATGACGAACTGTGAGGCATATATGTCAAAGCTGCCACGAGTAGCCCACCAAGTGCGCGTAACTTCTTGGTGAGCGGCAAGTATCAGATCGCGGCTTCCGAATGCAGTCAGGTAGCTGACCACAGAAGTCTCGACGTATACTTTCGGGTTAGCCATCTCAGCAATTTCCTCAGCGGCCTTGCAGGAAGCCTAGCATACTCGAGGCAGCTTCACGAGTACGTCGCCAGTGCCTCGGCCCCTACTTGACCGTAGTTGGCGCGGATGCCGAGAATTGGTGCCTTATCGCAAGAGCGCAATCAATGTACTGGCGATGGTTGCCAAGGCCACAACCGCTGCCACGGCAAACGACGCCCAAGTGGCCAAAGTCTGGGACCGCTGCAGCCGAAGCAGTTTGGATTCCACGTCCTGTCGCTCTAAGTCATGGTATTCGCGGAAAAGGCGGTCCGCCTCGAGGCGGGCAGACTGCAGACGGTGCTCGTCGTTGGCGCGGGCGTCTGGATCTCCGTACCCGCTCCCAGGTTGAAACATCTCGGCAGCCATTTTTGACGCGAGTTCGCTTGCCGCCAGCCACTGCAAACGTGACGTTTCGATGGGGTCGACTTCTGCGCTTCGTGCTGCGTCCATCGGTTTCTTGTTCATGTACTGGTGTTTCCTGTTGCGTGTCGCGTGCTATTCGGAATGACATGTCTGCTTGGCTGTCCAGTCATGATGGAACGACCGACTCGCGCCTTAGGCGTGGGTTACGCTCGGTCTCGGCAAAGAAAACTGAGACGCAGAGCCACAAAGGAGGAGTCGGTCATGATCAAGAATACACGATATTTGGGTTTGGATGTACACGCAGAAACGATCACGGCGGCGATCGCCGAGGGACGGCAGAAGATCCGAAGCCTTGGGCAATTTCCCAACCGGCCCGAGGCGGTGAGAAAGTTCATCGAAAAGCTGGGTGGTCCCAATGGGCTGAAGGTCTGTTACGAGGCAGGACCCACCGGCTACGCGCTGTATTGGCAGCTAACGAAGTGGACGTCGAATGCGAAGTGGTCGCGCCGTCGCTGATTCCGAAAAAGTCCGGTGAGCGCATCAAGACGGATCGTCGCGACGCCGAGAAGCTCGCCCAGTGCTACCAAGCGGGCACATTGACAGCCGTGTGGGTTCCCGATGGTGCGCACGAAGCGTTGCGTGACCTGGTTCGCGCGCGCGGAGCCGCTAAGGATGATGAGAGTCGCGCCAAGCATCGTTTGGTCAAGTATCTGTTGCACTATGCACTTCGCGATCCTGAAGGTTGTCGCGCCTGGACGCATCCGTGGTGGCGATGGCTGCAGTCACTGAAGCTGGAGCACGAAGCACAACGAGAAACACTGCTAGCGCACATCGCCGAAGTGTTGCATCAAGGCGAACGTGTGAGTCGTCTGGATAAGGCCATTGAGCGAGCCATCGAGTCCGTGTCACCGGAGAAAAAAGCAGTCATCAATGCGCTGCAAGCGTTACGCGGCGTTGCAAAACTAACGGCTGTTACCATCGTGACCGAAGTGGGTACGTTCCAGCGATTCCGCAAACCGACGGAGTTGATGGGCTACACTGGGCTTGTTCCGTCCGAGTATTCGAGCGGAGGCAAGCAATCGAAAGGGCGCATCACACGAACCGGCAACGCACATCTTCGACATGTACTCGGTGAAACTGCGTGTCACTCCCGGCACAAGCCATGGCTGAGCAATCGTCTGAAGCAAGTGTTGCCAACGCTTCCACCCGGTGTCTCTGAGATTGCCTGGAAGGCACAGGAGCGGTTGCATCGCAAGTTCACCAAGATGACCTACAAAAGTAAGCAGCCGGGGAAAGTGCTGACCGCTGTGGCTCGTGAGCTCGTCGGATTCATCTGGGCGATAGGCTCCAAAGTGGAGCGGGAGGCACTCGCAAAGGCAGCGTAGGCAAAACAATCCCACAATCCCACGAAGCAACACACGATGAAACAGAGAGTGAGCGACCGAGAGTGGCACGGAAAGGAGAATCCTCGAAGCCGTTGTGCGGTACCCAACCCGCGTTGCCTAGTCCGAGGCAGCTCCCGACGCATGAAAGACAATGAGGTACGTCCTTCGGACCAACCCTCGAATATCAGCTTGATGACCGTCGAATAAGCTCGCTTTCGGTCGTTCACTCTCTGTTTCATCCACAACCACGAAGAATGAAAACTATCGAAGACAGAAAAAAGTGACATAGACGTCGCGCCAAAACTTGACAGGTCGTTCCATATCAACGGCTTGCGCTTCAGTTGCGGCCCATCAAGTGAGCCATAACGCATCATACAGCAACAACCAGCGGCGGCAGTAAAATTGTCGCGCAGCCACTGCCGCCGCTGACCATAACCTTCCGGAAAAGCAAAGCCGCCAACTGCAAGCGCTTGTTGAACTCAATCCGCCTGCGGCGGATAGGGGGAATCGCGGGCTGGTAGAGCGTATGGACTGATGCAGCGATTCTGTCGCTCGCGGGCACCAACTCGCCCGCGAAGGAGACAGCATGAGTCCTCTACGAAAGCGGATGATCGACGACCTGAAACTGGCGGGATATTCGGAGCGTACGCAGCAAGCGTACGTGTGCGCGGTCTGGCAGCTGGCTGTACATTGGCAAAAGTCGCCTGCCTCGATCACGGAACAAGAACTTCGTGACTACTTCGTTTATTTGCGCGAGGAAAAGCACTTCGCACGCAGCTCGATGACCATCGCCTTGTGCGGTATCAAGTTTCTCTTCGAGAAGACGCTTCGGCGTGAATGGCATTTCTTTGAACTGTGTCGGCCGCCGCGTGAGAATCGACTGCCTGTCGTACTGACGGTCGAAGAAGTTGCGTCCGTACTCAAGCTGGTTCGAATCACTGTATACCGACTGTGTCTTACCACCATCTACAGCTGCGGATTGCGTTTGATGGAAGGCGCGCGCATTGGTCTCGCTGACATCGACGTCGCACGGCTGCAGCTCTACGTGCAGGGCAAAGGCAACAAGGGACGTTACGTTCCGATCGCGCGGCCACTGGTCGACTCACTGCTCGCTCATTGGCAGACCCATCGTTCGCCTCAGTGGGTATTCCCGGCTCCGACGCGTCAGGCACAGCACACAGTGTCGCGAACGGCGGCGGGCCGCTCAATCGCGGGAGTCTGCAGTCCGCGCTGTACCGCGCGGTTAACCAAGCCGGGATCCGTAAAAAGGCCCATGTTCATACGCTGAGGCACAGCTATGCCACTCACCTGCTGGAAAGTGGCGTCAACCTGCGCCTCATCCAAACCTATCTGGGGCACAACTCGCCGAAGACTACCGCAATCTATACCCACCTGACTCGTGAGCTGCACGAAGCTGCGCGCGAGCACATCGAGGCCCTGCTCAGCGCTCTGTGAGCTCGTGCCGTGGTCGAGCTCGCCGATATCGTGGCCACGTGCACCGCTGTGATCGCTGCCAACACGAGCACTTCAGTTACCATAGTTGTCTGAGCCGCAGTTGCCCCAAGTGTCATGGGCAGCGCACCCACGACTGGGTCGTCAAGCAGCAAGAGCGTCTGCTCGACTGCGACTACTTCCTGTGCACTTTCACACTGCCACACGCTCTGCGTTCTGTGGCTCGAGCACGTCAGAAGCGGGTATACGGAGCGCTGCTGCAGGCAGCGGCTGCAGCGCTCGAGACCCTGTGTCTGGACCCCAAGTATCTTGGCGCTCAACCTGGGATCCTCGCTGTCTTGCACACTCACAGTCGCGATATGGGCTTTCATCCCCACGCGCACCTGCTCTGTTGCGCGGGTGGAATTACCCCTCAAGGTCATTGGCGATTCCCGACGAATGCTCGCTTCCTCGTGCCCGGATGGGCACTATCCAAGATTTTTCGCGCGAAGTTCCGCGATGCGCTCCAGCATGCCGGTCTGTTGTCACGGGTGCCCAGCAAAGTTTGGGACAAGCCTTGGGTCGTTCACCTCCAGCACGCCGGTCGCGGCCAACAGGTGGTTGACTACCTCGGACGCTACTTGTTCCGCGCTCCAATTTCCAACTCCAGCATCCTCGCCTTTGACGGTTCCCAAGTGACATTCAGTTACGAAAGCCACCGGACGGGCAAACGCGAGCAGCAAACCGTCCTAGCCCACGAATTCTTACGTCGCGTGCTAAGCCACACGTTACCGAAGGGATTTCACCGCGTCAGGTACTACGGCATTTTTAGCCCCGGCTGCCACGAAAAGCTCAACCACGCTTGCTCATTGCTCGACCGTTTTGCTCAAGCCACTAACGCCACGCGCCCGGAAAGGGAAACCTCGAAAACTGACATTCCGCGGTGTCGGCCGGCATCGCCGAATACACACCAGTGTCCCGCATGCCGGGTCGGCACGATGCGCATCGTCGCCATCCTGGTCCGTCAACCATACCCAATCGGCAACACGCGGGGGCCTCCGTCGTGACTGGCGCAAGAGCATCCTACCATTGCAGCCCAGTCGTTGATCAATTGTCAAAGGCGCGCGTTGCTCCATTCATGGCATTACGACCCATGCAAAATTCTGTCGCCATGGTCACACTGCACCGCCCGCACCTAGCTCAACGCGCGTCTGCTCGACGCAATCGCCGCACACCGTTCTGGCATCCACTGCCGTGAACCCTCCGCTGCGTACTTAAACTCCAATCTAGCAACCGACGCGCCACGCCGGAGTTCAACTCCGCTTTTTATCGCGGCTTCGCGCGACAAAAAGCCTTACTTCGTTAGCCAGCTCGTTTCAACGGTTTGATACGGGATATCTCCTTCGACGATGCCACAATCACTTCATATAGATCCCAGTTCTGTTGAAGATTCAGCCAGAACTCGGGTGTCGTTCCCAGTAGCTGAGCAAAACGCAGCGCTGTGTCCGGTGTGACGGCTCGCTTCTGTTTAACGATTTGATTGATGCGCTGAAAGGGAACGCCAATCCGTTGCGCCAATTCAACTTGAGTTAGCCCGAGCGGTTCAAGAAACTCCAAGAGGAGCATTTCACCTGGGTGTGTCGGCGGTCGTTTGGTAGGTAGTCGATGCATGATGGTCGCTCCTGTCATCGGTGATAGTCAACAATCTCCACATCAGCCGGCCCTTCCACGGTCCAGCGAAAGCAGACGCGAAATTGGTTGTTAATTCGGACGCTGAACTGGTCCTTCCGATCGCCCTTCAGGGCTTCAAGCCGATTGGCAGGCGGGGCTCTGAGGTCGTCTAGCGAATGCGCAACACTCAACTGATCGAGTTTTCTGCGGGCGACAGCCCAGAGGTTGACCGGGCAGGCAGCCCTTGCTCGACGCGAGGCTACGCCGTTGAAGATATCCAGCGCGCCTGGTTCCGCAAAGGACTGAATCATAGATAACCTGAGTATACTACCACACGGTATACCGTCACGCAACCTATCTGGATCGCCATGGCACATGGCGTTGCAAATTCAGACCCACCACGCAATGTCGAAACGACACATAGTCACTTGGTCTGTTCAGTCACACGATCAAGTTGCGTCCGTGGTGGATCTCCACCCTGCTACCTTCCACGGTTTTGGCATAGAGTCAGAAAAACCCGCGCTCCGAAGGGACAGAATTTCAGAGTAGTCCAGGCACGATGGCAATGCCAGATTCATTTCAAGAACGAGGCAATCAAGAGAAAGAGTGCAATGGCCCATGCAGGATTAGTGAACACCGCCGCCCGCTGTGCGATACGCCTGGCTATCTTGGTTGGCGTATTCCAACGCCGTGCCATGAAAAGACGCGCTAGCAACGCAATTCCAATGCCTGACAGAATTAAAATCTAGAGCGAGCCCTAGCATAAAGCCAACAACCATTTGGGTTTCACCGCGAACCAACAAAGTAGCGAGTAGGGCCCCTAGCAAGAAACCAAGAAAGCCTCCAAATATATCAACTACCTGAGCAATGAGAGTGAATCCTATCAGATCGGTTAGGACGAAGGAGCGCGAGATCGCCCGAGTTCTGTTTACGGGAACACCTATCACGAGAAAGTTCAGGCCATAGTTGAACGCCAGCAAGAGAATCACCAAGCCAGCTGTACGGATTATGTGCTCCGGCGAGCCACCAAGTCTTGACGTAAACCAGCTAAGGTCGATCCCATCCGCTCGCGCTGTTGAGGGGAGCGCCAGCACCTGAAACGCCAAAAGAACACCAACGCGAATGTAGGGTGCTCTGGAAAACACAGTGAAGGAACGAGTAGGCATCAGGACATCGGATGTTTCTGGTAAGTCTCGCTAACGGATTTGCGCTTCACTTGCGGCCGCATCAGATCCGCAGCAGCCTCAACAGGATGCCAGACAAGTGGCAGGAGTACAATTGTCGCGAGCGTAGCGAGCCACGACTGCCGCTGACCACAACCTCCCAGGAGACGAGGCCGACAAGTGCAAGCGCGAGTTAGACGCCGCTCGCTCCACGAGTACGCATGAGCTCCCGTAAGGCATCGTTAACTGCCTGTGGAGTTTTGAACGTTGCGGCTACATCAGGATCAAGGACAACTACGTTGGAACCCTCGCGATATTGCGCGGCGTACTTTCCACGAACGCCCTTCGAAAAATCGTACTGAGGTCGAAGATCGAGGTCGGTGTCGTCGTCAGCCATTTTCGTACGTCCTTCGTTCATATCGCTCTGCAACTCTAGCACTAATAATGCGCACCGTCTCGTCGTCCGCCAAGTGTGCCACAACGACCAAACGGCCAGAATAGGTCTCTCCCAGCAGCAAGAGCCGCTGTTCGCCATAGGAATGGTCGGGGTCGTCGATGGTCAATGAGAGCGGATCTGCGAATGCTGTGGATGCCTCATCGAAGGTCACGCCATGCTTCGCGGCATTTCGGTGAGCCTTTTCGGGGTCCCAAAAAAATTCCATCGGGATTTAGGCTAATGCGAACCAACCCAGAATGGAAGAATGAATTCAGATATCAGCGGTCAGATTACGTTTTGCCGTTGGCGACAGGTGAGTGGCTTTGCGGGCCAAAGCGTGTGCGGTTTGGTTCTTTCTCCTCGGCACGTAGCCAAAT